>NZ_JAWHUE010000003.1:0-471537 GCF_034531355.1 Microbacterium xanthum
GATCGGCGGCACCCTCGCCATCACACGCCGCCGCACCACCACCGCATAACCCCGCACCACCCACACCCCCAGGGCCCCGGCCTCCCACAAGGAGACCGGGGCCCTCCCACACCCCCACCCCCCACACCCCCCGGAACCATGTCCCACAAAACGCCGGCAACGCACCCCTCAGCCGACACAAACCGGGACACACCCCCACACCATCCAGAACCATGTCCCACAAAACGTCGACATAGACCTCTATCACCGCAGAAAAGGGGACATGCCCCGGGACCGCCCGGCCAGGGAGCGGCCTAGGCTGAGGACATGGCGGTTCAGGTCGTGCTGGTGCACGGGATCCGGACGTCCGCGACCATGTGGCGCGCGCAGGTGGAGCACCTGGAGCGACGCGGCATCCCGGTGACCGCCGTCGACCTCCCCGGGCACGGTTCGCGTATGCACGAGGTGTTCACCCTCGACGAGGCCTTCGCCACCATCGACCGGAGTGTGCGCGCCGCCGCTGCGCATGGTCCCGTCCTTCTCGCCGGCCACTCGATGGGAGGCCTGCTGTCGATCGACTACGTCGGCGCAGAGGATCCCCCGCCGGTAGCCGGGTTCATCGCAGCCGCGTGCACGGCGATCCCCCGCGGAGCAGGCCTGGCCACGTACCGCATGCTGGCGCGAGGGTTCGACGCTCTCCCAGACCGCGGGATGTGGCTCACGAACCGGGTGCTCGACGCGACCCTCCCCGCCGAAACCCGCTACGACTTCGGCGCGGGCGGATACGCCCTCGCCGCGCAGGACGTCGCCCTGCGCACCCTGTCGGTGCTGGACCTGTTGACCGCGCTCGATCGCATCTCCGTGCCGATGTGGTTCATCAACGGCCAGTACGACCAACTGCGGATCAACGAGCGCCTGTTCACCCGGATCGCCTCCCACGCGGAGTTGATCGTCGTCCCGCGGACCACGCACCTGGTGACTGCGATGCGTCCTCGCGTCTTCAATGCCCTGCTCGATCTGGCCATCGCGACCCTCGAGAAGCCGAGGTCAGAGGAATCCGCACAGACCTGGTAAGATAGGTGTTTGGCTTGCGTGTGGGTTCCCACCCTCACGACCGCCGTGCGGCATCCCTCTCCTGCCACTCGGCATTCCACCGATCACTCCGAACGAAAGATACGTCGAACGTGGCGAACATCAAGTCGCAGATCAAGCGCAACAAGACCAACGAGAAGGCGCGCGAGCGCAACAAGGCCGTCAAGAGCGAGCTGAAGACCGCGGTGCGTCGCACCCGTGACGCCGTCGCCTCGGGCGACAAGGCCGCGGCGACGAAGGCCCTCGGTTCGGCGACCAAGAAGCTCGACAAGGCCGTGAGCAAGGGCGTCATCCACAAGAACCAGGCGGCGAACCGCAAGTCGGCGATCGCCAAGCAGGTCGCTTCGCTCTGAGCGAGCCTCCGCTCGTCGAAGGCCCGTCCCGGATTCGGGGCGGGCCTTCGACGTGTGTTCCGGCCCACCGCGCGTCGATGAGAGTCAGTCGCCGAACGGCGCTCGCGTGGCGATCACCGTCACGAGCCGCTCCACGGCGAAGACCGGGTCGCGAGAAGCCCCTTTGACCTCGGCGTCCGCCCTCGCGGCCGCCTGAATCGCGATCTGCAGGGCCGCCTCATCCCATCCCGCAAGGTCGCGGCGCGCGCGATCGACCTGCCAGTCCTTGAGACCCAGCCGGGCCGCCAGAGCGCCGGAGGACTCACGCACGCCATAGACGCGCGCCATCGTCCGCAGCTTCGACGCGATGGCCGCCACCAGCGGCACCGGGTCCGCGCCTGAGGCGATCGCGTGTCGCAGCGACACCAGCGCGTCGCCATAGCGACCGGCGATGGCTGTGTCGGCCACGGTGAACGCCGACGTCTCGACTCGTCCGCCGTAATAGCGCTGCACGACCTGTTCGGTGATGTCTCCCGCCACGTCGGCGATCAGCTGCTGACACGCGGCCGCCAGCTCGGTGACGTCGTCGGCGAACGCCGAGGTGAGTGCGCGCAGGGCAGCCGGCTGGATGCGGCGACCGGCGGTGGAGAACTCGCCCGCGGCGAAGTCGTATCTCTCGGCATCCCTCTTGATCGCGGGACACGCGACTTCCACCCCACTGCCCTGGCCGGAACGGACCGCCTCGAGCAGCTTCTTGCCCCGAACGCTCGCGCCGGTGTGCCGCAACACCACGGTCGCACCGTCCTGGGGGGTCTGGAGGTACGCGAGCGCCTCGACGAGGAATGCATCCGAGCATCGTTCGACCCCGCTGACGCGGACCAGGCGCGGTTCACCGAACAGCGAGGGCGACGTCATCGCAAGCAGCGTGCCCGCCTCGTAGCCGTCGGCACGGATATCGGAGACCTCGAGACTTGCGTCTTCGGCCTTCAGGTAGTCGCGTATGCCGGCGATCGCGCGCTCGGCGCAGACCTCTTCCGGCCCCGACACCAGCACCACGGGTGCGGGCTGGGGCGATCGCCACGACAGTTGCGGAATCGCCGACTTCGGCGCCGACGATGATCGGCGGCGGGGGGACGGCGGCATGGGTCCAGCCTATCCGCCGGCGCCGACGTCGCCCCGCTCACGCCACACGACCAGCCGGTCATCCTCGCGCCACACGGCGACGATCCCGTGCCGGTCGGTCCGGGCGATGACGCCTCCCCCGTCGGCGACGAGCGCGAGGGCCTCCGCCCGCGGATGCCCGAACGGATTGTCAGCACCCACGGTGTACAGACCCACCCGCGCGGCGACACGGTCGTACAGCGTCGCACTTTGATCCGCACTGCCGTGGTGTGCGACCTTCACCACGTCGAACCGAGACCCGATCGCGGGCAGCAGACGTCGCTGCGGGTCTTCGGAGAGATCCCCGAGCAGAAGCGTCGCAGGAAGCCCTCCACCCGTCACGGCGAGCACCACGCTGGCGTCGTTCCCCGGGACGCCGACCGACTCCGTCGGCCACAGGACCTGCCACCGGGCGGAGCCGACCGCGCCGGAGTCCCCCTCCTGCACCTGCCGGATCTGCGCACCGGCAACGCTGAGAGATGAAAGCATCTCGGCATCCTCCGCGGTGTCGGGTGGGCCATGGATCACGACGGCCGCGCGGCCGCGCACGACCTCCCACGCCCCGACGTGGTCGTGGTCGAAGTGCGTGAGCACGAGAAGATCGAGACGGTCCACTCCTGCTCGGTCCAGACATCGGCGGAGCGCGTCCGGATCGGGCCCGGTGTCGACGAGGACGATCCGTTCGTCGGACCGAAGGAGGATCGCGTCCCCCTGGCCCACGTCGCAGGCGAGGATCTGCCATCGCGGCGGCACGGTCAGCGGGCCGAGCAGCCCCGCGAGCGCGACGGTACCGGCGAGGATTCCCCCCACCGCCGCGAGGAGGCCACGGCACGCCGCGCGCACCCGACGCCTACGCACATCGTCCCCCCGCAGACCGAGCGCGAGACCTGTCGCCGCCGAGAGCGCCGCGAGCAGCAGCGCTCCGCCGGCCCCGCCGATCCAAGGAAGCTGATCGCCCGGGAGTGCGCTGACCGTCGCTGCCGTCGCGGCGATCCAGGCCGCGGGGAGCCAGGCGATCGCGGCCAGCCCCGCGGCCAGCACCGGGATCGGCGCGGCCAGACAGGCCGTCAGACCGAGCACGGTCACCGCCGGCGCCGCCGGCGCCGCCAGCACGTTCGCGGCGACGCCGTAGACCGGCACCGAGGGCGAGATGAGGATGAGCAACGGCCCGCACGCCAGCTGCGCGGCCAGCGGAACGGCCACGGTGAGGGCCAGAACCGGCGGCATCAGCCGCTCGAGTCCACGAGCCAGCGCACGCGCGAACAACAGCAGGGAGGCGGTGGCCGACGCCGACAGGGCGAACCCGAGCGACCCCGCCAGCCACGGATCCACCGCCAGGCAGGCGCACACCGCGGCGGCGAGGACGGCGATACCCTGCGCGGGACGTCCGAGCAGGAGCGCAAGCATGGCCACAGCCGCCATGCCGGCGGCGCGCACCACACTCGGCTCGGGCGTGACCAGCACGACGAAAGCGGCGAGGGCGATCATGGCGACGAGGATGCGGGCCACGCGGCCGGCCCCTGCCGCCGCGGCGATCCCGAAGGCGATGCCCACCACCAGCGCGCAGTTCGCACCGGATACCGCCGTTAGGTGCGACAACGACGACTCCTTCATCGCGGCGTCCAGTGCCTCGTCCACCAGCAGGGTGTCCCCGACGGCGAGGCCGGGGACCAACGATGCTCCCGCGGTGGGCAACCCCTCGACGGCGTCGAACAGCCCCCGTCGGAGGTCGCTCGACACCCGCAACATGCCCGTCGCGGGCTCTCGCACCGTCAACCCGCCGCTCGCGTGCAACCGCATCACGGCGCGCGTGCCGGGATCGCTCGGTCGCGCGGAGCCGACGGCCTGGATGCGCGCGCCGACATCCAACTCCGCGGCTCCGACGATGTCCTCGGGGTCCGCGATGATCTGTATCGGCGCCGAGACGCGCTGCTCGCCCGCACCGGAGTCGACCCGCACCGACACCGCGTCGAAGGCGAGCTGGTCGCCACCCCATCGTTCGAGCTTGCCGGTGACGGTCGCCACGACGTCCACGGGGCCCGGTGCCCTCGTCGCCTCGAGGGCTCGCTCGCGCGGCTCGATCGCCGCCCACGAACCCGCTGCCGCGATCATCGACGCGAGGGCGGTGAGAACGACCACCGCCGCCGCTCTCCTCACCCGTGCTCGCGCTCGCTCGCGCCGCGTGAGAGTGGTCGCCAACGCGACCGCGGCAACAGCCGCACCGACCACGACGGGTGCGGCATCGGGGTGAACGATCACGAGTCCGGAGACGGCCCAGGTGACCGCCGCGGCAGGAACGAGCGTCCACCCGCGCGCCATCACACGACGACCAGGTCCCGAAGCCCCGCGAGCACCTTCTCCCCGATGCCCGCGACGGCCAGGAGATCCTCGACGCTTTCGAAGGGGCCGTTGGCCTCTCGCCACGCGACGATGCGGCTGCCGAGTGCGGGCCCGATGCCCGGCAAGGTCTCCAGTGTCGTGAGATCAGCGGTGTTCAGGTTGATCGACCCGCCGGCGACCGCGCCCGGTGTCCCGGGCACGTCGCGAGGCGTCTCCCCCACCTCGGGAACGTGGAGCTGCTCGCCGTCGGTGAGCGGCCGCGCCAGATTCACCGCCGCGGCGTCAGCCTTCTCGTCGAGGCCCCCCGCCGCGGCGATCGCATCCATCACACGCGACGCGTCGTCGAGCACATACAGGCCCGCGACGGCGACCGCGCCGGAGACGTGCACGTACAGCTTGGCCGACGACGGCTCCGGCTCCGCGTGGGACGACGCAGCGACCGGGACCTTCTCGATCGGAGCGGACGCGGTGCGCACGATTCCGATCACCACCGTCACCGCGAGCGCGCAGAGGACGAGCATCACGAGGCCGCCCAGGCCCCACCTCCGCGCGGTCGGCGTCTCGATCGGTGTGGGCACGACCCCACGCTAGGCGCGGCGCCCGGACCGACCGACGCATCGGTCCGGGTCCGTGGAGGGCCATCTCGCAGGCCCCCTTGGGGAGGATCAGTTCGCGCTGAAGCTGACGACCTTCGGTGCACGCACGACGGCGCGCGTGATGGTCATGTCGCCGAGTGCGCGGATGACCCGGGCATCCTCGCGGGCGAGCTTTTCGAGGGCATCGGGCTCGATGCGTGCCGGCACCTCGAGCGTCGCCCTGACCTTGCCGTTGATCTGCACGACCGCGGTCACCGAGTCCTCGACGAGGAGCGTCGGGTCGGCCGTGCGCCACGTCACAAGGCCCACGAACGGCTCGTAGCCGAGCGTCTCCCACATCTCCTCGGCCGTGTGGGGGGCGAACAGGTCGAGGATCATCGCCGTGGCCTCCGCGGCCTCGCGAACAGCCGGGTCGGCGGCACCGGCCCCGGTGTCGATGACCTTGCGGGTCGCGTTGACCAGCTCCATGAGGCGGGCCACGACGACATTGAACTTCGTCTGCTCGACAAGAGTCGGTGCGTCCGCGAGGAGACGGTGGGTGATGCGGCGCAGCGCGGGGTCGCCGTCTTTCCACACGACATCGCGCTCGCTGGCGACATCCTTCGCGACCCGCCACGCCCGCGAGAGGAACTTCTGCGCGCCGGTGGTCGACACGTCGTTCCAGTCCTTGTCGTCTTCCACGGGACCGGCGAAGGCGAGCGCCACGCGCAGCGCATCCGCGCCGTGCGCGTCGAGCTCGTCCTGGAAGACGACGAGGTTGCCCTTGCTCTTGGACATCTTCGTGCCGCCGAGGATGATCATCCCCTGGTTGATGAGGCTTGAGAACGGCTCAGTGAAGTCGACGAGACCCATGTCGTACAGCACCTTGGTGATGAACCGCGCGTAAAGGAGGTGCAGGATCGCGTGCTCGACGCCACCGATGTAGAAGTCGACCGGCGCCCACTTCATCGCCTCCGCCGAGGAGAAGGCTTCGTTCGGGTCGCCGGGCGAAAGGAAGCGCAGGAAATACCACGAGCTGTCGACGAACGTGTCCATCGTGTCGGGGTCGCGTCGGGCGGGTCGCCCGGTCTCGGGGTCGACGGTCTGCACCCAGTCGGTGGCTGCGCCGAGCGGGGACGTCCCCTTGGGAGCGAGGTCGAGGCCCGCCGCGTCAGGCAGGACGAGCGGCAGCTGGTCACCGGGAACGGGCACGATGCGCCCGTCGTCCGTGTGGATCATCGGGATCGGGGTGCCCCAGAATCGCTGGCGCGAGATGAGCCAGTCGCGCAGTCGATAGGACTTCGAGGCGCGACCCGACCCCTTCGCCTCGAGCTCGTCGATCATGCGCGCGATGGCGTTCCGCTTGGACAATCCGTCCAACGATCCGGAGTTGACCATTCGTCCTTCGCCGGCCAGCGCGACCCCGGTACGCGCCGGGTCGATGTCATCCAGCGACGGGTCGTCGGCGAGCGGGTCGATCGGATTGCCGTCGTCGTCGAGCTCGATCACCGGCATCGCACCCGTGATCGGCGCCGTCGTGTCGACCACGACCTTGACGGGCAGATCGAATGCACGCGCGAAGTCGAGGTCGCGCTGATCGTGCGCGGGGACGGCCATGACGGCACCGTGGCCGTAGTCGGCCAACACGTAGTCTGCCGCCCAGACCGGCAGACGCTCACCGTTGGCCGGGTTGACCGCGTAGCGCTCGAGGAAGACACCCGTCTTGGGTCGATCTGTCGCCTGACGCTCGATCTCGGTCTGACGGCCCACCGACTCGACGTACTCGGCGAAGGCTGCCTGCACCTCCGGGGATGCACCGGCGGCGAGGTCGGCGGCAAGGTCGCTGTCGGGGGCGACGACGAAGAAGGTCGCTCCGTGAAGCGTGTCGGGACGCGTCGAGAAGACGGTGACCTTCTCGGGGTGCCCCTCGATCTCGAAGTCGATGTCGGCGCCCACCGAACGACCGATCCAGTTCCGCTGCATGCGGATGACCTTCTGCGGCCAGCGTCCCTCGAGCTGGTTGAGGTCATCGAGCAGGCGGTCGGCGTAGTCGGTGATCTTGAAGTACCACTGTTCGAGCTTCTTCTTCACGACCACGGCGCCACTGCGTTCGGATGTCCCATCCGGCAGCACCTGCTCGTTGGCCAGCACCGTCTGGTCCACCGGGTCCCAGTTCACCGACGCGTCCTTGCGGTAGGCGAGGCCGCGCTCGTGGAGGCGCTGGAACAGCCACTGATTCCACTGGTAGTAGTCGGGGTCGCTCGTGTGCAGCACCCGGTTCCAGTCGAACGAGACGCCGTAGGACCGGAAGCCGCTCTTCTGCTGGGCGATGTTGTCGTAGGTCCACTCGCGGGGGTCCGCGCCACGCTTGATGGCAGCGTTCTCGGCGGGCAGGCCGAAGGAGTCCCAGCCGATCGGGTTCAGGACGTTGTAGCCACGGTGACGCCAGAAGCGCGCGACGATGTCGGAATAGAGGTAGTTCTCGGCGTGACCCATGTGCAGGTCCCCGGACGGGTAGGGGAACATCGCGAGGACGTACTTGCGGGGGCGCGTGTCATCGGCGCCACCCGCCTTGAAGGGATCGGCCTGCTCCCAGCGCTGCTGCCACTTCGCTTCGACGGCGTGGGCGTCGAAGCCCGATCCGTCGTGGGGTGCGGCGCTGTCGGGGGTGGGGGTGTGTGACACAGGGGAACCAATCGAGGAGTACCGGGGCGCGCGGAACGCGTCTTTCAGGTTACCGGAACCTCACCAGCCCGCCGCGTCCCGCCAGGCAGGGGGGAGTTCGGCACCCATCGCGGCAAGCGGGGCGCGGGCCTTGACCGCCACCTCTGCGACCTCTGCCGCAGCACGCGATCCCCAGGTGATCCCTCCGCCGGCGCCGACCACGGCTCGTCCGTCTCCGATGAGGACCGAGCGGATCACCATCGCGAGGTCCATTCCGCCGTGCTCGCCGATCCATCCGAAGCAGCCCGCGAACACCCCGCGCGGGGCGTTCTCGAGGCGCTGCAGAATGGTCATCGCCGCGAGCTTGGGGGCACCGGTCATGCTGCCCGCGGGGAACGTGGCCCCGAGCAGGTCGCGCGTGGTCACCTCGGGCCGCAGCCGGCCGACGACGGTACTGACGAGCTGGTGCACCGCCGGATAGGACTCCACCTCCAGCAGGCTCGGCACGCGCACCGAGCCCGGTTCGCACACGCGGGACAGGTCGTTTCGCATGAGGTCGACGATCATGACGTTCTCCGCACGTTCCTTCCCGCTCTCGCGCAACGCCTCGGCGAGGGCGCGGTCGTGGAGGACGTCCGTCGCGCGCGGCCGCGTTCCTTTGATCGGATGAGTCGCCACCGTTCTGCCACGGACCTCCAAGAAGCGTTCGGGGCTGGCACTGGCCAGCGCGAGGTCACCGGCCCGGATCAGGCCCCCGTGGTGCGAGTCGGTGGCGGCGCGCAGCCGGCGGAACACCGTGACCGCGTCGGGCGGATCGGTCACCTCGAATCGGGTGGTGAGACACAGCTGGTAGGCATCGCCGTCGCGGATCGCCCGCCGGCATGCGGCGATGAGGTCGGCGTACCCCTCCGGGTCGTGTCGCGCCGTCGCGGCGCGTCTGCCCACCGTCTCCGGACGAGGCGCCCCCCGCACCGCCCCGAGAGACCGGATCAGCCGTTCCGCCTCGTCGCGGGCGGCCTCGACCACGACCGACCGTCGTGCGTGATCGAAGCCGATGCACCACCGGACCCGCATTCCGCGCTCCCCCGCCGTCGGCGGCCACGCGGGAGAGCCTGCGCGCGCAGCGGCCGCGTCGTAGTCCAGCCAGCCGACCCAGCCGCCCGGCGCCGGTCCCCACCGGCCCGGTGCCCCGGCGCCGCCGACGGCGGGGACGTCGGGTGCGGTGTCGTGCGTTCGTCCGGAGTGGCCGACACCGACCCAGCTCCTCCCGTCGGCGGCGGTCCGGCCCGCGTCCAGCCAGAAGGAGTTCTCCGACTCGGCGCACAGCGTCGTGTAGACATCCTCCGGGTCGACCCACCCGGGGTACTCGATGTGGACCGACGGGGTTTTCACATCTCCAGGCTAGGCGGCGCACGTAGTGTCGACCGGGTGAACGATGTGCTCACCTGGATCCTCGACGCGGTGCAGTCGGTCGATCCGGTGCTACGGACCGTGCTCGCCGGGGTGGCCATCATGTTGGAGACCAGCGTGCTCATCGGCCTGGTCGTTCCGGGCGACACCGTCGTCATCGTCGCCGCGACCGCGGTGTCGAGCGTCTGGGAAGGGCTGGTCCTGGGCGTCGTCGTCGTGTTCGGCGCCCTGGTCGGGGAGAGCATCGGGTTCTGGCTGGGCCGTGTGCTCGGGCCGAGGATCCGCCACTCGCGGTTGGGTCGGCGTATCGGCGAGGCGAACTGGGTGCGTTCCGAGCGCTACCTCCGCCGTCGCGGCGGGCCGGCGATCTTCCTGTCGAGGTTCCTGCCGGTGCTGCACTCCCTGGTCCCCCTCACCGTCGGGATGAGCGGCTACCGCTACGCGCGATTCCTGGCATGGACGACGCCCGCCTGCGTCCTGTGGGCGGCGTTGTATGTCTCCGTCTCTTCCGCGGCAGCAGGCACCTACCGGGAGTTGGCGGATCGGCTCCACTCGGCCGGGTACATCTTCGTCGCGGTCATCATCGTCTTCCTCCTCCTCGTCCTCGCGGCCAAGAAGATCATCGAACGGGTCGAACGCAAGCACCTCGACGAAGACGCTTCCGCCTCGTCGACGGGCCACGGACCCACCGCCGTGGAAGACTGAGAGGCATGGCCACCCCGACCGACGATCTCCCGCGCCCGAAAGTGCTGTGGTTGGCACGGTGGGAACGCCGATTCCATGCGTGGCGCGAGCGGCGCGCGCGCAAACGGGGTCTCCTTCCGACGGTGACGGCTTTCCCGGGGTACGGCAGCACCGAGTGGGTGCGGGTCCTCGGCCGCGTGCTCATCGTGCCACCGTCATCCCCCCGCGGCGGCGGAGAGTACGGCAGCGTCCGGGGGTGGCGAAGCTTCGTCGCCGTCCCCGTCGGGTTCGCCCAGGTGAGTGTGACGATCGGCGGGGTCACCCACGAGGTCGTGTCCGACCGCGGTGGTGTCGTCGACACGGTTCTCCCGGCCGCGCTGGAGCCCGGTTGGCAGACCTTCTCGGTCTCTGTCGAGGGCGGCGCACCGGTTGAGATGCGGGCGTTCATCGTCGCCCCGGACATCCGTTTCGGCGTCGTCTCAGATGTCGACGACACCGTGTGGGTCACCGCCCTCCCGCGCCCCCTGCTCGCCGCATGGAATTCCTTCGTTGTGGACGAGCACGCGCGCCAGCCCGTCGCGGGCATGGCCGTCCTCCTGGAGACCCTGGTCCGTGACCGGCCGGGGATCCCGGTGGTGTACCTGTCGACGGGGGCCTGGAACATCGCCTCGACCCTTACCCGTTTCCTGCGTCGGCACCTCTACCCGGCCGGCGCCACCCTGCTGACAGACTGGGGCCCCACGCACGACCGCTGGTTCCGGAGCGGGCAGCTGCACAAGGCGGCGAATCTCCAACGCCTCGCGGCGGAGTTTCCCGAGATCACCTGGCTCCTCATCGGCGACGACGGCCAGCACGACGACGAGATCTACACAACCTTCGCCAGCGAGCATCCCGAGAACGTCGCCGCGGTCGCGATCCGACGCCTCTCTCCCGCCGAGGCGGTGCTGGCCGGCGGCCGGACCGCTGTCAACGACCACACTGCCGCCTCGGTCCCGTGGGTGACCGCCTCTCACGGCGCGGGCCTGCTCCGGCGATTGCGTGAGGAAGGCGTGGTCGGAGACTGAGAAGGGTCGCGACCGCCGCGTAGGCTGGGAGCATGTGCGGAAGGTTCGTCGTCGCAAACGTCGGCTCCGAGCTCGTCGGCGTGCTCCGGGTCGATCTCGAAGGCGATGATCTTCCTCTGCCCTCGTTCAACATCGCTCCGACCGATCCCGCGTCCATCGTGCTGGACTCGGCCAAGACTGAACCTCCCACGCGACGGCTCGAGCGTGCCCGATGGGGGCTCGTGCCCGGCTGGGCCAAGGATCCCTCCGTCGGAACGCGCGCGTTCAACGCACGGTCGGAGGAGCTCGAGGACAAGCCCATGTTCCGCGGCGCACTCCAGAAGCGCCGCGCGGTCGTCCCCGCCTCCGGCTACTACGAGTGGCAGCGGGCGGGCGGTGGCAAAGTGCCCCACTACATCCACCCGATAGACGACGCGCCACTGTTCTTCGCCGGCCTCTACGAGTGGTGGAAGGACCCGGCCAAAGCCGCCGACGATCCGTCCCGCTGGATGCTGAGCTTCACCATCCTCACGCGCGACGCGCACGGGCCGCTCGCGTCCGTCCACGATCGCATGCCCGTCTTCATGGACCCCGACCACGCCGATGCCTGGCTGGACCCGACCGCCGAGAATGCGCGCGACATCCTGGATGCGGCAGTCGACGCGGCGGAGGAGGTCTCCGACGGTCTCGAGGCGCGCGTGGTCTCGTCAGCCGTGGGGAACGTCCGCAACAACGGCCCCGAGCTCATCGCCCCGATCTCCTCGTGAGCGCACACCTCCGCCTCCGGTCCGAACAGTGGCGGGAGCGGGAAGCCCACCACAGAGCGCTCGCCGATGAGCTGACGGCCGACTACCGGGCCCGCGCTGCGCGGCGGCAGAAGCATCCCGTCGAAGACTTCCTGTTCACCTACTACTCCTACAAGCCCTCGGTCCTGCGGCGTTGGCACCCCGGTGCGGGCGTGGTGCTCGAAGACGCGGCGGCCACACCCCGTTCCGGTTGGCGCGGTTACGTCCCCACTCATCCGGAGGGGTCCTTGGTGGTCGACGCGGACCTCTACCGCGCGCAGCGCGGAGCCATGCTCGCCAACGTCGTGCGCATCCTTCGCGCCACAGCCGGTCGCGCGCCCTCGTACGGCTGCTTCGGGATGCACGAATGGGCGATGCTCTATCGCGAACCTCGGCCGCGGCACGACCTCCCGCTCCGTTTGGGAGCCGCAGGAACCGACGCCGTGGTGGAGCGCCACGATCTGCGATGCACCCACTTCGACGCGTACCGGTTCTTCACCCCCGATGCCGCTCCGCGCAACCGGGCTACGCTCACCCGCGAGACCTCCCCGGAGCAGCCCGGGTGCCTCCACGCGGGAATGGACCTCTACAAGTGGGCGGTGAAGGCCGGCCCGCTGGTGCCCGGAGAGCTTCTCCTTGATACCTTCCGGCATGCCCGGGCCATCCGCGCGCTCGATATGCAGGCGTCCCCCTATGACCTGCGCGAGTGGGGGTACGCTCCCGTCGCCGTCGAGACCCCCGAGGGGAAGGCGGAGTACGTCCGTCGCCAGCGGGAGTTCGCCGAGGCCGGGACTGTTCTGCGAGCGCGCCTTCTCGACGCGATCGGTGTCTGAGAGGCGGCTCAGCCGACGCCCACGCACGTATCGCACGGGATGAGACCCGCCGACGTCGAGAGTCGCAGCGCGGTCACCCGCTCCGACGCTTCCACCAGCCGCTCACGGTCGAGGGCCCCGGACTCGACGGCGGCGACGATGCCGTCGACCATGCGCCGAGCACTGTCGGCATCGCTGTACAGGACGGTGAGGACCATGTCGTTGCCTGCGACGAGGGCCGCCACGCCGTTGGCGACCGGGTCGGCGTACTCAGCGATCCCCGAGGCTTGGAGCATCCCCAGATCGTCCGTGATCGTCACCCCGTCGAAGCCGAGCTCCTCCCGAGCGATCGAATGCCAACGGGCGGACAGTGACGCTGGCGCGGCGTCCACTTCGCTGTACGTCAGATGACCGAACATCAGCAGGTCCGCACCAGCCTCGATGCCAGCCACGAACGGCGGCGCCTGCGTCGCCAGCCATTCCTCTCGCGGCATGTCCGTTGTCGGGATGCCCACGTGCGAGTCCCCCGGGGCCGCGCCGTGCCCCGGGAAGTGCTTCAGTGTGGAGGCGGTGCGCCCTGCCTCTCCCCGCACCGCGGCCGCGACGTGCGCGGCGGCGATGTCGGGTTCGGTACCCAGCGCGCGGCGGTAGATGAACATCGCGGGATCGGATGTCACGTCGGCGACGATCCCGAAATTGACGGACGCACCCCCACGCTCGACGAGCGCCGCGCGCGCTGCGAACGCCGCCTCGACCTCGGCCGGCGAGGAACTCTTGAGGGTACTCGCGGCCGGCAGGTCGTCCCAGGGCAGCCTCGAGACATCGCCGCCCTCCTGGTCGATCGCGACGAGAGGCGGCAGCTCGTCGTCGACCGTGAGGGCCGCCGTCACCTCCCGAAGCCCGTCCTCGGTTGCGGGAACGTTCGCCCCCATGAGGATGAAACCGCCGATCCGGTCGGTCGCCATGTAGTCACGCAGCACGGTGTGATCTGTGGTCGGAAGGTGGCCCATGACGACACTCGCCGCTTGTTCCCGCAGGGTCATGGTGCCCACGATCGCGGCTGCCGTCGCGGCGCGATCGCTCGCGTCGGCCGCGTGGACGGTCACGGGCGCGCCGCCTGGTGACGGGGCCTGACGAACTGCCCCGGCGCCGAGAGGAAGCGAGCCGAGAAGTCCTGCCAGCCCGACCGCGACGACGACGGCGCGAAGGAGGCCAGGCATGCCACCACCGTACGCGACAGGTCGACCCCGGGGACACGAAGAAAGCCCCGGGTGCTCCCGGGGCTTTCTTCGTGTGGTGGACCTGAGGGGACTCGAACCCCTGACCCCCTGCACGTTATGTGCCCGTGGCTGTTTGCTTGAAATCTCGGGGCAAACCGCCCTCTGACCTGGTATTAGCCTAGCGGATCTCTAACCGCTCTTTACCGCTGTTCACCGCACCGGAGTGCCCGTGAGTGCCGCCCAGCTCGGCCATGAGTGCCCAACGAGTGCCCGGCCGCACCAGCGATGCCCCATTGCGAACAGCCACCAACCTGTCTGGACCGTGATCACGCATGCCGTGACCTACTCGGCAGTCTCTTTGCAGATCGTGCTCGATTGGTGCCGTTCTCCTGGGCCGGGAGCGCTTACTCGTTCGGTACTGTAACGAATATGCCGTTGCACTGGATACGCTGAACGCGCGCGGTTCAGGGGGCCGCGGTGCCGCGCGCCTGCGGACTGACGATTAGGAGCAACGCAATGCTGTGGCAGCTGCAAGATTTCAAGGGCATTGTCTCGGCAGCACTCGACATCAGAGGCGGCAAGACCACGATCTTGACCGGGGTGAACAGTAGCGGCAAGTCGTCAACGATCCAGTCGCTGCTGCTCATCGCGCAGAGCCTCTACAACGACGGGTCAATTGTGCTGAACGGCCCCCTAGTGCGACTTGGGGACGCGCACGATCTTGTGCGCGAGGGCGCGAACAGTGGCAACACGCAGTTCAGCCTGGGCTTCGACCCGACCTCGCACGACGGCGGCTCCCAAGACGACGTTCGCATCGACTACGAACTAGTGGCAACAGAGGATCGGTCGTCGCTCCGCGCCCGTCAGGTGACGGTGAATAGCGCTGAGCACGGCGAACTACCTCTGGTGATGGCACGTCAGAACTCTCGCGGGAGCGACGTAGAACTCGCGATGCACGCCACCCGCCACCTCGGACAACGCGATGCGTTACATCTAAAGTCACTGCTCGGCAGCGAGAAATTACAGCTGCGGACTTACGTCATCCTGCAAGGCTTCCGTCCCGTGGCCGTCGTGCAGCTGCTTGATCCCGATGTGCTCGAACGCCGGTACGAATCGACGCTGACGGCGTTGTTCGCTGACGGTGGACGTCAGAAAAGCGCGCGAGTAACCACGGGGCCATTTTCGCAGTACGTCCGGGAGTTCGTTCATCTGCTCAGAGAGGCCGCCCTAGAGGACGAGAGCCTGCGACCACTCGCGGAAAACTTCCGTCAGATACGCGCGGGCAACGCTTACTCGTTCGAGCGTGTGTGGGAGACCTTCGACGCGGCAGTCCAAGCCCGAGCAATCTCGGCGGCCGCCGCTCAGAGGAAGCAACGAGCCTACGCGTTCCTTCCGATTCGCGGCTCGGTGTGGAGATTCGGCACAACTATCGGCCTCCTTGAGGGTCAGCTCGAACTGAAGCTCGGCGCAACCTATGAAGTGCTCTGCGCGGTCAGCGATGTTCTCGATCGGCTGGCACAACGCGTGCAGTATCTCGGACCGCTCCGTGATGAGCCGCGGGTTGTGTGGAACCACTGGAATGAGCTGGCTCGCGGTCTGCCGGTTGGGACACGAGGCGAGTACTCGGCTGCCGTCTTGTCGCGCTCCGGCAACAATCCCGTTCAGTACCGACCGCCGGAGGGCACTCGCACCGGCGGTCTTCTCTCCACCGCCGTGAATGAGTGGCTGACCTACCTTGAGATCGGAGAAAATGTCGCAGCACGCTCTCGCGGAAAGCTTGGTGTGGGGTTCGATCTGCGCCTTGGAGGATCTGTCCGGGACCTGACGTCAGTCGGAGTTGGAGTGAGCCAGGCGCTGCCGCTCTTGGTAGGGCTTCTCTCGGCGCCGCACGATTCGATATTCATCGTTGAGCAGCCGGAGTTGCACTTGCACCCCGCAGTGCAGGCTCGGCTTGCAGATTTCCTCCTGCTGGCGCGGCCAGACGTTGCGCTGGTTATCGAAACGCACAGCGAGGCATTCATCACGCGCGTTCGTAGGCGCGCAGCAGAGGGAACCATTGGTATCGAGGATGTCGATATCACTTTCGTAGAGCCACGCGAGAACGGGTCCGAAGCTCGCACCCTCCAACTCAGTGAGTTTGGAGACCTTAGCGAGTGGCCCACGGGCTTCTTGTCCTCGGCAGAAGAGGACGTTCGCGCAATTCTAAAGATGAATATCCAGCGCAGTAGCGGGTCTGCGACGAATGGTTGACCTCACCTGGCTACTCGATCCTGAGATTGTGATTCCGTCACCCGAGGGTGCCGCAGGGGCAGTGTTTTGGGAAAGAATGCTTGCGCGCGCGGAAGATCGAACTCCACGACTCGGCGTCGCGACCCTCCAAGCTCTGGGCAACCTCGCGGACAGCCCTCCGAGTCCAATGCTCCTCGCCGAGCGAGACTTCTGGGCCATCCTCGGCCAGTACATGTCGAGGGGCTTCCCCGCAATCGAGGCAAAGCGAGTTACTTGCGCCGACCACCTGCACGCCGACTACACACCCTTCCTGGGCGAGGCCTCCAACGCACGCCTCCTTCTAGATGACCTCGCGTCCTTGGGGCCAGACACTCATGTCGTCGTTAGCTCCGTGGATGAGTGCTGGACTGAAACGCCGCGCAAGTGTGCCCGGTGCGAGGCCGCCATGCTGCACGTCGTCGGCTCGGCCAGCGACTCGGAGGGTGCGATCAGCGCCACTGCCCAGATCTGGCGCCAGGCCTACCTGTCTGAGTGTCCGTCAGATCTAGGAGGTATGTCGGCGCTCGCCGACAAGATGTTTCCCTCCCTTGAGTTTCACCCCGACGCTTGGGAGCGAGTGGGATCTCTCGTGGGGCCGGCGGAGGAGAACGTGCCGCTCCTTGTGCACCACCTCGGCGTGCTGAATGATCACGCGTCGCGTATCTGGGCCGACTTCTCCGTGCGCGAGGATCGTCAGTCAGCTATGGGCGCGCTCGGTGTTACGTGCTCACCTGACAGTCCCCAAACTCACAAGTACAAGGCCGCCATGCGCGAACGGGATTTCACCTTCGGGTCTTCGGTGGTGCGCTGCGAGTGGCACACCAAGCTCCGTCCCACAAAGAATCGGATCCACTTCAATGCCGATGGTGGCACGGTCCGAATTGGAACGATCGTCGATCACCTGACTATTTAGCCAAGCTGCCGATATCCATCATCTGTCGGACTGCGCATTTACTGACGTGGCCACGCTGGCCTCGCGTCGCCTTCCACCCAGAATATTTCGGACTACTCCTGGTGAAAATGAAGACTGGGGCGGGCTGCGCAGGTGTTGTTCGGGTGAAGATGGACATCCTGTGTATTCCTTCTCGGGATCGGGTCCTGGCGGGTGGCTACGTAGTCGGGTGCTCGCGATCAGACGCGGGGCACGACCGGCTCTCGGGTGTTAGCTGCCACATACTCGTCGAGCGCGGGGCGCGGGATGCGGACGTGCTTGCCGAGCTTGACGACCTGCACGTGGCGGTCAGAGACAAGCCGGCGAGCGAATCGCTCCGACGTGTTGATGTTGGCGGCAGCTTCGGCCACTGTCAACAGGTCGGGTCGCGTCTCGGCGGGGGGTGCCGCTGCGGTGGCGGTGGTCGGGCTGGCGTTCATGGTGGTATTCCTTCCATCGGGGCGTCGTGTCTGCCCCTCTTCGGTATGGGGCGGGCTGTTGCGGTCAATGTTGCGGGGCTGTTTGTGACTGTCGCAATGCGCGAATCGCGCGAGATGTATAGGTTCTTCCGGAAATTCGGCCCAGAAAGTTGCTCGCGACGGGGCGTCGGGGTCCGCCGGGATGAGCATCCTCGTTCGGCGAGATCGCGGCAGCCTGCGGGCATCAAGCTGCGCCCCGGTCGGGATTGTCAGACCCGCCTCTGACGGCGTTGACAGGTCCTAGACATGCCAACGGACCCGGCGCGGTGCGGGCCCTACGCGACGACAACAGCCCCCGCACGCGATTGTGCGGGGGCTGTTGTCCGGGTCGGCTAGGTGGCCGGGTCGCTGGCGAGCTGGCGCAGGTGTGCGGCGGTGGCATCGAGCATTGCGGCGAAGTGGTCGGATGACGCCACTTCGGCTTCGACATGCTCTGACGTGTGCAGAGTTCACTACGCGGAATCCAGCGCCTCGACTGGGCGCTGCATGGCCATGGCTCCGGCAGGGTGATGCTGGGACTTTCGTGCGGCCATTAGTCCGGCATGGCGTCGTCGCCTTGCGGCCAGCTGAGTCCCTCCCACCAGGGCACCGGGGAGGTGAATCGGCCCATCAGTTCAGGTTTGATCGCGGTGAGCCTTCCCCGAGCGTCGCGAGCGCCTCGCGCATATCCGGCGCGAGCGTACGTCGCTTCGCGTAGTGCTGCTCAGTCACTCGCGAGCGGGAATGTCCCAGGGTGAGAGCGGCGGCATCCAACCCCCCGCTTTCGTGATCAGCGATCGTCGTTGCCACGGTCTTGCGGAACACGTGTGGAACCAGCTCGGACGACAGCCCCGCCCATTCGCGGACGGCGCGCAACTGCCGGTGTACCGAGTGCGAGCCGGTCGGCAGCCCGCTGCTCGTGTGGAACAGGAAATCAGTGCCGTGCAGGTTCGCTGCCCGCGTCAGCCGTTCCAGGGTGGGCACGACCCACTCGGGGACGATGATCGAGCGCATGCCGGCCTCGGTCTTCGTCGCCGGCTGCCAGTGCTTGCGCTGCCCGTGACCTTCGATGAGCGTCCCGGCGATCGTGACGACGGTACGGGCGTGCCCGAGATCGACGTCTTGCACGCGCAACCCTAGCGCTTCACCGATCCGCGCAGAAGTCGCAAGCATGACGTCCGTCACGTCAATGAGCAGGCGCGACGGCTGCGGTCCGTGGCGGTCGGGGCGCTCGCGCCACTCTTCGATCGTGCGGCGGAACTGCGCCAGCTGCATTGGCGCTAGCGTAACGATCTCCCGATCGGGGCGCGGGTGCACGCGGATGCTGTCTGCCATGTCGAAGGTGAACACGTCGCGGCGTTTGCCGAGCTTGACCACTTTGCGCAGCGCGACCAGCGCGTTACGTGCCTGTGAGGCGCTGTGCGCGTGCCATTGCTGATAGGCAGCATCGAGCAGGCTCGGTTTCACCGCACCCAGTGGGACAGCGCCCAACGTCGGGATGATGACGCGGCGGATCAGTCGCGCCTGCTCATGCAGGTACGCCGGCCGCGCTTCTGCGAACACTGCTTCCTCTGCTATCAGCGCTTCGCACAGCGCCTCAAACGTGCTCGCCGGGGTGAGGACGCCGGCGGCGCCGGCAGGCGCCACAGACACGCGCTCAGGATCGATCCATGTCCCCGTCACGTGAGCGGCGCGCTCAGTCGCGAGCCAGGCCTGCGCCTCGGCCTCGCTGTCGAATCGGCGAGGGGCGCGCATCGTGCGCCCCTCCATGCGGTAGAACGCTTCGAATTTTCCAGACTCGCGACGGCGAATCGTGCCCCATGAGGCCGGACGCTTGCGCTTCGGGGATGCGGAACTGGACTTCGGATTGGCCATCTCGGCTGCCTCTCGGAACTCTCCAGGAGACTCACGAGTGCCCGTGAGTGCCGCCCGGATGCCACGGAGAGGTCTGAACTCTTCCCCGAAATCGCCAGTTACCTGGCTTTTTTGGTGGACCTGAGGGGACTCGAACCCCTGACCCCCTGCATGCCATGCAGGTGCGCTACCAGCTGCGCCACAGGCCCGGATGTTCTCCCGCTCGCGCGGGCAACTCGATCAGCTTACAACATCTTCGACGCGGAGACGAATTGCGCCGCCCTCCCGGGCGTGCCGTCGCGACGCGCTCGATCACTCCGCCGTCGGCGCTGGGACACGCTCGATCGGGACGACCGGACAGTCCTTCCAGAGCCGTTCGAGGCCGTAGTAGGACCGCTCTTCTTCGTGGAACACATGTGCCACGAGGTCTCCGAAGTCCAAGAGGATCCATCGGGATTCCTGCCGACCCTCACGACGAAGACGCTTGTGCCCGGCCTCCAGGAGCTTCTCCTCGATCTCGTCCGCGATCGCGGCGACGTTCCGCTCGCTGCGTCCGGTCACGACGAGGAACACATCGACGAGAGGGAGCGGTTCGGAGACGTCGAGAGCGACGAGATCCTCGCCACCGGTGGCCTCGGCGGCGGCCGCCGCGATCTGCAGCATGTCGCGCGATTGTTCCGTGGCCGCCATCAGATGGTGCCCGTCGCGAAGGCGATGATCAGCACGCCGACGAGTGCGAGAGCCAGCACACCGGCGGTGATCGCCAAGGTCAGCATCAATCGACCGCCCTTCTCGGGCGCCGGGGGCCTGATGACGTCACCCGGCGCCTTGTGGGTGCTGATCGCGGCGCTGGCGGCGATCGGGGTCGGCGAGGAGTGCGCGGGAAGCTCGCCGTCGACGAGGACCGCGTCGACTTCTTTCCCATCAGCGGTGCCGCGAGCGTGACCGGTCGAGCCATACCCCTCGGGAAGCTCGTAGGAACCGGTGAGGATCACTTCACCCGTTGAGGCGACCGGTGAGGAGATCGTCGAGGGCGTCTGCGACATGATGAGGGCATTCGGTGTGCTCACAGACCCGCTCGAGGAGCGCGACAGAAGCTGGTCGAACGACGCCGGAGCGCCGGCGGCGTCCGCCCCGCCTCCGGCGAGCAAGCCGGCACCGAAAGCCGGGTTCACCACGGGGCGCTCCGCTTCCGCGGCGCCGCCAACGTCGCCGAGCGCGTCGACATCGGGTGCAGGGACTTCCTCGGCCGACGCGGAGGGCGTCGACTCCCCCTTCGGCGCGGGGGCATCCGCCGGGGTGGCCGCGGGCTCGGACGAGGCGGCGTGCTTCGCCGCGACCTCCGGCGTGATCACCGGGACCGAGGCGGTTCGGATCTTCTCCTGCTGTCGCGCCTGCCGGCGCGTCAGCGGTGCTTCGCCGAGATTGACGCTGGAATCCGGGGCCGGCGTCGGCGAGACCTTGGCCGGCGGTGCCGGTCGCGGAAGACGAGGCGCCGCCGGAGCTTTCTGCTCGGGGGCCTCCGGTGCGGTTGCGGGGTCTGCATCGACGTCGGCGTCCGGGGGTGTCACGACGGGCGTCGAGCCGGTGTTGCGGATCTCACGCAGCTGACGACGCGTCAGCGGCTTGTCCGCGGGTTGCTCGGGTGTGCTCATTCCATGCTCCGGTAGAGGTGATGCTTGGCAATGTATTGGACAACCCCGTCGGGAACGAGATACCACACCGGGTGGCCCCGATGAACGCGATCCCGACAGTCGGTGGACGAGATCGACAGGGCGGGGATCTCCAGCTGACTGACGTTCTCCGTCGGCAATCCCTCTGTGCTCAGGACGTGCCCGGGACGAGAGACCGCGACGAAGTGAGCGAGGTGCCACAGCTCATCATGATCGCGCCAACTGAGAATCTGCGCCACGGCGTCGGCGCCGGTGATGAAGAACAGGTCCGCACCGGGGCGCTGCTCCCGCAGGTCCTTGAGGGTGTCGATGGTGTACGTGGGCCCTGCGCGGTCGATGTCGACCCTGCTCACGGTGAAGCGCGGGTTTGACGCGGTCGCGATCACCGTCATCAGGTAGCGGTGCTCGCTGGGGGTGACGCTCTGCTTCTGCCAAGGGCGGCCCGTGGGTACGAAGACGACCTCATCGAGGTCGAACGACTGCGCCACTTCGCTCGCCGCCACGAGGTGACCGTGGTGAATGGGGTCGAACGTTCCACCCATCACCCCGATCCGGGGCGTTCGCGCCGAGGACATGCAGGCGGGCCTAGTGCCCGTGTCCCGCCTTCTGCACGTCGTTCGCGTGGGCCTTTGCGTAGGCCTCGGCCTTGTGCGCGTGACGGTTGGCCACGTTGCGATATGACGCGGTCACGAGGGCGAGCAGACCGAAGACGGCCAGGGCCACCGCGCCGTACCAGAAGGTCTCGAGCGCGACGTTGCCGTGGTGCTCGGTCTCCTCCGCCGCGAGGACGAGGATCTCAGCCAGTGTCATTCGTGCTCCGTTCGGGGTCGGACCGGAAGACCCGGTCGCCGTCCAGTCTATTTGCGATCAGCCGCGGACGTGTCCTGCGCCTCGCCCGATCCACTTGATGCTCGTCAGTTCGGGGAGCCCCATGGGACCCCGCGCGTGCAGCTTCTGCGTCGAGATGCCCACCTCGGCGCCGAAACCGAACTCTCCCCCGTCGGTGAATCGCGTCGAGGCGTTGCGGAGGACCGCCGCCGAATCGACCTCCGCCAGGAAGCGCTCGGCGTTGCCGTGATCCTCGGTGATGATCGACTCGGTGTGGTGGGTCGAGTAGGTGCGGATGTGCTGGAGCGCCTCGTCGAGACCGTCGACGACGCGCATCGACAGGTCGAGGCTCAGGTACTCCGTGGCCCAGTCGTCATCGGTCGCCGGGACGACCTTCGGCGAGAGGGCGCACACGACCTCGTCCCCATGCACCGTCACACCCGCCGCATCGAGCGCATCCAGAAGCACCGGGATGAGCGGGAGCGCGTCACGGTGGACCAGCACGGTCTCGACCGCGTTGCAGACGCTCGGACGCTGCGCCTTGGCGTTGACGACGATCTCCCGCGTCCAGTCCGAGCGCGCCGTCGCATCGACGAAGATGTGCACGACGCCCGCACCGGTCTCGATCACCGGAACGGTCGACTCCGTGACGACGGTCTCGATGAGCTGGGCGCTGCCTCGCGGAATCAGGATGTCGATCAGACCGCGAGCCGTCATCAACTCGCGGGCGCCTTCCCTCCCGAAGGCGTCGATGGTCTGGATCGCCTCGGGGTCGATGCCGCGCCCGGAAAGGGCGGAGCGCATCGCCGAGACCAAAGCGGCGTTCGTCGCCTCCGCGGCAGTCCCGCCGCGCAGGACCACCGCGTTGCCGGAGCGAAGCGCGAGCGCGGCGATGTCGACGGTCACATTGGGGCGCGCTTCGTAGATCGCGCCGACGACTCCGAAAGGAACCGAGACCTTGGTCAGTTCGACCCCACCTCCGATGGTGCGTCGATCGAGCACTCGGCCGACCGGGTCGGGAAGTCCGGCGACCTCGCGGACCGCCGCCGCGAGGGCTGCGACGCGGGGGCCGTCGAGCCGCAGCCGATCCAGGAGACCTTCGGCGAGTCCGGTACGCGTGCCCCGCTCGAGGTCCTCGGCGTTCGCCGCGACGATCTCATCGGTCGCCGCGTCGAGGGTGTCGGCGATCGCGTGGAGCGCATCCGCCTTCTCCTCGTCGCTCAGCAGGCCGATGCGGCGCGCAGCGTCCTTGGCCAGGCTCATGCGCTCGCGCGCGGACGTCTCCGTCACGATGCTCATCCCTTCAGCCTAGCGATCCACGGCCGCCCGGACGGCGCCGGTGACGGGGGCGCGATCCACATCTGGATCGGGCTCGAACCAGGTGCCGACGTGTCGCCCCTCCAGGGCATCCGAGACGAGGTCGGCGCTGGTGACCAGGACGCCGATGCCGGCCGCAGAGGCAAGCTTGGCGGCGGATGCCTTGGTCGCCGCTCCCCCCGTCCCGACGCTGTTGACCACGGTCGCGCCGAACTCGAACTCCTCCAGGTCGTCGCCCCACGCCACGCGGTCGATCGGACGGGCGCCCGGCTCGCTCGGGGGCCGGGTGTACAGGCATTCGATGTCGCTGAGCAGGACGAGTGCGTCCGCGCCGATGAGGCGGGCGACGAGGGCAGCGAGCCGGTCGTTGTCGCCGAAGCGGATCTCGTGCGTCGCCACCGTGTCGTTCTCGTTCACGATCGGCAGGATGCGCAGACCCAGCAGACGTTCCATGGCCCGGCGCGCGTTGGAGCGGGGCGTCGCGTTCTCGAGGTCGCCCGCCGTGAGAAGAACTTGCCCGGCCACCACACCGAACGGCCGCAGAGCGTCCTGGTACCGGTAGATCAGGACGTTCTGACCGACCGCGGCGGCGGCCTGCTGGGTGGCGAGATCGGTGGGGCGCTCGTCGAGGGTGAGGTAGGGCATGCCGGTCGCGATGGCGCCGGATGACACCAAGACCACCTCGGTGCCCCGCGCGTGCGCGGCGGCGAGAGCGTGGACGATCGGGCCGATCTTGTGCCGGTTCTCACCGCTGATGGATGAGGACCCGACCTTCACCACCACGCGACGCGCGCCCGGCAGCTGTGTCCGATCGTCGACACTCACGCGTCGTCCTCCTGATCCCATCCCGACGAGGCGAGTCGCTCGGCCTCGAGGTCGGCGCGCGCCTGGGCCTTGGCGTCCATGCGCTCGTGATAGCGCTCGCGCCGTTGGGAGGTCGTGCGTCGGGACGACGGATCGATGCGAGGGTCGGTGCCGCGGGGCGCGGTCATGAGCTCGGCCGCAGAACTGAGCGAGGGCTGCCAGTCGAAGACGACACCGTCGCCTTCGCCGATGACGACGGTCGCACCGGGGGCCGCCCCGGCGCGGAACAGCTCGTCCTCCACGCCGAGTTTGTCCAGGCGGTCCGCGAGGAATCCGACCGCCTCCTCGTTCTGGAAGTCGGTCTGCTGCACCCACCGCTCGGGCTTGGTCCCCAGAATCCGATAGACGTTTCCGTACGTGCCGCCCTCGACGCGCACCGAGAAGTCCTTCTCCGAGCCGCGGGGACGAATCACCACGCGCTCCTGCGGGCCGTCTTCGACGCGGGCGGTGCGGTGGGCGGAGATGATCTCTCCCAGAGCGAAGGTGAGCTCGCGAAGCCCCGAGCGCGCCACCGTGGAGATGTCGAACACGCGGAATCCGCGCGCCTCCAGCTCGGGGCGGACGAGGTCGGCGAGGTCTTGCGCCTCGGGGACGTCCAGCTTGTTCAGGGCGACCAGCTGCGGTCGTTCGATCAGCGGCACCTGTCCGTCCGCGACGGGGTACGCCGCGAGCTCGCCGAGGATCACATCGAGATCGCTCAGCGGGTCACGCCCGGGGTCGAGGGTCGCGCAATCCAGCACGTGCACCAGCGCGGTGCATCGCTCGACGTGGCGGAGGAACTCGAGCCCGAGCCCCCGCCCCTCGCTGGCGCCCTCGATGAGACCGGGCACGTCGGCGACGGTGAAGCGCAGGTCGCCCGCTTGGACGACGCCGAGATTCGGGTGGAGCGTCGTGAACGGGTAGTCGGCGATCTTGGGCCGCGCCGCCGACACCGCCGCGATCAGGCTCGACTTGCCCGCGGAGGGGAAACCCACCAGGGCCACGTCGGCGACGGTCTTGAGTTCGAGAACGACATCGCCCTCCCACCCCAGCGTGCCCAGCAGCGCGAATCCCGGGGCCTTGCGCTTGGGCGAGGCGAGAGCGGCGTTGCCCAGGCCGCCGAGTCCTCCGGGCGCCACGACGAAGCGCATGCCGGGATGGATCATGTCGACCAACGTCTCGCCGTCGGGCGATTTGACGACCGTGCCCACCGGGACCGGAAGTTCGCGATGCTCTCCTGCCGCGCCCGACCGGTTGTCGCCCATCCCGAAGCCGCCGTTGTCGGCGGCTCGGTGCGGGGAATGGTGGTACGACAGCAGCGTCGTCTCCTGCGGGTCGGCGACCAGCACGATGTCACCGCCGTTCCCACCGTTGCCGCCATCGGGGCCTGCGAGCGGCTTGAACTTCTCACGCCGCACCGACACGCAGCCGTTGCCGCCCTTTCCTGCACGCAGGTGAAGGGTCACCTGATCGACGAAGGTGACCATGTCATTCCCCTCAAGGATGTGGATACAGATGAGGGGCGAGCCGTAGCCCGCCCCTCATCGAAGACTTCTCGCGAGCTTCGGATCACTCCGCCGCTGCGACGATGTTGACGACCTTGCGGCCGCCCTTGTTGCCGAACTCCACGGAGCCACCGGCGAGGGCGAACAGCGTGTCGTCGCCACCGCGGCCGACGTTGGCGCCCGGGTGGAAGTGGGTCCCACGCTGGCGGACGATGATCTCGCCAGCGTTGACGACCTGACCGCCGAAGCGCTTCACGCCGAGGCGCTGCGCGTTGGAGTCACGACCGTTGCGGGTGGAGCTTGCGCCCTTCTTGTGTGCCATCTCAGCTTCTCTTCCTGGAGTTACTTGATGCCGGTGACCTTGACGCGCGTGAGGTCCTGACGGTGCCCCTGACGCTTCTTGTAGCCGGTCTTGTTCTTGAACTTCTGGATCACGATCTTGGGGCCACGCTCCTCACCGAGGACCTCGGCGGTCACGGAGACCTTCGCAAGCTTGTCCGCGTCGGTCGTGACGGCGTCGCCGTCGACGAACAGGACGGCGGGGAGCTGGACCTTGTCGCCGATCTTCGCGGCGAGGCGATCGAGAACGACGATCGATCCGACCTCGACCTTCTCCTGCCGGCCACCGGCGCGCACAACTGCGTAAACCACTTCACACCTTGTTTCGTCTTGGGGAGCGCTCGGCTCCGATTGTCTTGAAAGACGGGTATCGGTGCGGAAGCCACGCTCTCGGCGTGTCGCCGTAAGCCAGCGGCACGCTACGCACCAAAGGAATACTTTACCGGAAGCCCCCGCCCGACGCAAAGCGGGCGCCCGACATAGGATCACGGGATGGCGATCCTCATCGACGACCCCCGATGGCCCGCGCATGGTCGCCTGTGGTCGCACCTGGTGAGCGACTCCGACCTCGAGGAGCTGCACCGCTTCGCGTCTGCACAGGGCATACCGCGCCGGGGGTTCGACGTGGACCACTACGACGTCCCCGACTCCGCATACGACGATCTCGTCGCCGCCGGCGCGGAGCCGGTCGGCGGACGCGAACTGGTCCGACGCCTGATCGCCTCGGGCTTGCGCGTGACGGCGCGTGAGCGGCGCGGGCGTTGACCCGCACCGCTCACGGCGCCGTCAGTCCTCCGCGGGCGCCGGCGGCACCACCGTACTGACCGGCGTGCCGGTCAGCGCGGCCGTGGTCACGCGGCGTCGGCCCCGCCCCTGCCCCGGCGCTTTCGGCTCGGGTAGGGCTTCGAGCACGGAATCCAGCAGCACATCCGTCTCGGTGCGCGGTTTCTTCGAGCCTTCGGGCTTCTTGCGGCGCGGCTTCTTCGGCCGCTCGGGCTGCTCGGACCCGGCCTGACCGCGTCCTTCCCCGGGTGCCGGGGCGCCGTCCTTCGGGGCGGGCAGCTCCACCTCGACCTGGACATCGCCGGAGGCGACCGCATCGGCCTGCGAGGGCGGAATGGTGGAGGCGGCGATCTGCGCGAGGGCCGACTTCACGCCCTCGGTGATGGTGTGGGTTCCACTGCCGGAGGCCGCGGTCGACCCGCCGCCGTTCGAACCGCCGTTGTTGTTCTGACGTTGGCGCCGGCCCCCGGAGGAGGACCCCTGCGAGCGGTGCTTGACGACGGGGTCGTGGTGGACGATCACGCCGCGCCCGGCGCACACGGCGCACGCCTCGCTGAAGGTCTCGAGCAGGCCCAGGCCGAGCTTCTTGCGCGTCATCTGCACGAGTCCGAGCGACGTGACCTCAGCCACCTGGTGCTTGGTGCGGTCACGACTCAGGCATTCGACCAGCCTCCGCAGCACGAGATCGCGGTTGGATTCGAGCACCATGTCGATGAAGTCGACGACGATGATGCCGCCGATGTCCCGCAGGCGCAGCTGTCGGACGATCTCCTCCGCCGCTTCCAGGTTGTTCTTGGTGACCGTCTCTTCGAGGTTGCCACCGGACCCGACGAACTTCCCCGTGTTGACGTCGACGACGGTCATCGCCTCGGTGCGGTCGATGACCAGCGACCCTCCCGAGGGCAACCAGACCTTGCGGTCCAGCGCCTTCTCGATCTGCTCGGTGATGCGGAAGCGATCGAACGGATCCCGATCTCCCTCGTATGCCTCCACACGCTCCAGCAGGTCGGGGGCGACGCCCTCGAGGTAGGCGGTGATCGTGTGGTGGGCGTCTTCGCCCTGGATGAGCATCTTGGAGAAGTCTTCGTTGAAGACATCCCGGACGATCTTGACCAGCAGGTCCGGCTCGGAGTGCAGCAGAGCGGGAGCCTGCTGAGACTCGACCTGCCGCCCGATGTGCTCCCACTGAGTGGTCAGCCGGTTGACATCGCGGGTGAGCTGCTCCTCGGTGGCGCCTTCGGCGGCCGTCCGCACGATGACACCGGAAGACTCGGGGAGGACCTCCTTGAGGATCTTCTTCAGTCGGGCCCGCTCGGTGTCCGGAAGTTTCCGGGAGATGCCGTTCATCGCCCCGCCGGGCACGTAGACCAGATATCGACCGGGCAACGAGATCTGACTCGTCAGGCGCGCTCCCTTGTGGCCGACGGGGTCTTTGGTGACCTGCACCAGAACCTTGTCGCCGGACTTGAGAGCGAGTTCGATGCGTCGAGGCTGATTGCCCGTCTCGACGGCGTCCCAATCCACCTCGCCCGAATAGAGCACGGCGTTGCGACCGCGACCGATGTCCACGAAGGCCGCTTCCATGCTCGGCAGGACGTTCTGGACCCGCCCGAGATACACATTGCCGATGAGCGACGAGTCCTGGTTCCGCGCCACGTAGTGCTCGACGAGGACGTCGTCCTCGAGGACGGCGATCTGGACGCGACCGTTCTTCGAGCGCACCACCATCACCCGGTCGACCGCTTCGCGGCGAGCGAGGAACTCGGCCTCCGTCACGACGGTTCGGCGTCGGCCCGCCTCACGACCATCCCGACGGCGCTGCTTCTTGGCCTCCAGCCGAGTGGAGCCCTTGATGCGCTGCGGCTCGTTGACGACCTCGACCGCCCGCTTGCGGCTCGACTGCTTCGGCGCGTCCCCACCCGAATCGTCTGGTCGATCGTTCTGGGTGGCGCCGCCGCGTCGGCGACCGCGTCGACGCGATCCGCCCGAGCCCTGCTCTCGCTCCTCCTCCTGATCGGCACGAGGCAGGGGCGGCAGAGCAGTGATCTCGGGAGCATAGAAGTGCAGTTGCGTGGAGACGGCCGAGACGAACTGCTCGGGCAGAAGGCCGAGACTGACCGCCGTGGGCTTCTCGGGGTCCTTCGGCGTCTCCTCGCGCGCCGCAGCGGGAGGGGTGTCCGCACCGGGCGCGGCGTCGGCCGTCGACTCGGAGGCGTTCCCGGCGCGTCCCGCCCGGTCGGCGTCCTCGGCGGGCGCCGTCTCCTCACCCGGGGGCGCAGGAGCCGCCCCGGCAGTGGGCGCCGCGGAAGGCGCGGACTCCCCAGAGGGCAAGGGCGCCACCGAAGGCGCGGGCTCCCCGGAAGGCGCCGGCGCGACATCGGCGACCGGAGCCTGCTGCGTCGCGTCCGACCCGGTCGATTCTTGTTCGGCGACGGCGCCGTCTTCTACGGTCGCATCGCCCGCCCCCTCCGAATCGGAGTGGGTGTCGACGTGTGCATCGTTTCCATCGGCCATCTCTGGCGTACTCCCCGCGGGTGACACCGCGCGTCACCCGTCGAAATCTCATGCGTCCCGCTCGCCCACCGGGGACGAGTCGTTCCGCGAACTCACTCGGTCTGCCGTCGTCCCCGCTTCGGCGGGTGCTGCGACGGCGATAGGGCGTTCGTCGCCCGAAGTCTTCTGTCGATGCCCGTGGCGGCGCGGCCGCCGTGCATCGACGATCATTATCGCACTTCCGCCCAGATAATGTGCGAACCGCGCGCGACGGCCGCCGTCGCCCCCTCCACAGCAGACCCATAGCGGACGATGGAAGGCTCGACTCATGGCTTCGCCCTCGTTGCACACGCGCCCCACGGGGCTGGCGGTCTGGCTCATCGTGGCCGGCGCGATCGGCTGGTTCGCCGCCTTCAGCCTGACCGTCGAGAAGCTCGATCGACTCGCCGACCCCACCGCGTCCGCATCGTGCGATTTCAGCGTGCTCGTGCAGTGCAGCGCGAACCTGGATTCGTGGCAGGGCAGCGTGTTCGGCTTCTCCAACCCGATCCTCGGCCTGACCGGCTGGATGGCACCGATCGTGGTCGGGATGGCGATTCTGGCCGGCGCGCGGTTCGCACGGTGGTTCTGGTGGGCTTTCTGGGCGGGGATGGCCTTCGCGTTCGGTTTCGTCGTCTGGCTCATCGGGCAGAGCATCTTCGACCTGGGCACCCTGTGCCCGTGGTGCATGGTGACCTGGGCCGTGACGATCCCCTCGTTCTATGCGGTGACCGTGCACCTGTTGCGCTCGGGCGCCGTGCCCGTTCCCACGCGCGTTCGTCGAGCGGCCGCCGGGCTGATGGCATGGGTGCCCCTCATGGCGATCATCAGCTACGCGGTGATCGTGCTGCTCGCGCAGGTGCAGCTGAACGCCCTGCCCAATATCTTCCAGACGATCTTCGGCTGACCCCCGACACGGGAGAAGGCGCCGCCCGACGGGGCGGCGCCTTCTCAGCGGTTCAGAACCAGATCGACAGTTCCCGAGCCGCCGATTCGGGGCTGTCGGAGCCGTGCACCAGGTTCTGCTGAACCTTCAGGCCCCAGTCTCGGCCCAGGTCACCCCGGATCGTCCCCGGGGCCGCCGAGGTCGGGTCTGTCGTTCCGGCCAGCGATCGGAAGCCTTCGATCACGCGGTTGCCGGCGAGACGGATCGCCACGGAGGGACCCGACATCATGAATTCGAGCAGCGGCTCGTAGAACGGCTTGCCTGCGTGCTCCGCATAGTGCCGCTCGAGGCGCTCACGGTCGGGCTCGACCAGGCGCAGGTCGACGAGCGCGTAGCCCTTGGCCTCGATCCGGGCGAGGATCGCTCCGGTCAAGCCCCGGGCGACGCCGTCCGGCTTGACGAGGACGAGGGTTTCTTCGGTGGCCATTCAGTCTCCGTTCGTGGGGTCCGCGTCTGCGGCGTGCGCGGCGTTCCGGCGGTCCAAAGCCGCCCCCTTGATGGTCGCATACGCCCACATCGCACCGAAAATGAGCCCGACGACCGCGAGTGCCGGAACGAGCAGTCCCCCGAGAACCACGACACCTTGGAGCACCCAGCCCGCCACGATCCCCGCGCGGTATCGCAGCACTCCGGCGGTGACCACCATCGCCGACGCGACGACGGTTCCCACGATGATCCCCCACCAGGGCGGGATCGGATCCGGCAGGACGCGCAGTCCGAAGATGACGAGCCCACCGAGGAAGACGATGATCGACTCGAAACCCAGGACGACCGCTCCCAGGGACTCCGCGGCTCCACGAGCTCGCCGCGGCCGCCGCTCACTCATCACCGGAGCCCCGCTTCCAGCCCTCGGCGCGCGCCAGCCCGATGGCCTCACCCGCCAGGACGACGGAGCCGGCGACGACCACCGCCCGCTGGGACGACTCACCCGCCCATGCCCGCGCCTCCTCCGCGGCCGCGGCGAGGTCGACATGCACGGTCACATCCAGGCCGGCGGCCTCGGCGATGTCCGCCAGCGCGTCAGGGTCGGCGGCGCGGTCCGATGCCGGCGCGGTGAGGAACACGCGCGCTGCCGCCGGCGCGAGGGCCGCGATGATGCCCTCGGCATCCTTGTCTCCGAGGACGCCGAGGACCAGCCCCCACTGTTCGAAGGCGAACGACTCCCGAAGGGCCGATGCCAACGCCGCTGCGCCGTGCGGGTTGTGGGCGGCGTCGACCAGCACCGTCGGATCGGTTCCGAGCAGCTGGAGGCGACCGGGCGTCGAGACGACGGCGAACGCCTCCGCGAGCACCTCTGCCGATACCGGTCGCTCCCCCGCACCGAGCAGCATCTCGACCGCGGCGATCGCCAGCGCGGCGTTCTGGCCCTGGTGGGAGCCGTAGACGGGAAGGTACGCCTCGTCATAACGCCCGGCGAGCCCTTGGACGGAGAGCTGCTGCCCGCCGACGGCCAGGCGCGCCTCGGTGAGTCCGAAATCACGTCCCTCGAACGCGACACGCGCACCGCGGTCGTTCGCCGCGGCACGGATGACCGCCTCCGCGTCGGGATTCTGGCGCGCCGACACCACCAGCGCTCCGTCCTTGATGATCCCGGACTTGACCGCGGCGATCTCGGCCAGGGTTCCTCCCAGACGGTCCGCGTGGTCGATACCCACCGGAGCGAGCACCGCCACGTCGCCGTCGGCGGTGTTGGTCGAATCCCATGACCCGCCCATGCCCACCTCGATCACAGCCACGTCGACCGGAGCGTCGGCGAAGGCGACGAAGGCGAGCACCGTCAGCAGTTCGAAGAACGTGAGGGGGTCCTGTCCGTCTGAGGCCAGCTCCGCATCGACCATGTGGACGAATGGGGAGATCTCCTCCCAGGCTTCGACGATCGCCGCGTCCTCGATCGGTTCGCCGTCGATGAGGATGCGCTCGGTGAAGCGCTCGAGGTGCGGGCTCGTGAACACCCCGGTACGCAGACCGTGGGCGCGCACCAGGGCGTCGATCATCCGTGCGGTGGAGGTCTTGCCGTTCGTGCCCGTGATGTGCACCACGCGGTACGTGCGCTGCGGGTTGTCCAGAAGATCGAGCACGCGCTGCGTCCGCTCGATCCGCGGCTGAACCCATCGCTCCCCCGCCCGCTCCAGGAGCGCGGCGTAGACGGCGTCGGACCTGTCGCGATCACTCATGCCGACACCCCCTCCCTGGTCACCCGGACGGTCACATCACCCGCATTGGCGTAGGTGCCGGCGGTGACGGTGTGGTCGAACTCCGCCACCGCAGCCGACTGCGCGTCTGCGAGGACGTAGGCGACGGCCAGGGTCTCGCCGGCGACGTCGGCGATGTCGAACGCGGACTCGACCGCCGCGCGGTCGGCCGGGTCGGCGAACACCAGCTCCAACCGAATGCGGTCGCTCACATCGAAACCGGCGGCCTTGCGGGTGTCCTGCACCGCGCGGATCATGTCGCGAGCGAGGCCTTCGGCCTCGAGCTCCGGTGTGGTCACGGTGTCCAGAAGCACGAAGCCACCGTCCTCGAGGAGCGAGATCGCGACACCGTCGGCGACGCCCCCGGCCTCGAGGGTGAGGTCGTACTCCCCCTCCGCCAGCGCGATGCCGTCGACGACGACGACGCCCTCGCGCTCCTCCCAGACACCCGCCTTGGCTCCCTTGATCACATGCTGCACCTGCTTGCCCAAGCGCGGACCGGCCGCCCGAGCGTTCACGCTCAGTCGACGGCTGATGCCGTACTCTTCGGCCACGGTGTCGTCGAGCTCTACCAACCGCACCGCCTTGACGTTGAGTTCTTCGCGCAGGATCGCCTCGAACGGAGCGAGCCCCTCGGCATCGCGCACGACGACGGTCAGCGTCGCCAGCGGCAGGCGCACGCGACGCCCCTCCCGCTTGCGAAGCGCGTTGGCGACGCTCGAGACCTCCCGCACGGCGTCCATGGCCGAGCGGATGTCGGTCGCCGGTGCGAAGTCTGCGGGGTCGGGCCAGTCCTGCAGGTGCACGCTGCGGCCACCAGTGAGCCCCTTCCAGACCTGCTCCGTGATGAGAGGAAGCAGCGGCGCCGCCACCCGCGTGAGCGTCTCCAGCACGGTGTAGAGCGTGTCGAAGGCCTGACGGCTGGCGGGGTCGTCCGTGACGCCGACCCAGAACCGGTCTCGGGAGCGACGGATGTACCAGTTCGTGAGCACCTCGACGAAGTCGCGCAGGCGTGCCGCGGCGGTGGTCGAGTCGAGACCCTCGAGGTCGGCGGCCACGTCGCGGACGAGGTCTCCCAAGAGCGCCAGGATGTAGCGGTCGAGCACATCCGGACTGTCCGTCCGCCATGCCGCCGCGTACCCGCCGTCACCGCTGGCGTTGGCGTAGGTCGCGAAGAAATACCACGAGTTCCACAGCGGGAGGAGGAACTCACGCACTCCCGCACGGATCCCCTCCTCGGTGACGACGAGATTGCCGCCGCGAAGCACGGGACTGGACATCAGGAACCAGCGCATCGCATCCGAGCCATCCCGGTCGAACACCTCACTGACATCCGGGTAGTTGCGCAGCGACTTGGACATCTTCTGTCCGTCGCTGCCCAGCACGATGCCGTGGCACGAGACCCCGGTGAAGGCCGGACGGTCGAACAGGGCCGTCGAGAGCACGTGCATGACGTAGAACCAGCCGCGTGTCTGACCGATGTACTCGACGATGAAGTCTGCCGGCGAGTGCTCGTCGAACCACTGCTGGTTCTCGAACGGGTAGTGCACCTGCGCGTACGGCATCGAACCGCTGTCGAACCATACGTCGAGGACGTCCTCGATACGGCGCATCACCGAGCGGCCGCTCGGGTCGTCGGGGTTCGGGCGCGTCAGGTCGTCGATATAGGGCCGGTGCAGGTCGACCTCGCCGCGCTCGTTGCGAGGGAGCACCCCGAAGTCGCGCTCGAGATCCTCGAGCGAACCGTAGACGTCCACGCGCGGATACTCGGGGTCGTCGCTCTTCCACACGGGGATCGGCGTTCCCCAGTACCGGTTGCGGCTGATGGACCAGTCCCGCGCACCCTCAAGCCACTTGCCGAACTGACCGTGCTGGACGTTGTCGGGCACCCACGAAATCTGTTCGTTCCCGGCGAGCAGACGGTCCTTGATGTCGGTGACGCGGACGAACCAGCTCGAGACGGCCTTGTAGATCAGGGGGTTCCGGCACCGCCAGCAGTGGGGATAGGAGTGCTCGTAGCTCGCTTCCCGCAGGATGCGGCCGTTCCGGGCGAGCAGGCGGATGAGTGGACGGTTGGCATCCATCCAGAGTTCACCGGCGACGTCGGTCACCTGCGGCAGGAATCGACCGCCGTCGTCGAGGCTCATGATCAGCGGAATGCCCGCCGCGGCGGTGACGCGCTGGTCGTCCTCACCGTACGCCGGCGCCTGGTGCACGATTCCGGTGCCATCCCCGGTCGAGACGTAGTCGTCCACCAGGATCCGCCACGCGCTTCCCGTCCCCCACGTCTCGGCGTCGGCGTAGTAGTCGAACAACCTGTCGTAGGAGACGTCGGCGAGGTCGCGGCCGAGGAGCGTCTGCGTCACGGCATCCCGCGCGGCCTCCGCCGACTCGTACCCGAGCTCCTTGGCGTAGCCGCCGAGCAGCTCCTCGGCCAGCAGGTAGCGGTGCGATGTGGCCTCGAGAGGGTCGTCCCCGCCCCGCACGTCACGCGCACCGTCGGGGCCGGCGGGCAGCACGACGTAGCGGATGTCGGGCCCGACGGCGAGCGCCAGATTCGTCGGCAGGGTCCACGGCGTCGTCGTCCAGGCCAATGCGCGCACGCCGGTGAGGCCGATCGATTCGGCCTTCGCGCCCACCAGGGGGAACGTGACCGTGACCGACGGGTCCTGCCGCATCTTGTAGACGTCGTCGTCCATGCGCAACTCATGCGCGGACAGAGGGGTTTCGTCGCGCCAGCAGTAGGGCAGCACCCGGTGCCCCTCGTAGGCGAGACCGCGCTCGTGGAGGGTCTTGAAGGCCCACAGCACCGACTCCATGTATCCGGTGTCGAGGGTCTTGTAGCCGCGCTCGAAGTCCACCCATCGGGCTTGACGGGTGACGTAGTCCTCCCACTCACGGGTGTACTCGAGGACGGACGACCGCGCTTTGTCGTTGAAGGTGGCGACGCCCATCGCCTCGATTTCGCTTTTCTCGGTGATCCCGAGCTGCTTCATCGCCTCGAGTTCGGCGGGGAGGCCGTGGGTGTCCCACCCGAACACGCGATCGACCTTCTTGCCGCGCATGGTCTGGAAGCGCGGGAAGAGGTCCTTGGCGTACCCGGTGAGGAGATGGCCGTAGTGGGGCAGGCCGTTGGCGAACGGCGGCCCGTCGTAGAAGACCCACTCGGGTGCACCCTCGCGGCGCTCGATCGAGGCGCGGAAGGTGTCGTCGTCGGCCCAGAACGCGAGCGTCTGCTGTTCGAGGTCGGGCAAGCGCGGGCTCGGCTGCACGTCGGCGGCGGGGCCGAAGGAGGATCGGGGGTAGGTCATCGCACTCTCGCAGGTTCGTCGTCCTGCGGGGACGACCCTCCCGTCGGGAGAGCCGCGGTACCACCCCGCGTGCCTCGCGCGTCCGTTCGGATGCGCGGGACCTCTCTGGCTGCGGCTGTGACGGGCCTGCCCCGCTCGGTTCTACTTGTCCGCCCCTGCCGAGACGGACGTTCTTCCGAGGACTCCCCGGTGATGGCCGGATCGATGTCGATGCCCCCATTCTACGCGCCCAGCGACGCGTCGAGCACGTCGGTAGACTGGGCCTCACCACGCACATTCAGGCACGCTCACACAGTGCCGCCCATACCGCGCAAGGAGCACCATGGCCGAGATCCCCGACAAGCCCGCCCTCGAAGGACTCGAAGCGAAGTGGGATGTCGCGTGGAAGGACGCGGGTACCTATCGTTTCGACCGCGCGGCAGCCGAAGCGAGCGGCCGCGACGGGGTCTACTCCATCGACACTCCCCCACCCACGGCCTCCGGAAGCCTGCACATCGGGCACGTCTTCAGCTTCACCCACACCGATATCAAGGCCCGGTACGAGCGTATGCGGGGGAAGTCGGTCTTCTACCCCATGGGCTGGGACGACAACGGGCTGCCCACCGAACGTCGCGTTCAGAACTACTACGGCGTTCGGTGCGACCCCTCACTGCCCTACGAGGAAGGTTTCACCCCGCCGTTCGAGGGCACCACGAAGACGATCAAGCCGGCCGACCAGGTGCCGATCAGCCGACGGAACTTCATCGAACTGTGCGAGCGGCTGACGGTCGAAGACGAGAAGCAGTTCGAAGCGGTGTTCCGTCAGCTGGGTCTGAGCGTCGACTGGGAGCAGACCTACCGCACGATCAGCGACGACACCATCCGAACGAGCCAGCTCGCCTTCCTCCGCAACATCGAGCGGGGTGAGGCGTATCAGGCACTCGCGCCGACCCTGTGGGACATCGACTTCCGGTCGGCGATCGCCCAGGCCGAGCTCGAGGACCGCGACCAGCAGGCGTCCTACCACCGCCTCGCGTTCCACAAGGCCGACGGAACCGGCGATGTGCACATCGAGACGACGCGGCCCGAACTGCTCCCCGCGTGCGTCGCGCTGGTCGCGCATCCCGACGACGAGCGCTATCGACCGCTGTTCGGGACGAATGTGCGCACACCGCTGTTCGATGTCGAGGTGCCGGTGCTTCCCCACCCCCTCGCCCAGCCCGACAAGGGGTCGGGCATCGCGATGATCTGCACGTTCGGCGATATGACCGACATCATCTGGTGGCGTGAACTGAATCTCCCCAACCGCACGATCCTCGGCAAGGACGGTCGAGTGATCGCCGACGCGCCGGACGTGATCGTCTCCGCGGCCGGACGGGAGGCGTATGCCGAGCTCGCCGGGAAGACCGTGTTCAGCGCGAAGAAGGCGGTCGTGGACCTGCTGCAGGCACGCGGCGAGCTGGTCGAGGTCTCCAAGCCGTTCACCCACCCGGTGAAGTTCTTCGAGAAGGGCGATCGACCGCTCGAGATCGTCTCGACCCGCCAGTGGTACATCCGCAACGGCGCCCGCGACGAGCAGCTGCGCGAGCGGCTGATCGCCTTCGGCCGGGAGATGTCCTGGCACCCCGACTTCATGCGGGTGCGGTACGAGAATTGGACGGAAGGCCTCACGGGCGACTGGCTGGTTTCGCGCCAGCGATTCTTCGGAGTGCCGATCCCCGTCTGGTACGGCTTGGACGATCGCGGCGAGCGGGACTATTCCCGTGTCATCGTTCCCGACGTCGCCGACCTTCCGGTCGACCCCACGGTCGACGTGCCGACGGGCTTCACCGAGGATCAGCGTGGCGTGCCCGGCGGCTTCGACGCCGAGCGCGACATCTTCGACACCTGGGCCACCTCCTCGCTCACGCCGCAACTGGTCGGCGGGTGGGAACGCGACGAGTCGCTGTGGAACCTCGTCTCGCCGTTCGATCTCCGCCCGCAGGGACAGGACATCATCCGCACGTGGCTGTTCTCCACGATGCTGCGCAGCGTGCTCGAAGATGACCGCGCCCCCTGGCGTGACGCCGCGGTCTCGGGCTTCATCGTCGACCCCGACCGCAAGAAGATGTCCAAGTCCAAAGGGAATGTGGTCACCCCTGCCGACATCCTGTCCACCCACGGATCGGACGCGGTGCGGTACTGGGCTGCCTCGAGCCGGCTGGGCGCGGACGCCGCTTTCGACCCGCAGAACCCGACGCAGGTAAAGATCGGTCGTCGCCTGGCCATCAAGATCCTGAACGCGGCGAAGTTCGTGTTGTCCTTCCCTGTGCCCGCGGATGCGGAGATCACTCACGCACTCGACGCGTCGATGCTCGTCACCCTCGACGGGGTCGTCGCCGAGGCGACGAAGGCTCTTGAGGGCTACGACCACGCACGTGCGCTCGAGGTGACCGAGTCGTTCTTCTGGACGTTCTGCGATGACTATCTCGAGTTGGTCAAGGAACGCGCCTACGATCGCACCGACGTGGGCCAGCCCTCGGCCGCCCTCGCTCTGCGCACCGCGCTGTCGACCTTGTTGCGCCTGCTCGCTCCGGTGGTCTCGTTCGCGACCGAAGAGGCGTGGTCGTGGTTCGAGGACGGGTCGATCCACACGGCGGCGTGGCCTGAGCCCGCCGGAGGCACAGGCGACCCGGCCGTGCTGAGCGCCGTCGGCGAGGCACTGGTCGGTATCCGACGCGCGAAGACCGAGGCAAAGGCTTCGCAGAAGACGCCGGTCGCGCGCCTGGTCCTCGGCGCTCCGGCGGACCGCTTGGCGGCCCTGCGCCTGGCCGAGGGTGACCTCAAGGCAGTGGGGCGGATCGCCGATCTGTCCTACGCGGAGACGGCCGCGACCGCGGTCGTCGAAATCGAGTTCGGGGAGGCCTGATGAGACTCGGAACACGATGGACTTCGGGTGAGGAGCCGCCGGCGGTGGTACCGGCCGCGCTCCGCGATGGAATCGCGGGGGTGGACGCCACCATCCCCGTGGACGTGCTCGGCGCGCCGCGGCCGCGATGGACCCTCACCTGGCTCGAGGGCAAGCCCATCGCCGAGCTGGCCACGGGCGTTCTCGTCGAGCTCGACGAGAACGGTGAGGCCGTCGTCCGTCACGCCCCGGACGACGATTTCGCCTGAGGCCGGACGCTTACGGAAGCATTCCGAGCGCGCCTCGAGACCGCTCGATGCCTCGTCGGGTGTCGTAGTGGATCGCGGCCTCGGCCGCACAGGCGCGCACAGCCTGCACGCGCCGTGTGACGCGGGCGGCGACATGGGCGGCAAGCACCTCGGAGACACGCAGGAGCGTGCGATCGAAAGCCGTTGATCCCGCCAGGTGCGAGGTCTGGCCGAGCGCGGTCATGAGGATTCCTCGAGCGTGGCGAGGGGAAACAGATCGGCCCGAATCGAGACGGGCCGCACCCGTTCGCCCTTCTGGTCGCGATGACGGTCGACGGTCTCGTCGATGATCGCCATGATGCGGCCGGAGAGCTCCTCGAGCTGTTCCGGGGTGAGGCGCGCGGTCGCCGTCGAGACCATCGCCCCTTTCGACCAGTCATCCTCTTCTGCTTCCTCGGAGCGCATCACGAAGTCGAGGAGGCGATCTTGGCGGTGGCGGAAGAACTCGCTCATGACCAGCTGGGTCGCCGAGCGCTCGGACGGCGTCCGGGCACCGGCCGGTCTGGTGAAGGAGACCCCGCCGACCGGCCGCTCCCACCAGCGTTCGCGGCCGCTTCCCCGATCGGCACACTCCTGGATCAGTGCATGTCTCGCCAGCGCGCGCAGATGGTAGCTGGTCGAGCCGCTGGATTCCCCGAGGTGCTCGGCGAGGGTGCTCGCGGTCTGCGGACCGTACTGACTCAAGATGTCGTAGATGCGCACACGCAGGGGGTGCGCGAGCGCGCGAAGCGCGCCGGCGTCCAGCACGCGATCGGCGGCATGGCGCGTCGCCGCCTGACCCGCGGCGTCGTTCTGCTGGTCGTCCATGGTGCGAGCATAGAACTGCAAAGACTTCTTTGCAAGCGTGTCTTTGCAAAGAACGTTCTGTGACCGCCCTGCCTCGGCATAGGCTGAGGGCATGCTCGACGCGAACCCCCTCCTCTCCCCCTCACCCCTGGCGTACGGACTTCCCGATTACGCCCGGATCCGACCCGAGCACTATCTGCCCGCATTCGAGACCGCCTTCGCACGTCACCGCGACGAGGTGGACCGCATCGCGACCTCTCCCGAGCCGGCCACCTTCGAGAACACGATCCTCGCCCTCGAAGAGTCAGGCTGGATGCTCGAAGACGTCGCTCACGCGTTCTACACCGTCTCCTCGGCGGACGCGACGGAGAAGATCCAGCAGATCGATGAACAGCTCGCTCCGCTCATGGCGGCACACGAAGACGCGATCCGGCTGGATGCGCGCCTGTTCGTCCGGGTGAAGGACCTCTTCGATCGGCTCGACGACCTCGATCTCGACGCCGAACAGCGCTACCTCGTGCAGCGTCACCATCGCGAGATGGCGCACGCCGGAGCGGGTCTCGACCCCCAGGAGAAGCAGACCCTTTCCGACCTGAACCGGCGGCTGTCGATACTGACGACCGCGTTCGAGAAGAACCTCCTCGCCGATACCAACGAACTCGCCGTCGTCTTCGACGACGTCGCAGACCTCGACGGTCTCACCGAGGGCGAGATCTCCGCCGCGGCGGCAGCTGCCGAACAGCGCGGGCTGACGAGCTCCTACGTCGTCGCGCTACCCTTGTTCACCGGGCATCCCTACCTGTCATCGCTCACCGACAGGCACAGCCGCGAGCGCATCATGTCGGCCTCGCGCTCGCGCGGCAGCCGCGGCGGCACGCACGATAACCGCGGCGTGCTCTTGGACATCGTGCGACTGCGCGCGGAGCGAGCGGCACTGCTGGGCTACCCTTCCCACGCCGCCTACGTCACCGCCGACCAGACCGCAGGTTCGCCGGAAGCCGTCGCGCAGATGCTGCGTCGCCTGGCCGCTCCGGCCGCAAGGAACGCCGCGCGAGAGCACGGGGAGCTGCAGCAGATCGCGTCAGGAGCACCGGCGCCGCACCTGGTCGAGGCGCATGACTGGGCCTTCTACACCGAGAAGGTCCGCGCCGACCGGTACGAGCTCGATCGCTCGGCTCTGCGGCCGTGGTTCGAAGCCGAACGAGTGCTGCACGACGGCGTCTTCCGGGCCGCCGGCGAACTGTACGGGCTGACCTTCACCCCACGCACCGACCTTGTCGCCTACCACCCGGAGGCCCGCGTCTTCGAGGTGTTCGATGCCGACGGTTCGCCTCTGGGGCTGTACATCCTCGACCTCTACACGCGCGATAGCAAACGGGGCGGCGCCTGGATGAACCCGATCGTGTCGCAGTCCGCCCTGCGCGGAACAGCCCCGGTCGTGGTGAACAACCTGAACGTGTCCAAGCCGTCGGCCGGGAGCCCGACTCTGCTGACGCTCGATGAGGTCACGACGCTCTTTCACGAGTTCGGCCACGCCCTCCATGGCCTGCTGGCCAGAGTCACGTATCCGCACTTCGCGGGCACCAACGTCTTCCGCGACTTCGTCGAGTTTCCGAGTCAGGTCAACGAGATGTGGATCTATTGGCCGGAGGTCCTCGCGTCGTACGCGCGCCACATCGACACGGACGAGCCTCTCCCGGCCGACGTCGTCGAGCGCCTGCACGCCTCCGAGGCGTTCAACCAGGGCTTCGCCACCAGCGAGTATCTCGCGGCCGCATGGCTCGATCAGGCGTGGCACTCACTCGATGCAGCGGCTGCGGCCGAGGAGATCGATGTCGCGGCCTTCGAAGCCGCGGCCCTTCGGGAGATCGAGTTGGACCACCCCGCGGTCCCCACGCGATACTCGTCCGCCTATTTCGCGCACGTATTCTCCGGCGGCTACAGCGCCGGCTACTACTCGTACATCTGGAGCGAGGTCCTCGACGCCGACACCGTCGAGTGGTTCCGGGAGAATGGCGGCCTGTCCCGTGCGAACGGAGACCGCTTCCGAGTGCGGCTGCTCGGCGTGGGCGGTTCGAAGGATCCACTGGAGGCGTATCGCCACTTCCGCGGCCGTGACGCCGAGATCCGCCCTCTCTTGGAGCGCCGCGGACTCACGGACTGACCAGAAAGAGCCCCCGCCGTGCACCACGCGCGGGGGCTCCTCTGACATCAGGCGCTCTTGCGCTTCTCGCGCATGACCAGGGTCGGCGTCGCACCCTTCTCCACGGCATCGCGGGTGACGATCACCTTCTCCACGTTGTCGGCAGAGGGGATCTCGAACATGATCGGACCCAGCACGTCCTCGAGGATCGCACGCAGGCCCCGCGCGCCCGTCTTGCGCTCCACGGCGAGGTCCGCAATCGCCTCGAGCGACGAACGGTCGAACTCGAGTGCGACGCCATCGAGCTCGAACATGCGCTCATACTGCTTCACCAACGCGTTCTTCGGCCCGGTCAGGATCTCCATGAGGGCTTCGCGGTCCAACGGCGAGACGGCCGCCACGACCGGCAGGCGACCGATGAACTCCGGGATCAGTCCGAACTTGTGAAGGTCCTCCGGACGCACTTCGGAGAAAAGATTGAGGTCGTCGCCCTTGGTGTGAAGCGGAGCGCCGAACCCGACGCCGTGCTTGCCCACCCTCGACGAGATGATGTCTTCGAGACCCGCGAAAGCACCGGCGACGATGAACAAGACGTTCGTCGTGTCGATCTGGATGAACTCCTGATGGGGATGCTTGCGGCCGCCCTGCGGCGGCACGGACGCGACGGTCCCTTCGAGGATCTTCAGCAGCGCCTGCTGCACGCCCTCGCCCGATACGTCTCGGGTGATGGAAGGGTTCTCGGCCTTCCGGGCGACCTTGTCGACCTCGTCGATGTAGATGATGCCCGTTTCGGCGCGCTTCGTGTCGAAGTCCGCCGCCTGAAGCAGCTTCAAGAGAATATTCTCGACGTCTTCTCCGACGTACCCGGCCTCGGTGAGGGCGGTGGCGTCCGCGACGGCGAAAGGCACGTTCAAGCGCTTGGCGAGCGTCTGCGCCAAATACGTCTTTCCGCAGCCGGTGGGCCCCAGGAGCAGGATGTTGCTCTTCGCGATCTCGACTTCTTCGGCACGCTGTTCGGCCGACTGGATCGTGCCGTGCGCACGCACACGCTTGTAGTGGTTGTAGACCGCCACCGAGAGGGCTCGCTTGGCGTCGTCTTGCCCGACCACGTACTCCTCGAGGAACGCGAAGATCTCGCGCGGCTTGGGCAGATCGAAATCCGCCACCTCGTCCGACGAGGACTCGGCCATGCGCTCTTCGATGATCTCGTTGCACAGCTCGACGCATTCATCGCAGATGTAGACGCCGGGTCCGGCGATGAGCTGCTGCACCTGCTTCTGGCTCTTGCCGCAGAAGGAGCACTTGAACAGGTCGGCGCTCTCTCCGATGCGTGCCATCCGGCTCCTCCTCAAACAGCGGGTCTGCCCCGGGTGTCCTTCGAGCCTAACCTCTCCCTGAGACATCGGTGGGAATTGCGAGCACGGAATGTCCCGATCCGACGACCGACGACGGCGCCCCGCCTCCCGGAGGAGACGGGGCGCCGACGATGCTGCGCGTCAGGACGTGATCGCGGCGGGGGTGCGCTTGCGCGTGGTGAGGACCTGATCGACGACGCCGTACTCCAACGCCTCCGAGGCGGAGAGGATCTTGTCGCGGTCGATGTCCTTGTTCACCTGCTCCGCCGTGCGGTTGGTGTGCCTGGCCATGGTCTCTTCGAGCCAGGTGCGCATACGGAGGATCTCCGCAGCCTGGATCTCGATGTCCGAGGCCTGCCCGTGTCCTGCCTCGCCGACGGCCGGCTGGTGCATGAGGATGCGGGCGTTGGGCAACGCGAGACGCTTCCCGGGCGCACCGGCGGCAAGCAGCACCGACGCGGCCGAGGCGGCCTGGCCGAGCACCACGGTCTGGATCTCCGGCGAGACATACTGCATCGTGTCGTAGATCGCCGTCATCGCGGTGAACGAGCCGCCGGGCGAGTTGATGTACATGATGATGTCGCGGTCGGGGTCCTGGCTCTCGAGGACGAGCAGCTGGGCCATGACATCGTCCGCCGACGCGTCATCGACCTGCACGCCGAGGAAGATCACGCGATCCTCGAACAGCTTGTTGTACGGATCCTGCCGCTTGTAGCCGTAGGCGGTGCGCTCCTCGAATTGCGGGAGCACATAGCGGCTGCCGGGCATCGGCACGCCGGCGGGGGCGGGAACACCGTGGGTGGGGGTGTACATGTGCGCTTCTCTCTCTTTCGCCTGCGGACTCAGCTCGCGGTGCCGCCGCCGCCGGAGACGTCGGCGGCGTGCTCGCGGATGTGGTCGACGAAGCCGTACTCCAGCGCCTCGGCGGCCGTGAACCACCGGTCGCGATCACCGTCGGCGTTGACCTGCTCGACGCTCTTGCCCGTCTGCGAAGCGGTGATCTCCGCAAGACGCTTCTTCATGTCGAGGATCAGCTGCGCCTGCGTCTGGATGTCGCTGGCCGTCCCGCCGAAGCCGCCGTGCGGCTGGTGGAGCAGGACGCGGGCGTTCGGCGTGATGTAGCGCTTGCCCTTCGTGCCGCTGGTGAGCAGCAGCTGGCCCATCGAGGCCGCCATGCCGATGCCGACGGTGACGATGTCGTTCGGCACGAACTGCATCGTGTCGTAGATCGCCATTCCGGCGGTGATCGACCCACCGGGCGAGTTGATGTAGAGGTAGATGTCCTTCTCGGGGTCCTCCGCGGCGAGCAGGAGGATCTTCGCGCAGATCTCGTTCGCGTTCTCGTCGCGCACCTCCGACCCGAGCCAGATGATGCGGTCTCTCAGCAGCTTGTCGAAGACGCTCGTCGCGACAAGGGGTTCAGCGGCCATGTGTGCTCCTGATTCCTTGGGTCTGAAACGAATCTACCGGCGCTCGTCCGAGGGACCGGTCGTGTTCGCCGTGGGCAGATCGATGGCGTGGCGGGACGACGAAGGGGCGGATACCGCAGCATCCGCCCCTCCCTCACCCGAAGGCGATCACTTCTTGTCGTCGACGTCCTCAGCCTCAGCCTCAGCGGCCTCTTCGACGATCTCCTCGGCTTCCTCGACGACCTCTTCCTCGGCGGCCTCTTCGTCCTCGACGGCGATGAAGCCGGTGAGGTCGACGGCATTGCCGGCGGTGTCGACGACGGTGACCTTGCCGAGCGCCACCGCGAGCGCCTTGTTGCGGGCGACCTCGGCCACGATGGCCGGCAGCTGGTTCTGCTGCTGGAGGGCCTGCACGAACTCCTGCGGAGCCATGCCGTACTGCGCCGCCGACTGGACCAGGTACTGCGTCAGTTCCTCCTGGGACACCTGGACCTCAGCCTGCTCGGCGATCGCATCCAGCAGCATCTGCGTCCGGAACTGCTTCTCGCTCGCCTCGGTCACCTCGGCGCGGTGCTCGTCGTCCTCGAGGCGGCTCTCCTGTTCGAGGTGGGCGTGGACCTCGTCCTCGATGAGCTGCGGCGGGACGGCGATCTCGACCTGCTCGAGAAGCTGCTCGACGAGCTTGTCGCGCGCCGCCGACCCCTGCGTGAACACCGACTGCTGCGAGACACGCTCGACCAGGCTCTCGCGCAACTCGGCGATGGTGTCGAACTCGCTCGCGATCTGGGCGAAGTCGTCATCGGCATCGGGGAGCTCGCGCTCCTTGACGGCCTTGACCGACACCGCGACCTCGGCCTCCTGGCCGGCGTGGTCGCCCCCGACGAGCGTGGAACGGAACGTCGTGTCCTCACCGGCGGTGAGGGAGTCGATGGCCTCATCGATGCCCTCGAGCAGTTCGCCGGAACCGACCTCGTACGACACGCCCTCGGCGCGGTCGATCTCGGCGCCGTCGATGGTCGCGACGAGGTCGAGCTCGACGAAGTCGCCCTTCGCGGCGGGCCGCTCGACGGTCACGAGGGTGCCGAAGCGCGAGCGCAGCTTGTCCAGCTCCTCCTCGACCGCGGCCTCGTCGACCTCGACGGCGTCGACCTCGATCGTGAGCCCCTCATAGGCCGGAAGGTCGAACTCCGGACGGACGTCGACCTCGACGGCCACCTGCAGGTCGCCGGAGAAGTCCTTCTCGTTCGGCCACTCCAGCACGTCGGCGCTGGGACGCCCGAGCACGCGCACGCCCTCGGCTTCCACCGCCTGGCGGTAGAACGCGTCGAGTCCGTCACTCACGGCCTGCTCGAGCACCGGTCCGCGACCGATGCGCTGGTCGATGATCGGGGCGGGGACCTTGCCCTTGCGGAAGCCGGGGATCTGCACGTCCTTCGCGATCACGTCGTACGCGCGCTCGATGCTCGGCTTCAGCTCGTCGGGGGTGACCGTGATGTGCAGCTTCACCCGGGTGGGGGTCAGCTTCTCGACGGTGCTCGTGACCATGCCTGTTCGTTCTCCTCGGTGTCGACCGCGCTGACAGCGCGGCGGTTGACTCTTGGTCGGTGGATGTCGGGGCGACAGGATTTGAACCTGCGGCCTCCCGCTCCCAAAGCGGGCGCTCTACCAAGCTGAGCTACGCCCCGGATGGGTGCGCGCACGCGAACGTGCAGCGATCGGCCCCGTGAAGTCTAACCGACATGACAACCCGCCGCCTGCGCGTGGTCGGGACGACGACCGATGTCGTCTACACTGGTGACGCTGCGGTTCGCCGCTGCGGGGATGTAGCTCAATGGTAGAGCCTCAGTCTTCCAAACTGATGGTGCGGGTTCGATTCCCGTCATCCCCTCCATATCGTTCTGAGTCCGATGTTCACCCCGCCTGCGCCACGCGGTGCGCCTGGACATGAGCCCGATACGTATCGGCGTTACGACGGATCGCGGCACGCTCCTCCTCCGTCAGCTCGCGACGTACTTTGGCCGGCACCCCCGCGACGAGGGAATTGGGCGGGACCACCATGTCCTCCAGCACCACTGCGCCGCCGGCGACCAGGGAACCCGAGCCGATCTGTGCGCCGGAGAGCACGACGCTGCCCATCCCGATGAGCGTGCCGTCACCGATCGTGCACCCATGCACGACGGCGTTGTGGCCGACGGAGACGTTCTCACCGAGGACCACCGGCCGCCCGGCGTCGACGTGAACCGACACATTGTCCTGGAGATTGCTGCCTGCCCCGATCGTGATGGGGGCACTGTCGGCGCGGAGGACGGCGTTGTACCAGACGCTCGATTCCGCTCCCAGGGTCACCGCGCCGATGACGCGCGCCCCCGCGGCCACGAAGGCCGAGTCGTCGACGACGGGCCGTGCGCCCGAGACGGTCAGAACCGAGGAATCCGCAGAGATCATGTGGCGAGGCTACCGGTCGGCGTTCCGGCAGGTATGGATAGCCTCAGGAAAGCAAGCCCAGCCTGGGCTTGCTTGCGGAATACCGCGGGCTGAGTAGCGTTGTTCCCAAGAGGGCGAAGAGCCGGCGGACCGCCGGGAACCGCCCGAATGGAGGCGACACGATGACGAACATGCAGACCACCCCGACCACCGCCGCGGACCCGACCGTCGCAGCCGGCACGGCACAGTTCCTGACCCCCGTGGTGCTGGGCATGCAAGCGCTCGCGGTGAACGGCAAGCAGGCCCACTGGAACGTGCGCGGCGCCAACTTCATCGCCATCCACGAGCTCCTCGACTCGGTCGTCGAGCACGCGCAGGCCGGTGCCGACGAAGCCGCGGAGCGCATCGTCGCTCTCGGGCTGCCCGTCGACGCACGTCTGGGCACCATCGCGGACAAGACCGCCGCGACGGCCGTCCCGGCGGGGTTCACCCAGTGGCAGGACATCGTCCGCGCCGTGATCGCCGACATGGACTCGGTGATCGCCGACCTGCAGACCGCGATCGACGGGCTCGACGAGGTCGACCTGACCAGCCAGGACATCGCGATCGGCCTCAAGCAGTCCATCGAGAAGGACCGCTGGTTCCTCGTCGCGCACGTCGCCGAGTGAGGCGGGCCACCGCACACACCGAAGCCCCCGGGTCCAGCCCGGGGGCTTCGGTGTGTCTCACGCCAGGTGGGTGAGACGACCGGATAGCAGAGTGGCCGACACGACGGTGGCGCGCATCTCCCACTCGTCCGCCGTCAGCGGATCCCGGTCGCACAGTGCCAGGTCGGCCACCGCACCTGGGGCCAGCGACGAAGCGGACGTGGACCCGCCGCGGGTGGACGCAGCCAAGGCCGTGGCCGCATCCACCCGCTGGTCCGGCTGCCACGGATCGCGCCCGTCACGGCTGCGATGGACCGCCGACGCCATCGCGGCCCACGGATCGAGCCGCGCGACCGGTGCATCGGAGCCGAACCGCAGATTGGCGCCGGCGTCGGCCAAAGAGCGCAGCGGATAGGCCAGCGCGGTCTGGCCGCGCCACATGGCATCGGTCATGTCACGGTCATCGAGCGCATGCTCGGGCTGGACGCTCGCGGCGACACCCAGCCGTGCGAAGCGGGCGAGATCGCGGTGGGCGACGAGCTGGGCGTGTTCGATGGTGCCGGTCGCGCCCGTGACGGCGAAGGCGTCGAGTGCGGCAGTGTTGGCGACGTCGCCGATCGCATGGATGGCGCAGGTGATCCCGGCGCCGGTGGCGCGCGCCATCAGGTCCCGAACCGTGTCGAGGGGGTAGTTGAGCACACCGGTGTTCCCGGGCTCCCCCGTGTAGTGGTGCGAGCACGCCGCGGTACGAGTACCGAGCGAACCGTCGGTGATGATCTTCAGCGGGCCCATCCGGATCAGACCGCCCTCCCCCGCCACGGGATCGCCGGATCGCAGACCCGCCTCCATCGCCCGCTGAAGGTGCTCGGGGTAGACCCCGAAGTCGACGCGGAGGGTGTCGAATCCGCTCGCTGCGCGCCTCTCCCACGCCGAGGCGTTCCACGCCATGTCGAGGTCGATGATCCCGACGACCCCCCGGGACGCCGCATCCGCCGCCATGGCCTGCACGGCGGCGTCGCCCACGGCGGGGTCGACATCGTTCAGGCGCCGAGAGACCTCGAAAGCGGGCTCTTCGCGCACGACACCCGTCTCGTCCGCGGCCATCGCCTCGCGTTCGAAGGCGGCCGAGTTCATCCAGACACTGTGGACATCGGAGTTGATGAGGTACGTGGGAACCGCGCCGGTCGCCGCATCCAGCAGGCTCAGCGACGGCGCATCGGCCCACAGTCCGTCACGGAACCCGGTTCCCACTCGTCGGCCGTCCGAGAGCACCGGCGCCCACGCCATGATCTCCGCAGCGTGGGCCGCGGACTCCGCGATGTCGAGGTTCTGACGCTGCGCCACGAGGGACCACTGCATCACATGCACGTGATGGTCCCACAGCCCCGGAACGACGAAGGCTCCGTCGGCGTCGAGGACCTCGCCTCGCGGTCGCAACGCGCCCGTCGGCGCGATATCGACGATCCGACCTCCGGAGAGGAAGAGATCCACGGGGCCGGCCGGTGCGAGATGCGCACCCGGTCCGGTCAGCCTGCCGCCGACGACCGTGTCGACACGCGATCCCGGGCCGATCACAGCTCTCCCCGTACGGCGGCGATGCGGACGGTCGTCCGCAATGGGTTCTGACGCACCCCGCCAGCCTAGGGCGCCGCGACGGTCAGGCCTGACAACGGGGGCACCAGTAGAGCTTGCGTCCCGCCGCCTCCTCCATCACGATGTCGGTCCCGCAGACGCGGCAGGGCAGACCCGCGCGATGATAGACCCAGTGACGATCGTCGCGGCTGGCCATCGCCCGACGGAATTGTTCCGGGTCGAGATCGTCCATGGTCATCATCTGCCCGGTCTCGACTCCGATCGCGAGCAGCCGAGTCCAGTCGTGCCAGAGACCGCGCACGGTCTGCTCCGGAACGTCCTGCCCCGGCGTGTGCGGGTTCAGCCGGGCACGGAACAACATCTCCGCGCGGTAGACGTTGCCGATCCCGGAGACGACGGATTGGTCCATCAGCAGCAGGCCGATCGACGTGCGCTTGCGCCGCACGACGGAGGTGAACCGTTCCTCCCCCGCCGCCGGGTCGTCGACCAACGGGTCGGGTCCGAGCTTGGCGACGGTCACCGCCATCTCGTCACCGGTCTGCAGCGCGCACGCGGTCGGACCGCGCAGGTCGGCACACACCGCGTCGGTGAGCAGCCGGAGCCGCACCTGGCCGACCACCGGCGGCGGCCACTGGTCGTCGTCCTCACCGAGGCCGGTGGTCTGCTCCGACATGCGCACGTGCACCCGGGTCCTCCGCGGTGCTCCGATGGAGGAGAGCGAGTTCTCCCCCGCCTCGTCGTAGACCGCTTCTGCCAGGTGGGTGCCGCGCTGGTTCGTCTGCCCCATGCGACCGTTCGCCGAGGCGATCGTCGAATCGACCACGATGTCGCCGGCGAAGTCCCATGCGCCGTACATGCCGAGGTGCACACGCAGCCACAGGTCGTCGTCGAATCCCAGGAACATCTGCTTGCCGACGGCCCGCACCTCCCGCGGCACCCGCCCGTCGAGCACGGATGCGCCCTCGGCGAAGCGGCCCTGCGGACTGGACGCCGCCACACGGTTGCCGACGATGTTCCGGGCGAACTGCCGTGCGATGCGGTGGACGGAGTGCCCCTCCGGCATCAGCCGGCTTCGGGGTCGAAGGAGCTGTCGTCGGCGGCGAGGACGTCGGGGCTCTGCGCCGTCGACCGGGGGTCCGGCAGGAGCGACCCGTCGCTCTCGAACGACGCGATCTGCCCGATCCGGCGCACGTGACGGTCATCGTGGGAGAACGGTGTCGCCACGAAGCGGTCGATGAAGGCGACGGCCTCATCGAACGTATGCTGACGGGCCCCGATCGCGATCACATTCGCGTCGTTGTGCTCGCGGGCCAACTCGGCCGTCGCGATGCTCCACACCAACGCAGCGCGGATCCCGACGACCTTGTTCGCAGCGATCTGCTCGCCGTTGCCCGATCCGCCGAAGACGACGCCGAGGGCGGGAACACCCCGAGCCTGATCGGCGACGACGGCCTGCGCGGCGCGGATGCAGAAGGCGGGGTAGTCGTCGACCGGGTCGTACTCGAGAGGACCGTGATCGATCACCTGATGCCCGTGAGCGGCGAGGTGGTGCTGCAGCTGCGTGGAGAACTCCAGACCGGCGTGATCGGTGGCGATGTGGATGCGCATGCCGCCCATCCTATTGACGCCGATCACGGCGCGATGCCCGCAGCGGCGGGCTTGAAGCCGGCGCGGATGTTCTCACAGCATCCCGGTCGGCAGACGTCGTACCAGGGTCCGAGAGCGGTCGCGTGCGGGCGCTCCGCCTTCGTCGTACCGGCCAGCCGCTCCTCCACGAGGTCGACCAGTCCACTCACGTAGGCCGGGTCGACACCGGGCGTCTGCGAGCGGACGGCGCGCAGGCCCGCCTGCTCGGCGGCCTCCATCGCCTCCGTGTCGAGATCCCAGAGGACCTCCATGTGATCGCTGACGAATCCGAGTGGAACGATGACGACGGCCTCGGCACCCCGCGAGGGCAGGTCCTCGATCACGTCGCAGACATCGGGTTCGAGCCAGGGCTGCGTGGGCGGGCCCGATCGGGACTGGTACACGAGCTCCCACGGCACGCCGTCGGCGCCGGGCACCGCCGCGGCGACGGCGCCCATGACCACTTCGGCGACGGCGAGGTGCTGGGCGGCGTATGCGCCCCCGTCACCGAAGTCCCGATCGCGCGGTCCGGAGCGCTGGGCATCCGCCGTCGGGATGCTGTGGGTGGAGAACAGGACGTGGACCTTGGCGGGGTCGATCGCATCATCCACCACGAACCCCCGGACCGCCTCCTCGACGCCGTCGATGAAGGGCTGCACGAAACCGGGGTGGTCGAAGAACTGACGGATCTTGTCGATGGTGACCTGTCCGCCCAAGCCCGTATCGGTGAGCACACGCGCGAAGTCCTCACGGTACTGCCGGCAGCTCGAAAAAGAGCTGTAGGCGCTCGTGGCCAGGGCGAGCAGCGTGGTGTCGCCCGCGTCGGCGGCCTCCTGGACGGCGTCCTCGAGGTACGGCGCCCAGTTGCGATTGCCCCAGTAGACGGGCAGATCGATGCCGCGTCTGGCCAGCTCGTCCTCGAGAGCGGCCTTCAGTGCGCGGTTCTGCGCGTTGATGGGGCTGACGCCCCCGAAGTGGCGGTAGTGGTGTGCGACCTCCTCCAGCCGCTCATCCGGTATGCCACGCCCACGGGTGACGTTCCTCAGGAACGGGATGACATCATCCTGCCCTTCGGGTCCGCCGAATCCCGCGAGGAGCAAGCCGTCATAGGCGACCGGGACCTCGACGTGCGCAGGACCGGGCGCGGCGCAGGAGGAGGCGAAGGGGACTGGCTCAGTCGCCGCCGGTTCGTCCGGGGCGGGTGTCGAGGTGCTCACCGCTCCATTTTCGCACCGCCCGACGCCGCGGGATCCGCGTGTCGGTCTGGCGTAGGGTAGGAGGGTTGTCGCCGGCGCCAGCAGCGCCGGTCCGCGACATGAACCCAAACCCCGGGAGTAGACGCAGTGCCAGGAGAGAACCTCACCCGCCTCGAAGCGCAGGAGCGCCGCGCGGTCGTCGACACGCAGTCGTACGAGATCACGCTCGACCTCAACAAGGGCGCCGAGATCTTCGGCTCCCGCACGGTCGTCCGGTTCACCGCGACGGAGGGCGCCTCGACATTCATCGACCTCATCGCCCGCGACGTCCGCGAGATCACCCTCAACGGCCGCACCGTCGAGCCGTCGCTCGCTTTCGCCGACTCGCGCATCGCCCTGGACGGCCTGGCGTCGTCGAACGAGCTCGTCATCGACGCCGACTGCCTGTACACCAACACCGGGGAGGGTCTGCACCGGTTCGTCGACCCTGTCGACGGCGAGGTATACCTCTATTCGCAGTTCGAGGTACCCGACTCCCGACGTGTGTTCGCCGTCTTCGAGCAACCCGACCTGAAAGCGACATTCCAGTTCACCGTTTCGGCACCGGCGGAGTGGAAGGTCATCTCCAACTCCCCCACCCCCGCGCCGGAGCCGACCGCCGACGGCGTGGCGACCTGGACCTTCGAACCCACGCCGCGCATCTCGTCCTACATCACCGCGCTGGTCGCCGGCCCCTACGAAGCCACCTACTCCGAGCTGACCAGCGCATCCGGCCGCGTGATCCCCCTCGGCGTCTTCGCCCGGAAGAGCTTGTGGAAGTACCTGGACGCGGACTACGTGTTCGAGAAGACGCGTGAAGGATTCGCGTACTACGAGGACAAGTTCGACTACCCGTATCCGTTCGCCAAATACGACCAGATGTTCGTGCCGGAGTTCAACGCCGGCGCGATGGAGAACGCCGGAGCGGTCACCTTCACCGAGACGTACGTCTTCCGCAGCAAGGTCACCGATGCCGTGCGGGAACGCCGCGTGGTCACCATCCTCCACGAGCTGGCGCACATGTGGTTCGGCGACCTCGTCACCATGAAGTGGTGGAACGACCTCTGGCTGAATGAGTCGTTCGCCGAATGGGCCTCGACGATCGCCACCGCCGAGGCCACCGAGTGGACGGCCGCATGGACGACCTTCAACGCGATGGAGAAGACCTGGGCCTACCGACAGGATCAACTCCCCTCGACGCACCCCGTGGTCGCCGAGATCAACGACCTCGAAGACGTCCAGGTCAACTTCGACGGCATCACCTATGCCAAGGGCGGATCCGTCCTCAAGCAGCTCGCTGCCTGGGTGGGGGTCGAAGCCTTCTTCGCCGGTGTGGCGGCGTACTTCAAGAAGCACGAGTTCGGAAACACCGAGCTCACCGATCTGCTCGTCGAGCTCGAGGCCACGAGCGGACGCGAACTGACCGGCTGGTCGAAGAAGTGGCTCGAAACGGCCGGCGTCAACACGCTCTCACCGGCGATCACCGAGGGTCCCGACGGGAAGATCACCCGCTTCGCCGTGGTGCAGACCGCGCCCGCCGACTACCCCACCATCCGTCCGCACCGCCTCGGGATCGGTTTCTACACCCTCGAGGGTGACGCGCTCGTGCGCACCCGACACGTCGAACTCGACGTCGACGGCGACCTCACCGAGGTGCCGGACCTCGTCGGCGAACAGCGCCCGGACCTCGTGCTGCTCAACGACGACGACCTCGCCTACGCGAAGATCCGACTCGACGACCGGTCGCTGCAGACGGCGGTGGACCATCTGTCCCGGATCAGCGACCCGCTCGCGCGCTCCCTCGTCTGGGGCGCCGCGTGGGACCAGACCCGCGACGCCGAAGCGTCGGCGAGCGACTACGTCGACCTCGTTCTGCGCAACATCGGCAGCGAGACGGAGTCCACCACCGTGCGCACCACGCTGGCCCAGCTGCAGCTCGCCGCGGGCGCGTACGTCGCCCCGGAGAAGCGCGAGATCACCCGCATCAAGGTCGCCGACGCGCTGTGGGAACTCGCCCAGGAGGCGCCGGCCGGCAGCGACAGTCAGCTGCAGTTCGTGACCTCGTTCGCGGCCGCCGCGGCGACGCCCTCGCAGTGGTCGAACGTCCGGGCGCTGCGCGACGGAGAGACGGTACTCGACGGCCTCGAGATCGACACCGACCTGTCGTGGCAACTCCTGGTCTCCCTCGCAGCCGGTGGCGTCATCGACGTTCCCGACATCGAGAAGGCCCTCGCGCAGGACAACACCGCCAAGGGCGGCGAGTTCGCCGCCCAGGCCAAGGCGGCCCTGCCCACGCCGGAAGCCAAGCAGGCCGCCTGGGCGTCACTGGTGGAGCGCGACGACCTCCCCAACACCATCGTCCGCTTCGCGGCCATGGGGTTCGTCAACCCCTCCGGGATCGAGCTTCTTCGAGGCTTCATCGAGCCGTATTTCGCGATGCTCGACACCGTGTGGTCCAGCCGCACCTACAAGATCGCCGAGTACCTCATCACGGGGCTGTATCCGAGCGTCCTGGCCTCGACGGAGCTGCGCGATGCGACCCGTGCCTGGCTGGAGGCGAACGCCGACGCACCCGCGGCCCTGCGCCGGATGGTCTACGAGAATCTCGCCGGCGTCGAGCGTGCCCTGGCCGTTCAGGAGCGCGACGCGCAGTGACCTCGACCGACGCCCCGGCGCCCGCACTCCGCGGCGCGTGCCGGGGCGTCGTATCGTGAGGACCGTCGAGGAGAAGGACGGATGACCGAGCAGACACCGGTGAGTTTCTACGACGAGGTCGGCGGACACGAGACGTTCGCGCGCCTCGTCGAGGTGTTCTACGACGGCGTCGCCGGGGACGAGGTCCTCGCCCCGATGTACCCCGACGAGGACCTCGGGCCTGCGAAGGAACGGCTTCTGATGTTCCTCGAGCAGTACTGGGGCGGCCCCACGACGTACGGGGAACGCCGAGGACATCCCCGCCTGCGGATGCGCCACCGTCCGTTCCACGTCAATCCGGACGCGCGGGACCGGTGGCTCGCCCACATGCGCACCGCAGTGGACGCCCTCGACCTGTCACCGTTGCACGAGCAGACCCTGTGGGACTACCTCGAGCGAGCCGCCCACGCGATGGTGAACACTTTCGAGCCCACCGGCATCGGCACCGCCGCGGACGGGCGCGATCGTGGCAGTCTGTCTGTGACTGTCCGGGACGACGCCCGCCCCTGACGCACCTCGAGACGAAGGAGTCCCGATGACCGTCCGCGTACACACCGATGTCCTCGTGATCGGATGGGGATTGGCGGGTCTGGTGGCGGCGACGGAGGCGATCGCCGCCGGACGCCACGTGACCGTGATCGACCAGGAGCCGCGAACGAATCTCGGCGGACAGGCCTGGTGGTCCTTCGGTGGCCTGTTCTTCGTCGATTCGCCGGAGCAGCGCCGCATGGGCATCCGCGACTCGCCCGAGCTGGCCCGCCAGGACTGGTTCGGTACGGCCGGATTCGACCGGTCCGACGACGTGTGGCCCCGCCGCTGGGCAGACGCATACCTCGACTTCGCCCACCATGAGAAGCGAGCATGGCTCCGCGCGAAGGGCGTCGGCTTCTTCCCCGTCGTCGGCTGGGCCGAGCGCGGTGGCTACGGTGCGACGGGACCGGGCAACTCCGTTCCCCGATTCCACATCGCGTGGGGCACCGGACCCGCACTGGTCGCCCCCTTCCAGTCCGCTCTCGAGCAGGCGGAAGCCGTCGGCCGCGCCGTCGTGCTTCCTCGACACCGCGTGACGGAGCTGATCGTCGACAGCAAGACGGTCACCGGCGCCGCCGGTGAGGTCCTCGCTCCCTCGGGTGCCCCCCGAGGTGCGGTCAGCTCCCGCGAGATCGTCGGCGACTTCCGCATCGAGGCCGGCGCCACCATCGTCGCCTCAGGCGGGATCGGCGGCAACCACGACCTCGTCCGTCGGCATTGGCCCGAACGGCTGGGCACCGCCCCTGCGAGCATGGTCACCGGCGTCCCGGCGTACGTCGACGGATCCCTGCAGGCGGTCAGTGAAGATGCGGGGGCGCGCCTGATCAATCGCGACCGCATGTGGCACTACGTGGAGGGCCTTCGGAACTGGAATCCGATCTGGCCCGGGCACGGGATCCGCATCCTGCCCGGTCCGTCTTCCCTGTGGCTGGATGCGACGGGACGCCGACTTCCGGTTCCGCTCTACCCGGGGTTCGACACGCTGGGCACCCTTGCGCACCTGCGCACAACCGGTCACGACCACTCGTGGTTCCTCCTGTCGCAACGCATCGTGGAGAAGGAGTTCACCCTCTCCGGCAGCGAGCAGAATCCCGATCTCACCGGGAAGGACCCGTTGCTGCTCCTGCGGTCCCGGCTGGGCGGAGGCGCCAGCGGGCCGGTGCAGGACTTCCTCGACCACGGTGAGGACTTCGTGGTGCGCGACGACCTCGACGCGCTCATCCGGGCCATGCGGGATCTTCCCGGGGGCGGGGTGCTGGATGCCGAGCTCGTGCGGAGCGAGGTCGAAGCACGGGACCGCGAAGTCGGGAACCGCTTCACGAAGGATGCGCAGATCGCCATGCTGCGTGCGGCGCGGGCCTACCGCGGCGACCGGCTCATCCGCACCGCCGCACCCCACCGTCTCCTCGACTCCGCCGCGGGGCCGCTCATCGCCGTGAAGCTGCACGTCCTGACGCGCAAGTCACTCGGCGGCATCGAGACGGATCTGTCGGCGCGGGCGCTCGGCGGAGACGGCGCGCCCGTTCCCGGACTGTACGCAGCCGGCGAGGCGAGCGGCTTCGGCGGCGGCGGCGTCCATGGCTATCGCGCCCTGGAGGGCACCTTCGTCGGGGGGTGCCTGTTCAGCGGACGTGCCGCCGGTCGGGCCGCCGCCGAGGCGGTGTGACACCTGTCAGCCGGCGCCTGTGGCGCGCACCTCGGTGAGTCCGACGCGGACCGGCCCCCGCACGAGGACGTGTCCGCGGTCGAGCGTGATGCGGGTCCAGGGTCCGCTCTCGAAGACGCGAGCGGTCTCCTCGCCGACGATGAATCCCATCGCGAAAGCGGCGAAGGCAGCGCCCAGCGGCAGCTCCCCCAGGAGCGCGTCGGGCACTCCCCACACCGCGGCGCGCACCTCGCGCACCACCTCTTCGCCGGGATCCGCCGGCATCGCGCGGGCGACCTGCGCGATGCCGGACTGCGCGCGGGCGGCGAGCACGGCCGCGGCGATATCGCCCGCGACGCGCCACCCGCCGCGTGGCGGGGAAACGCCCGCCCACGGCGCCGATACCGCGGAGTCCGGCAGCGCCAGAGCGGTCTCGGTCTCGTCCAGGCCCAGGGCACCGGCGTCGACCACGAGATCGCACTCGAGTTCCGGATCGGCCGGCAGCATGCGCATGGCGAGCACCGTCGGCGTGCGATCCAACAGTCCCCGCGGTGCGAGCGGCGCCGAGGTCATCACCAGCACTCCCCCGGATGACCGAAGCCGGACCGCCCCGTCGCCCAGGGAACGGGATCGCCCCGCGAAGGTGAGGGCATCGGCGGCGGCGTGCCGATCGGCGAGCAGGAGGCGCGAGGACATCCGACCTAGACTATCGACCAGCCGTGCGCCGCGCGGCCCGAGCGGCAACCGGAGGCCATATGACCGATGCGGAAACGACCGCTTCCGCCGACCGAGACCCCGTCGCGGCCATGCTCGATGTGCTCGACCTCTCGGCGACCGAAGCCCGGACGACGGAAGACATCTTCACCGGGGCCTCCCATGCGATGCCGCAGGGACGCGTGTTCGGCGGACAGGTACTCGCACAGTCGATCGTTGCGGCCGAGCGGACGATCCCCGCCGATCGTGCGGTCCATTCGATGCACGGTTACTTCCTGCGCCCGGGAGATTCCGCCAAGGGCATCACCTTCTCGGTCGACCGCATCCACGACGGCCGATCGTTCTCGACTCGTCGGACACAGGCCTTCCAAGACGGCGTCCCGATCTTCTCGATGATCGCCTCGTTCCAGGATGAGGATCCGGGTCTGGCACATCAGTCGTCCATGCCGGAAGGACTTCCCGCGCCGGAGGACCTTCCCGACATCGAAGCACTGCTGCCGGGGATGCATCCGATGTCGAGAAGTCTGTTCATCGACCGGCCGATCGATGTCCGGCACATCCCGTCGCCGATCTACCTCTCGGTGGACGGCGAGCACAGCCCGAGCCAGGCGGTCTGGCTGCGCGTGCGCCGTGCGATCGGCGACGACCCGCGGGTGCACCGCGCGGTCCTGGCATACATGAGCGACCTGACGATCCAGGAGTCCATCCTCCGCGCCCACGGCATCGCATGGGCGCACCGCGGACTCAAGGTCGCCAGTCTGGACCACGCGATGTGGTGGCACCGCGCCGCACGCGTCGACGAATGGCTGCTCTACGTCCAGGAATCACCGAGCGCGCGCGGAGGCCGCGGCCTGGGCACCGGCCGGATCTTTTCCCAGAGCGGCACCCTGGTCGCCAGCGTCGCCCAGGAGGTGATGGTGCGGGTCCCGACCTCGTGACCCGTCACCGATGGTCAGCGGCGGTGGCCGAAGACGATCGGCTCCCCCAGGAACGGCTCCCAGGCTGCCCTCTCCTCAGACGACAGCTTCATCGGCCGTCCGGTGGCGGCATCGACCTTGACGACCACTCCGGTCGCCCGCGCGTACACCTGCGGCTCGGGGTCGGTGAGCGGACCGCAGACCTCGTAGCAGACCTCGATGCTCGAACCTCCGAGCCGACCGAACCAGATCTGGACGTCCAACGGGTCACGTCGGTAGGGCACCGGCGCCAGGTACTCGATCTCCTGCCGCGCGATCAGCGTGAGCACGCCGCTGTGAAGACCGGAGTCGAGCACCGCCGTCGGGGGTGCGCTCTCCCCCGACTGCGGCGCCCAGAACGCCCGCACCCGTGCCTCCTCGAGGAGCTTGAGCATCGTGGCGTTGTTGACGTGGTTGAACGCGTCGAGGTCGCCCCACCGCAGATGGATGGGGATGTGCAGGCGCCCGCCGGCAGGCTCAGTCACGCGTGAGCTTGCGGTACGTCGAACTCGCGCGGTTCAGCGCATCGGGACCCAGGCGCTCCAGCTTGTTCTGCTCGTATGCTTCGAAGTTGCCCTCGAACCAGTACCAGCGGTCGGGGTTCTCGTCGGTTCCCTCGTACGCGAGGATATGCGTGGCGATGCGGTCGAGGAACCACCGGTCGTGTGTGATCACGACGGCGCAGCCGGGGAACTCCAGGAGCGCGTTCTCGAGCGACCCGAGCGTCTCGACGTCGAGGTCGTTGGTCGGCTCATCCAGGAGCAGGAGGTTCCCGCCCTCCTTGAGCGTGAGCGCGAGGTTCAGCCGGTTGCGCTCACCACCGGAGAGCACCCCGGCCTTCTTCTGCTGGTCCGGCCCCTTGAAGCCGAACTTCGACACGTACGCGCGTGAGGGGATCTCGGTCTTGCCGACGGTGATGATGTCCAGTCCGTCCGACACGACCTCCCACAGCGACTTGTCGGGATCGATGTTCGAGCGGGTCTGATCGACATAGCTGATCTTCACCGTCTCGCCGACCTTGAGGTCGCCGCCGTCGAGGGGCTCGAGTCCCACGATGGTCTTGAACAGGGTGGTCTTGCCGACGCCGTTCGGGCCGATGACTCCGACGATGCCGTTCGGCGGGAGGCTGAAGCTCAGCCCGTCCATGAGCGAGCGACCGTCGAACCCCTTCCGCAGCTTCTTCGCCTCGATGACGATGTTGCCCAGCCGGGGGCCCGGCGGAATCTGGATCTCTTCGAAGTCCAGCTTGCGCGTGCGCTCGGCTTCCGCGGCCATCTCCTCGTAACGCGCGAGGCGGGCTTTCGACTTCGCCTGACGGCCCTTGGTGTTCGAGCGGACCCAGTCGAGCTCTTCGGAGAGCCGCTTGGCGAGCTTGGCGTCCTTCTTGCCCTGGACCTCCAGACGCTCCCGCTTCTTCTCGAGATAGGTGGAGTAGTTGCCCTCGTACGGGTAGAGGCGGCCTCGGTCGACTTCGGCGATCCATTCGGCGACGTTGTCGAGGAAGTACCGGTCGTGCGTGATGGCGATGACGGCGCCGGCGTACTTCTGCAGATGCTGCTCGAGCCACAGCACGCTCTCGGCGTCGAGATGGTTCGTCGGCTCGTCCAGGAGCAACAGATCGGGCTTCTGAAGGAGCAGCTTGGTGAGCGCGACGCGTCGTTTCTCACCGCCGGACAGGTGCGAGATCTCCGCGTCACCGGGAGGGGTGCGCAGTGCACTCATCGCCTGCTCGAGCTGGGAGTCGAGGTCCCACGCATCAGCCGCGTCGATCTCCTCCTGCAGCTGGCCCATCTCGGCGAGCAGCGCATCGAAGTCCGCATCCGGGTCGCTCATGAGCGCCGAGATCTCGTTGAATCGGTCGAGCTTGGCCTTGATGGCGACGCCGTCCTGGATGTTCTCCAGGACCGTCTTGGACTCATCGAGCTCGGGCTCCTGCATGAGGATCCCGACGGTGAAGCCCGGGGTGAGTTTCGCCTCCCCGTTGGAGGGCTGGTCCAGTCCCGCCATGATCTTCAGGATCGTCGACTTCCCGGCGCCGTTCGGGCCGACCATGCCGATCTTCGCGCCGGGGAGGAACGACATCGTGACGTCGTCAAGGATCAACTTCTCGCCCACGGCCTTACGCGCGCGGACCATCTGATAGATGTACTCAGCCATAGCCCGACCAGTCTATGCGGGTCGTCGCCGTCGCCGTGTGCACCGCCGAGCACTCACCAATCGATCGGTCGGGTCTGCCCGAGCAGGCACCCGCCGCCCGGCAGTGCGTCGACGACGACGGTGAACGGATCTCCCGTCGCGGGTCCGACCTGTCCGACGAGGCACTCCTCCCCCCACTCGACGGAGAACTGGATACTCTCGGCGGGGTTCCCGACGGTCGACATGTCCTCGGTGACCTGCATGGCGGCCTTGTCGAAGCCGGCCGCCACGAGGGCGTCGACGTAGGAGCGACCGGCGTCGGCGTCGGCTCCGGCCCACACCTCGTCGACGACCGCGGTGAAGTACGCGAGGTTCTCGGCGGCCGTTCCCTCGGGCGCCAACCCCGGCTCGGTCGACTCCGAGGGCGTCGGCGTGACATCGATCGAGATGGTGGGGGTGGAGGTGGCCGCCGGCTCGTCGACGGCTCCGAAGGCGCTACAGCCGGCGAGTGCGATCACGCTGCTCACGCAGAACACGCCTCCCCACCGGCGCAGCGCGTGCGAGGCCGGCGCGGGCGAATGCGGACGACGGGAAGAACGCAGGCGCGGGGACACCCCGCCGAGTCTACGGGGAGCGATGCGCACGTCCGCTCAGAACGGCGTCGGCTCGGATCCGACAGGGGCTCCCCAGTCTCCTCCCGAACGGGTGGGACGTGCGCCCGCATCCTCCGTCGACTGCGCGGTGACGGGGTCGGGAGGAGCCGGCGCCCACTCGTCGTCGCTCGAGCCCCGGCCCTGACCGTCTTCTCTCTCGCGCGCCGTGTACGTCGTCGTCCCGTACCGGAGGTCGCAGCCGATCGCGTCGGCCTCGACTTCCGGCGAGGTGCGCCATCCGTTCTCGGTACGCCAGGAACGCAGACGCAGTTGCCCGGTCACCACCACCCGGCTGCCCTTGCTCAGCGAGCGGGCGACGTGCTCGCTGAACTCGCGATAGGTCGAGACGGTGTAGAAGTTCGTCTCGACGTCGACATAGCGCCCCGCCGCACTGTCGTAGCGTCTCCTGTTGGACGCGAGACGGAAGCTCGTGACGGGCGTCCCGTCGGGGAGTCGCCGAACCTCCGGGGGCGCGGCGAGGTTGCCCACGACGGTGATGGTGTCGTTCATGTCTGCTCCTTCCGGCGGGGCGTAGCCCGCGGTGCCTCTCACGACCCTGTGGCCGCCGACACCAGCGTCGCGCTCGGAGGAGTTTCGTTCGCGGCCCCGGCGGAAGTCGTGGACAGTCCGCTCCCGGTCCCGGGGTGTGGAGGGCGGGTGGACGCGATGTCCGAGGTCGAATGTACGTTCGACTTCCGGAAGGAGAATGCGATGATCTCGACCACCGACAGTTCGGCCCCACACCTGTCGAGGCCGACGCCGTTGCGCCTCCAACCTGCCGCGTTCGGCCTGTGGCGGGTGGTCGACCGACACGGCAGAATCCTCGGACACCTTCAGCGCGCCGCCGATGACGGGGCGGCACGGTGGCGAGCACGCCGCCTCAGCCCGATCCGGCACGGCTTCCTCGACCTCGGAGACTTCTGGTCCGCCGACGACGCCGTCGAGTGCATCCGGTACTCATGAGCACACGCGCCTCACGGGCGCGGATCAGACGACGGGGGCGAGCGCCGCCGCTCCGACATGCGGTGCCGACCGCCGCACGTCCGGCCACCGATCGGCGAGGATGCGGGCGGCCCGCCGCAAGGTGTCGGGGGAAGCGGTGAACGGGATGCGGAGATGGCGGTCGTGTCCACCATCGACGGAGAAGCGCGGGCCCGCCGAGAGCAGAAGGCCCCGCGCGCGGACGTCGAGAACGAGCGCGGAGCTCAACGGCGCGTCCAGCTCGACCCAGAGAGAAACCCCGCCATGCACCGAGGGAACCGCCCACTCGGGGAGCTCCTCGCGCAGCGTTTCGACCAATGCGTCCCGCCCGACACCGAGGACGTGGGCGCGTTGCGCGACGATCTCGTCCATGCGGGTCACCAGACGCCGGGCGATGTCCTGCTCCAGTTCCGGCGTCCCGAGGTCGCCGACCGGGCGGGCGGCGACCAGACGCCGGAGCAGAGCCACCTCGCCCCGGATCCAGCCCACCCGCAGTCCACCCCAGACGGTCTTTCCCACCGACCCGATCCGCACGACATGGGCAGGATCGGCCGCGCGGAAGGAGCGCTCACCGGTGAGGGTGTCGATGCCGAGGTCCGCTGTCGTCTCGTCGACGATCAGCGTCGTGCCGACACGCTCGGCCTCGCGCAGGAACGTCGCACGCTCGCCGTCCGACATCGACCGCCCCGTCGGGTTCTGGTAGTCCGGCATGAGGTAAGCGAGGTTCGGCATGGTTCGACCGAAAGCTTGAACCGCGCGATCGAGATCCCATCCCTCGCCCGTCGTCACGGGCACCCCGACCAGCCGCGCACCGGCACGGCGGAAGGCATCCGCCGCATGCGGGTACGTCGGGGTCTCGAGAAGAACGCGGTCCCCGCGGCTGACGAGGGTCCGCGCCAGAAGGTGGATGGCGCTCTGGGCCCCGTTGGTGATCAGGATCTGATCGGGGTGGGTCGGAAGCCCTCGCGCGGCGTATCGTTCGGCGATGCCGCGACGAAGGCGTGCGTCACCGACCATGTCGTAGCCGGAACGACGCACGATCGCGGCGGCGCCTGTCACGGCTTCGCCGATGACACCGGCAAGGCCCGGCCAAGCCGGTGGACTCGCCTGCTGAAGGTCGATCGCTCCCTCGGCAGCACTCGTCAGCCCCGGATCGTCGCGCATCAGGGGAAGTGTGACAGAGCCCGACCCCCGGACGCTGGCGATGTGGCCCGACTCCCGCAGGCTGCGATACGCCGCCGCGACCGTGCTGCGGCTGACCCCGAGCGCCTGGGCCAATTCGCGTTCCGCGGGGAGCACGGTTCGCGGTGCGATCCGGTTGTCCATGCACAGCAGGCGCACCGCGTCGGCCAGCGCTTCGTAGGCGGGGTCGCGCGAGCGCCATCCTCCGATTGCCGCCGTCAGGGCACGAGCCGAGATCTTCGCATCCATGAGGCCAGCTGTACCATATTGGCTCGTTTGCGTATAGCCAATCGTGCGATTGGATCGCAATCATGATCCGCCACCTCGTGCAATTGCTCCTCGGCCTGTCGCTCTACGGAGCCGGATGCGCCTTGACGGTCCGCGCGGGGATCGGCGTGGACCCGTGGACCGTCCTGGCCGAAGGGCTCTCGACCCGCACCGGCATCGGGGTGGGCTGGATGACCAACCTCATCGGCGTGGCCGTGATGCTGCTCTGGGTGCCGTTGCGGCAACGCCCCGGCGCGGGCACGATCGCGAACATCCTCCTCGTCGGCACCGCCATGCAGGCCGTGGTCGATCTCGTGCCGCCGGTGCAGGATCCTCTCGCCCAGCCGGCGATGTGCGTCGCGGGGATCGTCCTCGTCGCCGTCGCGTCCGGCGTGTACATCGGCGCGGATTTCGGACCGGGGCCGCGAGACGGCCTCATGACCGGGATCTGTGCGCGCTGGGGATGGCCGATCTACCTCGCCCGCGGCACGGTGGAGATCAGCGTGCTCGCCCTCGGATGGATCCTCGGGGGCACGGTCGGCGTCGGCACCGTGCTGTTCGCGCTGCTGATCGGCCCGCTCGTGCACGTCGCGCTGCCGCTCTTCGACACGCGAACGCCGCGTCGGCGAATCAGTGCTGTCGGAACTGCGGCCAGTCCGAACCGGGCTTGAGGTGCGCGTGGAGGGCGTTCTTCGCGACCTCCATCGTGGGGTAGGTGCCGGTCGCCTCGTCGGCGCCGGCCATGGTGACGGTGTATCCCGTCTCGTCGTGGCGGATGCTCCCCACGACTCCGGCGGGCCCGTAGGCGACCCACAGTCCGTGTGCGGTATCGGTCGATGCCATGGTGTGACTCCCTTCCATCGGTGCCGAACATACGCCGAACCGGGCGCAGGCAAAAGGGGGTGGTCGCGTCGAGCCCGACGGGCGCGGGAGCGCCCCCGACAGGACTCGAACCTGCAACCACCGGATTAGAAGGCCGATGCTCTATCCATTGAGCTACGAGGGCCCTTCCAGAGTAGCGTCCGCCGCGCACGGGGCCGGTGACGGCGTCGTCGATAGGATGACTCTCATGGCCGGGAGCGAGAACGACAGACTCGTATGGATCGACTGCGAGATGACGGGACTCGACCTCACGGTCGACGAGCTCGTCGAGATCGCCGTCGTGGTGACCGACTTCGAGCTTCGAATGCTCGATCCGGGGTTCCAGGTGGTGATCAAGCCCTCCGAGGCGGCGCTGTCGCACATGAACGATTTCGTCACGTCCATGCACGAGTCGTCGGGTCTCATCGACGAGATGCCGCACGGGGTGAGCCTCGCCGATGCCCAGGCGCAGACGTTGCAGTACATCCGTCGGTTCGCGCCTCTCGCAGGGAAGGCACCGCTGGCGGGCAACACGATCGGCACCGACCGGATGTTCCTGGCCAAGTACATGCCGGAGGTCGATGAGTACCTGCACTACCGGAACGTCGATGTGTCCAGCATCAAGGAGCTCTCCCGACGCTGGTACCCCCGCGCCTACATCCACGCGCCGACCAAGGACGGCGGCCACCGCGCGCTCGCGGACATCAAGGAGTCGATCCGGGAACTGGCGTACTACCGCCAGGCGGTGTTCGTCCCCGAGCCCGGGCCGACCAGCGATCACGCACGCACCGCGGCCGCCTCGGTCGTGTCGTCGTTCGCTCCGAATATGTGAGAGAATCGTCTGGTTGCCCGCTCGCCGGGAGGACATGGTGGCTATAGCTCAGTTGGTAGAGCACCGCGTTGTGGTCGCGGGGGTCGCGGGTTCAAGTCCCGTTAGCCACCCCAATGCGTGACATGGATGCCGAGACATTCGAAGCGCTCGTCGTCGACGAGCTCGATCGCTTGCCCGACGACATGGTCGACGGCCTCGACAATGTCGTCTTCGTCGTCGAAGATCGCCCGGATGACGGGAGCCTCGACCTTCTCGGACTCTACGACGGCTGGTCGCTGACCGAGCGCGACCGTTACGGAATGGGCGAGTTGCCGGATCGCATCATCGTCTACCGCGAACCCCATCTGGACCGCTGTGCCGACGAGGACGAGCTGCGCGACGAGGTGCACACCACCCTCGTGCACGAGATCGCCCACTTCTACGGAATCGACGACGACCGCCTGCATGAGCTGGGGTGGGCATGAACGTCGCCGCTCTGCCCGACCTCGATGACCACGTCATCGAGCAGGATCGCGTGTCGCGGGGCTGGCAGACGGTCGTCTGGAATGATCCGGTCAACCTGATGAGCTACGTCGTGCATGTCTTCCGGGTCTACTTCGGATACCCCCGGGAGCGGGCTGAATATCTCATGCTGGCCGTCCACCACGACGGACATGCGGTGGTGGCCGAGGGCGCCCGCGAACAGATGGAGCTGCACGCCCAGGCCATGCACGACTTCGGCCTCTGGGCGACCGTGAGAGAGGTACCGGAGTGACCGGACAGAAGACCCTGATCCTCGAGATGACACCCCTGGAAGCGGCGCACCTGTCCGACGTGGTCGGCCAGTTCGCGCAGCTCCTCACGGCATCGGCACCGACGACCGACCCCGCCGTGGCCCGCCTCGTGCCCGATGCGTACGCGGACGATCCGGAGGGGGCGGCCGAGTTCCGCAGGCTCACGCAGTCGTCCTTGTTGGAGCGACGCGGCGAGGACGCCGCGCGGGTGCTGTCATCGCTCGCGCCGCTGCGGAGCGCAGACCCGACCGCCATCGAGCCGGTCGAGCTTCCGCTCCCACCCGACACGGCGGCAGCCTGGATGCGTTGCCTTGCCGCTCTCCGGCTGGTGCTCGCCGAACGGCTCGGCATCCGCGGAGAAGATGACGGTGACCCCGACGACCCGCGCTTCGGCGTCTACGAATGGCTAGGTTACCGTCTCGACGGTCTGGTCCAGGCCCTCGACACGTGACGTCGCGGTCAGGGCACCGGAAGGACGTGGGTGGCGTGCGCAGCGGGTTCGTCCTCCGCGATGTGGCGCTCCTCCTGAGCCGCCCAGCGGTCCCAGTGCGGCCGGTACGTCTCGCCGTCGCGATCGAGCGCCCGCCGTCGACGTGAGGTCGTCGGCGACTCGAGCCACACGCGGACGTCTCCGAGCGTCGCCGTCGCCCGCGTGAGCAGCCCTGCCCCCTCGACGATCAACGGCAACGAGGGGTCCACGGCATGCGCGGCATCCCAGCCGTCACGATCCCAATCCCAACTGCGCCACACCCCGATGATCCCCCTCGCGTGCGGCACGAGGATCTCGGTGCGCGCCAGATCGACCCCTTCGCGCAGCCCATCCCACCCCGGATAGATCGCGTCCAGCGCGATGGACTGCACCCGCCCGCGCATCGGCCAATCCCGGACCAGACGCCGAGCCAACGAGCTCTTCCCGGCACCGCTTCGCCCGTCGATGAGCACCACCGGGTTCGACGCGGCGGTGGCGGCGACCGCGTCACGCACGACCGCGGTCGCGCGAGCAAGGGCGTGATCGACCGGGTCGCGATTACTTCTTGAGGATGCGGATGACACGGCTGAGCGAGCGGCCCGCGACCCAGATGAAGGGAATCGCGACGGCGAGCAGCGAGACCACGTTCGGCTCGAAGCGCAGATCGTCGCCGCGCCGGATGTATGCCCCGAGCGGGATCGCGTACCCGCCGCCTCCCCCGCCGCCGTTGCCCGCGTCGTCGTTTCCGCCCCCGAACCCCGACCAGGAGAGGGCGACGGGCACGATGCGGACGCCGTCGACGTCCTGCTGCTCGCCGTATGCGCTGTTCACGCCGAAGGACGCCGACTGCTTGCCGAGTTCGAGTGCGATGTTGGGCATGATGCCACGCTACTCGCTTCGAGCAGGCCGGTACACCGGTCGGGTCAGGAAGACCTCGGATCGTCCAGTCGCGGGTGCGAAGGCGCTCCCCCGCCCCCACGGCCGGGTCCGAGAAGGGTGGCGCGGGTGACCGCCCCTTTGCCGAACTTGGCGGCGGCGCCGTCGAGCGCGTCCTCGACACGCCGCCAGTCCTCGTCGTCGTCCCACAGCGCCAGCGCTCCCCCGCCGGACGGACGGAGCTTCTCGCCCCGCACCCCGATGAGGCGGACGGGCAGCTCGCGAGGGACGGACTCGAACAACCCGATCGCCGTCTCGCCGATCCGCTGACCGACGGAGGTCGGTTCGGGCAGCGTCTGCGACCGCGAGAGCGTGGTGAAATCGGCCAGGCGGATCTTGACGGCCACCACTCCCGCGTCCCACCCGTGGGAGCGCAGCCGCGCTGCCACCCGGTCCGCGAGGCGACGCAGCTCCGAGCGGAGCACGCGAGGATCATCGATGTCGTCCCCGAAGGTCTCCTCGTGCCCCACGCTCTTTTCGACACGGTCCGTCGTGACCTCGCGAGGATCGATACCGCGGGAGAGGTGCCAGACACGATCGGCCATCGCCGGCCCCAGGGCACGCTCCAGCACGGCCGTGGGCGCTTCCAGAACATCCGCGACGGTGCGCAGTCCGCGCGCCTCGAGTGCCTCCGCGGCCTTCGGGCCCACACCCCAGAGCGCGCGCACCGGGCGCGCCGCGAGGAACGAAGCGGTATCGGCCTCGGGGACGATCAGCAGGCCGTCGGGTTTGCTGATCGTCGACGCCATCTTCGCGACGTGCTTGGTCGCCGCGGCCCCGACACTGCACGTGAGACCGGTCTCGGCGCGCACCTTCTCGCGCAGCATCCGCGCGATGGCTCCAGGGCTTCCCCACAGCCTCCGAGCCCCGCGGACGTCGAGGAACGCTTCGTCGATGGACAGGGGCTCGACCAGCGGCGTCACGTCGCGGAAGATCTCCATCACCTGTCGCGACAACGCGACATAACGGTCGAAATGCGGCGGCACCACGACGGCCGACGGGCACAGGCGCAGCGCTTGGCCCACCGGCATCGCCGACCGGACGCCGAAGCGGCGTGCCTCATACGACGCACTGGAGACCACGCCGCGCCCCTCGGGAGCGCCGACGATGAGGGGTCTACCCGCGAGCGACGGGTCGTGGAGCACCTCGGCGGCGGCATAGAACGCATCCATGTCGACATGGAGGATGCCCGCTCCGGTGTCATCGGCACCCGGCGGCGAGACGATGCGCCCGGAGCCGTCCCCGCGTCCCATCCTTCTATTGTCGTCCAGGCCGCCGACATCGCGCGCGGCGTCGCGGACCGGCGACCCGGACGTGGGTCACTGCGCGGCGCGTTCCAGAATCAGCTCGCGCACACGAGCGGCGTCGGCCTGGCCGCGCATGGCCTTCATCACCGCGCCGATGATGGCTCCCGCAGCCTGGACCTTGCCGTCGCGGATCTTCTCGAGCACATCGGGCTGCGCCGCAAGGGCGTCGTCGATCGCGGCGACGAGCGCGCCGTCGTCGGAGACCACGGCAAGACCACGCGCATCGACGATCTCCTGGGGGGAACCTTCCCCGGCGATCATCGCCTCGAGCACCTGCCGCGCGAGCTTGTCGGTAAGCGTGCCGGCATCCACGAGCCCCTGGAGGGCGGCGACGTCCGCGGGGGTCACAAGCGAACCGGGCTCCGCGTTTCGTGCGTTCGCGATGCGGCTGATCTCACCGGTCCACCACTTCCGCGCGGACGCGGGCGACGCACCGGCGGCGATCGTGGCCTCGACCTCGGTGAGGAGCCCGCCGTTGCGAACGTCCTGGAACTCGAGGTCGGTGAAACCCCACGCGGCCTTCAGACGCCGCCGGTGCGCGGCGGGCGCTTCCGGAAGGGCGCCACGCAACTGCTCCACGAGTGCGTCGGCGGGCGCGACCGGAAGCAGGTCCGGCTCCGGGAAGTAGCGGTAGTCGTCCGCGTCGGACTTGGGGCGGCCGGGAGAGGTCGTACCGGTGTCCTCGTGCCAGTGCCGTGTCTCCTGGATGATCGTGCCCCCCGCAGCCAGGATCGCCGCCTGACGCTGAATCTCGTAGCGCACCGCCCGTTCGACCGACCGCATCGAGTTCACGTTCTTGGTCTCGGTTCGCGTGCCGAGCGGCGCGGGCTCGTCACCCTCCGGCGTGCGCGGGCGCAGCGACACGTTGGCGTCGCACCGCAGGTTGCCACGCTCCATGCGTGCCTCGGAGATGCCGAGCGACCGCACGATGTCGCGGATGGTCGCGACGTAGGCCTTGGCGATGTCCGGGGCGCGGTGCTCGGCGCCGAAGATCGGCTTGGTGACGATCTCCACCAGTGGGACTCCCGCACGGTTGTAGTCCACGAGGGAGTACTCGGCGCCCTGGATGCGCCCGGTCGCGCCGCCCATGTGCGTGAGCTTGCCGGCGTCCTCCTCCATGTGGGCGCGTTCGATCGGCACCTCGACGATGCTGCCGTCCTCCAGCTCGACCTCGACGCGACCCTCGAAGGCGATCGGCTCGTCGTACTGCGAGATCTGGTAATTCTTGCCGAGGTCGGGGTAGAAGTAGTTCTTCCGGGCGAAGCGGCTCGACGGCGCGATCGAGCATCCGAGCGCGAGACCCAGACTGATGGAGGACCGCACCGCCTCCTCGTTCACGACCGGGAGCGACCCCGGCAGACCCATGTCGACGGGTGCGACGAGCGTGTTCGGCGCCGCATCGTGGTTGTCCGGATGAGCGGGGTTGGGCGCGCCGGAGAACATCTTCGTGCGCGTGTTGAGTTCGACGTGCACCTCGAACCCGAGGACCGGCTCGAATCGCTCGAGCGCCTCGTCGAAGTCCATCAGCTTGACACCGGCCATCAGCGGGTTCCTCCCAGGACGGGTGCGCGGTCCAAGAGCGGACCACCCCACGAATCGATCAGTCGTGCCTCGAGGGCGGCACCGACCCGGTACAGTCGGACGTCTTCGCGTGCGGGCGCGAGGAATTGGATGCCGACGGGCAGACCGTCCTCCTCCGCGATGCCGGCGGGGATGGAGATGCCCGGCACACCGGCGAGGTTGGCCGGAATCGTCGTGACGTCGTTGAGATACATCTGCATCGGGTCGTCGAGCTTCTCCCCCAGCCGGAAGGCGGTCGTGGGGGCGGTGGGAGTCGCGATCACGTCGACCGATGCGAAGGCGGCATCGAAGTCGGACTGGATGAGCGTCCGCACCTTCTGCGCCGAGCCGTAATACGCGTCGTAGTACCCGGCCGACAGGGCATAGGTGCCGAGGATGATACGGCGCTTGACCTCGTCACCGAACCCCGCGTCGCGCGTGGCCGCCATGACCTCCTCGACGGTCGCCCCGGCGTGCGGAGTCACGCGCATGCCGAAGCGGACAGAGTCGAACTTCGCGAGGTTGCTCGAGGCCTCGGCGGGCAGGACGAGGTAGTACGCCGCCACACCGTATTCGAAGTGGGGCGCGCTGACCTCGACGATCTCCGCCCCCGCGGCTTCCATCTGCGCCAAGGAGGCCCGGAAGGCCGAGGTGACCCCAGCCTGGAAGCCGTCGTCTCCGAGCTCGCGGATCACGCCGACCCGCAGCCCCTTCAGGACATCACCGCGGGCACCCTCACGCGCGGCAGCGGCGAACGAAGGCCAGGCATCCGGAAGCGATGTGGCATCCGCCGCGTCGTGACCGCCGATGACGTCGTGCAGCAGTCCGGCGTCCAGCACCGTGCGGGTCACCGGTCCGACCTGGTCCAGGCTTGAGGCGAGCGCGATGGCGCCGTAGCGGCTGACGGCGCCATAGGTCGGCTTGACGCCGACCGTGCCCGTGACGTGCGCGGGCTGCCGGATGGAGCCGCCCGTGTCCGACCCGAGCGCGAGCGGTGCCTCGTATGCAGCCACAGCTGCGGCCGAGCCACCCCCGGATCCGCCCGGGATCCTGTCGAGATCCCACGGGTTCCGAGTGGGGCCGTACGCGGAATGCTCGGTCGAGGAACCCATCGCGAACTCGTCCATGTTCGTCTTGCCGAGCGGCACGAGACCGGCCGCGCGGGAGCGCGCGACGACCGTGGCGTCGTACGGCGACATGTACCCCTCGAGGATCTTCGATCCACTCGTGGAGGGCATGTCCGTGGTCACCAGGACGTCCTTGATGGCCAGCGGGACGCCTGCGAGGACCCCGAGGCGCTCCCCGGACGCACGACGCCGGTCGATGTCGGCCGCCACGTCGAGGGCGTGGTCACTCACGTGCAGGTACGCGTGGATGTCGCTGTCGACGTCGGCGATCCGGTCGAGGTGGGCCTGGGTCGCCTCGACACTGGAGAGCTCGCCCGCGGCGAGTCTGTCCGCCAGCGCGGCGGCGGAGAGCGTGGTGATCTCGTTCACGGCGCGGCTCCTCACTGCTCTTCGCCGAGGATCGCCGTCACGCGGAAGCGATCGTCTGTGGCGTCGGGGGCATTCTTCAGCGCCTCGTCGACGGTGAGGGTGTGCCCCACCTCGTCCGCGCGGAAGACGTTCTGCATCGGGATCGGATGGCTCGTCGCGGCGACCTCGGGGGTCGCCACCTCGGACACCTTGGCGATGTTGTCGACGATCACGTCGAGCTCGCCGGTGAGGCGCTCGACCTCCTCGTCGGCGAGCTGGATCCTGGCGAGCACACCGAGATGGCGCACGAGATCGGGGGTGATTTCAGACACCAGACCATTGTAGGCGGGTCTGCCGACGCGCCCCGGGGCATCCACCCGTCTAGGCTGAGGGCCGTGACTGCGACCTACGACCCGCCGCGTCCCTGGATCCACAGCTACGCCGAGGGCGTTCCGGCAGACCTCCCGGAGGTGTCGGGCTCCCTCGTGGACATCGTCGCCGAGTCCGCCCGCAGCCACCCGGACGCGCCGGCTCTGGAGTTCTTCGGCCGGACCACGACGTACCGCGAACTCGAGGAGCAGATCGCCCGTGCCGCCGCGGGGCTGGCCGCGCGCGGCGTCGCCGCCGGCGACCCCGTGGCGATCGTCCTCCCCAACTGCCCTCAGCACATCGTCGCCTTCTACGCGGTCCTGCGACTGGGTGCCGTCATCGTGGAGCACAACCCGCTGTACACCCCGTTCGAGCTGCAACGCCAGTTCGAAGACCACGGCGCACGGCATGCGATCGTGTGGTCGAAGGCGGTGTCGACCGTGCAGGGATTCCCCGCGGAGACGATACCGGACACCCTCATCTCGGTGGATCTCCCGGCTGCCATGCCCTGGCGGACGCGCCTGGCGCTCCGTCTGCCGATACGGAAGGCTCGCGAGGGCCGCCGTGCGCTCACCGAGACCACGACCGGCGCCACGCCGTGGGCCGACGTGGTGCGCGCCTCGCCGCTCCCTGCGTCGCATCCGATGCCGGGCACCGACGATCTCGCCCTCATCCAGTACACCAGCGGCACGACGGGGTCGCCGAAGGGCGCCTGCCTGACCCACCGGAATCTCCTGGCCAACGCGGCACAGTCCCGCGCGTGGGTGCCGACCATCACCCGCGGTGACGGCTGTGTGGTCTATGCGGTGCTGCCGATGTTCCACGCCTACGGGCTGACGCTGTGCCTGACGTTCGCGATGTCGATGGCCGCCCGGCTGGTGCTCTTCCCTCGTTTCGATCCGGACATGGTGCTGGCCGTGACGAAGAAGCGGCCCGCGACCTTTCTGCCGCTCGTTCCGCCGATCGCGCGGCGACTGCTGATCGCGGCGGATGACAAGAACGTCTCGCTGGCCGGTACCGGGATCGCCATCTCCGGCGCGATGGCCCTCCCCCATGAGCTCGTCGTGCCGTTCGAAGAGGCCACGGGGGGATACCTCGTCGAGGGCTATGGACTGTCCGAGTGCTCTCCGGTCCTCATGGCGAACCCCGTGGCCTCGCACCGTGTGCCCGGTACGGTGGGCCTGCCGCTCCCGGGGACCGAATGCCGGGTCGTGGACCCCGAGGACCCGTCGAAGGACGTGCCGGCCGGTGACGCCGGCGAACTCCTCGTTCGGGGCCCGCAGATCTTCGGGGGCTACTACCGCAGACCGGACGAGACGGCGGCGGTGTTCGAAGGCGACTGGTTCCGCACCGGGGACATCGTGCAGATCGATGAGGCGGGTTTCGTCCGCATCGTCGACCGCATCAAGGAGCTCGTCATCACCGGTGGGTTCAACGTCTCCCCGAGCGAGGTCGAGAACGCCCTGCGCAGACATCCGGACGTCGCGGACGCCGCCGTCGTGGGTCTTCCCGACGACCGATCCGGCGAGCAGGTGGTCGCGGCCGTCGTCGCCGCAGAGGGCCGTGACATCGATCCCGAGGCGGTCCGGGCATTCGCGCGCGAGGAACTCACGCCTTACAAGGTGCCCCGACGGGTCGTGGTCGTCGAGGAGCTGCCGACGTCCCTGATCGGCAAGGTCCTGCGCCGAGAGGTGCGCGAGCGTCTTCTCGCCGTCGACTCCTGAGTCGCGCCGCTCACGCGGATTCGTCGAGCGCCGCGGGCCCCTCGGTGACGAGCAGGTGGAACTGGGCCGCGTCGATCACCCGTACGCCGAGCTGTTCCGCCTTGGCGAGCTTGGAGCCGGCGCCCGGGCCTGCCGCGACGAAATCAGTCTTCTTCGACACGCTCGACGCCGCTTTTCCGCCGGCGGTGATGATCGCCTCCTGCGCACCTTCGCGGGTGTAGCCCTCCAGCGTGCCGGTCGCGACCACGGTGACCCCCTCGAGGACCCCGCCCGATGCGGCCGCCGATCCCGGTCCCGGGTGACCGGGTGTCGCCAGTTGCGCACCAGCCGCGGTCCACCGTTGGACGATCTCCCGATGCCAATCGATCTCGAACCACGCCCGGACCGAGTCCGCGATGATGCCACCGACCCCGTCCACGGCCGCGAGCTCGTCGCGGTCTGCGGCACGGATCGCGTCGACCGACCCGAACCACTGCGCGAGCGCCCGCGCGGCGACCGGTCCGACATGACGGATGTTGAGGGCGACCAGGAACCGCCACAGCTCTCTGGTCTTGGCCAGCTCCAGGTTGGCCAGCAGCGACGTGGCCGCGGAGGACAGGACGAAGGCGGCATCGCCGTCGAAATCGCCGGACCCGTCGAATGGCGGGTCGGTGCGTTTGCGCTGTCGGCGGAAGGGAGACCGGGTGTCCGGCGTGCCGTCGTCGAGCAGACGCGGCAGACCCGTCTCCGCGTCACGGACCACCACGTCGATGCCGAACAGGTCACGCGCGGTGAGCTCGAACAAGCCCGCTTCGGTCACCAGCGGCGGAGCCTCCGGACGCACCGGCTGGGTGAGTGCCGCGGCCGAGACCTCACCGAGACCCTCGATGTCGAGCGCGCCTCGCGAGCCGATGTGCTCCACGCGCCCGCGGACCTGGGCCGGGCACGAACGCGTGTTGGGGCAGCGCAGATCGATGTCGCCTTCCTTCGCCGGGGCCAGGGTCGACCCGCACTCCGGACAACGGTCGGGCATCACGAACTCGCGCTCGCCGCCGTCGCGGAGTTCCACGACCGGACCGAGCACCTCGGGGATGACGTCGCCCGCCTTCCGCAGCACGATCGTGTCACCGATCAGAACGCCTTTCGCCTTCACGACGTCCTTGTTGTGCAGCGTCGCCTGGCGCACGACGGAGCCGGCGACCTTCGCCGGTTCCATCACCGCGAACGGAGTGGCCCGGCCGGTGCGCCCGACCGAGACGACGATATCGAGGAGCCGGGTGTTCACCTGCTCGGGCGGGTACTTGTACGCGATCGCCCAGCGCGGGGCCCGGCTGGTCGCGCCCAGCTCGTCGTGGAGGGCGAGGTCGTCGACCTTGATGACGATCCCGTCGATCTCGTGTTCGACATCGTGGCGGTGCGCGCCGTAGTACCGGATGAAGTCGTCGGCCCCGGCTGCATCCGGCACAACCTGGAAGTATCGGCTGATGGGCAACCCCCAGGAGGCCAGCAGTCCGTAGACCTCGCTCTGCGAGGCGACAGGCGGGTTCGGCCAGGCGCCGATCCCGTGCACCGTCAACCGCAGCCGCGACAGCCGTTCGTGCATCGCCTGCAGTTGTCGCTCGTTCTTGCCCTCTCGCTTCTGGCGCAGCGATCCAGACGCCGCGTTGCGCGGATTGGCGAACAGTCGGTCACCCTGCTCCTGCTGGAACGCGTTGAGGGATTCGAAATCGGTGACGGTGAAGAAGACCTCGCCGCGGACCTCGACCAGGGGCGGATGCCCCTCCCCCTCGAGCACGCTCGGGATGCCGTCGATCCCCCGCACGTTCTCCGTGACATCCTCTCCGACCCGGCCGTCCCCGCGCGTGGCCGCACTGGTGAGCGTGCCGTGCTCGTACCGAAGCGAAAGTGCCAGTCCGTCGATCTTCAGCTCGCACAGGAACGGCACCGCGCGGCCGGCGTCCCGTTCGACGCGAGCCGCCCAGGCGAGGAACTCCTCGTCGCTGAACACATTGTCGAGGCTGAGCATCCGCTCGGCGTGGGTGACCGGGGAGAACAACGTGCCGGCGGCCGCCCCGACGGTCAACGTGGGCGAGTCCTGGCCCTGCAGTTCCGGATGGAGGCGCTCGAGCTCGTCCAGCCGCGCCATCCAGCCGTCATAGGTGGCGTCGTCGACGATCTCGGCGTCGTCGCCGTAGTAGGCGTCGCGTGCGGCACCGATGCGGTCCGTGAGATCGCGGACTTCGTCGCGCGCCTGTTCGAGGGTCAGCTCAGCCCGTTCACCATCAGCCACCCCGTCAGTCTAAGGAGGCCCTGCGACACTGCCGCCGTCGGCGCGTCTCACCGGCAGAGGTCGCGCGGAAACGACGCGCGAATTCACGCGGGGACGGGGGCGGCCGACTCGGTCCGGTCGATCGTGAACTGGCCGAGGACGCGGGTGCCGTCGTAGAGCACGGCCGTCTGGCCGGGCGCGACGCCGTCGAACGGGGTTACGGGCTCGACGGTCACGAGATCGTCTTCGACCCATGCGCGCGCCGCGACCGGATCGGCGTGGGCGCGGATCTGCACGTGGCAGTCGAAGGCCGCCGCGGTCGGAGCCGCTCCGGCCCACGAGTGCCGCGCACCGGCGATGCGGGCGCACGCAAGGGCCTCCTTCGGACCGACGACGACGGTGTTCGACACCGGGCGGACCTCGAGGACGAACCGCGGCTTGCCGTCGGCGGCCGGCACCCCGAGCTGCAGCCCTCGCCGCTGACCGACGGTGAACGCATGGGCACCCTCGTGCGAGCCGACCACCTGTCCGGAGCGGTCCAGGATCTCGCCCCTCTCCGCGCCCACCTTGTCGGCGAGCCACCCGCGGGTGTCTCCGTCGGGGATGAAGCAGATGTCGTGGCTGTCGGGCTTGCGGGCCACGGTCAGTCCGCGCTGTTCGGCTTCGGCTCGGACGAGCTCCTTGGACGGCGTGTCACCGAGCGGGAAATAGGTGTGCGCGAGCTGCTCGGCGGTGAGGACGCCCAGGACGTAGGACTGGTCCTTCGCCGCGTCCGATGCGCGATGGAGTTCGAGACCGCCCTCCCCCTCGACCAGGGTCGCGTAGTGGCCGGTGCACACCGCGTCGAAGCCGAGTTCGACAGCGCGCTCCAGGAGCGCGGCGAACTTGATCTTCTCGTTGCACCGCATGCAGGGGTTCGGCGTGCGGCCGGCGCGATACTCCGAGATGAAGTCGTCGATCACATCGTCGCGGAACCGCTCGGAGAAGTCCCACACGTAGAACGGGATCCCGAGGGAGTCTGCTGCGCGACGTGCGTCCATCGCGTCTTCGATGGTGCAGCATCCCCTGCTCCCGGCACGAAGGGTTCCACCGGCGCGCGACAGCGCGAGGTGGACCCCCACGACGTCGTGGCCGGCATCGACCGCCCGTGCCGTCGCCACCGCCGAGTCGACACCACCGCTCATCGCCGCAAGGATCTTCATGCTTCCAGTCTAGGTCGGTGCCTTCGGCCCGATCCGTGCGGGTTCTCAGCGGGACGCCCGCGCTCGCGTGACGACATCGGGCAGGGCGGCGGCGAGCGCCTCGACGTCGGCTCCGGTGGAAGTGCGGCCGAAGCTCACGCGCAGGACCTGGCGGGCGGCGCGATCGTCGTAGCCCAGGGCCTGGACCACGTGGGACGGTTCGGGGACGCCGGCCTGGCACGCCGATCCGGTCGAGACGGCGACGCCGCGCTGGTCCAGCAGGAAGAGCATCGCCTCGCCGCCGGCCCCCGGGAAGTGCAGATGGAGATTGCCGGGGATGCGGTCCACGGGATCACCCAACGGCACCACGTCCGGAATCTCCCGGCGGATCGCAGCCAACGCCTGCTCGCGCAGAGCGGCGAGGCGCGCGGCCTCGTCCGCGAGCTCCGCGACGGCGAGTTCTGCCGCGACGGCGAACGCCGACGCCCCCGCGATGTCCTGCGTACCGGCGCGCAACGCGCGTTGCTGGCCGCCGCCGTGGAGCTGCGCGGACGGTTCGGCGTGGCGGGAGACCACCAGCGCCCCTACCCCCACCGGGCCACCGACCTTGTGCGCCGAGACGCTGAGGGCGACGAGACCCGTGGCACCGCGTGCATCCGCCCGCCAGGAGGCGAAATCGACCGGGAGATGACCGAACGCGGACACCGCGTCCAGATGCAGCGGGACGCCCGCCGTGGCCGCGGCGCGGGCCAGTGCGCCGGCGTCGTTTCGAGTCCCGACCTCGTTGTTGGCCACCAGGGCGGTCGCGATCGCGGCCCCCGGCAGGACCTCGGCGAAGCGTCCCGGCCGGATACGCCCCTGGGGGTCGAGCGGCACGGGCCGCACGCCGGCACCGCGAGACCCCGCGAGCCAGGCGACGGCGTCCCGTGTCGCGTGGTGCTCGCCGTCGGGCAGCACGATGTCCTCGGTGCCGTCCGCACGGACCTCCCACAGGCCTTTCACCGCGAGATTGACCGCTTCGGTGCCGCCGGAGGTGAACACCACCTCGATCGCGCCGCACCCGAGGACGGCGGCCAGGCGTTCCCGCGCCTCCTCCAGGAGGCGACGCGCACGTTGTCCCGCGGTATGGATGGCGGAGGCGTTGCCCGTCTCTGCCTGTGCGGCCAGCCACGCGTCCCGAGCCTCCGGTCGCAGGGGGGTGCCCGCGGCGTGATCGAGATAGACGACCATGCGTGCTCCTCCTCTCGCCGGCCTGCGCATCGCGCGGGTCGGGGCGTCACTACTCTAGATCGCATGTCCCCCGACCGGCCCACGGCAGCCGTGCCCGGCCTGCTGTCCCCCGCCCTCGACGACCTCGGCGTGACTCTTCACGACGGAGGCGGCACCCTGCGGGTGTGGTCCGGTCGAGCCGAGTCGGTCGAGCTTGTGGTCTTCGACGACGCGGATCTGGACTGGAGCGTCGCCGACGTGCCGCTGACGTCGGTCGGCGGCGGAGTCTGGAGCGTGACGAGCGAGCTGCTGCGCCCCGGGGCACGATATGCGGTGCGGGCCGACGGTCCACGAGGATCCGGCGACACCTTCAACCGCGGCACGCTGCTCATCGAGCCCTACTCGCGCGGCCTCGCCACCGGGGACGGCTACGAGGACTGGCGCTCGGTCGTCGTCGATCGAGGGTTCGACTGGGGTGAGGTCCGCAAACCCGGCACGCCCATGGATCGCACGGTCATCTACGAGGGTCACGTGAAGGGCCTCACCAAGCGACACCCCGCCGTGCCGCCCGCGCTGCACGGAACCTACGCCGGCCTCGCCCATCCGGCGATGATCGAGCACCTGCTGGAGCTGGGCGTCACCGCCGTCCAGCTCCTGCCCATCCACGCCTTCGCCACCGAGCCCCGCCTGCTGCAGCACGGCCTCGCCAACTACTGGGGCTACAACTCGCTCAACTTCTTCAGTCCGCACGCTGCCTACGCCACCGAGGAGAACCGCCGCAGAGGAGCGGATGCGGTGCTCCGCGAGGTGAAGGGCATGGTCAAGCTCCTCCACCAGGCCGGCATCGAAGTGATCCTGGACGTGGTCTACAACCACACCAGCGAGGAGGGCATCGGCGGTCCGAGGACGAGCCTTCGCGGACTGGACAATCGGGGCTACTACCGCCAGCAGGACGACGGGACCTACATCGATGTCACCGGCTGCGGGAACGCGGTGGACACCTCGACCGACGCCGCCGCACGCCTGGTCGTGGACTCGCTGCGCTACTGGGCCGAAGACGTGCAGATCGACGGATTCCGCTTCGACCTGGCCGCGACTCTCGGGCGTGATGCGGGACACGTGTTCACGCCCGAGCATCCGTTGCTGCAGACGATCCTCTCCGACCCCGCGCTGTCCGGCGTGAAGAAGATCGCCGAACCGTGGGATGTCGGCATGGGCGGCTGGCAGACCGGCAACTTCGGACCCGGATGGCACGAGTGGAACGACCGCTACCGCGACCGTGTCAGGAACTTCTGGCTGAGCGACATCGACTACGCCCGTCGCGCGGGTGTGACGCCGGTCGGGGTCGGCGGTTTCGCCACGCGCCTGGCGGGCTCCGCGAACACCTTCACCGCCGAACGCGGTCCACTGGCGAGTGTGAACTTCGTGACGGCGCACGACGGATTCACCCTTCACGATCTGGTCTCATACGACGTCAAGCACAACATCGCCAACGGAGAGCAGAACCGCGACGGCGCCGACACCAACCGATCCTTCAACCACGGTGCAGAGGGGCACACCACCGACGAGGGCATCCTGGCGGCGCGCCGCAAAGCGATGCGCAACCTCCTCGGCACCCTCCTGCTGTCCGCGGGTGTGCCGATGCTGACCGCGGGAGACGAAGTCGGGCGCAGCCAGCGCGGCAACAACAACGCCTACTGCCACGACTCCCCCCTCACATGGTTGTCGTGGGACCACGCAGAGTGGCAGTCGGACCTCAAGGCGCACGTCGCGCGACTGATCCGGCTTCGCGACGAGAACCCGGCACTGCGTCCCGTGCGCTACGCCCGGCGCGGCGAGCACGTCCCGTCCGCGTCGATCATGGAGTGGTACGACGAGACCGGGCGCACGATGTCGGACGAGCGCTGGAACGACTCCACCAAACGAACCCTGCAGTACGTGGCCTCCTCGACGCCGGAGAACGAGGAACGCAATCGCATCCTGTTGATCGTCCACGGTTCGGAGCACGCCGTGTCGGTCACGCTGCCCGAGATCGAAGCTGCCGACCGGTTCGTGCGAGTGTGGTCGAGCCTCGACGAACGGCCTCTGACGGAGGTCACCGAGCATGCCCCGGGCGATCGCATAGACCTCCCGAGTACGGGCATGGAACTGTTCCGCGTCGAGAGTGTCAACCCCCCGGGCTGAGCCTGTCGACCGGGACCCGGTCACGATAGGTTCGGAACCGTGGTCCAGTCGCGCACAGCACAGTCCCTGCCCTGGCGGAGCGCCGCCTCGATTTCGGTCCGCCCTGCGGCGGACTCCCAGCCCGGACGGGACACCGCGACCGGGCGCATCCCCACCACGTCCCCGTCGCCGTCGGTACCGGGCGGCTTCCGGCCATCGGCGTTCGTCGGTGAGGTCGTCCCGTTCGCCATCACCGCTTTTCGGGAGGGGCACGACAAGATCGGCGTGCAGGTTCGGCTGACGTCGCCCTCCGGCGAGAAGTCGCTGCATCGGCTGCGCCTCCTCGACGGCGGGATGGACCGGTGGTCGGCGGAGGTCGCGCTTCTGGAGCAGGGGCAGTGGCGGTACCGATTCGAGGCGTTCTCCGACGAGTTCGCCACCTGGCGACATGCCGCGGATCTGAAGATCGTGGCCGGCGTCGACACAGCGCTCATGCGCGAGATGGGTGCGCGTCTGTTCGATCGGGCCGCGACGGAGAGGACGCGCCCGGACGCGGAACGCGAGACCCTCAGCGCCGCCGCGCGACGCCTGCGCGACGACACCGTGGACGACTCCCTCGCGCACGCCATCGTCATCGATGAAGACATCGCCGCGATGTTCTGGCGCCGTCCGCTGACCACCCTGATGACACGTGGCGAGTCCCACCGGCTGCTCGTCGAGCGCGAGCGAGCCGGAGTGGGCGCATGGTACGAGTTCTTCCCGCGTTCCGAAGGCGCCACCAGACTCCCGGACGGGTCGATCCGCAGCGGCACCTTCACCACCGCCGCCGAACGCCTCCCGGCCGTCGCGGCCATGGGTTTCGACGTGCTCTACCTCCCGCCCATCCATCCCATCGGGCGCACCAATCGCAAGGGGCCGAACAACACCCTCGACGCCGGAGCGGTCGACCCCGGGTCCCCGTGGGCCATCGGGTCCGCCGAGGGGGGACACGACGCGATTCATCCGGATCTCGGCACCCTCGCCGACTTCCGTTCGTTCGTCTCGGCCGCGCGGGATGAAGGCATCGAGATCGCCCTCGACCTCGCCTTGCAGGCGTCCCCCGACCACCCGTGGGTCGCCGAGCATCCGGAGTGGTTCACGACGCTCCCCGACGGGTCGATCGCCTACGCCGAGAACCCCCCGAAGAAGTACCAGGACATCTATCCGATCAACTTCGACAACGATCCCGTCGGGATCCGCGCCGAAGTGCTGCGCATCGTCCGGCACTGGATCGCCCAAGGCGTGCGCATCTTCCGCGTCGACAACCCCCACACCAAACCGCTCCAGTTCTGGGAGTGGCTCATCGCGACGGTGAATGCCGAGGACCCCGACGTGGTCTTCCTCGCCGAGGCGTTCACCCGGCCCGCTCCTCTGCAGGGCCTGGCCAAAGCCGGCTTCCAGCAGAGCTACACCTACTTCACCTGGCGCAACGAGAAGGCCGAGCTTGAGGAGTTCCTCGACGGGCTCGCTCACGAGACGGCCGACTTCCTGCGGCCGAACCTCTTCGTGAACACCCCGGACATCCTCACCGAGTACCTCCAGTTCGGGGGGCGTCCGGCCTACGCCATCCGGGCCGCGATCGCGGCGACGGCGGCACCGGTGTACGGCGTGTACGCCGGCTATGAGCACTACGAGAATGTCGCTCGACCCGGTTCCGAAGAGAACATCGACAACGAGAAGTACGAGTACAAGATCCGCGACTGGCAGGGTGCGATCGACAGCGGCGACTCCCTGGCGCCGTTCCTCACGCGCTTGAACGAGATCCGCCGCGCACACCCCGCGCTGCGTCAGCTGCGGAACTTCTCCACGCACTGGAGCGATGACGACGCCGTGCTCGTGTACTCCAAGCATCTCGATGCCGCCGTCAGTCCCAGCGGGGTGGCCGACACGATCATCGTCGTCGTCAACGTCGATCCGCACTCGGTGCGCGAGACGACCGTGCACCTCGACACCCGGATCTGGGGCGTCGACCCCGGCGCCGAGTTCGACGTCGAAGACCTCGTCAGCGGTGCACGGTGGACCTGGACCGACCACAACTACGTGCGGCTGGATGCGTTCACCGAACCGGTGCACATCCTGCACGTGAAGGAGGCGTGATGCCACTTCTGGACGACTCCCTGCTCGACGCCGTCGCGACCGGCAGTCACCACGACCCGCACTCCGTGCTGGGCTTGCACGCGTCTGCCGACGACGAGGGCGGCGCCACCTGGACGGTGCGGGCCAGACGACCCCTCGCGCGCAGCGTCACCGCGGTGTTCGACGACGGCACGCGCGTGCCGCTCGAACACGTCCGCTCGGGCATCTGGGAGGGCACCCGCGGCGGACGCGCCGGCGCGTACGAGATCGTGGCGACCTACGAGGACGCGCCGGATTGGCGCACCGACGACCCGTATCGCCACCCGCCGACGATCGGCGAGCTGGACCTCCACCTGATCGGAGAAGGCCGGCACGAACAGCTCTGGCTCGCCCTCGGTGCGCACCCGCGCGAGACCGGCGGCAGTGCGGGTGTCGCCTTCACGGTGTGGGCGCCCAATGCCCAGTCGGTGCGGGTCATCGGCGATTTCAACGGTTGGGACGGTTCCGCCCACGCGATGCGGTCGATGGGTTCCAGCGGCGTGTGGGAACTGTTCGTGCCGGGCATCGATGCCGGGGTGACGTACAAGTTCGCCCTGCGCACCAAGAGCGGCGCATGGGTCGAGAAGGCCGACCCGATGGCGCGCTGGGCGGAGGTCCCGCCCGCGACGGCGTCCGTTGTCGTGGACAGTACCTACGAGTGGCAGGACGACGCGTGGATGGCCGAACGAGCCGAGACCCCTGCGCTCTCCCGCCCCCTGTCGATCTACGAGCTGCACCTCGGCTCCTGGCGGCCCGGCCTGTCCTACCGCGACGCCGCAGACCCGCTGGTCGACTACGTCTCGGCGCACGGCTTCACCCATGTCGAGTTCCTGCCGCTGGCGGAACACCCGTTCGGCGGATCGTGGGGATACCAGGTCACCGGCTACTACTCCCCCACGAGCAGGTTCGGGCATCCCGACGATCTGCGCTACCTCATCGATCGACTGCACCAGGCCGGCATCGGCGTGATCATGGACTGGGTACCGGGTCATTTCCCGAAGGACGAGTGGGCACTGGCACGGTTCGACGGAGAAGCCCTCTACGAGCATGCGGATCCGCGTCGAGGTGAGCACAAGGACTGGGGCACCCTCATCTTCGACTACGGCCGCAACGAGGTGCGCAACTTCCTCGTGGCCAACGCGCTGTACTGGTTGCAGGAGTTCCATGTCGACGGTCTGCGGGTCGACGCCGTGGCATCGATGCTCTACCTCGACTACTCCCGCGAAGCGGGCGAGTGGGAGCCCAACGTCCACGGCGGCCGCGAGAACCTCGAGGCCATCCGCTTCCTCCAGGAGGTCAACGCTACCGCGTACCGGCGTTACCCCGGAATCTCGATCATCGCCGAGGAGTCGACGAGCTTCCCCGGCGTCACCGCGCCGACCGATCACGCCGGGCTCGGGTTCGGGTTCAAGTGGAACATGGGGTGGATGAACGACTCGCTGCAGTACATCGCCCGCGATCCGATGTATCGCAGCCACCACGAGGGAGAGCTGTCGTTCTCCTTCGTGTACGCGTTCAGCGAGAACTTCATCCTGCCGATCAGCCACGACGAGGTGGTCCACGGCAAGGGGAGCCTGTTCGGGCGGATGCCCGGCGATCACTGGCAGAAGCTCGCCAACATGCGCGCCTTCCTCGCCTTCATGTGGGGTCATCCCGGCAAGCAGCTGCTGTTCATGGGTCAGGAGTTCGGGCAGATGTCCGAGTGGTCCGAGGGCCGCAGCCTCGATTGGTGGATGCTCGATCAGCCCAGTCATGCGCAGCTCGCCGCTTTCGTCGCCACGCTCAACGGCGTCTACCGCGACCAGTCGGCGCTCTGGTCCCGCGACAGCGACGGTGCTGCGTTCTCACGCATCGGGGGGCCGGTCTGGAACCCGAACGTCATCGCGTTCGCGCGCCGCGACCACCACGGGAACACCGTCGCCGTGGTGTGCAACTTCTCCGGAGTGCCGGTCCGGCCGCACGAACTCGACCTTCCGGCGGCCGGGGTATGGCGCGAGATCCTCAACTCGGATGCGCAGGAGTACGGCGGATCAGGCGTCGGGAACATGGGGGTGGTTCACGCAGATGAAGCCGGTCGCGCCTCGATGGTGCTCCCGCCACTAGGCGTTCTGTGGCTGCGCCACGAACCCGACGCGCACATCCCCTCACCCACCCGGGACTGAGACGCGTCCGCCCCGGCCGCAACGGCCGGGGCGGCGCCTCGTCCTCGGAGGATTCGTCGTCAGAACATCAGCGAGGCCAACTTCGCCCGCGCTCGGACGACCCGCGGATCGGCGTCGCCGACGACCTGGAACAGCTCGAGCAGGCGGGCTCGCACGGGCGTTCGGTCATCGCCGTACAGTGCGCCGAACAGTTCCAGCAGCCGCGCGAACGCGTCCTCGATGTGGCCGCCCGCGACATCCAGATCCGCCACCAGCAGTTGCGCGTCGACGTCCGTCGGGGACTCGGCCGCGGCCGCGCGCGCGGCGTGCAGGTCAGCGCCCTGGACGCGGGTGAGCAGATTCACCTGAGCCAATCCGGCTTTCGCATCGGCGTCACCGGGGTTCTCGCTGATCGCGGACTCGTAGGCCCGAGCCGCCCGCGCGTAGTCGCCTGCTTCGATCGCGGCGTATGCCTCGGCGTGAGCGGGCGGCAGCGGTGGCTCTTCGGTGGAGTCGTCGTCGGTGGCCGCATCATCGGGCGTGACCGTTCCGGTCACGCCGTTCTGTGCCGCAGCCTGAAGAAGCTGGCCGAACACCTCCCGAACCTGTTGCTCGGGTACCGCACCCTGGAACAGCGGCACGGGCTGTCCGGCCAGGAGGGCCACCACCATCGGGATCGACTGCGCGCGGAACCCCTGCGCGAGCTGCGGGTTCGCGTCGACGTCGACCTTCGCCAGCACGACACGTCCGCCGAGCTCGACCGTCACCTTCTCCAGGATCGGGCTGAGCTGCTTGCACGGTTCGCACCACTCGGCCCACAGGTCGACGACCACCGGGACGGTGCGCGACAGCTCGAGCACCTCCGCGAAGGTCGCGTCTGTGACGTCGCGCACGAGTGCGGACGTGGCTCCGCCGCCGGAGGCGGGGGGCGCCGCCGGGTCGGGGCGGTTCCGGAGGGAAGACAGGTCGACGGCACCGCGCATCGCGGCCGCCATGGAGGCATCGCTCACTCAATCACCTTTGCGTCGAGGATGTTCGAAACGTATCCGAGGAGTCTGATCTTCTCGCTCGACCCCTGGCCGGGGACGTAGAAGAACAGCTGGTCGACATACACGGTACTGAATCCCTCGGAGGATTCGTCGACGCCGGTCAGCGTCTGCACCGTGGGGTTGTTGTCGAGTTTGATGACGGCGTCCTCGTCGGTCGCCCTGACGGTGTCGATCTCTTCGATCGTCACCGCGACGATCGCGCCGCTCTCGAGGGTGGCCAAAGCGGCGGGTTCTTCCGCGCCAGGCTCGGTCGAGAACGTCAGCTCACCGGTGGATTCCGCTGTCTCGTTGAATTCGTCGAGGCGTTTCTGCCGGTCGGCGGCGACCCCGATGCGGAACTGGTCCTCATCCAGTTCGAACAGCGACGCGTACTCGCTGTCCTCACCGTTGTTGATGATGTCGGCGTAAGCGGCGGACAGCTCCTGCGGTTCGAGGATGAGGAACGGCGAATCGGGCTGCACCTGGGTCGCCCCCACGTAGACCGGCGCGAGGTCGGGAAGAGTCGTGTCGGCTTCGAGGTACGAGTAGTACTCGAGCGTGTAATCCGACCATGGGTCCTGCTGACGGAGGAACATCGTCGTCGCCGCGGTGCCCTCCGGGTCGTTGACCACGGCGAGGAAGGTGCGGGGCCACCCGTCGGTGGCCTGCGGGAGGACGACCTCGAGCGGCGTCGTCGGAATCGCCGGCAGCCCCTCCCGGTCATCGATCGCGTCCTGGAGGGTGTACAGCGTCTCCCGTTCGGCCAGCGGTGCGCCGGAGAGCCGGGTGGCGGCGAGGTCCGGGTCGTGGGCCTCATCGGCCTCCGCCACGGTCGCGGCGACGCGTTCGAGGATGCGCTCGGCCTGCGGTCGGGTGACCGCCGGCGCCTGCTGACCTTCGGGAACGATCACCGAGGCGGTCGGCGAGGGCGTCGGGGTGGGGCCGAAGTCCGGCCATGCATCTGCGGAACAGCCGCCGAGGGCCAGTGCGGTCACGGCCACGACGGGAAGCGCGACCATGCTCTTCCTGCCCTTCCCCAGAGCGCGGCGGGCAGGGGTGGCGCTGATGACGCCCTTGTCGGGGTCGTCGACGCGGACATCGATCGGTTCGGTGGCCGGGAGCGGGAGTCCTTTTCGCCGGGGGCCGCGGGAGCGGCGGACGTGGCGGATGCCGAGCCCATACAGGAGCAGTCCGACGGCCATCAGGACGGCGCCGCCGACGATGAGCGGACCCGCCCACGGGGTGCCGTTCTCGATGGGCCACGACACGCTGAGATCGGTGGGGGCCGCATCGGTTCCGTCGGTGGCGACGAGCACGCTCATCTCGGCGGGCAGTTGCAACGGCGCGATGAGGAGGTCCTCCTGCTGGAACTCATCCAACCAGAGGTCGGAGCCCACCGGATCGCGGCCGGGCGCCGCCTCGCCGGACGTGTCCTCCTCGTCGGCGGTCTCTTCACCTTCCGCGGCCTCGGGGCTCGAGGTGGACTCGGGCACAGCGGGCTCGACGGATGCGGTGGCGATCTCCCCCGCGTCGTCGGCGGTCACGTGGGCGTACTCGGCGTCGGCCAGCCAGGCTTCGAGGTCGGCGGTCCGGCCGTAGGCCGCGAAGAGCTCGCCCTCTCCTTGGACCCGGAGGGTCTGCGGCCCCGGGAGTGCCGTCATCGCACCGCCGTCGATGAGGACGTACGGCACCCCCTCCTCGACGTCGAATTGCGCGGTCTGTGCATCCGGCCCCTGGAAGACGGTGCGTTGCGCGATCCCCGCGCCGATCATCACCGCGGCGAGGACGAACGCCACAACGGCCCACACGAATCGCAAGGGAACACCTCTCCACGTCCGCTCGGGTGCGTGCGCAGACGTCAATCGACGTTCCAGACTAGCGGAGGAGACCTGAAAGGCCACCGAACAGCGTCGATGCGCCGACTCGGCGGCGACGATGCGTATCCTGACTCCACAGGGCCACGGCCGAGGCAGGAGACCGCGTGAAGATCCATAACCCGTTCCGGGTCGCGTTCCTGGCGACGCTCGGTGTCGGCCTCGGCCTGGTGCTCATCGGCAGCATCCAGACCCTGTCGACGATTCTTCTGTACGTCGGAACGGCGCTGTTCCTCTCGCTCGGGCTCGACCCGGTGATCTCCTTCCTCGAACGGCGCCGCCTGCCGCGGTGGTCGGCCGTCCTGATGACGATCCTCGGCGTGCTGGCTCTGTTCGCCGGGATCGTGCTGGTGATCGTGCCGCTCATCGTGTCGCAGATCTCCCAACTGGTCGCGGCCGTCACGCGTCTGGTGGAACGCGGCACCTTCTTCGACGACCTTCGCTCGTGGCTTCAGACGACCTTCCCCACCCTCGACGTCGACGTGGTCTTCGGGTTCGCCGAGGAGTGGCTCAACACGAACGTCGCCGAGATCGGCGGGTCGATCGGCCAGAGCGTTCTCGCCTTCAGCGGGGCGGTGCTGGCCGGCCTCACCGGCGCCTTCATCGTGCTGATCCTCACGATCTACTTCACAGCCTCGACCCCGAGCCTCAAACGCGCCGTGTACCAGCTGGTGCCCGCATCGAAGCGCGCACGATTCATCGACCTCGCAGAGCAGATCACCGACTCGGTCGGCTACTACGTGATCGGCCAGCTCTCCCTCGGCGTGCTCAACGGCGTGCTCAGTGCCGTCTTCCTCTCGATCATCGGCGCCCCGTTCCCGGCGGTGCTGGCAGTGGTGGCCTTCCTGTTCTCCATCATCCCGCTCGTGGGTACTCTCACCGGCTCGACGATCATCGTCCTGCTGTGTCTCATCCCGGGGCTCGGCAGTCCCACCACCGCCGTCATCGCCGCGGTGTACTACCTGATCTACATGCAGCTCGAGGCGTACGTGATCGCGCCGCGCATCATGGGCCGTGCCGTGTCGGTCCCGGGCGCCGTCATCGTCATCGCCGCACTGGCGGGGGGATCGTTGCTCGGCCTGCTGGGCGCGCTCGTGGCGATCCCGGTCGCCGCGAGCATCCTCATCCTCTACCGGCAGGTCCTGATCCCGCGGCAGAACGAGCGCTGATTCAGCCGCGCTCCGACGCGGCGCCGCTCCACTCGATCGGAAGCGGAAGGGCATCGGGATTCACGGCGGCGACGATCTCGGTCAGCACGCGACGCGTCTGCGACTCCCCCACCCACAGGTGCTTCGCCCCGTCGACCGCGATGAGGTTCGCCTGCGGAACCGACGAGAAACGCTGCATGGCTTCCTCTGGCCGCAGGAAGTCATCGAACTCGGGCACCAGGATCACGAGCGGTCGCGCCTCTCCCGCCCACGCGGCGACCTCCTCTTCGGTCGCCCGATGCAGCGGGGGCGAGAGCAGGATGTATCCCTCGGCCGCGTGGTCACGCCCGTACTTCAGGGTCAGCTCTGTCCCGAACGACCACCCCACCATCCACGGTGCCGGCAGACCTCGTTCGCGGACGAAATCCATCGCCGCCGCGACATCGAACGCTTCGGCACGACCGCCGTCGAACTGTCCCTCGCTCGTGCCGCGCGGAGACGAGGTCCCCCTCGTGTTGAACCTCAAGACGGCGAGGTCGGCCAGGGCAGGCAAGCGCGCTGCCGCCTTCCGGAAGATGTGCGAATCCATGAATCCGCCGGCCGTCGGCAGCGGATGCAGGGTCACCAGCGTCGCCCGCGGCACACGGTCGACGGGAAGGGCGAGCTCCCCGACGAGCGTGAGCCCATCGAGCGTCTCCAACTCGATTTCCTCGCGACGGGCGGGAAGCATGAGCGGTCCGCGAATCTCCATCAGCTGATCCTCCAGCAGGCGTTGTGCCAGTGTCGTCGCGCCTCCAGATCGGCGCGGTCGCCGAGGACCCCGTCGGCGCGCCATGCGACCACATGCGCCGTCCCGGCTGCGATCGTCCGCCCGCATCCGGGACAGGTGTACTCCTTGACAGACTGCGCACCCGAGACGGGCTGCACCGTCCATGCGGACCCGCGGCGCACCTCCGTCCGCTTCCATCCGGCCAGAAGCCGCTCGAACGATGCGTCGCCCGCCGTGGAGTCCCGGCGCCGACGGTTGGACCGCGGCATCGGTCAGTACCAGCCGACGGCCTGGGAGTGCCCCCATGCACCGCACGGCGCGCCGTAGCGCCCGCCGATGTATCCGAGGCCCCAGGCGATCTGCGTCGCGGGGTTGGTCTCCCAGTCGGCGCCGGCACTGGCCATCTTGTTGCCGGGGAGGGACTGGGGGATGCCGTACGCGCCGCTCGAGGCGTTGTAGGCGTTCACCCGCCAGCCGGACTCCTTGTTCCACAGCGCCACCAGACACGAGAACTCGCCGTCGCCCCACCCGCGGGCGGCGACCATGTCGTACGCGATCGCCTGCGCCGAGCCAGGATCCGGGGTGACGAACGGCGGCGCCCAGCCTCCTGCGGACGAACCGGACGACTCGGTGTTGGCGGCCGCCACCGGTTCGGGCGTCGGGGTGGGCGTGGGTGTGACGTAGACCTCGTAGTTCCCGCGGTCGAAGGTCGGGACCTCATCGTCGTCGGCCGCCGTCACGAGCGTCTGCACGTCACCGAGGGTGCTCGCGTACAGCGTCACCGGCTGCGCGGCCTCAGCACCGGCTTCGCTCACCGCAAGACCGGTGGGCCCGGCATATGCCACGACGAACCCGAAGGCCGCGACGGTGGCGAAGACCGCCAGGACACCGCGACGGCGCGACCATCGCGGAGTCGGAACGGCTGAGGGTGCGCGGGACGCGGATGCGGGCACGACGTCACGTCGCGAACGTCGCGTCGGCGTCAGGTCGCTTCCCTCAGTCACAATGACCCGATTCTAGCGACGCGGCCCGGTGGTGTCATCCGACTCGCGGTGGTCAGCGCACGGCGAGCATCACATCGACGACGGCGTCGAGCACCGCGTCGACCTGCGCTTCGCGGTACCCGCCGCGTTGCATGCGGAACGCCACGGAACGGACCTGTTCGACCGAGACCGGCTCGCCATCGGCGAGGTAGCGCGCCAGCTTGTCGCCGACGAGGTCGACCTCGTCGATCCGATATCCGTAGCGGAGCGCGCTCACGCGGTCGAACCGGCGACCCTTGCGACGGGTGAGCCGGTCGAGCACTTCCTGTGCGGTTTCGCGGGTGGCCCCCACCCACTCCTCCACGCCGCCGTGCGCGAGCGCATCCTCGCGCTCGCGGGCGGCGAAGGCGTCCTCGATGCGCGCCAGGGCGGCATCCACGGCGGCGATCGCGTACCCGTGACGCGCCAGCGGGAAGGCGACGCGACGGATGTCCTGCGCCGTGAGCGTGTCCGGACCGTCACCCTCGAAGGCGCGACGCGCGCGGGCGAGGAATTCGTCCACGGCGTCGCGGTCGTAGCCGCGGGCGCGACCCTGTACGAGCGGGAAGGATGTGCGGTCGGAACGGTCGGCCGACGTCGTCGCCGTGGTCGTCATGTCACCGCCAACGGAGTGAGGAGGTAGAAGAGGGCCAGCGCGACGGTGACCGACGGGAGGATGGAATCGAGGCGGTCCAGCACGCCGCCGTGGCCCGGCAGCCACGAGCTCATGTCCTTGATGCCCATGTCGCGCTTGATCATCGACTCCCCCAGATCACCGGCGGTCGCGGTGGCCAGCACCGCTGCTCCGAAGATGAGTCCGGTCCACCACGGCAGTCCCAGCATGAAGATCGAGGCCAGGACACCGGCTGCGAGAGCGGCCAGGGCGGCACCGCCGAATCCCTCCCAGGTCTTCTTGGGGCTGATCTTCGGCGCCATCGGGTGGCGTCCGAGCGTGAGTCCGCTCACGTATGCGCCCGTGTCGGCGACGACGGCGATGAGGATGAAGGTGATGATCCACCACTCGCCCCCGTCCTGCCGGAGCAGGACGAGCGAGAGGCTGGCCATGAACGGCACGTACAACTGGACGAAACCGCCGGTCAGCACGTCTGCCAGCACATCGGCGGGAGACCGCTCGTCGACGGCGACCATCTGAGCGATCAGACGCCAGACGGCCACCACGACCACGGCGACGAAGGTCATCACCCAGTGCAGCCAGAGGTCCGCCAGCAGACCGGACAGCGCCAGCACGACACCCGCACCGACCTGCGGGGCGACATCGACGCGACGTCCCGCGACGTTCAGCGCACGGGTGATCTCGAGTACGCCGAAGACCGTCGCCACGAGCGCGAAGAGGATGAAGATCCACTTCAGCAGCACCAACGACAGCAGCAGGACTCCGCCGATGGCGAGGCCGATCAGGATCGCGACGATCAGATCGCGTCCGGTCCGTTCCTTGATGCGCTCGTTGGCCTGATCGAACTCGGCCCGCGCATGGGCCATCTGCGACTCGACTCCCGTGCGCATCGCCCGCATGTGCTCCTGGAACGCCTGCGACGGATCTTGCCCTTCGGAGAGATCGGGACGCGACGGCGGGGCGTCCCTCCGCGGCTGCGGCGGAACGCCCTCGTCGTCCGGCGACGCGCCGGGAGTGTCGGTCATCTGGCGGTCAGACCTCGAGCAGTTCCGCCTCTTTGCGCTTGAGCGCCTCGTCGATCTCATCGACGTGCGCGCGCGTCAGGGCGTCGAGCTCCTTCTCCGCGCGGACGAGCTCGTCCTCGCCGACATCGCCCTTGAGCGCATCGAGGTCGTCCTTCATCTTGCGCCGGATGCCTCGGACATGGACTTTGGCGTCCTCGCCCTTGGTCCGCACGATCTTCACGAACTCCTTGCGACGCTCTTCGGTGAGCTCGGGCATGGTCACCCGCACGATGTTCCCGTCGTTGGTGGGGTTCGCGCCGAGATTGGGAGTGTCTCGGATCGCCTGCTCGATGGCCTTCAGCGCGGACTTGTCGTAGGGCGTCACGATCAGCGAGCGTGCCTCGGGGTTCGCCAGCGAGGCGAGTTGGGCAAGCGGCGTCGGGCTGCCGTAGTAGTCCACGAGGATCTTCTGGAACAGCTGCGGGTTCGCCCGTCCTGTGCGCACCGTGGCGAAGTCTTCTTTCGCCGCCTCGACGGCACGGTCCATGCGCGCTCCGGCATCCGCCATCACGTCAGCGATCACAAGTGACTCCCATCGTTAGAACCGAACACCCAGTCTAGTCAGCCGGCACGGCTCACGCCGTGACGAGCGTGCCGATCGACTCGCCGAGCAACGCCCGCGTGACGTTGCCGGCCGGCTCCATCCCGAACACGCGCATGTCCATGCGGTTGTCCATGCAGAGACTGAACGCCGTCGAGTCGACGACCTTCAGTCCGCGCTGGAGCGCGTCGAGGTACGTGATCCGATCGATCCGCGTCGCCGAGGCATCGGTGCGCGGGTCGGCCGTGTAGACCCCGTCGACGCCGTTCTTGGCCACCAGCACCTCGGCCGCCCCGATCTCGAGCGCGCGTTGGGCGGCGACGGTGTCGGTGGAGAAATAGGGAAGCCCCGCGCCGGCGCCGAAGATCACGACACGACCCTTCTCCATGTGCCGTTCGGCGCGGCGGGGGATGTAGGGCTCGGCGACCTGCGTCATCGAGATGGCGGACTGCACACGTGTGGCGGCGCCGGCCTGCTCGAGGAAGTCTTGGAGTGCGAGGGCGTTCATCACCGTACCGAGCATGCCCATGTAGTCGGCGCGCCCGCGATCCATACCGCGCTGACTGAGTTCGGCGCCGCGGAAGAAGTTGCCGCCGCCGACGACGACGGCGATCTCGACGCGATCCACCGCCTCGGCGATCTCGCGGGCGATCTGAGAGACCACGTCCGGGTTCACCCCCAGCGCTCCCCCGCCGAACGCTTCTCCAGAAAGTTTCAGCAGGACGCGCCGGCGTCCGGTCGCTTCATCGATCACGTGATTCCTCTCGTCGCGTACAACTTATCGAAGGGCATGAGAAAAGGCCCGCACCACCGAGGCGGTGCGGGCCTTCAACGGTGTCAGGCCCCGACCTTGAACCGGGCGAAACCGGTCAGCGTCAGGCCTGCATCGGCGGCGACCTTGGCCACCGACTGCTTGTTGTCCTTCGCGTAATCCTGATCGAGCAGGGCGACCTGCTTGAAGAACGCGTTCACACGTCCCTCGACGATCTTCGGAAGAGCAGCTTCGGGCTTGCCCTCGTTGCGGGAGATCTCGGTGACGATCTCCCGCTCCTTCTCGACGTCGGCCTCGGGGACCTCGTCACGCGAGAGGTAGGACGGGTTCGCGAACGAAATGTGCTGCGCGAGGCTCCGAGCGGTCTCGGCGTCGTCGCCCGAGTAGGCGAGGACCACGCCGACCTGCGGGGGCAGATCCTTGCTGGTCTTGTGCAGGTAGACCTCGAAGTGGTCGCCCGACAGCGTGCGCACGCGGCGCAGTTCGACCTTCTCGCCGATGATCGCGGCCTCGTCCGAGATGAGCTGGTCGACGGTCTGACCCGACGCGTCTGCCGCGAGGGCGGCCTCGGCCGAGTCCGCCCCGGCAGCCGCCGCGGCGTCGAGGACCTTCTCGGCCAGCGCGCCGAAGCGCTCGTTCTTGGCGACGAAGTCGGTCTCGCAGGCCAGTTCGATGAGGGTGACGGCGCCGTTGAGCTCGCGCGCGGCGACGAGGCCCTCGCTGGTGGAGCGGTCGGCGCGCTTGGCGTTGCCCTTCGCACCCTTCAGACGCAGGATCTCGGTGGCCTTCTCGACGTCGCCGTCGGCCTCCTCGAGCGCCTTCTTGGTGTCGACCATGCCCGTGCCGAGCTGCTCGCGCAGCGCCTTGATGTCGGCGATCGTGAAGTTTGCCATGGGTGGCGGCTCCTTGTTCAGGTGATTCGTGTTCCGTTCGGCGGGGTCGCCCTCGGGCGACCCCGCCGAATCTGGTCCGTTTCGGTTACGCGTCGGTTACTTGGCCTCGGCGGCAGCGGCGCCTTCGGCGTCCGCCTCCGACTCGGTGGCCTTCTCGCCCTCGGCGGCCTGCTCCTCGGCGACGATCTCGCTCGCCTCGGCCTTGGCCTGCGCCTCATCGGCGACCTTCTCGGTCTCGGCGGAGGACTGGGCCGGCGCGCCGGACTCGAGCAGCTCGCGCTCCCACTCGGCGAGAGGCTCGGCGGCCTCCTCCACCTCGTCGGCGGGCTGGTGACGCTGGATGAGCCCCTCCGCGGCGGCGTCGGCGATGATGCGGGTCAGCAGGCTGACCGAACGGATCGCGTCGTCGTTGCCGGGGATCGGGTACTGGAACTCGTCGGGGTCGGCGTTGGTGTCGAGGATGCCGATGATCGGGATGCCGAGCTTGGTGGCCTCATCCACGGCGAGGTGCTCGCGCTTGGCGTCGACGACCCAGATCGCCGACGGCGTCTTCTGGAGGTTGCGGATACCCCCGAGGGACTTGTGCAGCTTGTCGAGCTCGCGCTTCTTCAGCAGGAGCTCCTTCTTGGTGAAGCCGCTGGCCGCGGGGTCTTCGAAGTCGAGCTCCTCGAGCTCCTTCATGCGGGCCAGTCGCTTGCTGACGGTCGAGAAGTTGGTCAGCAGCCCGCCGAGCCAGCGCTGGTTGACGTAGGGCTGGCCCACGCGGGTGGCCTGCTCGGCGATGATCTCCTGCGCCTGCTTCTTGGTGCCGACGAAGAGGACGGTGCCGCCGTGGGCGACCGTCTCCTTGACGAACTCGTATGCCTTGTCGATGTACGACAGCGACTGCTGCAGGTCGATGATGTGGATACCGCTGCGCTCGGTGAGGATGAAGCGCTTCACCTTCGGGTTCCACCGACGGGTCTGGTGTCCGAAGTGAACGCCGCTGTCGAGCAGCTGGCGGATGGTGACGACGGCCATGGCCGTTCTCCTGTTCTGGCGCGTGCGCGCCGATTTCGGTTGCTCGGTCGATCGGTCGATCGACGCGTCCTGGTGCCCGGCGCACTCCCGCCTCCGCAGATCCGAGGATCGCGGAGGACCGAAGGGAGTGGATGCCACGCGCCGGAACCGGCGCGCTGTGGGCACGCGTAGTCATCCCGATGACGGGATGCCCTCCCAGTGTATCAGCCGGACCCCCTCCCCAGGGGCGTGCCGGGTGGCGCGGATCCACAGCCGGGGCTCACCCCGCGACGGAGGTCGGGAGAGCATCGCAACGATGGTGTCGTGCGCGCTCCATCCGTCCTCTGCCGTATCGTGCTGCTCGTCGTTCTCAGCGCGTCGATACTCCCGCCCGCCGCGGCGACGGCGGCGGTCTCGCCCCGACCGGGATGGACGTGGCCGGTGCATCCGTTCCGCGTCGTCGAACCGTTCGTCGCACCCGCGCACGAGTACGGCCCCGGCCACCGCGGCATCGACCTCGAGCCGACCTCGGCAGATGCTCCCGTCGTGGCGCCTGCGGCCGGCGTGATCGCCTTCGCGGGTCCGGTCGCCGGCCGCGGTGTGGTCACCGTCGACCACGGAGACGGATACGTCACGACCCTCGAGCCGGTGCTGCCGCTCGTCACCCCCGGCACCCCGGTCGTCTCGGGCGAACGGATCGCGACGTTGTCGGTCGGCGGCCATACCCGCAACGGGGCACTCCACTTCGGAGTCCGATTGCATGGCGAGTACATCAACCCGCTCGTCCTTCTGGACCGTGTGCCGCGCGCCGTGCTGCTCCCCTGCTGCGACGCGCTGACGACGCCTCAGCGGATCGAGTTGCGCTCGCCGGTGTCCTCGACGCGGTCGATGCCCGACTCCGTGCGCACGGTGGTGTCGTCCCCGCGGACGGAGACGGTCTCGATCGATCCGCCCGCGCGGACGGTGTTCCGGTCTCCTGCCACCGTGACCGACGCGACCGACCCGACCTCGACGTCGTTGTCGTAGCCATCGATCACGAGAGTCCCCGTCGGGCCGGCGTCGACGGCGACACGGTCCGCCCGGATGGCGAGTTCGCCGACCGTCGCGAGGCTGGCGTCGACGATCAGATCGTTGCCGCGCACCGTCAGGACCGGGCAGTCCCCCGTGACGGTCACGCTCGGGTCCTCCCGCCCAGCCACCTCGAGGGGGTCCCCCTCGCACGCCACAGACGGCGCGGCGGTGTCGACGCGGCCATCCGAGCCCGCGGATGCGTCCTCGTCGATCGAGGACACGGTGGGCGCGGGTGCGGAGAAAGTCGGTTCCTCGGGGAGGCGCACCACCGGCTCGGCGGCGCACCCGCTGAGCGCGAGAAGGGTCGCGACGGCGCCACCGACGAGGCGAAGCCGCCGCGGCCGGCGGATGTCCGACATCGGCGAGGACTCCATGTCGATCAGCCTAGGCGCGCGGATGCGCCAGTCGGTAGGTGGCGGAGAGCCGTTCACCGGACACATGGGTGTAGATCTGCGTCGTGCCGAGGCTTGCGTGCCCCAACAGCTCCTGCACCGTTCGCAGATCGGCACCGCCGTCGAGCAGATGGGTCGCGGCCGAGTGCCGCAGTGCGTGCGCGCCGACGGCGGACCCCACCGCCGGGCCCAGCCGGCGTGCGACCACGTCGTAGACCGCGCGCGGACCGAGCCGGCCGCCGCGGGCACCGAGGAAAAGCGCCACGGATGCTCCATCCTCTGCCCTGGCGAGCAACGCGGGGCGCGCACGGACCACGTACGCCTCGAGGGCGTGAGCGGCCGGTGCCCCGTATGGGACCACCCGCTCCTTGTCTCCTTTGCCCACCACCCTCACGGTGCGCCGTGTGGCGTCGAGTGCGTCGAGGTCGAGAGAGCACAGTTCCGAGACGCGGATCCCCGTGGCGTAGAGCGTTTCGAGCAGCGCACTGTCGCGCAGGTCGATCGGGTCTCCCGCAGACGCGGCGGTCCGCACCGCATCGAGCACCTCGGCGACGCCGTCAGCGGTCGCGACCCGGGGCAGCGTTCGGCCGCGCTTGGGGGCGACGAGGCGGGCGCCGGGGTCCGAAGACGCCAACCCGCTCTCGACGGCCCACGCGAAGAAGCCGCGCACAGCCGCCGTGCGCCGCGCGAGCGTCGCTTTGCTGTGGCCACGTTGGACCGACTGCCACAACCACTCACGAAGGGCTTCGATGTCGACGTCGTCCACTGCGGGATCATCCGTCGCCGAGACCACGTCCTCGAGATCACCGCGGTACGCACGGACCGTCCGCGGCGACAGCCGGCGGACCTGCTCGAGATGGCGCAGGTACAACGCCGCGGCTTCGCTCAGTCTCATGACCCCAGCTTCTCGCGATCTCGGCCCCGCCGGCGCCCGGCACACCGCTCACGGACGACGCCAGCCGCCACCGCCGCGGATCGCACGCCCGTCGAGCTCCAACAGGCCGAGGAGGGCTCCGGCGTGCTCGAAGGACAGGCCGGCGCCGCGCGCCACCTCGGAGACGGTCCGCGCCGTGCGCGCACTCAACGCATCGACCACGCGTGTGGCGTCGTCGGTACGGGGGTGCTCGTGGCCGGCGGCGGCAGGACGCACCTGCCCCGCATGCGCACGTGCCTCGCGACCGAGGCCGCCGACCAGCTCCCAGACATCGTCTGCGCCGGTCACCGCCACGGCGTCGTACTCGCGGAGGAGCCGATGGCAGCCGGCCGACGCGGCGCTGGTGATCGGCCCAGGCACCGCACCCACCGGACGCCCGAGACTCACCGCGTGTCCGGCGGTGTTGAGCGATCCACTCCGCCATCCGGCCTCCACGACGACCGTGGCCTCCCCCAGCGCGGCGATCAGCCTGTTGCGTTGCAGGAAGCGCCATCGGGTCGGCGCGGACCCCGGCGGCAGCTCGCTGACGACGGCGCCCCTGACGGCGATCTCGGCGATCATCTTCGAGTTCCCGGACGGGTAGGCGCGGTCGGCGCCGCCGGCCAGGAACGCGACGGTCGGAGCATCGACGGCGAGCGCCGCGCGGTGGGCGGCGCCGTCGATCCCGTACGCGGCCCCGGAGACCACCGATCCGCCGTTCGCGCCGATGCCTGCCGCGATGTCGGCGGCGACGAGTTCGCCGTAGGACGTCGACGCACGGGCGCCGACCACGGCGATCGGCGTGGCGGCGCGGACAACACCGAGGGAGCCCTTCACCCACAGCACGGCAGGCGTGTGGAGCCCGAGGTCGTCGAGGGGGGCCGGCCACTCCGGATCACCCGGAGTGAGCAGAGTGAGTCCCACACGCTCGGCGGCGCGAAGCGACCGCACCGCGACCCCCTCCTCCAGACGAGGACGCCATCGCGCCCAGGCGTCGCGTGCCGCGGCCGCGTCGAGGCCCGCGAGGGGCGTGGGCGCGGAGTGCGCGACGACCTCGAGCGCAGCCGCGGCCCCGAGTGCGGTGATGAGCGCACCGGCGTGCGCATCGCCGGGTTCGGCGATGTGGCTCCATGTGGCGCGCGCGAAGGCGTCGACGGCGCCGTCATCACTCCGACCCTCCCCGTACCCGGCGAGGGCGTCCCGCGCAGTCGTGGCGGACAGGTCGAGCGTGATCATGCGGGTATCCCCTTCTTGAGGTAGAGCGCTCGACCGACGTCGTCGAGAGCGAGGCGGGGTCGGTCGGCGAGGTCGGCGAGCGTCCACGCGACGCGGAGCACGCGATCGTAAGCCCGCAGCGTGAGCACGCCACGGTGCAGGGCCTGATCGAGCGGGCGGCGCACAGGAGCGTCCGGCGCGAGGGGGCCGTCACGGAGCCATGGGCCGGTGACGTGGGCGTTGCATCGCCACGCGGTCTCCCGCAGCCGGTGTGCGGACCGTGCGCGCGCCTCGGCCACGCGCTCGCGCACCTGTGCGCTGCTCGGCCCGCTCGCCGTCGATCGCCGTTGGGCGACGGAGACGCGTTGCATCCTGAGTTCGATGTCGATGCGGTCCAAGAGCGGACCGGAGAGGCGCTGCAGGTAGCGACGGATCGCCATCGGCGGGCATTCGCAGGTCTGACCGATCACTCCATAGCCGCCGCACGGACACGGATTGGTGGCGAGGACCAGTTGGAAGCGTGCGGGGAACGCCGCGACCGCCCCCGCACGATGGATCTCGATCGAGCCGGTCTCCAGCGGCTGCCGCAGCGCATCGAGGGCGTGCCCGCTGAACTCCCCCGCCTCATCGAGGAAGAGCACGCCCTCGCTGGCTCGCGCGACCGCTCCGGGTCGGATCGTCCGACTGCCGCCGCCGACGAGGGCTGCCGCCGATGCACTGTGGTGCGGCGCTTCGAACGGGGGGATGCGCGGCAGCGCGGTGATTCCGCCGTCGCTGAGCGAGCGGACCGTCGCGACGGCCAGCGCGGCGCGGTCGTCCAGGGCGGGCAGGATCCCCGGCAGTCGCCGGGCCAGCATGGTCTTGCCGGCTCCCGGCGGGCCGCTCATCAGCAGGTGGTGCCCTCCGGCGGCGGCGACGGTGAGCGCGTGGACGGCGTCGTCCTGCCCGATGACATCCGACAGGTCCGGCGACTCCTCGTGCACCCGCGCCCGTGCCGGGGTCGCGCCGACCGGTTCGCACTCCGGAATCTCCACGTCGGCACCGTGGAGCGCCGCGACCTCGGCGAGCGTGGCGAGCGCGCGCACCTCGATGCCGTCCACGAGCTGCGCCTCGGCGCGGTTCGCATGCGGGACGACCACGCACCGGAAGCCGCCTGCCGCCGCCGCGACGACCGCGGGCAGCACACCCGGGACGGGGCGGAGCCGGCCATCGAGGCCGAGCTCGCCGATGTGCACGGTGCGCGAGACGGACGCCGCGTCGAGGTCGGTCTCGGTGGCAACGGCCGCGACGGCGATCGCCAGATCGAACGCGGAACCGTGCTTGGGCAGGTTCGCGGGCGACAGGTTGACCGTGAGACGCCGACGCGGCAGCGGCAGGCCGCTGTTCTGGCACGCGTTGTGGACCCGGCGGGCCGATTCGTTCAGCGCCTTGTCGGCAAGCCCGATGATCCGCAGATCAGGTGTCTGGTTCGACAGATCGGCCTCCACCTCGACGATCGAGCCGGTGACGCCGGTGAGGGCCACCGCCCACGTGCGGGCGACGGTCATGACAGGGGCCGATGAGGGATGCGATGTGGGCGGGTCATGCCACGACTCTCCCCAACCGGCGGCGCCTCGGGGATCAGCGGGTCCGGAGCGGTGGACGGGATACGGGGCGCGTCGGCCTGTGCAGGACAGGTGCGGAGCCCCGCCGTCAGCGCAGGTCGCGGAGGTGCTCGATCGTCGCCGCGCGCGGCGGTTCGCCGATCACGGCGATGACGTCGAGCCGGAGCGAGAGCCCACGCGCCACCCCGGGATGCAGCCGCATCCAGGCGTGCCCCAATCGCCACAGGCGAGCCCGCTTGCGTTCGTCGACGGCATCGAACGGGTGACCGTAGTCGAGGGCCCGGCGGGTCTTCACCTCGACCACCACGAGGTCCCGCCCGTCGCGGGCGACGATGTCGATCTCACCCTCACGGCACCGCCAGTTGCGGTCGAGCACCTGGAACCCGGCGGCGACGAGATGGTCGTACGCGTGGCTCTCACCCGCTCGTCCGAGCTCGTCTTTGGCCGCCATGAGGCGATGATGCACCCGGGGAACGCCGCGCGAGCTGCGCAGAGCAGATCTGTGGACGGCGGGCGGAAGAACCGGCTCAGCCGTCGAGCGACAGCTCGTCGGGCAGGCGGAAGTCCCGTCGGGTGAGCTCCTCGACGTTGACGTCCTTGAAGGTGAGCACCCGCACCGATTTGACGAAGCGGTCGGCGCGGTAGATGTCCCACACCCACACGTCGGTCATCGAGATCTCGAAGTAGAAGTCGTGCTCGCTGTCACGACGGACGACGTTGACGTCGTTGGCGAGGTAGAACCGCCGCTCCGTCTCGATGACGTACTGGAACTGCGAGACGACATCGCGATACTCCTTGTAGAGCGCCAGCTCGAGTTCGCGGTCGTAGTCTTCGAAGACTTCGTCATCCATGGTGCCTCCATCCTAGGGTCGTGCGAGGGCCGTCAGAACCGGCGTATGCGCCCGCGTACCCACCCGCCGTTCGCGTAGCGTTGAGGTCCGCGGAACTGTACCGCACCACCGAAAGGACTCGATACCCGTGGCAGAGACTGAGATCTTCGAACCCGACGGGCGCGCCATCCCCTACGCCGACGACCACGCCGCCGGTCCGACGCTGGTCTTGGTACCCGGTGCCGGGCTGCGGATCGGATACCTCGGCCTGCTGGCCGAAGCCCTCGGCGAAGAGGACTTCCGCGTCGTGCGGATCGGCACCCGCGATCCCGACGCCTCCCCCACGCCACCCACGCTCCACGACCTCGCCGGGGACGTGGTCGACGTCATGGACCACATCGGCCTGACGCGCCCCTGGGTGGGCGGACACGGCTTCGGGGGGACACTCGCCCGGGCGGTGGCCGCCGATCACCCCTCGCGCGCCGCCGGCATCCTTCTTCTCGGCGTCGAAGGTGACGCCCCGGTTGCCGTGTCGCCGCTGTCGGAGATCCCCGAGAACGCCTACGACATCGCTCGCCTGCGGATGCAGGCCACGGCGCGGGCGAGTTCGCCGGAGATCTCTCCGCACCTCCTCCCGGCGGGCGTCCCCGTCCTCGTGATCCAGGGTGCCGAGGATGCCGTCATGCCTCCCTCCCACGGTCACGCTCTCCGCGAGGCGGCGCCGGAGCGCGTCAGCGTGAAGACGATCGACGGCGCCGCCGACCTGTTCCCCCTCACTCACGTGGGCGAAACGGCGTGGCCCATCGAGGACTACCTCGACTGGGACTGAGTGGCGAAAGCGCGACGACCGACCGGCGCCGAAGCCTCAGAACAGCGTCGGCGCGGCCGCGATCGACCACGACGCCCGGTGGTGCGGGCTCATGCCGTGCTCCCGGATCGCGTCCCGGTGGTCGGGACTCGCGTAGCCCTTGTTCCGGGCCCACCGGTAGGCGGGCGACTCGTCGTGAAGGTCGAGCATCAGGGTATCGCGGGCCACTTTCGCGATGACGGATGCGGCCGCCGCGCTCGCGCAGTCCCGATCGGCCTTGACCACCGGTGTCACCGACAGACCGGCACCCCCGGCCGGCGTGATGTAGTCGTGATTCCCGTCGAGGATCACGATCGCGTCTTCGGGGACGACACCGTGCGCGCGCAGATCCGCGATCGCCCGCAGCGAGGCCAGACCGAGGGCGCGCATGATCCCGAACTCGTCGATCTCGGCGGCGCTGGCCCAGCCCACCGAGCTCGCCGACGCCCACGCCGCCGCTCGTCTGGCGAGGTCCGGACGCTTCGGCTCGGAAACGAGCTTGGAGTCCCGCAACCCGTCAGGGATCCGTTTGCGGGATCCGGGCGCGTCGACGACCGCAGCGCCGACCGCGACGGGCCCCGCCAGGGCGCCGCGCCCCACCTCGTCACAGGCGATGACAAGGGCATGCTCGCGCAGCAGCCGCCGCTCGAGCGTCAGTCGGGGTGTGGCGACGCTCACTCGCCTGTTTCCCCCTCACCACTGTCCGCAGCCGGCTCGTCCGGCACCCCGGCGAACACCTCGTGGTGGAAATCGAGGGTTCCGAACCGGTCGAAGGGCCACGTGATGAGGAACGCGCGACCCACGAGGTTCTCCATCGGCACGAAGCCCTCACCGGGCTGGTCCTGATTGAAGCGACTGTCCTTGGAGCGGTAGCGGTTGTCGCCGAGGACCCACAGGCTGTCGTCGGGCACGACGACGTCGAACTCCTCGCCGGATGCCGGGGAGACCGGCGTGGGGAGTTTCAGGTAGACGGCCTCGTCGATCGCCACGCCGTTGACCGTGATCTGCCCGACGTCGTTGCAGCACACCACCTCGTCGCCCGGCAGGCCGATGATGCGCTTGACCAGGTGGTCATCACTGTCGGGTGCCGCCAGACCGATGAGCGAGAGCAACCACTCTCCCATGTCCACCAGCATCCCGCGATCGGGTTGCTCGCTCGGCGGGAGCCAGCCGCCCGGGTCCTGGAAGACCACGATGTCGCCGCGCGCGTACTCGCCGAAGCGCGGCGTGATCTCGTCGACGAGGATGCGGTCGTCGACCTCGAGCGTGTCCTCCATCGAACCGGACGGGATGTAGAACGAGCGCACGAGGAAGGTCTTGACCAGGAACGACACCAGAAGCGCCACCAGCACGATGATGACCACGTCCCGCAGAAAGGTGAGCCATCCCCTTGCCCGACCGCCGCGGCGGTCGACGGCCTCCGCATCATCGGATGCACCGGACGGCGGCGTCCCGGTCTTCTCGGTCGTCATGTTCTGATATCCCTCCGCACCGCCCTCGCGGACGGGTTCATCCAGGGTCGCACATCTGGCTCCGCCCCGGGACCGCCCGCGCCGCGGACGCTGCCGAAGACGGACGAACCCCCGGCGCGTCGGCACCGGGGGTTCGTCTGCGGGAGGAGGCGTCAGTTGCCGCGCTTCTCCTTGATCTTGGCCTTCTTGCCGCGCAGGTTGCGCAGGTAGTAGAGCTTCGCCCGGCGGACGTCACCGCGGGTGACGACCTCGATGTGGTCGATCACGGGGCTGTGCACCGGGAACGTGCGCTCGACGCCCACCTGGAAGCTGATCTTGCGGACCGTGAAGGTCTCGCGCACGCCGTCGCCCTGGCGACCGAGGACGACGCCCTGGAACACCTGGATGCGCGAACGGTTGCCTTCGGTGATGTTCACGTGCACCTTGACGGTGTCACCGGGAGCGAAGTCGGGGATGTCGGAGCGGAGCGATGCCGCGTCGACGGAGTCGAGGATCTGCATGATCGTGTCTCTCTGCGGCCGCCACAGGTCGACCGCGGGATGTTCGGAAAAGGTTGGTGTGTACCCGAGCGCCTCGGATCTCTCCGGCGCCGGCTCCCCTGAGGCAGAGCGGGTCAGGGCACAAACGTCGATTCTGCCACGGATGTCACCGGTCTCCAAACCTGCACCGGGGAAGAGCCCTCAGTCTCGCCGCGGGAGGGGGTCCTGCGTCTCGGCGATCACGAAGACGTCCTGTTCGGCAAGGCCCGACGCCGACTCTGCCGGCACCCTCGGCCGACGGAGCGAGGAGGCGTCGGTGCGGAAGTAGACCGCGGCAGGGCGGGCTTCGCGCCACAACTGCCACACCTGCAGCCAGAACAGCCCCACCCCCACCAACAGGGTGGCCACCATCACCGGTGCCCACCATGCCTGATCGAAGAACCCGAGCGAGACGATCAGCGCGTGCCAGAGACCGAAGCCCGCGACGTCCCACCACGACACCGCACGGTGAGCGCGCACGGTGCCGCGCGCACGCGCGAGCAGGCCGAGGACGAGCTGGCCGATGAACACGGACGGCATCGCGAGGAACAGCACCCACACGAAGGCCCAGCCCCCGGCGTCGAACACGGCCCACCCGACCAGCAGCCAGACCGGCAGAACGACCGCGGCAGGGATCAGCCACGCGAAGAAACCACGACGCAGCCACATGCCCCCGATGCTACGCCGCCCCGGGGCGACAGGCAGGTTCGTCGCGGCGATGGTCGGCATCCTCTCAGCCCGGGGCGGTCCGATCGGGAAGAATGAACGGGCGACGCGAAAGGACCCCCATGATCGAATTGCGCACTCCGGCCGAGATCGAAGCGATGCGGCCGGCCGGCCGTTTCGTCGCCGAAACCCTCGCGACACTGCGCGAGGAGACGAAGGTCGGCACCAACCTGCTTGCGATCGACCGGCGTGCACACGACCTCATCCGTCGAGCGGGCGCGACCTCCTGCTACATCGACTATCACCCCTCGTTCGGCGCGAGCCCGTTCGGCAAGGTGATCTGCACCTCCATCAACGACGCCGTCCTTCACGGTCTGCCCTTCGACTACGACCTCCGCGACGGTGACCTCGTCACGCTCGATTTCGCCGTCTCGGTCGATGGCTGGGTCGCTGACTCGGCCGTCTCCTTCGTCGTGGGAACGGCACGCGACGAAGACCTCGCGCTCATCGACACCACCGAGCGCGCCCTGGACGCGGCCATCGCCGCGGCCACGGTGGGCAACCGCATCGGCGACATCTCGCATGCGGTCGCCGAGGTCGCCCATGCCGACGGCCTGTCGATCAACACGGACTTCGGTGGGCACGGCGTCGGTCGCGAGATGCACGGCGACCCCCACGTGCCCAACGACGGGAAACCGGGTCGCGGATATCCGCTTCGCGAAGGACTGGTCATCGCCCTCGAACCGTGGTTCCTTCAGTCGACCGACGAGCTCGTCACCGACAACGACGGCTGGACCCTCCGCAGCGCGGACGGCTCGCGGGGGGCCCACTCGGAGCACACCGTCGCCATCACCGCAGCGGGGCCGGTCGTCCTCACCGACCGGTCGCACCTCGGCGTCCGGTGACGCACAGACGCGCCGGGGCGCGCGTCGTCAGAGCAGATCGGGACGATGGGCGCGCGTTCGCGCGAGCGATTGGTCGCGGCGCCACTGCGCGATCGCGCCGTGATTTCCGCTGAGGAGGATCTCCGGCACACCGATACCCCGCCAGACCGGGGGTTTCGTGTATATCGGGTACTCCAAGAGCCCATCCTCGTGCGACTCTTCAAGAAGGGATCCGGGGTTTCCGATCACCCCGGGGATCAGGCGGGTCGTGGCTTCGATCATCGCCATCGCCGCCACTTCGCCACCGTTGAGCACGTAGTCACCGAGACTCATCAGGCGCACGCGGGTGCGCGCGGCGAAATGATCGATGACCCTCTGGTCGATGCCCTCGTATCGCCCGCAGGCGAACACCAGGTGCGACTCCTCGGCGAGTTCGCGCGCGACGGGCTGCGAGAAGGTCTCACCGGCCGGCGAGGGGACGATCAGCGTCGCCTCGTCCGAGAGCACCTCGTCGAGTGCCTCACCCCACGGCTCGGGCTTCATCACCATTCCGGCTCCGCCGCCGTACGGAGTGTCATCGACCGTGCGATGACGGTCATGGGTCCACGATCGCAGATCATGGACCCCGACATCCAGCACACCCCGCGCGCGGGCCTTTCCGATCAGCGAGACGTCGAGCACATCGAAGAACGCCGGGAAGATCGTGACGATGTCGATGCGCATGACCGGATCAGCTCTCGTCGCCGGAGGCGTCGCGACCGGACGGGGTCGCGTCCGACTCGTCCGCGGGCAGCTCCTCGAGCAGACCCGCCGGCGGAGTCACGGTCAGGCGCCCGGCCGAAAGGTCGACATCCGGCACGATCGCCCTGACGAAGGGGACGAGGACCTCGCGATCGTCTGCGAGACGGAGGGCGAGGAGGTCTTGGGCCGGAAGGTGGTCGACGCGGATGACCGTGCCGATCACGTCACCGTCGCGGACGACGTCGAGGCCGACCAGCTGGTGGTCGTACCAGGCGTCTTCCTCCTGGGAGGCGGCCGATTCGTCGATCCACAGGATCGCGCGCACGAGCTCCTCCGCGGCGGTGCGGTCCTCGACGCCCTCGAAGAACGCGACGGGGTGAGAGTTCATCCACTTGAACTCGCGGACCGTGAGCGGCTTGCCGTGCCACGGCGAAGACTCCGGGACCTGGAGGGTGAAGGTGGCACCGGGCACGAAACGACCATCGGGGTCGTCCGTGTACAGCTCGAGCTTCAGGGCACCCTTGAGCCCATGGGCTTTGACCAGACGACCGACCCGGAGCTGCGTCTTGGAGCCCTGCGGAGGCCGGGTCTCGCCGGTGGGGTTCGCGTCAGTCATCGGCGACGTCGACCCGCACACGGCGGCCGTCGGCGAGCGCGGTGATGAGCGTGCGCAGCGCCTTGGCGGTGCGTCCGCCGCGCCCGATCACGCGTCCGCGGTCGTCGGTGTGCACGTGCACCTCGAGGACATCCCCGCGTGCTGATGACGAGGAGACGATGCGGACGTCGTCGGGGTGATCGACGATCCCCTTGACGACGTGTTCGAGCGCGGCGGCGAGCACGGATTACGCTTCGGCGGACTCGTCGGACGCGGGAGCGTCCTCGGCAGCGTCTGCGGCGGGCTCTTCGGCCTTCTTCTCGGCCTTCGGCTTGATGACCGACTTCTTGTCGGCGTCGGCCTCGAATGCGCTCTTGGCCTCGGCGGTCTTGACCGTCGAGACGGCGTTCGCGTCGCCCTTGTGGCGACCCCAGTCACCGGTGAGCTTGAGGATCGCGCGGACCTGCTCGGTCGGCTGCGCGCCGACTCCGAGCCAGTACTGAGCCCGCTCCGAGTCGACCTCGATGAACGAGGGCTCCTCGGTGGGGTGGTACTTGCCGATCTCTTCGATGACGCGGCCGTCGCGCTTGGTGCGCGAGTCGGCGACGACGATGCGGTAGTAAGGCGCGCGGATCTTTCCGAGGCGCTTGAGGCGGATCTTGACAGCCACGATTCTCCTGAATGAGTGAAAGCGAACGAACCGATCGCCTGGAGCGTGGGGTGCACACCCGGCGGAAGCTCTGGAACGGCCCGCGGCGCTGGATAGAGGGTCGAGCGCCGGGTCCGACCCTCTATTCTGCCAGATCACGCGCAGGGTCGCGAACCGCGTCCTCGGCACCGCTGCGCCGTCCGCTAGGGTGAGCGGGACGACCCACCGCCCCCGCCCGAAAGTCTTCCCCATGGCCAAATGGTTGTACCTCGTCGGCGCCATCGTGCTGGAGGTGTCTGCGACCCTCGCGCTCCGGCAGCTCGTCGACCATGCCGGGTGGATCGTCCTCGTCGTCGTCGGCTACGGCGGCGCCTTCCTCTGTCTCGCGCTCCTGTTGCGCACCGGCGCGCCGATCGGTCTGTCCTACGGGGTGTGGGCCGCGTCCGGTGTCGCACTCACCGCGGTGCTCGCCGCCGTGCTCTACGGCGATCCGCTGACGTGGCTGATGAGTCTCGGCATCGCGATCGTGATCGGCGGGGTTCTGCTGGTGGAGATGGGGGCGAGCACCCACTCCCGCCAGGCACCGCCGACCGGGCCCATCGCGACGGTGGCGGCGACACCCGGCGACACGACGGAGGAACCACGATGACCTGGCTGCTGCTGGCGGGGGCCATCGTCTTCGAAGTCACCGGCACGATGTCGCTGCGCGCCTCGGAGGGCTTCAAGAAACGCGCGTGGATCGTCCCGGTGGTCCTCTCCTACCTGCTCGCGTTCACGCTGCTGTTCCTCTGCCTGGCCAACGGTATGCCGGTGGGTGTGGCGTATGGGATCTGGTCGGCGTGCGGGGTGGCCCTCACAGCGGTGCTCGCACACCTGCTGTTCAAGGAGCCGTTCACGTGGGTGATGGGGCTCGGCATCGTCGCGATCGCCGGCGGCGTGCTCCTGATCGAAATCGGCGCACCGCACTGATCGACCGGCGCTCTGCCCCGCCCCGCGCTGCGCGTGCGAGACTGACGGAATGACGGTCCCCTTCGCGACATCTGCGCGCTCCTCCGTCGGCATCGAGTGGGAGCTGATGCTGGCCGACCGCGAGACGGGCGACCTCGTCCCGCGTGCCCCGCAGGTGTTCGACGCCCTCGCGGAGGAGACCGCGCTGGAGCGATTCACGATCACCCAGGAACTGCTGACGAACACCCTGGAGGTGACCAGCGGCGTGGGGCACACCGTCGCCGCAGCCGTCGACGACATCGCCGATGCGATCGAGACGGTCCGGACGGTGACCGACCCGCTCGGGGTCGAGCTCATGTGCGCGGGCAGCCATCCGTTCGCGCAGTGGTACGACCAGCAGGTCACCGACAAGACCCGGTACCACGAGCTGATCGAACGCACCCAGTGGTGGGGGCGCAACATGATGATCTGGGGCATCCACGTCCATGTCGGCGTCGATGATGTCGACAAGGTGTTGCCCATCGTCAACGCGCTGTCGGTGTATCTCCCCCACCTTCAAGCCCTCTCGGCGTCGAGTCCGTTCTGGGCGGGAGACCGCACCGGATACGCGTCCAACCGCGCGCTGGTGTTCCAGCAGCTGCCCACCGCCGGACTCCCGTGGCCGTTGCAGGACTGGACCCAGTTCGAGGCGTATCTCGACGACATGATCCGCACCGGGGTGATGGCCGATGAGACGGAAGTCCGCTGGGACATCCGACCGGCGCCGAGATGGGGGACGATCGAGGTCCGCGCGTGCGACGGCATGTCGACCCTCCCGGAACTGGCGGCGGTGGCCTCGTTCGTGCAGGTGCTCGTCGAGCACTTCTCGCGCGAACTCGACGAGGGTCGGCCGCTGACCACCATCCAGCCGTGGTACGTGCGGGAGAACAAGTGGCGCGCTGCTCGATACGGATTGGACGCCGAGGTGATCGTCACTCCCGACGGGACACAGGTCCCGGTCCGCGAGCACCTGGCGGAGACCCTCGAGCGGCACGCCGAGATCGCGGTGGAACTGAAGTGCGCCAAGGAGTATGCCGGGGTGGCGCGGATCCTCGCGGACGGCGCGAGCTACACGCGCCAATTGCTGATCGCCGACACTTCCGGGGGTGACCTGCGTGAGGTGGTCCAGCACCTCATCCGCGAATTCCGCGGTGGCCCCACCCTCCGCGAGCATCTCGCGGCGATGAGGAGCTGATCGTCGGCTCGGTTCAGCCCTTGCCGAGCATCTTCTGCAGCTCGGCCAAGTCGGCTTCGCTCGGCATACCGGCGCCTCCGGCCCCGCCGAGCCCGAACCCCGAGCCGGTCGCTTCGGGGGCCTGCGCCGCGATTCCGGCGTTCTCCGCCGCCCGCTTGGCGGGGTTTCCCGAACGCGAACCGCCCTTTTTCTTCGCGTTCTTGTTGCCGCGCTTGGCCGACGCGCCGGGCTTGCCGCCCACAGGCCCCATACCCGGAACGCTGGGCACGCCGCCGCGGGCGACGGTCTTCATCATCTTCGCCGCCTGGTCGAAGCGCTGCACGAGCTGGTTGACATCGGTCACCGTCATGCCCGAGCCGCGCGCGATCCGCAGGCGCCGCGACCCGTTCAGGACCTTCGGGTTCCGGCGCTCGCCCGGTGTCATCGAACGGATGATGGCCTCGGTGCGGTCGATCTCGCGCTCGTCGAACTCGTCGATCTGCTGCTTCATCTGACCCATGCCCGGGAGCATCCCGAGCATCTTCTTCATCGAGCCCATCTTCTTGAACTGCTGCATCTGTTCGAGGAAGTCCTCGAGGGTGAACTGCTCGCTCGCGATCTTGTCGGCGACCTTGCGGGCCTCCTCCTCGTCGAACGCCTGCTGCGCCTGCTCGATGAGGGTGAGGATGTCGCCGAGGTCGAGGATCCGGCTGGCCATGCGGTCGGGGTGGAAGACCTCGAGGTCTTCGAGCCCCTCTCCCGTCGAGGCGAAGATGATGGGACGTCCCGTGACCGACGCCACGGACAGCGCGGCGCCTCCGCGCGCGTCCCCATCGAGCTTGGAGAGCACGACCCCTGTGAAGTCGACGCCGTCCTGGAAGGCCTTGGCGGTGTTGACCGCGTCCTGGCCGATCATCGCATCGATGACGAAGAGCACCTCGTCGGGCTCGGTCGCACGCCGGATGTCGGCGGCCTGGGTCATCAGCTCCTGGTCGACGCCGAGCCGGCCCGCGGTGTCGATGATGACGACGTCGTGCTGCTGACGTCGGGCGGTCTCCACACCGTCGCGTGCGACCTTCACCGGGTCACCGACGCCGTTGCCCGGCTCGGGGGCGTAGATCGCGGCGCCGGCGCGCTCGGCGACCACCTGGAGCTGGTTGACCGCGTTGGGGCGCTGCAGGTCGCAGGCCACAAGCAACGGAGTGTGACCGTCCTTCTCGAGCTGCATGGCGAGCTTGCCCGCGAAGGTGGTCTTGCCCGACCCCTGCAGCCCCGCGAGCATGATGACGGTGGGCGGGTTCTTGGCGAACTGGAGTCGGCGCTGCTGACCGCCGAGGATCGCGACGAGCTCCTCGTTGACGATCTGCACGACCTGCTGCGCGGGGTTCAGGGCCCGACTGACTTCGTCGCCGAGCGCGCGCTCGCGCACCTTGGCGGTGAATTCCTTGACGACGGGCAGCGCCACGTCGGCCTCGAGGAGCGCCCGACGGATCTCACGCACCGTGCCGTCGACGTCGGCGGGCGTGAGCTTCCCCTTGGTGCGGAGATTGCGGAAGGTCTCGGTGAGCCGGTCGGAGAGAGTGCCGAAAGTCGCCATGATCCGTCGATTCTACGCGGTCGGACGCGGAGGTCGCGGCAGCACGAGGTCCACAGCGGCCGACACGTCGTCGCGAAGGGGGGCGGCCCCCGGGCCGGACTCGGCCCACCGCCAGATCGCCGTGAAGATGGCCGCGGCTCGTGCGGCGCCATCGATGTCCGGGCCGGCCGTGGCGTCCCCTTCCTCGCGAAGCCGGTCCGCGATCAGCATCCCGAGGCGCAGCTGCCGGCGAGCGCGTTCGTTCTCGAGGTCGGCCTCGATTCCCATGACGGCGCCGTGGGCGATACCGAGGGCGAGGCTGTCGGGCGCGAAACCGTCGGCGAAGTCCCGCAGCGCGTCATCGATCTCCTGCCCGTCGCGCAATGCGCGCATGAGGAGGTCCAGCCGCTCATCGAATCCGCCCCAGAGGATGTCGGACTTCGAGGAGAAGTAGTTGAAGAAGCTCGATCGACTCACACCCGCGCGTCGGGTGATGTCCACGATGGAGGTCGCTGCGAAGCCCTGTTCCAGGAAGAGCTCGCACGCGGCCTCGGCGAGCGTCTCGCGAGACGAGGCCCTGGGGCGTCCGACGCGCGTCGTGGTCTCCACCCTCCCACGCTAGCGGTCCGGGTCGTCAGTCGGCGCTGGTCACCGACAGGACGTCACCGTCGGAGTCGAGGTTGACGAGCAGGACGTCGTCGGTCGCATCGGGGTCCAAAGCGTACTCGAGCACCGCGAACGGGTCCTTCCCGCCGAGCTCGTCGGCGAGGATCGTCATGCTCATGATCTGCAACGACCGGATGATGTCCACATGGGTGTCCCCGCTGATGTCCACGAGCATGTCCTCGAGGTCATCGCCCAAGGTCTCCTGCTGTTGCAGGATGTATTCGATGACCTCGCTGGTGCGATCCCCCAGCTCGGAGACCATCGCGCCACGCGCCTTGAGGTCCACCGTCTCGAGCGCGGCGATGAGGGACGCCGCCACATCCAGCGCTGTCGGTGACACGTCATCCTGATCGGGCGCGGTCAGATCCACCGTCACGGCCTGGTCGCCGAGCTCGACGACCTCCGACCAGAAGAGCGACCCGTCGGGGCCGGACTCGAGAAGGCCGAAATAGTCGTGCTCGATCGCCATGACTCCATGAAACCAGCAGGCCCGCCTCGGCGATAGTTCTGCGAGTCGTGTGTCGGACCGATCACTCCACGAGCGCGGCGGCGAACACGTGCGGGGTGAACCCGGTGAGGTCGCCGATCCCCTCGCCCTGGCCGAGCAGCTTCACGGGGATACCCGTCCGTTCCTGGACGTTCAGCACGAAACCGCCCTTGGCCGACCCGTCGAGCTTCGTGATCACCAGACCGGTGACGCCGGCGTGCTGCAAGAACGCTTCGGCTTGCATGACGCCGTTCTGTCCCGTGGTCGCGTCCAGCACCAGCAGCACTTCGCTGATCGGAGCCTGCTTCTCCACGACCCGGCGGATCTTGGTGAGCTCGTCCATGAGGCCGCCCTTGGTGTGCAGACGCCCGGCGGTGTCGATGAGCACGATCTCGGTACCGGTCTGCTTGGCATGGTCGATCGTCTGGAACGCCACCGATGCCGGGTCCTGCCCCTCCTGCTGCGGGCGCACGATCGTCGCCCCGCCGCGCTGAGCCCACGTCGCGAGCTGATCCACCGCCGCCGCGCGGAACGTGTCGGCCGCTCCGACGACCACCGAACGCCCGTAGCGCTGGAGGAACTTCGCGAACTTGCCGATCGTCGTCGTCTTGCCCACCCCGTTGACGCCCACCACGAGCACGACCGCAGGTCGCTCGGTGAGCTTGAGGGTCGTGTCGAACTTCGCGAAGTGCTCCTCGAGGGTCTCGCGCAGCATCCGCTGGAGATCCCGCGGATCGGTCGTGCGGTAGCGCTCCACCTTCTCGCGCAGCTCATCGACGATGCGTTCGGTGATGTCGGGGCCGAAGTCGGCTGTGATCAACGCGGTCTCGAGGTCATCCCACGTCGTCTCGTCGATCGTCGGCTTCACGAACATGCCGCGCAGGGCGCGGCCGAGCGACCAGGAACTCTCTGCCATGCCTCCAGCCTAGAACGCCGCACGCCCGGGACGCGGGCCCGAACGCTCAGACGGAGGTGCGTTCGCGGACACGCTGGCCCACGACCGCCGACACCCCGTCCTGACGCATCGACACGCCGTAGAGCGCGTCTGCGATCTCCATCGTCCGCTTCTGGTGGGTGATCACGATCAGCTGGCTGCTCTCGCGCAGCTGCTCGAACACCCCCAGCAGGCGACCGAGGTTCGCGTCGTCGAGCGCCGCCTCCACCTCGTCGAGGATGTAGAACGGGCTCGGACGCGCCTTGAAGATCGCCGTGAGCAGCGCGACCGCCGCCAGCGACCGTTCCCCGCCCGACAGGAGAGACAGTCGTTCGATCTTCTTGCCGACGGGCCTGACCGCGACCTCGATCCCGGTCGTGAGGGGCGCATCCGGGTCGGTCAGCGAGATACTGCCGGTGCCGCCCGGGAACAGGATCGGGAACACCTCGCCGAATGCCACGCGCGTGTCCTCGAAGGCCTCGAGGAAGATCGATCGCATGCGCTCGTCGAGCTCCTCGATGATCGTCAGGAGATCCTTGCGGGTGCGGGTCAGATCGTCGAGCTGGTCGACCAGGAACTTGTGGCGCTGCTCGAGCGCGGCGAACTCCTCGAGGGCGAGGGGGTTCACTCGGCCGAGCTGCGCGAGCTTTCGCTCCGCGTCCCTGAGTCGCTTTCGTTGCGCATCGCGGTCATATGCGATGGAGGGCATGTCGCCGTCATCGGCCGCGGCGCGCCCGTCTCCTGCACCGGCCTCGGCGGAGGACAGCAGCGCGGAGTCGTCGGGGATCATCTGATCGGGGCCGTATTCCGCAACCAGGATGCTCTCGTCGAGGCCGAGCTCGCCGGCAACGCGGTCGAGAAGACCTGTGACGTGCAGCTTCTTTTCGTGGATCTTCAGCTCGAGGCCGTGGACGCTCTCGGTGAGTCCAGCGAGGCGCTCGCGGGTGCTCGACTCGGCACGGCGCAGATCCGTGAGTTCGGCCGTCACCGCGGTGCGTGCCGACTCCGCGGCGGCGAGCTCCACACGGGCCTGACTCAACGATCGGTCCACGGCGTCCAGGACGGCGGGCAACGCATCGGACACGCCCTGAGCCTGGCGTCGCTGCGCGCGCCGGACGACGGCGCGACGCGCTGCCTCCTCCGCGGCTGCCCGCTCCCGCTCGCGCTGACGCTGAAGCTGCTGGACACGGCCCTCACCGGCACGGACCCGCTCTCGAAGAGTCTCGACGTCCAGGCGCGCCCGCATCTCCGCATCGCGCGCAGCCTCGAGCGCCGCCAGGAGACCCTCGCGCGCCGAGGCGTCGAGGATCGGACGCGGTGCCTCCAGCGCGTGCGCGAGCTGATCGTTCGCGGAGCGGGCGGAGGCCTCGGCGTCTTCGACCGCCGCCTCGGCCTGCCGCAGCCCGACGCTCAGCCGGTCACACTCGGCCGAAGCGGACTCATGCCGCACGGTGGCTCGGTTCACCTGCTCCGCGTGCGCCGCAAGGGCGGCATCATGTTCACGGAGTGCCGCCAGGGTGGCCTTCGTCTCGGCGCGCGCCTGGGTGAGCGATCCCGACGCGTCCGAGAGCGCCTGACGGAGCGATTCGACGACGACGGTCATCTCGGCCCGCCGCTCGGCGGCCGCGTCCCGCTCAGCGGCCAGCTCCAGCCGCGATCTCCCTTGGCCGGATCCCGCGCGCAGCGTCGACCCCGTGAACAGCTCGCCATCGCGCGTGACGATCGTCATGCGCGGATCCATGCCGCCCTCCACAGCAGTCGCGCTGCGAACAGCGTCGAGGTCGTCGGCGATCACGACGCTGCTCAAGACGCGGCGTACTCCGGGCGGCGCCACCACCACCTCCGTGGCGGGCCGCATGCTTGCCGGCACAGGAGATGCCATCGAGGTCTCGGCCGCGTCCGCGACGACGATGTCGACGACGCCGAGGTCGCGCCCTCGAAGCTCCGCGGCCAGCGAGAAGGCGGCGTCGTGGTCGGCGGCGAGCACCCCTTCGGCCAGGGGGCCGAGCACCGCCGCGATCGCGGCTTCGAAGCCGGGCGTGACCTGCACCGCGTCACCGACGAGACCCATGAGGCCCGTCGCTCCTTCGGACAGGAGTTCCGATGCGGCGTTACGCACATCCAGCGCGCGCGAGAGCGCTGTCGTCTGGGCCGAGAGCGCCTCCACTTCACGTTCCGCGGCGTGGAGCCGATCACGGAGGTCGGCGACGTCGACTTCGAGGTCCGCGGCGGAGCGCTGGGCGCGATCGTACGCGGCGGCATGCTCGTCAGCGGTTGTCGTCGGTGCATCGGCGGGGTCGATCCCGGCCAGCTCCGCCTCTGCCTCGGCGCGACGGGTCAGTGCCGCGTCGAGCGCCCGCTGCTGTCGTTCGACGGCGCCCCGCACCGCGGCCAGCGCGGAGTCGGCGGCCTCCGCCGTGCCACGCATCGCGGTGATCTTCATGTCGTGCTCCGACACGAGCGCGCTCTGTTCGGCGATGTCGGCGTCGAGCGCGTCCAACTCGGCGCGCGCGCGGACGACATCCCGCGCGGCGGCCTCTGCGGCGTCCTGTGCGTCGCCGAGCCCGGCCGCGATGTCGTCGATCTCGGAACGTGCCTCGTCGATCACCGACTGCGTGATGGTGGTCGCGTCAGCCGTTTCCCCCTGCTCGGGCTCCGCGAGCAGCGCCAGTCGCTGGCCCGCGAGCGCGTAGAGGGATCGGAGCCGCTCCTGCACACGTTCGAGCCCATGTGCGACGCGACGCGCCTCATCGACGGCCTCGGAGCGCTGCTCGGCCTCCAGTCGGGCGATGCGCGCGCGCACGGTGTCGAGCTGTTCCTGCAAAGCACCGCGCTCGGTGTGACGTTCCTGTTCGGTGCGGGCGAACCCGTCGAGCTCGGCCCGCAGCGCGACGAGGTCGTCGGCGAGCAGCCGCGCCTTCGCATCGCGCACGATCGCCGCGATCGACTGTGCCTGCCGGGCGATCTCGGCCTGCCGACCGAGCGGTTTGAGCTGACGACGCAACTCCCCGGCCAGGTCGCTGAGCCGGGTGAGGTTCGCCTCCATCGCCTCGAGCTTGCGGAGGGTCTTCTCCTTGCGACGCCGGTGCTTCAGGATGCCGGCGGCCTCTTCGATGAAGCCGCGTCGATCCTCCGGCGACGCCTGGAGCACCGCGTCGAGCCGCCCCTGGCCGACGATGACGTGCATCTCCCGACCGAGGCCGGAATCGCTCAGAAGCTCCTGCACGTCGAGGAGCCGGCACCCCTCTCCGTTGATCGCGTACTCGCTGGATCCGTTGCGGAACAGCGTGCGGCGGATGCTCACCTCGGAGTACTCGATCGGCAGCGCACCGTCGCTGTTGTCGATCGTCAGCTGCACTTCGGCGCGCCCGAGCGGACCCCGGGTCGCGGTGCCCGCGAAGATGACGTCTTCCATCTTGCCGCCGCGGAGGGTCTTCGCGCCCTGCTCCCCCATGACCCAGGCGAGGCCGTCGACGACGTTGGACTTGCCCGAGCCGTTCGGGCCGACGATGCAGGTCACACCGGGCTCGAGCTCGAAGGTCGTCGGTTGCGCGAACGACTTGAACCCTTTGAGCGTCACGCTCTTCAGGTGCATGGGTGCGTCCTCCGGCCTGTGTGGATCACCGAGCAACGCTACCCGACCGGCGGTGCTCTCTCCGCGCGACAGGCAGGCTGCCGGCCCGATCGACACGCCCACTCGCCGCCGAAACCGGGAATCCTCTTGACGTCGACGACGAGGGGCACTAGCGTTCTGTTCGCATCTCACGGAAGGAGGTCACCGATGATGAACATGATCGCGACGTTCGCGCCCACCACCCGCGCCGGGATTCGTTCCCCGTACCGCGCCGCCGCTCCGGTGGCCGGATTCCGCGGTGTCATCGCCCCCATCGCGGGCTGACCGCCGCCGACGAATCCTCATGCGCCTTCCGTGCGCGCCGTTTCTCGGCACCTCGGCCGGACCTCATCCCCGCCTGTCGGCGGATCGATGCTCCACAGCCGATCGATGATCCCGCGCGCTCCGCGCGAACCCTTCTGGAAGAACCTCACCCGTGATCACCCTCAACACGACCGTGCACCGGCACGATCGCAACACCCTCACCGCCCCGGCGGACATCCGACACCTGACCGCCCTCGACCGGATCGAACTCCGCATCGGCCTGTGGCTCCTGCTGCGGGGCGCGCGGAGGCGAGAAGCCGCCGCCGCGCGTCGGCGTCGGCGCACCGTCCTCGCCGCCTGCGCCGAGCGCGAGTGGCAGGCGCACCGCGCGCATCTCACGCGATTCCCGCGTCTGTGACCGCGCACGAGACGAAGGAGACGCCCTCATGTCCGATCCATACGACGGCATCGCCGCCGTCGCCGGTGCACGCGCGCGCCGCGTCGGGATCCCCCGTTCCGTGGCGGATGCCGACGCGGCGGACTTCCTGGCCACTGCCGAGGTCCGCAACATCGTCTACCGCGAGTCCTCGGGCACCGACGACCACACGCGAACCCCGGCGGAGCTGCTGCCCCACTACCAGGCAGACCGCTACGAGATCCGCCACCTCTGGCTCCTGACCGATGCACACGATCGCCCGATCGGTCGCATCGGGGTGGACATCCCGCTCGAGTCCGGTTCGACCGTGGCCTTCTGGCAGATCGAGCTCGTGCGCCGGGTGTGGGGTCACGGTATCGGTTCGGCGGCATACGACCTCGTCGAGCGCACCGCGCGCGAGCACGGCAGGACGGTGCTGCAGTCGTGGGCCGACCACCCCGATGCGCCGGGCGAACGACTGACCCCGCCGACGGGAGCGGGCAGCATCCCCTTCGACCATGTCGCACGGTTCTACCGCCGCCACGGGTACACCCTCGAGCAGATCGAACGGTGCAGCGCCTACGACCTCACGACGCCGACCGATCGTCTCGCCGAACTCTTCGCCGATGCCGAACGCGCGGCTGCGGGCTATCGCGTGGTGCACTGGATGCTCCCCACACCGCCCGATCGAATTCCGGGGTATGCGTGGATGAAGTCGCGCATGTCCACCGATGTCCCGGCGGCGGCGTTGACCGTCGACGAGGAGGTCTGGGACACCGCGCGCGTCGAACGCCACGACGCCCTGTGGGTCGACGGCGGCCACCAGGTCCTGGTCACGGCCGCCGAGCAATCGGCGACCGGGGAACTGTGCGCCTTCAACGAGCTGGTGCGCAGCGGCACACCCGGCTCGGTGACGTTCCAGGAGGACACGCTGGTGCTCGCAGAGCACCGCGGCCACCGGCTGGGGATGCTCGTCAAGTGCGCGGGCCTGCTGCAGTGGCGCAGCCTGGCCCCCGACTCCCCCCGCGTGATCACGTACAACGCCGAAGAGAACCGCCCGATGCTCGACATCAATGAAGCCCTCGGCTTCGCGCCGGTGATGTACGACGGCGCCTGGAAGAAGACGCTCGTCTGAGGGTCAACCGGCCCGACGTTGACATCGCGCGCAGTAGTGACTGCTGCGGTTGGTGAACGAGACCCGCACGATGGGGTGACCGCAGCGCGGGCACGGGCTGCCGGTGCGTCCGTAGGCGTTGAGGGAGTGGGCGAAGTAGCCGGCCTGCCCGTTGACGTTGACGTACTGCGCGTCGAAGCTCGTGCCGCCTTCCGCCAGGGCTTTCGCGAGCACGGCACGCACCTCGTGCAGCAACCGTCGGACCGCTCGCGTCGACAACGCCTTCGCTTCGGTCTCGGGATGGACTCGCGCCGCCCAGAGCGCCTCGTCCGCGTAGATGTTCCCGATGCCGCTGACGACCGTCTGGTCCAGGAGCACGCGCTTGATGGCGGAGCCCTTGCGCGACAGCGCCTCGCGGAACGCCCCGTCCTCGAACGCGGGATCCAGTGGATCGCGCGCGATGTGTGCGACCTGGGTCGGCACGGCCGCCGCCGGCCAGCCGGCGCCGGCGGGCGCACCGTCTGGAGTCGGTATCACCGTGTCCCACGAGAGAGAGCCGAAGGTGCGCTGGTCGGCGAAGACGACGGCGAGGTCGCCGTGCGCCGGGTGGTGCACATCGAGTCGGACGCGCTCGTGGCGTTGGGTCGCCGCGCCGGCCTCGCGCAACAGCAGCTGTCCGCTCATACCCAGGTGCGCCACCACACACGCACGATCGTCGTCGCCCAGCGGGCCGAGCGGCAGCCACAGGAACTTTCCCCGTCGGGCGGCGGCCTGAAAGGTACGGCCGGTCAGACGCGTCTCGAAGTCCAGCCCCGTCCCGGGGTGTCGGGTCAGAGCCCGCTCGTCCAGCACACTCACGCCGGTGACCACGGCGCCGGTGACCGCGGGCTCGAGACCTGCTCGAACGACCTCGACCTCGGGAAGCTCAGGCACGCGCGCTGAGCTCGCGCCACGCGGTGAGGGCCGCAGCCATCTCGGCCTGCTTCTTGCTCGTCCCGGCCCCCGTGGACGAGTGGTCGCCGACCGTGACGACGGCGGTGAAGACGCGGTCGTGATCAGGGCCGGTCGAATCGACCGCGTACACCGGAGCGGGCCGGTCGAGGCTCGCAGCAAGCTCCTGCAGCCCGGTCTTCGGGTCCATCGCGACCCCGTACCGCTCGGGATCGGCCAGCAGGGGTTCGACCAGACGCAGCACGAGGGAGGTCGCGGCGTCGGGTCCGGCGGACAGATAGGTCGCGCCGATGACCGCCTCCATCGTGTCCGCGAGGATCGAGTCCTTGTCGCGACCGCCGGTGCGATCCTCGCCCACGCCGAGACGCAGGTAGTCCCCCAGACCGATCGTGCGGGCGACCTCTGCGAGAGCGACCGTCGAGACCACGCTTGCGCGACGCTTGGCCAGGGCGCCCTCGTCGAGATCGGGATGCCGCGTGTACAGCCGCACGGTCACGGCCTGCCCCAGCACGCTGTCGCCGAGGAATTCCAAGCGCTCGTTGTGGGGTACCTGGCCGTTCTCGTACGCCCAGGAGCGGTGCGTCAGCGCGAGCGACAGAAGCTCGGGGTCGATCTCGGCCCCGAGCTTCTCGAGAAGGGACGCGTCAGACGATGTCGAGGACGACGCACGCGTGCCGCTTTTCGCCATGATCAGCCGAGGGCCGATCAGACGTCGGCGACCTTGCGGCCCTTGTACTCCAGGAACAGCTCCGTGCCCTGCGAGTCGGTGACGACCTTCGCCTGGTGCGGACGGCTGTAGACGGTCTTGCCGTTCTCGACGGTCTTGACGAGCGTGGGGGCCTCGGCCTTCCACTGCGCGCGACGCGAGCGCGTGTTGGAACGGGAGACCTTCCGCTTCGGGGGGTTACCTGCCATGGCTGACTCTCTTCTGTGTTCTCGCCGACCCGCCGACCCTCACGGGCGCGACGTGTCGTCGTGGTCTGTGGTGTAGTCCTGCAACGCGGCCCAGCGCGGATCGATCGGAGCGGGCTGCTCCTGAACGGTGCGCTCCGTCAGCTTCTCGCCCGTGACCGGGTCGAGCCCGGGGCAATCCGGCTGACAGACCGGCTGGAACGGAAGCGACAAGACGATCGCCTCCCTGACCGGAGGTTCAAGATCCACGTGGTCGTCTTGAACCTCGAAGTCAGTTTGCTCCGAACCAGGATACGCGAAAAGCTCCTGAAACTCGACTTCGAGCGGCTCCGACACGTCCGTGAGGCAGCGACCGCATACTCCGCGGTAGTCGGTGTCGATCTCAGCGGAGACGAGAATGCCTTCGTGCACCGACTCCAGACGGACGTCGACGGTGACCGGTTCACCCTGCGGGATCGCCACGAGCCCCTCGCCCCACTTCTCGGGGGCTGCCACGTCGATCTCGAACTCGCGCATCTCGCCGGGGCGGTGCGTGATGTCACGGACGGGGAGGACGAAGGGTCCTTGAGTGTGCTTGACCACGGTCGACCATGCTACCCGCGCCACACCGGATGCGGGTCGCAGACAGCGTCAGATTCCCCGCGCTCCCGTGTCGAGGAAGCGAGCCACCGGTCCGGGGACGAAAGGCGACACATCGCCCCCGAGGGAAGCGACCTGCCGCACGAGCGAACTCGAGACCATCGCATGGGCGGGGTCGGGCAGGAGGAACACCGTCTCGATGTGCGCGAGATGGCGGTTGACGATCGCCATGGGCGTCTCGTAGGCGACGTCGACCTGCGAACGGATCCCCTTGACCAGGACCCCGGCACCGACGTCGACGGCGTAATCGACCAGCAGCCCCACGCTCCACGCCGCGACCACGACGTCCCCGTCCACGTCCGCCTCGGCGATCGAGTCCTCCAGGAGCGTCAGCCGCTGGGCGATCGGAAGCATCGCCTCCTTGTCGGGGTTGTGCACGACCAGCACGTGGAGTTGGTCGTAGAGCCCGGCTGCGCGCCGGATCACATCGAGGTGTCCGAGGGTCGGCGGATCGAACGAACCCGGGACGACGGCGATCCGGCTGCTCATGGGCCCAGCCTAGCGGTCGACGCGAGCTCAGTTCTTGGCGAGAGCGGCGCGTTCGGCGCGTCCCACCCGCCGCTCGATCGCCTCCAGCAGTGCCGGGTGACGCAGGAGCGCCGGGTCGTCTTCGAGAAGACGCTCTGCGGCCTCGCGCGCCTCGGCGATCATGTCGGCGTCGGTGATGACGCGAAGCAGCCGCAGGGACGAGCGAACACCCGATTGGGCGTCGCCGAGCACGTCGCCCTCGCCGCGCAGTTCCAGGTCGACCTCGGCCAGTTCGAACCCGTCGAGCGTGCGCGCGACCGCCTCCACACGGGCGCGGGCGGGGGTGCCGGGGTCGGACTCGGTGACGAGCAGGCACAGGCCCGGCACACCGCCGCGCCCCACGCGACCGCGCAGCTGGTGGAGCTGAGAGACCCCGAAGCGGTCGGCTTCGAGGATCACCATCGTCGAGGCGTTGGGGACGTCGACCCCGACTTCGATCACCGTGGTCGCCACGAGCACATCAACCTCTCCTCGCGCGAAAGCCTGCATGATCGCATCCTTGTGCTCCGCGGGCATCTTGCCGTGCAGCGTCTCGACGCGCAGCGATCCGTACGCGGGGTGCCCGGACAGCAGTTCGGCGACCTGCACGACCCCCCAGCGAGTCCGGGTGGGGGCCGCGTCCGCCGGCTCGGAGGCTGACGGCGGACCATCGGCATCGTCGCTGAACCCGCTGCCGCCCCCCGCATCGGCGTCGATCGCGGGACACACGACGAATGCCTGGCGGCCCTGGGCCACCTCCTCGGCAACGCGGTCCCACACCCGCGCGAACCAGGCGGGCCGTTCGGCGACGGGCGCCACATGCGTCTGGATACCGGCTCGACCGGCGGGCAGGGAACGGATGGTGGACACGTCGAGGTCCCCGAAGACCGTCATCGCAACCGTGCGGGGGATGGGCGTCGCCGTCAGGACCAAGGCGTGGGGCGAGGACCCCTTCGCGCGCAGGGAATCCCGCTGGTCGACGCCGAACCGGTGCTGTTCGTCGACGACGACCAGACCGAGGTCGGCGAAGGTCGTACTCGCGCTGAGAAGCGCGTGCGTACCCACCACGATGAGCGACTGGCCGGATGCCACCCGCAGCGCGGCCCGCCGCCGCTCTGCGGCGGTCAGCTGGCCGGTGAGGAGAGTCGGCATGAGGCGCGGCGCGAGGTCCGGGCCGAGCATGCGCGTGATCGAGCGCAGATGCTGCGCGGCGAGCACCTCGGTCGGGGCGATCAGGGCTGACTGCCCCCCGGTCTCGGCGACCTGCAACATCGCCCGCAGCGCGACGAGCGTCTTTCCCGAACCCACTTCTCCCTGGACCAGGCGGTTCATCGGCCAGGCGCCGGACAGATCCGCGCGGATGCGTCGTCCGACGTCGACCTGGTCGACGGTCAGCTCGAACGGCAACCTGGCGTCGAAGTCGGCCAGCAGCTCCCCCGGCTCCCGGGAGGTCGCCGACATCGCGCGCACGAACTGACGCTGTTGCAGCAAGGCGGCTTGAAGCACGAACGCCTCGTGCATGCGCAGGGTCCGTCGCGCGGGTTCGATCTGCTCGTCGAAGTCCGGGCGGTGGATGCGTTCGAGCGCTGTGCCGAGCGGCAGGAGCCCGGCCGTGGTGCGCAGGTCCTCCGGGAGGGGATCCGGTACCGGGTCGAGCACATCGAGGGCGTGCTGGACCAGTTTGGTGATCTGCCAGCTGGTGAGCGCGCTCGTGGCCGGATAGATCGGGATCGGGAGCCGTGCCCACGCCTCGGCGGACATCAGAGCCGTGTCGATGTCGTCGAACAGCTCGTAGGCAGGGTGCGCGAGCTGCAGCGAGCGGCGGTATTCGCCGACCTTTCCCGAAAAGGTCCCTCGTCGCCCCGGGCGCAGCTCCTTGGCCCGCCAAGCCTGGTTGAAGAAGGTCAGCGACAGCTCGCCGTTGCCGTCGCTGATGACCACTTCGAGCAGGCTTCCGCGGCGGTTTCGCATGGGCCGGTCGCTCACGGAACGCACTTCGGCCACGATGGTCACCGACTCCCCCACCGGCAGCGACGCGATCGGGGTGAGTTCGCCGCGCCGGGCATAGCGGCGCGGGTAGTGCCCGAGCAGATCCGCCACGGTCTTCATGCCGAACGCGCGGTCGAGGGTCTTGGCGGCGGTGCCGACGACCCCGTCGAGGCGAGAGTCGAGCGTGGGCATGTCAGAAGTCTAGGCACCACCGCCGACGTCCCCCGCTTTGTAGGGTGGAGCCGTGACCCGCATCATCTCCGGTGGCGCCGGATCCCTCGCGCTGGAGGTTCCCGGCGCCGGCACCCGCCCGACATCCGACCGTGTCCGCGAGTCGGTGGTGGGCGCGCTCGAGTCGGCAGGGGTCGTCGAGGCAGCCGCGGTCCTCGATCTCTTCGCCGGATCCGGAGCTCTGGGCCTGGAGTGCCTGTCGCGAGGGGCAGCCTCAGCAGACCTCGTCGAGAAGTCCCCGAAGGCCGCTGCCGTGACCGCTCGCAACGCACGCAAGGTCGCGAGCGCCCTCGGCGGCGCGCCCGCACGCGTGCACCGCGCCAGCGCCGATGCGTTCCTCCGCGGCACCACACAGCGCTTCGACCTCGTTTTCCTCGATCCCCCGTACGATCTGGCCGACGGGGACCTCGCCGAAACCCTCGGCCTGCTGCGCGCGGCCTTGTCGGAGGATGCCGACGTGGTCATCGAACGAGCGACGCGCTCGGGGGAGCCCCCGCTTCCCGCCGGGCTGCGATGGGAGAGATCGCGCAGGCACGGCGACACCACGATCTGGTGGGCACGCACCGACCGATGATCGGCCGGCACGTTCAGCCACGCGCCGCGTCCCAATCCGCATAGGGGTCCCATCCACCGCGGCCGAGGGGCCGCTCCCCCTCCACGAGGACACGGTCGGCGCCGGGTGGTACGACGCGTCCGATGCGGCGGAACATGTCGAGGAGGGGCACGTCGGCCGGGAATGTCGCCAGCAGGGCATGGTCCTCGCCCCCGGAAAGGGCCGGTTCGCCGCCGATCGCCGCCCCGTCGAGGTCGAGCGAGACCCCGGAGGCGGTCGCCAGGCGTGTCGCGTCGAGGATGAGCCCGTCCGAAACGTCCATCATGGCCGTCGCTCCCGCCTCCGCCGCCGCGACGCCCGCGGCGATGGGCGGCACGGGGCGGAGCTGTCGGGAGAGATCGAGGCGTTCGGCGGCGTCCAGCGTCTCCTCACGGACGGCGACGGGCGTGCCCTCCGCATCCCGGAAGCGTTCGAACAGGAGCGCGAGCCCACGCGCCGCCGGCCCGAGCTCGCCGGCGACGGCGACGATGTCACCCGGCCGTGCACCGGCGCGTCGCACCGGCTCGCGACCGTCGAGCGCGCCGAGGGCGGTCACGGCGATGGTGAGGGTGTCGGAGGCCGCCAGGTCGCCGCCTTCCACACGACACCCGGGCGCGAGGGCGTCGCAGGCGTCGCGGAGACCGTCGGCGAGTGCCTCCACGGTCCCGATGGGAGTCTCATCGGGCATCGCGAGCGCGACGAGGAGCGCAACGGGCCGGGCACCCATCGCCGCCACGTCCGCGAGGTTGACCGCGGCGGCCTTCCAGCCGAGGTCGTAGCCGCTGGACCATGCGAGACGGAAGTCCGGGCCGTGCACGAGCGTGTCGGTGGTGGCCACGACCCGCGGGTCGGCCAGCGCCAGCACGGCGGCGTCGTCGCCGGGCCCCACGAGGGACTCGGAGGGTCCGAGGCGGTCGAGGATGCGCGCGAGGACATCCGCCTCGCCCATCCTCCCCACGACAGGGCTCTGGGTCATCCCTCCACGCTAGCGTCGGGACGCTCCACGCATCGACGGGTAGCGTGGTGGAGTGGCACACCCCTTCACCGCGGTCCGGACCGCTCTCGCCCTCGCAGCCATCGCCGCGACGGCGGCTCTTCTGGCGGGCTGCACCGCGTCGACGGTGTCCCTCGACCCTGCACCGGATGCGAACGACCCGCTGTGCGCCGACATCATCGTTCGCCTGCCGGACGCCGTCGACGGCCAGGAGCGTCGATGGACCGACGCACAGGCGACGGGCGCCTGGGGCGATCCGGCGGCGGTGCTCCTCACGTGCGGGGTCACCCCGCCCGGGCCGACCGAGGCGCAGTGCATCGAGATCGGGGGCGTCGACTGGATCGTCGACGACTCCCAGGAGCCGAACTACCTCATCACCACGTACGGTCGCACACCGGCGGTGCAGCTGTTCGTCGACAACGAACGGGTCTCACCGAACGACGTGCTGGCCGCCATGGCGCCCCACGTGGTCGAGTTCCCGCAGGACGCCGCCTGCGTGGGCACCCAGACCCGGCTGCCGTGATCCCGTCACCGGTGTTCAGCGGTCGCGCGCTCCGTCGATGAGCTCGGTGATGAGGTCCGTGTAGGTCATGCCCGTGGCGATCCAGCACTTCGGGAACATCGAGATCGGTGTGAAACCGGGCATCGTGTTGACTTCGTTGACGTAGAAATCGGTGCCGGTGAAGAAGAAGTCCACGCGCGCGAGCCCCTCGCCACCGACGGCCTCGAAGGCGCGGGCCGCGACCCGCTGCATCTCCGCGAGCTCGCCGTCGTGCAGTTCCGCGGGACACACGAGGTCGATGCCCGGGGCGCCGAGGTACTTCGCTTCGAAGTCGTAGAACTCCCGACCCGAGATGACGATCTCGCCCGGCAGGCTCACCCTCGGCAGCCCACCGTCCCGCCCGGGGAGGACACCGCACTCGATCTCACGCCCTGTCACCGCCTGCTCGATGAGCACCGTATCGTCTTCCGCGAAGGCGACCTCGAGCGCGGCATCGAGATCGGACAGCGCCGCGACCTTCGTGACGCCGACACTCGACCCCGCACGCGCGGGCTTGACGAAGACCGGCAGCCCCAGGGCCCGAACACGATGCTCGATCTGCGGCCGGTCCCGAGCGAGGTCCGCCCGGGTCACCGTCACCCACGGCACCACGGGCACGTCCGCCGCCTTCAGCACACTCTTGGTGGTGTGCTTGTCCATGCCGATCGCCGACATGAGGACCCCGGCACCGGCGTAGGGGATGCCGAGCAGTTCGAGGAAGCCCTGCACGGTGCCGTCCTCGCCGAAGCGCCCGTGAAGAATGGGCAAGACGACGTCGACGGAGCCGAGCGAGCGCTCGCCGGCGGCGTCTGAGACCCGCAGCTCGCGGCTCGCCGTCGAATCCGGCCAGACGATCCGCGTGCCGTTGTCCACGACCTCCGGCATGCTCTCGGGATCCAACGCGAACTTGTCGGGGTCATCGTCCTCGAGCACGTAGGCGCCCTCGCGCGTGATGCCGACCGGGATCACGTCGAACCGGTCGCGGTCAATCGCGCGGAGGACGCCGCCCGCCGTCGCGGAGCTGATCGAGTGCTCGCTGGAGCGACCGCCAAAGAGCACCACCACTGCCCGCTTGTCCATTCTGGGTCCTCTCCCCCTGGGGGTCATCGTCGTCCGTCGTCAGATGCGGCGCGATTTCGCGCGGGTCCATCGTCCCGTCGAGCACACGCTTGACCTGTTCGACGATGGGCATCTGAATGCCGGCCTCGCGTGCCAGCTGGAGTACGGGAGCCACCGATGCGAGACCTTCGGCGGTCTGCTCCATCTGCTTGACCACGTCTTGAAAGCTGTAGCCCTGTCCGAGCAGTCGGCCGGCGGTGTTGTTGCGGCTCAGCGGCGACTGGCAGGTCGCGATGAGATCGCCGAGGCCGGCCAATCCCTGCAGCGTCTCGGGCTGCGCACCCTGCGCGACAGCGAAGTCGGTCATCTCCACGAGTCCGCGGGTGATGATCGACGCCTTCGTGTTCTCGCCGTACCCGACACCGTCGACGATGCCGATGGCGACGGCGATGAGGTTCTTCAGCACCCCGCCGAACTCGGTGCCGATCACGTCGGTGTTCACGAAGCTCCGGAAGTACCGGTTCCGGGATCGCCGCGCGACAGCGTCGGCGGTCTCCTGACTGATCGAGGAGATCACCGCTGCCGTCGGCTGCTCGCGCGCGATCTCCAGCGCCAGGTTCGGGCCGGAGGCCACCGCGATGCGCGCGGGATCGCATCGCAGCTCCTGCTCGATCACCTGACTCATGCGCAGACCGCTGCGTCGCTCGACCCCCTTCATCAGCGACACGATCGGGACATCGGTCGCCGCCACGAGAGGACGAAGCGCCTTGAGATTCTGCCGCGCGGACTGGCTCGGGATCGACAGGTAGATCTGCTCGGCGCCCTCGACGGCTTCGGACAGGTGCGGCGTCGCGCTCATGTCGCGGGGCAGGTTGACCCCCGCCAGGTATCGGCTGTTGCGCTTGCCCTCGTCGATCTCGTGCGCCAGCTCGGCGCGGCGGGCCCACATCGTCACGTGCGCTCCGCCGTCGGCGAGGATCTTTCCGAAGGTCGTGCCCCAGCTGCCCGCTCCGATGACGGTGACGCGCGGCAAGGACGCGTCGTGTCTACGACTCAAGGCGCCCGGTCTCTTTCTGCCCGTGCGCGCTCGGGTCCCACCGCGTGGCCGGCGCCGGCTCGCCGCGGAGCTGGGCGAGAAGCTCGGAGATCTCCCCCATCACGACGTCGGTCGCGGCCACCAGGGCCGGCGACTGCCCGTCCTTCCCGATGTAAGCGGAGAGGTCGACCGGATCTCCGACGATCACCTGCACGCGCCGGCGGAGGGGCCACAGCTTCAGCTTGCCGTAGCGCGGAAGAATCTGCTGCGTGCCCCACTGCGCCATCGGGATCACGGGGATCCCGCCGGCCAGCGCCAGCCGCACCGCGCCGGTCTTGCCTCGCATCGGCCACAGGTCCGGGTCACGCGTCAGAGACCCCTCCGGATAGACGATGACGCCGCGGCCGTTCTCGACGATCTCGGTGGAGGCGTCGAGGGTCGCGCGCGAGGCGGATGCCGATGCGGACCGCGCCACCGGCACCATCCCGGTCGCGCGGAGCGCCCACCCGAGCACCGGCACGCGGAACAGGCTCTCCTTGGCCATGAAGCGCGGGGCGCGTCCCATCCGCCACGTCGCCACGGCGACGATGATCGGATCGAACTCGCTGTTGTGGTTGGGAGCGAGGACGTACGCGCCTTCGCGCGGAAGCTTCTCGCCGCCGATCACCTCGATCTTCGCGATCAGGCCGGTCAGCGGCACGATGATGGCCGCGAGGGGCCAGAACACACTGGGACGCGACTTCTCCGTCGAGGCGCGCGGGCGGGGGGTCACCGGGTCATCCGATGATGTCGTAGTCGGCGCCGAGCGTGTCCAGCTTGGCGAAGAGCTTCTCGTAGCCGCGACGCAGGATGTCGACGTTGCGGACGATCGACTCGCCCTCGGCGGCCAGCGCAGCGATGAGGTAGCTGTACCCGCCGCGAAGATCGGGCACGACGACATCGGCGCCGTGGAGGGGGGTCGGACCGTTGATGACGGCGGCCTGCTCGAGCGCACGGCGGGGAACGCGGCGGTCCGGGGTGTCCAGACCGTCCGGGTGCACGACGATGTCGGCCCCCATCTGGTTGAGCGCGGCGGTGAAGCCGAGCCGGTTCTCGTAGACGGTCTCGTGCACGATCGAGCGGCCCTCCGCCTGCGTCAGCGCGACGATCAGCGGCTGCTGCCAGTCGGTCATGAACCCGGGGTGGACATCGGTCTCGACCATGACGGGCTTGAGGGATCCGTCCCGTCGGAACAGGATGCCGTCTTCGTGCACGTCGAACCAACCACCCGCCTTGCGGAAGACGTTGAGGAAGACGAGCATCTCCTGCTGCTTGGCACCGCCGACGAAGATCTCGCCGTCGGTCGCGAGCGCCGCGCACGCCCACGAGGCGGCCTCGTTGCGGTCGAAGATGCACCGGTGATCGTACCCGCGCAGGGTGTCGACGCCCTCGATCAGGATGACGCGGTTGGGCTCGTACGAGATGATCGCGCCCATCTTCTGCAGCACGGCGATCAGGTCCATGATCTCGGGCTCGATCGCGGCGTTTCGCAGTTCCGTCGTGCCCTTGGCGCGTACGGCGGTCAGCAGCACCTGCTCGGTGGCGCCGACGCTGGGGTAGGGCAGTTCGATCGACGCGCCGTGGAGACCCTCGGGTGCCGTGATCCGGATGCCCTCATAGCTCTTGTCGACCACCGCACCGAAGGCGCGCAGCGCATCCATATGGAAGTTGATGGGCCGATCACCGATGCGGCATCCGCCGAGGTCGGGGATCAACGCCTCGCCGAGGAGGTGCAGGAGCGGTCCGCAGAACAGGATCGGGATGCGCGACGCGCCGGCGTGGGCGTCGATCTCCTCGAAGTGCGCCGCGACCGCGCCGCGCGGATCGAAGGTGAGGCTGCCGGGCTCCGGTCCCTCCTCGACGGTCACACCGTGGACCTCGAGGAGCGAGCGGACGACCTGGACGTCGCTGATGTCCGGGACATCGCGCAGAACGCTCGTCGTCTCACCGAGCAGAGCCGCCACCATCGCCTTGGTGGCGAGGTTCTTCGCGCCCTTCACCTCGACGCGGCCGCGCAACGGTCGGCCGCCGGTGATCCGCAGCGTTTCTCCGGTCATGTGCTTCTCTCCTGACGTGGGCTCGGCCGTGTCGTTGAGAAGTGTCTTCATCCGGTGAACCTCACTTGCGTGTTCGAGGGGCGCTTGTCGCCGGCTCCCCGATCGGGGGAACCCGGGCTCAACGGACGGGTGTCGTCCGCGGCCGCCACGCCTCGCGGCGAGCCTCGAACTCTGCGATCCGGTGTTCGTTTCGCAGGGTGAGCCCGATGTCATCGAGCCCCTCGAGAAGCCGCCACCTAGTGTAATCGTCGATCTCGAATCGAGCTTCGAGATCGCCGAGTACGGCGGTTCGCGCCTCGAGATCGACTGTCATCTGCGCTCCCGGCTCCGCTTCCATGGCCGCCCAGAACGCCTCCAGCTCGGCCTCGGTGATCACGCCGGTGAGCAGACCCTGTTTGCCGGAGTTGCCACGGAAGATGTCGGCGAACTTGGTGCTCAGCACCACCTTGAAACCGTAGTCCCGCAACGCCCAGACCGCGTGCTCGCGGCTGGATCCGGTGCCGAAGTCGGGGCCGGCGACGAGGATGGAAGCCGCGGTGTAGGCGGGCTGATTGAGAACGAAATCGGGGTCCTGACGCCAGTTGGCGAACAGCGCGTCGTGGAAGCCGGTCTTGGTGACCCGCTTGAGGTAGACGGCCGGGATGATCTGGTCGGTGTCGACCGCTGAACGGCGCAGCGGTGCGGCGACACCGGTGTGGGTGGTGAACGTGTCCATGTCAGGCCTCCGCTCCGGTGGTGGCAGGCACGCTGTCGGCGGCGCCCTCCAGATCCGACGGGCTGGACAACGTGCCGCGGACCGCCGTCGCCGCCGCCACGAGGGGGGAGACGAGGTGCGTTCGCCCGCCCTTGCCCTGACGACCTTCGAAGTTGCGGTTGCTCGTCGACGCGCAGCGTTCGCCCGGGCTGAGTTGATCGGGGTTCATGCCGAGGCACATCGAGCACCCGGCGAAACGCCACTCGGCACCGAAGTCGGTGATGATCTTGTCCAGACCTTCGGCTTCCGCCTCCAGGCGGACACGCGCCGAGCCCGGAACGACCATCACGCGGACGCCCGGGGCTTTCGTGCGTCCCTGGATCACCGACGCGAACTCCCGCAGGTCCTCGATACGGCTGTTGGTGCACGATCCCATGAACACGGCGTCCACGGGGATCTCCTTCATCGGAGTGCCGGCGGCCAGATCCATGTACTCCAGCGCGCGTTCGGCCGCGATGCGTTCGTTCGGGTCGGTGAAATCGGCGGGCGTGGGCACACGGTCGTTCAGCGAGACGCCCTGACCGGGGTTGGTCCCCCACGTCACGAACGGTTCGAGCTCGGCGGCGTCGAGGAAGACTTCCGCGTCGTACACCGCCCCCTCATCCGAGGGCAGCGTGCGCCAGTAGGCGACCGCGTCGTCCCAGTCCTGCCCGGTCGGGGCGTGGTCGCGTCCCTTCAGATAGGCGAAGGTCGTCTCATCGGGGGCGACCATGCCGGCGCGCGCGCCGGCCTCGATGGACATGTTGCACATCGTCATGCGCCCTTCCATCGACAGGCCTCGGATCGCGCTGCCGCGGTACTCCAGCACGTATCCCTGACCGCCGTTGGTGCCGATCCTGGCGATCACGGCGAGGATGATGTCCTTTGCCGTCACGCCCGGCTTGAGCTCTCCTTCGACGGTGATCGCCATCGTCTTGAACGGCTTCAGCGGCAGCGTCTGGGTGGCCAGCACGTGCTCGACCTCGCTCGTGCCGATGCCGAAGGCCATGGCCCCGAACGCGCCGTGGGTCGAGGTGTGCGAGTCACCGCAGACCACCGTGATACCGGGCATCGTCAGGCCCAGCTGCGGGCCCACCACATGAACGATCCCCTGCTCTTTGTCACCGAGCGAATGCAACCGCACGTTGAATTCCTCCGCGTTGCGGCGCAGCGTCTCGATCTGGGTGCGGCTGGTGAGATCGGCGATCGGCTTGTGGATCTCGAGGGTCGGCGTGTTGTGATCCTCGGTGGCGATCGTGTGCTCGAGACGCCGGACCGGACGCCCCTCCGCCCGCAGACCGTCGAAGGCCTGGGGACTGGTGACCTCGTGGACCAGGTGGAGGTCGATGTAGATGAGGTCGGGCTGTCCGTCCTCGCCCTTGACCACCAGGTGGTCGTCCCACACCTTCTCGGCGAGGGTGCGCGGGCGATCGGGGATGACGGACGCGTCAGGGGTGGGTGTGCTCATAGCGTTCTCCTCGGGATGGGGGATCAAGCCCGCGACGAAACTCCGCGACGAGTGAGGCCTGGTTACGAGGACTCGCCGCGGCCGCTAAGGAGAAGGCGAGCGATCCGCACAGAGCCAGGCTACCACCGCGCCTCGGTGTCCTCGACGATGGCGCGTCAGCCCCGATCGTTCTGAGGCGGCTCGACGGTCGGGGGCATCGCGTGCTCGCCGGCGACGTCGGAGGCGGCTCTCTCCGCGCCCGACTCGCCGCTTCCATCCGCAACGCTGGGGCTCTCGGCGAACGACACAGGCGGGTCGCGGCGCGCAGCGATCACGCTCGCGACGGTGGCCACGAGCATCGAGAGCACGATCACGGCCAGCGAAACCCACGTGGAGATCTCCGGCGCCCACTCGACGTGCTCGCCGCCGTTGATGAACGGGAGCTCGTTGACGTGGAGGGCGTGCAGGAAGAGCTTCACACCGATGAAAGCCAGGATGAAAGCGATTCCGTAGTGCAGGTAGCGCAGCCGGTCGAGCAGGCCCCCCAGGAGGAAGTACAGCTGGCGCAGCCCCATGAGGGCGAACAGGTTCGCGGTGAAGACGATGAACGCGCTCTGGGTGATGCCGAAGATCGCCGGGATCGAATCGATCGCGAAGACGAGATCGGTGAAGCCGATCGCGACGAACACGAGGATCATCGGCGTCCACACCTTCTTACCCCCGACGAGCGTGCGCAGCTTCGGCCCGTCGTAGGTGTCGGAGATGTTGAAGAAGCGCCGCATGAAGCGCACCAGGCCCGTTTCGGTCTGCGCGTCGTCCTCGTGCTTTCCGGGGAACGCCTGGCGCCACGCCGTGTAGACGAGGAACAGGCCGAACACATAGAAGATCCAGCTCAGGTTCTCGATGAGCACCGCACCGAGCATGATGAAGATCGCACGGAGGACCAGCGCGATGATGATCCCGACCATCAGCACCTCTTGCTGATAGCGCCGTGGCACCGCGAATTGACTCATCAGCAGGACGAAGACGAAGAGGTTGTCCACGGACAGGCTGTACTCGGTCAGCCAGCCGGCCACGAACTCGCCCATGGCGTCGTGGCTGCCGGTGACCCACAGCAGCACACCCGCGAACACCAGTGCCAGACTCACGTAGAACACGACCCACAGCGTCGCCTCTCGCATCGACGGGATGTGCGGGCGTTTGAGGATGAGCAGGAGGTCGGCGATCAGGATGATCACCAGCACCGACAGTGCCGCGATCTGGAACCACGCGGGGATCTCGTAACCCATGGGGGCCTTTCGAAGGGAGGACGAAGCATCGAAAGTCTCTCCCCCGCAGACGCGGCGCGCGCCCGGGGTCGCTCCCGACCCGTGATGACGGACGCGCGAGGACGGGATACTCCCTCTCGCGCCGTCAACGATACCCGCCGACGAGGAGGGGTCCGATCCGTGTGAGACGATCACGCTCGCGCCGACACTCTCTCTGTGAAGGACACCTCGGCCCCGAAGGAGCCAGACCGGATGACCCCGCCCGCACCCACCGACGCCACGCTCGTCGCCCGCGCGTCCAGCGGCAGCGAGCATGCCTTCCGTACGCTGTACCGCGCGTACGCGACGCCGCTGTACCGGATCGCCTACGCGCTTCTGGGTGATGCCGCGGACGCCGAGGACGTGCTGCAGGAGACGTTCCTCGTCGCGTGGCGGAAGCTGCCGACGCTGCGGCTGGCGGGTGAATCGCTGTTGCCGTGGCTCGTCACGATCTGCCGGTGGCAGTCGGCGAACCGCATGCGGTCGCAGCGCCGCGATCGCGAGCATCGCGGCGAGCTGACCGACGCGGCGCCCGCCGGCACCGACGTCGAGCAGCAGGTCATCGGCGCCGACCTCGCCCGACGCATCGGTGACGAGGTCGACGGGCTCGGCGAGTTGGACCGCGGGATCTTCCTGCTGTGCGCCGTCGACGGGCTCGACTACGCCGCCGCCGCCGCGCGACTGGGCGTGACCCACGGGGTGGTCCGCAATCGCCTGTCCCGCATCCGCGCACGATTGCGGGCGACTGTGAAGGAGAGCACGCCATGACCGCCAACGACCCCCTTCCCGACCTGTCCGCGCCGAGCCTGGACCGCATCGAGGATTCGGTGTTCGCCCGGATCGGCGACGAACGTGCGCGACGTCGCACCCGTCGGGCGCGCTGGTGGGCCGGTGGGACCGCCGCGGTGGCTGCGATCGTGGTGGCCGCCGTCGTCGGCCCCGCCGTCGTGACCGCGACCGCTCCCTCCACGGGAGGCGGTGCGGTGATCGCGGGCGAGGCGATGGAGCGCGTCGAGGGGGACGACGCAGATCACTCCGCCGGCGAGGAGTTCGAGTCCGGCGTGGGCGCCGCGGACGCGGCGACGTCTCAGATCATCGGCGAGCCCGACCGCGAGGTCGTCGCCTCCGCCTCAGCCACCCTCGACGTCGAGGATGCCGTCGTGGCCGCCGAGGCGATCGCCGAGAGGGCCCGCACCCGCGACGGCTGGGTCGAGTCCGCCGCGATCACACGCGAGCACAGTGGCGATGCGACCGTCGACCCCGCCACCTCCGAGATCGTCGATACCTCCTTCCCGGTGCCGTACGCCGCCGGTTCGTGGATCACGGTGCGCGTGCCGGCCGCTCAGCTGGATGCGATGGTGGCCGACCTGTCCGAGATCGGTGAGGTGCGATCGACCTCGATCGACAGCTACGACGTGACCGAGCAGACCGTCGACCTCCGCGCCCGCATCGATGCGACGGAAGCATCCGTCGAGCGGCTCTCCGAGCTACTGGATGAGGCCGGCGACCTCTCCGATCTCATCGCGGCCGAAGCGGCGCTCGCCGAGCGGCAGGCGATTCTGGAGTCGTACCGGGCGCAGCTCGAGGACCTCGAGACGCGCGTGGCGACCTCGAGTCTCACCGTCACGCTGGTGGAACCGGCAGAACAGGTCACCGCGGACCCCGCGGGGTTCGGCGACGGGCTCGCGGCGGGGTGGAACGGATTGGTCGCCACCCTCAACGGCATCGTCGTCGGACTCGGGTTCCTCGTGCCGTGGCTCCTTGTGATCGGAGTGGCCGTCGGCGTGGTGTGGCTGGTCCTCGCGCTGGTCCGTCGGCACCGCGGGACCGCCGCCGGAACGTCTGAGGTCGAGGGGACCGAGAACGGCGGCGCGGAGGGGGCCGATGACTCGCGCGAGTCCTGACGCGCACCCGACTCAGTGCGTCAGGTAATGGATGACCGCGAGCACCCGGCGGTGGTCGTCGGCGTGCACCGCGAGTCCGAGCATGTCGTAGATGTTCGAGGTGTGCTGCACGATCGCCTTCTCGGAGAGCCCGAGCTCCGCCGCGATCGCGGCGTTGCTGCGCCCCTGCGCCATGAGAGCGAGGACCTCGCGCTGACGCGGAGTGAGGGCCTCCACTCCCCCGCCGAGCATGCGGGCGCGGGCGACCATGATCTCCACCACATCGGGGTCCAGTGCCGTGCCGCCGCGCACGACCCGCCGGAGGTCGGCGGTGAACGTGCGCACATCGGCGATGCGCTGCTTGAGGAGGTATCCGACGCCCGCACCCCCGTGGCGGACGAGCTCTTCGGCGTAGCGCCGCTGGACATGCTGCGAGAGGACGACGACCGGCATCGAGGGTCGCCGTCTCCGGATCCGGACCGCCGCCGCCAACCCCTCATCGGTGAACGAGGGCGGCATGCGGATGTCGGTGATGACGAGGTCAGGCTCGTGCGCGTCGACAGCCGCTTCGAGGTCGGCGCCGTCGGCTGCCGCGGCGACCACGTCGAAACCGTCCTGTTGCAGCAGCAACGCGAGGCCCTGCCGAAGCAGCGCTTCGTCTTCTCCGATCACGACGCGCATGGCAGCCGCACCTCCACCCGTGTGCCCCCGCCTGCCGGCGAGGACAGGAACCATGCGCCGCCTATGGCGTCGACGCGGTCCGCTAGACCGCGCAGGCCGCGGCCGTTCGCATCTGCGCCTCCGGCCCCGTCATCGACGACGGTGATGTGCAGCGTCGGCCCGTCCTGCGAAAGCGTCACGGTCGCCCGTTCGGCGTCGGCGTGCTTGATGGCGTTGGCCAGCGTCTCGGCCACGACGAAGTAGGCGGTCGTGCCGGTCGCGTCCGGCAGCGCTCCCGGCTCCACGTGCGCGGAGAGCGTCGTCGGGATCGGCATCCGATCGACGAGGTCTTCCACAGCGGGGATGACGCCGCCCTCCATCAACGGCATCGGCAGGACGTCGTGGACGAGGCGGCGCAGGTCTCCAGCGGCATCGTCGATGCGGCGTCGCAGCGCGGTGGCGGCCTCGGCCACCTCGGCGCTGACCTCCCCCGCGTGCGCGATCTGCTGGGCCTCGACGCCGAGGAGGACGAGCCGAGCCTGCAGCCCGTCATGAAGATCCCGTGCGATCCGGAAGCGTTCGCGGTCGGCGGCTTCGACGATGCGGATGCGGGAGGCCATCACCTCGCGACGGCTCTGCCGGAGCTCGGCACTCAGGCGGGCGCGGTCGATCGCGACCGCGATGATCCGTCCCGCGCGGCGCACCCGCGCCTCGTCGATCTCGGATCGTCTGTCGTACTCGATCGCGCCGACGGTGCGCCCGTCGACGTCGACGTCGACGACGCCGCGGTCGGGGTGCGCCGAGACCCGGGCCGGATCGCCGTCCTCGTCGACGAGGCCCTCCCCGGACCGCAGCAGCACCCGCAGCGAGGGGTCGCCGAGTGTCTCGGCGACCGCGTCCGAGAGCGATCCGTCCCCCGGTGTCGTCGTCGACAGCCTCTCGCCGAGGTCGGCCAGTTCGCGCGTCGCGGCGAATCCGCCGGCGAGCACACCGATCAGGAAGGCGATCGGAACGCCGAGCAGGAGCAGCAGCTGCAGGCCCGCCCGGAGGACGGCCTGGTCGCTCGGCAGGAGAGCCGGGAGCGCCACCAGGGCCGGGACGGCCACGATCCCGTACGTGTACAGCGGCAGCAGCACCCGCCGTGCACGTCGGTCGGCACCCCGGAGCCGGACGGCCAGCAGAGCGGCGGTCGCGATCATCAGGACCAGCCCGGCCGCGCTCTGCACGATCGCGACCGCTTCCGCCCCGGTGCCCAGCACGAGCGACGGGAGCGGGACGAGGATCGCGATCGCATATGCCGCGCCGGCAAGCACCCGCGGGACCGCCCCGTTCAGTCGCCCGGTCGGGAAGGCCAGCAGCAGGTGCACGATCACCGCGAGCACGGCGGTGGCGAAGACGTCACCGAGCGCCGCAAGCGCCGCCACGGGCGCGTTGGCGAGGTTGGCGGCGGTCAACGCCACGCCACCCCACACCAGCAGCACCCCGATCGCGTTCGCAGGGCGTCGCAGCCACGCGACACCCCCGGCGATGAAGTAGACGACCGCCACGACGGCGAACAGCGCGATCGCCACAGCTCCGCCCCCGGCGTCGGGCAGCACCATCGCCGATACGACCATCGACAGCATCGAGCCGAGGAGGACCAGGATGCTCAGCGCCCACCACAGCGAACGGATCGAGGGTGCGCGATAGCGCGTCGACGTCGACATCCGTCCTCCCGGTCCTCGTGGCGGATTCGACTATCCTCCCGCATCCTCCGCGTGCGGAATGGACCTGGGTCCATGTCCCTTCCGTGCGGGACCGGGAAGACTGAGACTGCCCCTTTTCTGTCTTTTCTCAGGAGGCCCCATGCCCCGTGTCCTCGCCCCCGCCGCCGCACTCGTCGCCCTGGGTGTCGCCCTGGCCGCATGCGCGCCCGAGCCCGCCGACGAGAGGGTCGGGGTCGAGGTCGCAGCGGCACCGCCCGCGGACGCGATCGCCGTCGTCGGTGGCGACGTCGATACCGCGATCGCCGACGCACTCGGCGCCCTTCCGGAGATCATCGACGCCGACCTCGAGGAGACGGGCGTTCCCGGACTGGCCGTCGCCGTCGTGCACGACGGCGAGGTGATCTACGCCGAGGGCTACGGGGTGAAGACCGCCGGGGGCGAGGACGCGGTCGATGCCGAGACCGTCTTTCAGATCGCGTCGGTGTCGAAGGCGATCTCCTCGACGGCGGTCACGGCCGCGATCAACGAAGGAGCCTTGACCTGGGAGACCCCGGTCTCCTCCCTCCTGCCCGACTTCGCCCTCGCCGACCCGTATGTGACCGACAACGCCACCGTCGCCGACTACTTCTCCCACCGTTCGGGTCTTGCCACCGGCGCGGGAGACGACCTCGAAGACCTCGGCTACGAGCGGACGTACGTGCTGGACCACCTTCAGCTGCTCCCGCTGGATCCCTTCCGGTCGACGTACCACTACTCCAACTACGGCATCACGGTCGGTGCCGAAGCAGCCGCAGCGGCCGTGGGGTTGCCGTGGGAGGACGCCGTCGACGAGCTCGTGTACGAGCCGCTCGGGATGACGCACACCAGCTCGCGCTACGACGACTTCCTCGCCCGGGAGAACCGGGCCGACATCCACGCCTTCGTGGACGGCGGCTTCGAGCCCGAGTTCGCACGAGACCCCGACCCTCAGGCGCCCGCCGGAGGGGTCTCCTCGAACGTGCTCGACCTGGCCGTATGGATGAACACCGTTCTGGCCGGCGGGGAGCACGACGGCAGGCAGATCTTCGACCCGGACGCCCTGATCGCGGCGACCACCGGCGAGATGGTCTCCGGACACCCGATGGACAACACGTGGCGCACCAGCCTGTACGGCTACGGATTCAACACCGAATCGGCCGCGGGAGGCCGCACGGTGATCGGCCACTCGGGCGGATTCGTCCTGGGCGCCGCCACGAACATCCGCATGATCCCGAGCCTCGACCTCGGGATCGTGACACTCAGCAACGGTGCGCCGTACGGGCTTCCCGAGGCGGTCAACGCGCAGTTCCTCGACCTGGTCCAGTACGGCGAGGTGACGCGCGATTGGGTCGACGACTATCGCGGTGCGGTCGCGAGTCTCACCGCGCCGGTGGGCGACCTCGTCGACGTCGCCCCGCCGTCCGACCCGCAGCCTTCCGGCGCCGCGTCGGAGTACACCGGCACATACGCCAATGACTACTTCGGAGAGCTGACGGTGTCCGAGGCAGCCGAGGGTCTCGCGGTGGCGATGGGTCCCGGTAAGGACTACGTCATCGAGTTGGCGCCCTGGGACGGCGACGTGTTCTCTTTCGCGCCGACCGGGGAGAACGCGCCCGAGGGCTCCCTGTCGTCGGCGACCTTCGGTCGGGGCGGCGACGGGGTCGCGACGCTCACCCTCGACTTCTTCGACCATCAGGGGCTCGGGACGTGGAGACGCTGACGTCGCCGTCCGCCGGTGCGGTCTGCGCGATGCCGCGGTGAGCAGCCCGTGATCGGGCGCGGGGCGCCGTCGATCGGGGGTGAGCCGGAACTGGGGCCGGCTCACCCCCGTCGCCGCGTCCCCAGCGGCCCGACCGATACGCCTCACGGCGTGTGCACGGGTACCGGTGGACGGCAGCGGAAAAAGAACGAAGCCCCTCGGAGAACCGAGGGGCTTCGTGGTTGCCGGAGACGATCTCTCGTCTTGTGACCCCAGCGGGATTCGAACCCGCGTTACCGCCGTGAGAGGGCGGCGTACTAGGCCGCTATACGATGGGGCCGGAAGGCAACCGTTCGATTATGGCACGGGTTTTCCCGTTCCGACAAATCGAGGCCGGAAGACCTCGGCGCGCTTGCCCAGGCACCCCGGCGAGGGTTGACTCGAAGCATGCGAGTGACCAAGTTCGAGCATGCCACGCTCACTCTCCGTGAGTCCGGGAAGACCCTCATCGTCGACCCGGGCTCGTTCACCTCTCCGCTGACCGACCTCGAGGACGTCGTCGGCGTGGTGGTCACCCATGAGCATCCCGACCACTGGACTCCGCAGCACCTCGACCGCATCCTGAAGGCGTTCCCCGGGACGCCCGTCTTCGGCCCGCAAGGCGTGTCGGACGCGGCAGCGGACCACGACATCACCGTGGTCGCGCCCGGCGACGTCGTGGCGGCGGGGCCGTTCGCACTGCGGTTCTTCGGCGGCCGTCACGCGGTGATCCACGAGTCGATCCCGGTCATCGACAACGTCGGGGTCCTGGTCAACGACACGGTCTATTACCCGGGCGATTCCTACGCTGTGCCGGATACGCCGGTGAAGCTCCTGGCTGCTCCCGTCGGTGCGCCGTGGCTGAAGATCGGCGAGGCCATGGACTTCGTGTTGGCCGTGAAGCCGCGCAGCGCCTTCGGAACGCACGACATGACCCTCTCGGTGGCCGGACGCCAGATGGGCCGGGCACGCCTGACATGGGCTGTCGAACAGAACGGCGGAGAGTTCTTCGAACTCGACCCGGGTGATTCCGTAGACGTGTGAATCCGACGAGCGGCCGGCCCCGCAGGGAACCGGCCGCTCGTTGCGGTGGGAGGACGGATCAGGCGCGGGCCATCTCCGGCTCGGCGGCAGCCTCGGCCTGCTGCAGCTCCTTCCGGCCGACGAAGCGCTTCAGCCCCACGACCGCGAACGCGGTGACGACGGTACCCGCGGCGAGGGCGATCAGGAAGCCCCACACCGGGCTGATCGCGAAGAACACGAAGATGCCCCCGTGCGGTGCAAGCGACTGCACCCCGAACGCCATCGTCAACGCACCGGTGACCGCACCGCCGAGCATCGACGCCGGGATCACGCGCAGCGGGTCCGCCGCCGCGAAGGGGATGGCCCCTTCGCTGATGAAGGCGGCGCCCAGCAGCCAGGCCGCCTTGCCGTTCTCCCGCTCGACGGGCGTGAAGGATCCGCGGGCGAGCACGGTCGAGGCCAGTGCCATCGCGAGCGGCGGCACCATGCCCGCGGCCATCACGGCGGCCATGATCAGGTACGGCGTGGGATTCTCCGGGGAGCCCGCCGCAAGGCCGGCGGTGGCGAATGCGTACGCGACCTTGTTGACGGGACCGCCCAGGTCGAAGCACATCATGAGGCCGAGGATGATGCCGACCACGATGATGCCCGACGTGCCGGCCAGCTCGTTCAGGCCGGTGTTCAGCGCATCCATGAGAGAGGCGATCGGGCGGCCGAGGAACAGGATCATCAGCCCCGAGGCGACGATCGAGGCGATGAGGGGGATGATCACGACCGGCATGAGACCGCGCAGCCAGCGCGGCGCGTCGAGGCGCCCCAGCCACCAGGCGACGAATCCGGCGAGCAGACCGCCGATGATGCCGCCGATGAACCCGGCGTTCATGAGCACCGCCACCGCTCCGGCGACGAAACCGGGGGCGATCCCGGGGCGATCGGCGATCGCGAAGGCGATGTAGCCGGCCAACGCCGAGACGAGGAAGCCCATCGACGTGGCACCGATCATGAAGAAGACCGAGCCGATGTAGAGGCCGACGTTCCCCAGCAGCAGGTCCTCACCGCCGGTGGGAAGATTCCACAGCGCGTTCTGGGTGATGATCGTGCCGGCGTTGTCGGTCACGTCGTACCCGCCGAAGAGGAAGCCCAGGGCGATCAGCAGACCGCCTCCGGCCACGAACGGGATCATGTAGCTGACACCGGTGAGCAGGATCCGCTGGATCTTCGCGGGCCAGGACATCGATTCCGCGGCGGGCGCGTCCGAGGCGGTCATTTCGGCGGTGACGGACACGCGGTTCGCGTTCGGGTCGGATGCGGCGGAGACGGCCTCGGCGATGAGCTGGTCGGGCTGCTCGATGCCGCGCTTGACCCCGGATCGGACAACGGGCTTGCCGGCGAACCGCTGGGACTCACGAACGTCGACGTCGGTGGCGAAGATCACCGCGTCGGCGCGCTCGATGACCTCGCGCGGGAGCGCCTTGTATCCACTGGAGCCCTGCGGCTCGACGACGAGCTCGACTCCGTCGGTCTTGCCACCGGCGGCGGAGAGGGCATCGGCGGCCATGAACGTGTGGGCGATGCCGGTTGCGCATGCCGTGACGGCGACGATGCGCAGCGGCTCGCCGGCCGTCGTCGGCGCGTCGGCAGGCGCGGGGGCCGCCGAGGAGGCCGCCTCCTCCTCGCCGATCGCGACGCGGACGATCGAGACGATCTCTTCGGCCGTGGTCGCTGCGCGAAGGCTGTCGGTGAAGGCCTCCTGCATGAGGTGGCGCGCGAGCTTGGACAGGACCGCGAGGTGCGCCTCCGCGGCGTCGTCCGGGGCGGCGATGAGGAACACCAGGTCGGCGCCGCCGTCGGGTGCACCGAAGTCCACCCCCGGCGACAGGCGTGCGAACGCGAGGGACGGCGTGGTCACGGCCGAGCTCTTGGCGTGCGGGATGGCGATACCGCCGGGCAGGCCGGTCTCGTCTTTCTCTTCACGGGCCCACGCGTCGTCATAGAGCTTTCCGGCGTCGGTGGCGCGGCCCTGCGCGGCGACGCGGGCGGTCAGCGCGCGGATGACGGCGGCCTTGTCGCCGCCGAGGGGCTGGTCGAGGCTGACCAGCTCCGGGGTGATGGTGTCGATCATGGTGGTCTCCGTTGATCAGGGTGGGGGTCAGGAAAGGACTGTGACGGTGACGGCGACCTCGGGGAGGTCCGCCGGGGTCGGCGGGAGGGTCCCGGGGAGCGTCGCGGCGGCGGCGCCGTACCGGATCGCAGACAGCAGGCGCTCCTCGGGGCTGCGCCCGGCGACGTCGGCGATCAGCAATCCGGCGAGCGAGCTGTCGCCCGCCCCCACCGTGCTGGCGACGCGGATGCTCGGCGCCGTGGCGAATCGCGCGCCGTCCGCGTCGACGAGGACAGCACCGCGTGAACCGAGCGTGATCAGCGCGGCCCCGACGAGGTCGGGCACGAGCGAACGCGATGCCTCGCGCACCGCACGCGGAAGGTCTTCGCCCTCCAACGAGGAGCCGACGAGGTCGGCCAGCTCTTCGTCGTTCGGCTTGATGAGGTCGGGATACCCCTGCCTCACGACGGCCTCGAGAGCCGCTCCCGACGTGTCGACGGCGATGCGCGGGGAGCTCTGACCGTGCGCGGCCCGGACGGCGCGGATGATCTCGACGTAGAAGTCCTCGGGCGCTCCCGGGGGCAGAGATCCCGCCAGCACCAGCCAATCGGCTCCGGCACAGACCGACACCGTCGCGTCCACCAGCGCGGAACGCTCCGCGTCCGACAGGACCGCTCCCGGGAGGTTCAGTTTGGTCGTCACCCCGTCGGGATCGGTGATCGTCAGATTCGCACGGGCGGCACCCGCCACCGGAACCCGTGTCGCCTCGATCGCGCCGGCTCGCAGCGCGGCATCGAAGGGGTCACCTTCGGCCACCGGCACGACGGCGCGCGTGGACACCCCGGCCGCACGGAGCACCCGCGCGACGTTCACGCCCTTGCCCCCGGCGTCCTCCCGCGAGGCGGCGGCAGGTTGCACGTCCCCCACCCGCAGCGGGCCGTCGAGGGCGACGGCGCGATCGAGGGAAGGGTGGGCGGTCACGGTGACGATCATGCGATCCACACCTCCACACCGGCGTCCTCGAGCGCTGCGGCCAGAAGCGGGTCGGGCGACGCGTCGGTGACGAGCACGTCGATGTCGGCGAGAGCAGCGAATCCCACGAGTCGGTCGGCACCGAGCTTCTCGGCGTCGGCCAGCACGATCACCCGGCGGGCGCTGCGGACGATCTGGCGCTTGACCGAGGCTTCGTCGGGGTCGGGGGTGCTCAGGCCGAAGTCGGCCGAGACGCCGTTGGTGCCGACGAAGGCGACGTCGGGACGGAGGCCGGATATGGCATCGACGGTCGCGGCTCCGACGGCGGCGCCGGTGACGCCGCGGACGCGGCCCCCGATGACGGTGAGGTCGATCTCCTGGGACCCCGAGAGGGTCTGTGCGATCGACAGGGCGTGCGTGACCGCCTCGATGCGGGCTCCCGAAGCGTCCAGGCGCTCCGCGACGGCGGCCGTCGTCGTGCCGGCATCGAGGTAGACGGAGCCGCGAAACTCCCTCCCCAGGGCCGTGATCGCCCGGGCGGCGATCGCCGCCTTCGCGTCGGCAGCTCTTCCGAGTCGCTCTGTCAAGGTCGGCTCGACGGTGCTCCCCCGATCGCTCTTGACAGCTCCACCGTGGACACGTCGCAGGGAACCGGCGCCTTCGAGCTGCGCGAGATCGCGGCGGACCGTCTCGGTGGTCACCCCGAACCGGCGCGCGAGGTCGACGACGCTGACGCGTCCGTCGTCGGTGAGCAGTCGCTCGATGAGCTCGTGGCGCTCCGTTGCGTACATGTCGTGGCACTCCTCTGTGGATTTCCACAGATTACAACACGAAACCACATAAAACAAGATTCACAACAACATGTCCCCACAACCCCCTCGGCACCCGCGCGCCTCGTGGTGAGATGGGCACGTGAACGTCCCCCGCGTCGAACCGACGACAGCAGTGCACCTCATGCGTTCACGCTTCGAGGCCTTCCGGAGCGGCGACGTCGAGTGGCTTCTGCGCACGTGGCACCCGGACACGCGTCCGCCTCGGCTGGACCTCGGCGACATCCGCTGGCGGGGTCTGCAGATCGTCGACGTCGTCGCCGGCGGCCCGGATGACACGCGCGGCACGGTCGAATTCCGCGCGACCTACCTCACCGACGACGGGCTGGGCATCCTCCACGAGCGCTCACGATTCGTGCGCGCGGACGGCCGGTGGTTCTATGTGGACGGCGAAGTGACGGCGTCATGATGCGCGGCGTCCTCAGTAGGAACCCGTCCTGGTCTCACCCTCGATGACAGCCACCCACCCCTGCAGACCGGACTCGCTCTCCCACGTGTAGCTGACGGCACTCCCGGGCGGCAGCCCCGGGCCGATGCGGGGGTCGACGGCAGAGAACCCGGACCCCGCCGCGGGCGCGGTCGAGGAAGAGCCGGTGTCGGGCGGCGTCTCGGACGGGACGACAGGCAGCCCCGTGGTCTCGACATCGGGAGCGACCGAGTCCAGTGCGACGCCCGGGGGCGGCGCGGACAGCGCCCAGGCTCCCGCCACGAGTGCGGCTCCGACGGCGCCACCGCCGGCCGCCCACAGCCAGCGACCGCCGGTTGCAAGACGTTCGCGGGGCGGGTCGCCCCCCACGACGTCGAGGACGACCCCCTCGGTCGCGACCGGAGGGGACTCTCCCGCCGCGCGATGCTCCGCCGATGGCGCGCGTGGCGTCGAGTCCCCCACGCCCGTGGAGGGAAGCAAGGACGCGGCACGCTCCATGACGACGCGCTCTTCGAGACCCTGCAACAGCACTGCCTGCTCCGCGGTGAACTCAGACGCCGGGCCGTACACACGCCGCCGCAGGTCGGCGAACTCCTCCGGTGTCGACGAGGGCGACTGTGCGCTCATCTCCCCATTATCCAAGGCACAAGGAGGACGCGGGCCGCTTGTCGGAACAACGCGAAAACCCCCGCTGAACGGGGGTTTTCGAACGTGGCTGGGGTACCTGGACTCGAACCAAGAACAACTGAACCAGAATCAGCCGTGTTGCCAATTACACCATACCCCACCGGTTTCGACCGGGGTCGTGCCGAAGATCGAGTCTAGACGACTCGGGGCCCGGTGACAAACCGACCGGCGTCAGCGACGGTGCGCCACCAACGCCTCCAGGCGCCGCAGGGTTTCCGCCTTGCCCAGCAGTTCCATCGACTCGAACAGCGGCGGCGAAACGCGCCGTCCGCTGAGGGCCACACGGAGCGGCCCGTAGGCCACGCGTGGCTTCAGCCCCAGACCCTCGACGAGTGCGGCCGCGAGCGCCTCCTGGATGGCCGCCGCGGCGAACTCTGCATCGGCGATGAGCTCGAGGGCACCCACCGACGCGACCAGAACCTCGTCGGCGTTCTCGGGAAGCCCCGCGAGCGCGTCCTCCTGGTAGCCCACCTCGTTGACGAACAGGAAACCGAGCAGACCCGGCGCATCCCCGAGGAGCGGCATGCGCTCCTGCACGAGAGGCGCCGCGGCCGAGATCAGACGGTGCTGTTCCTCGGTCGGCGGGTCCGAAACCAGGCCGTCGGCGACCAGGTAGGGAACGATCCGCGCGGCGAAGTCCGCCGGCTGCAACATGCGGATGTGGTCGCCGTTGATCGACTCCGCCTTCTTCTGGTCGAAACGGGCGGGGTTGGGGTTGACGTCGGCGATGTCGAACGCGTCGACGAGCTCATCGAGCGTGAAGACGTCGCGATCGGGCGCGATCGACCACCCGAGCAGAGCCAGGTAGTTCAGCAGCCCCTCGTGGGTGAAGCCCTTCTCGCGCTGGAGGAACAGGTCCGCGCGCGGATCGCGCTTGGACAGCTTCTTCGTGCCCTCACCGAGCACGAGCGGCATGTGCCCGAAGCGCGGGATGAAGTCGGTCACACCCGCGTCGACGAGCGCACGGTACAGAGACAGCTGACGGGCGGTGGAGGGCATCAGGTCCTCCCCCCGGAGGACGTGGGTGATGCCCATGAGGGCGTCATCGACGGGGTTGACGAAGGTGTAGAGCGGCACGCCGCCGGCCCGGACGATGACGAAGTCCGGGAAGGACCCGGCCGGGAAGGTGACCTCACCGCGGATCAGGTCGACGTAGGTGAGGTCCTCGTCCGGCACGCGGAGCCGATATGCCGGCTCGCGTCCCTCGGCGCGGAACGCGGCCTTCTGCTCCTCCGTCAGGTGGCGGTCGAAGTTGTCGTAGCCGAGCTGCTTGGCACGCCCGTTCGCCTCGTTGCGTGCATCGATCTCCGCAGCGGTCGAGTAGCTCTCGTAGACCACACCCGCCGCCAGCAGCTTGTCGAGCACCCCTCGGTAGAGGTCGTGCCGCTGCGATTGCCGGTACGGCGCGTGCGGACCGCCCACCTCCACACCCTCGTCCCAGTCGATCTTCAACCAGCGCAGCGCGTCGAGCAGCTGCAGGTAGCTCTCCTCGCTGTCGCGCGCGGCGTCGGTGTCTTCGATGCGGAAGACCATCTTGCCGCCGTTGTGCCGGGCGTACGCCCAGTTGAACAGCGCGGTGCGCACCAGGCCGACGTGGGGCAGGCCGGTGGGCGAGGGGCAGAAGCGCACCCGGACGTCGGAGCCGGTTGCGGTGGTGGTGCGGGGGTCAACGGAAGCCATCCCCCCCAGTCTAAGTCGGCGCCGCCCCACCGCCGTCTTCCCTGTCATCACGACGGCGCCGATTTCATGCGGAAGGCTTCTGCCTCGGCCGCGTACGGTCTCGGCTGCGACTGGATTCTCGAGGAGGTCGCGGGCGTCTTGCTGCTCATCAGCGATGTCGACGCCGCGGACGCCGCCGCACACGTCTCCGACCTCGCGGCTCAGGGATGGACCTGCGAGGAGACCGGTGACGAGACGATCTGCACGACCGGTGATCCGACGGCGGGCGAGCCCGTGTCCACGATCGTAAGCCGCGACGAGACCTGGATCTTCGTCGACGCGTACAACGTCGACGCGGAACCTCTCATCTCCGATCTGATCGCTCAGATGTGGAGCTGAGACCGAGGCGATCAGACCGGCCGATCGGCGCGAGTGCCGCGACGGCCACCACCGCCACACCGACCACGAGCGCCAGTCCGCCGTAACCGATCCATGCGAGCACGACGCCGGCGACGACGGCCCCGACCGCGCCGACGAGACTCATGACGGTGTCACTGAGGCCCTGACGGCGGGTGCGACGGTCTTCATCGCTCGCCTCGGTCAGCAGGGCCGCCCCCGCAACCGTGGCGGCACTCCAGCCCAGACCGAGCAACACCAGCGCGACGGTGACCAGCACGGTGGAATCCTGCCCGACGAAGGCCAGCACGAGCGACGCGCCCAGGAGGACCTGACCCAGGAGGATCGTCGGCATCCTCCCCCAACGATCGGCGAGCACACCGAAGACCGGCGCCAACGCGTACATCCCCGCGATGTGGAGGCTGATCGTCAGGCCGACGACGGTGAGGGTGGCACCGTGGTGGAGCAGATGGACCGGGGTCATCGCCATGATCGAGACCATGACCCCGTGCGCGGCCGCGACGGCGAGGATGGCGAACCGGGCCACGCGGGGGCGGTCGACCCCGGCGATCACCGTCGCCCCGCGCGCGCGATCGGCGGCCACAGCCGCCTGCGCGGTGACGAGCGGGTCGGGTCGCAGGGCGACGAGGTACAGAATGATCGCCAGGCCCTGGCCGACGACGGTGAACAGGTACGGGCCGGTGAGAGTCGGCATGCCGACCATTGCGCCGAGTGCCTCGCCCGGGCCGACGAGGTTCGGCCCGAGGACCGCGCCGAGGGTCGTCGCCCACACGACGACGGACAGATCGCGGCCGCGGGAGGCCGCCGTCGCGAGGTCGGTGGCGGCGAACCGGGACTGCAGATTGGCCGCCTGTCCGGCCCCGATGAGGGCGAAAGCGAGCAGGAGGACCGGGAAGACCGATGTCGCGGTGCCGAAGACGACCAGCACGACCCCGAGCAGGGCGATGGCCATGCCGGTGGCAAGCGCCGGACGCCGACCGAGACGTCGGGCAAAGACGGCGAGCGGTGCGGCGAACGCGGCTGTTCCGAGTGTCACCGCGGCGGTGGCGAGCCCCGAGTACGCGTCGTCGCCGCTGATCTTCGCGGCCAGGACCGCTCCCAGCGAAATCGTGGCACCGAACGCGATACCGCCGAGGACCTGTCCGAGCGAGAGCACGACGACCGTTCGCCGTTGCACACGGCGCACGTCGGCGGGCGGGAAGGGCGACGCCTCAGGCATCGCGGGCGGGGTTCCGAAGGATCCCCAGCCCGGTGATCTCGACCTCCACCGCCTGGCCGGCGCGGATGCGTCCGACACCGGAGGGTGTACCGGTGAGGATGACATCTCCCGGCAGCAGCGTGAATGCCGCCGACGCATAGGCGATGACGTCGGCCACACCGTGCACCATGTCGGTCAACGGCGCCTGTTGGTGCACCTCACCGTCCACACGGGTGGTCAGGATGGCGCCGCCGGTCGGATCGAACTCGGTCTCGATGATCGGGCCCAGCGGGCAGAAGGTGTCGAAACCCTTCGCGCGCGCCCACTGTCCATCCGTGCGCTGCAGATCGCGGGCGGTCACATCGTTGGCGTTGGTGTAGCCGAAGACGTAGTCCAGTGCATCCTTCGCCGCCACGTTCTTCGCGATGCGCCCGATGACGACCGCCAGCTCGCCCTCGAAATCGACGCGCTCGGACTGCGGCGGCAGGATGATCGAGTCGTCGGGGCCGATCACCGACGTATTCGGCTTGAAGAACAGCAACGGCTCTGCGGGAACCTCGTTGTCGAACTCGGCGGCATGATCGCGGTAGTTGCGCCCCACCGCGATGACCTTCGAACGCGGGATGACCGGAGCGAGCAGAGCGACATCGCCGAGCGGCACCCGCTCCCCCGTCGTGTCGTACCCCGCGAACATCGGGTCTCCGGCGAGCACGACGAGCTCACGCTCGTCGACGATGCCGTACTTGATGGCGTCCTGGTGGCTGAAGCGGGCGATCCTCACCCGTCCACCCTACGATCTGCCGGCCCCTCAGGCGTCCAGTCGATACAGCCAGCCGTGCTTGTCCTCTCGCCGGCCGTACTGGATGTCGGTCAGTTCCTCGCGCAGCGACAGGGCGAGCTCGCCGAGCGGCTGCTGATCTTCGAAAGACGCGCCCTTGAGGGTTCCGATGGGTGTGACCACCGCGGCGGTGCCGCACGCGAACACTTCCACGATGTCGCCCGAGGCCACGCCGTCGCGCCACTCGGCCAGGGTGACGCCACGCGCTTCGACCCGGTGTCCGCGGTCGCGCGCGAGCTGCAGGATCGAGTTCCGCGTGATGCCGTCGAGGATGCTGGGCGACTCGGGCGTCACGAGTGTGCCGTCCTTGTGCACGAACACGACGTTCATGCCGCCGAGTTCCTCGACGTTTCCGTCGGCGTCGAGGAAGACCACCTGGTCACAACCCTGCTCGTACGCCTCCGACTGCGGGAGGAGGCTCGCGGCGTAGTTCCCACCGGTCTTGGCCGCCCCGGTGCCGCCCTTGCCGGCGCGCGCGTAATTCTCACTCAGCCAGATCGAGACCGGCTGCACTCCGCCCTTGAAATAGGCGGCGGCGGGGCTGGCGATGACGTAGTAGCCGACCTTGTGCGCCGGACGCACGCCGAGGAACGCCTCTTTGGCGAACATGAACGGGCGCAGATACAGGCTCTGGTCGTCCCCCGAGGGCACCCAGTCGAGGTCGGCGCGGACGAGTTCGGTCAGGGACTGCAGGAAGTACGGCACCGGCAGCTCCGGCAGCGCGAGCCGTCGCGCACTCCGCTGCAAGCGACGACCGTTCTGATCCGGGCGGAAGGTGTGCACCGATCCGTCGGCGTGACGGTAGGCCTTGATCCCCTCGAAGATCTCCTGGCCGTAATGGAGAACGGCCGCGGCGGGGTCGAGCGACAGGGGGCCGTAGGGCTGGACGCGCGGTCGATGCCACCCACCCTTGACCGACCAGCACACGTCGACCATGTGGTCGGTGAAATGGGTGCCGAAACCGGGGTCGGCGAGGATCTCCGCGCGGCGCTCGGAGGAGGCGCCGTTGAGGTTGCGGGAGACGGTGAACTCAAGGGGCTCGAGGTCGGCGTCGATGTCGGAGTCGATGAGGGTCATGTCACGTCCTGGCGTTCGAGGCGCGGGTGCGCCTGGTGAAAGGTTACGCCTGCACCCGGGCGGCGATGGCGTCGCCGATCTCGGCGGTGGTGCGGGGCGAGCCGTCCCGCGCAGCGACGTCATCCTCGACCGCGCGGGTCACGCGGGCCGACTCCTCCGTCAATCCGAGGTGCTCGAGCATGAGGGCGACGGAGATGATCGCTGCCGACGGATCGGCCTTCTGCTGTCCGGCGATGTCGGGGGCCGATCCGTGTACGGGCTCGAACATCGACGGGAACGCGCCGTCGGGGTTGATGTTGCCCGAGGCGGCGAGGCCGATGCCACCGGTGACGGCGCCGGCCAGGTCTGTGAGGATGTCGCCGAAGAGGTTGTCGGTGACGATCACGTCGAAACGGCTGGGGTCGGTCACGAGGAAGATCGTGGCCGCGTCGACGTGGAGGTAGTCTACGGCCACGTCGGGGAATTCCGCGGCGACCTCGTCGACCAGGCGCTTCCAGATCGAGCCCGCATGCACGAGCACGTTGGTCTTGTGGACCAGCGTGAGCGCCCGTCGCCGCGCCTGCGCGAGAGCGAACGCGTACCGCACGACGCGCTCGACGCCGAACGCCGTGTTGACCGACACCTCATTGGCGACCTCGGCCGGGGTGCCCTTCCGAATCGCCCCGCCGTTTCCGACGTAGGGCCCCTCGGTCCCCTCCCGCACGACGACGAAGTCGATGACGCCGGGCTCGGCCAGGGGGCTCGTCGATCCTGCGTGCAGCTTCGAGGGACGGAGGTTGACGTAGTGGTCCAGCTCGAAACGCAGCTTCAGCAGCAGTCCGCGCTCGATGTTCGCGCCCGCCAGGCGCGGATCTCCCGGAACGCCTCCGACTGCGCCCAGCAGGATCGCGTCGTGCTCGGCGATCGCGGCGAGGTCGTCGTCGGTGAGGGTGTCGCCGGTCTCGAGGTAGCGGGCGGCACCCAGCGAGAAGTGCGTCGCGTCGAAGCGCGTCGGGCCGCCCGCGGTGACGGCGGCGAGCACCTTCTCCGCTTCGGCGACGACTTCCGGACCGATGCCGTCACCGGGGATGACGGCGAGCTTGACGACGCGCGACATCGCTCTCCTTGGGTGCATGGCCCGGGTGAGCGGGCGAGGCGGGCTGCGGCTCCGTCAGTGCTCGACGCGGGACGGGGCTCGGGACCCTCTTAGGGTAGCGGCGGCGATGACCGCCGCGATGACCACCAGCGCCGCACCCATGACCGCGGTCACCCCGACGCCGGCCCCGAACGCGCTCGCAGCCGCCTCTCGCAGTGCCTCGCCGAGGGCACCACCGAGCCGATCGGCTTCCTGCATCGCCCCCGCGAGCGTTTCCCGCGCGGGACCGAGCGCCTCGCGGGGCAACGCGGCGGGCAGCTCGAGGTGGCCCCGGTAGAGGGCCGTGACCGCGCCGCCGAGCACCGCGGTCCCCAACACCGCGCCGAGTTCGTACGCCGTCTCCGAGACCGCGCTGGCTGCCCCCGCCTTCGCGGGGGGAGCGCTGGCCAGGATGAGCTCGTTGGCCACGGTCTCGGCCGCGCCGATACCGAGGCCGAGCGAGACGAACGCGACGATGAGCGTGGTCGGGGCCGCATCCGCGCCGGAGAGCCCGACGACGGCGTAGCCGAGCGCGGAGAAAGCGAGCGCCGCCGGTACGAGCACGCGAGGGGCGATGCGGCGGCCGAGTGGCACGACGAGGAACCCGGCGATGATCATGGCGGCGAGGCCGGGCACCAGGGCCAGTCCGGCATCCAGGGGCGACAGGCCGAGCACCAGTTGCAGGTACTGCGCGACGAAGAAGAGGAAACCGACGAGTCCGACCACGGACAGGAGGTTCACCAGCAGCGCACCGGTGAAGGTGCCGTCTCGGAACAGCCGCATGTCGAGCATGGGCACGCGCATGCACAGCTGACGCCGGACGAACACCACGCCGAACAGCGCTCCGATGGCGAGGAACGCCCACGCGGCGCTGCCGACACCGTGCACCGCGAGCTCCTTGATGGCGAAGACGATCGGCACCATCGTCGCCATCGACAGCACGATGCTCGGCGGATCGATGCGGCCGGGATGCGGGTCGCGGCTCTCCGGCACGAGGAATGGCGCGAGCACCAGGAGCGGAACGAGGACGGGGAGGGCGAGCAGGAACACCGACCCCCACGAGAAATGCTCCAGGAGGACTCCGCCCACGATCGGCCCGAGCGCAGCCCCGGCCGAGAACATCGAAGCCCACACCGCGATCGCGAGCCGCCGCTGGTCGCGATCGGTGAAGATGCTGCGCAGGAGCGACAGCGTCGAGGGCATGAGCATTGCGCCGAAGAACCCCATCGCCGCGCGGGCGAGGATCAGCAGTTCGGCCGTGGGCGCGAAGGCGGCGAGGGCCGAGATCGTCGCGAAGCCGGTCGCCCCGATCAGCAGCATCCGACGACGTCCGAAGCGGTCGCCCATCGTCCCCATGGTGACCAGAAGCGCCGCCAGCACCAGCGGGTACACGTCGACGATCCAGAGCTGCTGGGCGCTGGTGGGTTCGAGGTCGCGGCCGATGGCGGGCAGAGCGAAGCTGAGCACCGTGTTGTCGACCGATACCAGGATCACGGGGAGCATCAGCACCGCGAGGGCCACCCACCCGCGCCACCCCACACGGGTGCCTGCGTCGGGCACGATCTCCACCGCCTGCGTCGTCACGTCACACCTCTTTTCTGTACCGTCCAGCCGGTATAGTATCAGGAGGGCACCGGCCCGTCGATACGATCGAGGACATGAGTCGTCCGCCACTGGCCCGCGAGAAGGTCCTCGACGCGTACGAGTCGATCCTCATCGCCGACGGCGAACGCGCGGCGACCATGGATGCCATCGCCCGCGAAGCGGGGGTGTCGAAGGGCGGCCTGCTGTACCACTTCGAGTCGAAAGAGGCTCTGGAAACCGCCCTGGTCGACCGGATGACGGCGCTCGCCCTCGTCGACATCGCCGAGCTCGCCGCCGCTCCCGACGGGCCCGTGGCCGCGTTCGTCCGCACGTCGGTCATGACCGGCCACCCTCTGGACCGCGCCATCACCGCGACGTCGAAACTGGCCCAGACGGGGAACGTCGCCGCCTCGGACGCCCTTCGGAGCATCCGCGACCGGTGGGCCGACATGGTGCGCCCGCACGTTCGCGACGACGCCGCCGTGCAGTTGGTTCTGCTGGTCAGCGACGGACTCTACTTCAACAACGCCCTTGTGACCGGAGTGCTGCCGGGCCCGCTGCCGCGCGGCGACGACCTGGACGCGCTCGTGGAGCTGGTGGTCCAGGCGACGCGCGGCGCGTGAAGCCGATCAGGCCTCGGTGATCTCGATCTGACGGAACAGGTCGGCGTGGATGGCCGAGCTGACCTCTTCGAGAAGCGCATCGTCGACGGGCGAGTCGACCGTGAGCACCGACAGCGCCTGACCACCCGCGGTCTCGCGGGCGATCTGCATGCCCGCGATGTTGATGCCGGCCTCGCCGAACTTCTGCCCGTAGACCGCCACGATTCCGGGACGGTCGGTGTAGAGCATCACCACATGGTGCTTCTCGATCGGCAGCTCGATCGCGTGCCCGTTGATGCCGACGAGCTTCTCGACCTGCTTGGGGCCGGTGAGGGTGCCCGAAACCGACAGCTGCGAGCCGTCACTGAGGGCTCCACGGAGCGTGATGACGTTGCGGTACTCGGGACTGTCATCGTCGACGATCAGACGCACCTCCACACCGCGCTGCTCGGCGAGAAGCGGCGCGTTCACGTACGACACGGTCTCGCTGACCACGTTCGTGAAGACCCCCTTGAGAGCGGCGAGTTTGAGCACACCCACCTCGTAGTCCTTCAATTCGCCGTGCACCTCGACGTCGAGGCTGGTCAGCGGGGAGTGGGACAGTGCCGAGAAGATCTGCCCGAGCTTCTCCACCAGAGCGATGCCGGGTCGCACGTAGGGGTCGATGACGCCACCGGCGACGTTGACCGCGTCGGGTACGAGCTCACCGCCGAGGGCCAGGCGCACCGAACGGGCGACGGACACCCCGGCCTTCTCCTGCGCCTCCTCGGTGGAGGCGCCCAGGTGCGGGGTCACCACCACGTTCGGCAGATCCAGCAGCCGGTGTGCGGTGCCGCCCTCGAGCGGCGGCTCCGAGGTGAACACATCCAGGCCCGCGCCGGCGATCTCGCCCGAGGTCAGGGCCTCGAACAGGGCCTCCTCGTCGATGAGTCCGCCTCGCGCGACGTTGACGACGTAGGACGTCGGCTTCATGCGCTTCAGCTGGGCGGTGCCGATCATCCCGGTCGTCTCGGGGGTCTTGGGCATGTGGATGGTGACGAAGTCGCTCTGCTCGAGCAGCTCGTCCAAGGTGAGCAGCTGGACACCGAGCTGCTGGGCGCGCGCGCTGGTGACGTACGGGTCGTAGGCGACGACCTTCATGTCGAACGCCTGCAGACGCGCGGCGATGAGCGCGCCGATACGGCCGAGGCCGATGATGCCGACCGTCTTCTCGAACAGCTCGGTGCCGGTGTACGAGCTGCGCTTCCACGCTCCGCCCGCGAGCGAGGCGTGCGCCGCCGGGATGCGTCGGGCCAGGCTGAGGATGTGGCCGACGGTCAGTTCGGCGGCCGAGATGATGTTGGAGGTCGGGGCGTTGACGACCATGACCCCCGCGGTCGTCGCCTGCTTGATGTCGACGTTGTCGAGTCCGACCCCCGCGCGCGCGACGACCTTCAGGTGCGGTGCCGCCGCGAGGGCTTCGGCGTCGATCTTCGTCGCGGAGCGCACGAGCACGGCGTTCGAGTCTGCCAAGGCTTCGAGGAGTGCCGGACGATCGGTGCCGTCGACATGGCGGACCTCGAAGTCCGGACCCAGGGCGTCGATGGTGGCGGGAGAGAGCTGTTCGGCGATGAGCACGACGGGCTTCGACACGTGGATTTTCCTTCGGTGGCGGTGCGCGAGATGCGCGGTGCAATGCGGAATGCCGCGCCGCACGCGGCGGGGGCGAGGCCGGACTCAGCCTATCGCGCGGGTGGGGAGCCGACGAACCGTGTGACGCGGCTGCCCCTTCCGATTCACGTCTCGAGGGGGCCGATTCACGTCTCGAGGGGGTTCAGCAGCGCGTCGGTGATCGAGGAATAGGCGAGGACATCGAGCCAGAACACCGCGACCAGTCCGAGCCCGACCAGCAGCATCAGCGACAGAGCGCGGGCCCCGCGTCGTCGACCCATCCCGAAGGTCACGGCGAAGACGATGATCGGGAACAGCACCGCGAAACCGAGGACGAGCCAGCCGAGACCGTTCAGACCGCGCAGACCCGATGCCTGGAGGATCAGGAAATCCAGGGCGTTCCATACCGCGTAGGCATAGAGCAGTCCGAACGCGCCGGTGATCGTCCCGGTCAACCAGGTGGGGATGCGGCGGCTGCGCTCCGATGCCGTCTCAGTACTCATTGTCCGATCGCTCCGATCATCGCGAAGGGCCACGGCACGAGAAGGACGACTCCTACGGCGAGCCACACGAAGCGGATCCACGTGCGTGAGCGGCGGGTCAGCAGGACGGTCCCCGCAAACCACAGGGCGGGCGTGGCGACGGCGATCCAGAGCGCGAACGTGTAGGCGACTCGCGCCACGGCCGTCTCCGGCAGGAGGAACGGGATGACATCCTGCAGGCGCAGCCCGCCCACGATCCACCCGACCGTGTAGAGCAGGTACACCCCGCCCAGCACGCCGAGGGCGATCAGTGCGGCGTTCCCGATGGGCGCAGGCTCTTCGTCCGCCCCCGACGAGTCGTCCCGGGCGTCGTCGGACGGCGCGGGCTCGGCCCCCTCGGCGGACTCGCGGTCCGGGGTGCCGATGCCGTCGGACCCTCGACCGACGGCCGTGTAGCCGGGAGGCAGGTCGAGGGGCCTGGCATTGCCCGCGGACGATTCGGACGCCTCCTCGGGGACATCGACCGGATCCGCCGCTGACGCTCCCACATCGAGGGTCGGGTCGTCATCGCCGTCCCAGCTCAGGGCGTCTCGCTCGCGGGGGGTCACTCCCCCAGCCTAGCCGCGCCGTACCCGACCGTGCCCGCTGCGCCGATGTCCGCCGTTCATCTGTCACCGGTGGTCGTGATCCGGACCGCGAACCGACATCACGCGGCACGTGAACGGCCACGTGCGGACACGACGGAGGGCGGGCACCGAAGCACCCGCCCTCCGTTCACGACCTCGGTCAGCGCGCGGCGCTGCCCTGGTTTCGATACGCGGCTGAGCCACTACTCAACCCAAGGGTTTCGATACGCGGCTGAGCCACTACTCAACCCAAGGGTTTCGATACGCGGCTGAGCCACTACTCAACCCAAGGGTTTCGATACGCGGCCGAGCCACTACTCAACCCAAGGGTTTCGATACGCGGCTGAGCCACTACTCAACCCAAGCTACCTCGGTCAGCGCGCGGCGCTGCCCTCGGTGTAGTCCTCGTCCTGCTGCTTCCAGGCGAAGAGCGAGCGCAGGTCCTTGCCGACCGCCTCGATGGGGTGCGATGCGGCCTTCTCGCGCAGCTGCATGAACTCGGTCGCACCGTTGTCCTGGTCGTCGATGAACCGCTTGGCGAACGCGCCCGACTGGATGTCGGCGAGAACGGCCTGCATGTTCTCCTTGACGCTGGGATCGATCACGCGGGGACCCGAGACGTAGTCGCCGTACTCCGCGGTGTCCGACACGCTCCAGCGCTGCTTGGCGATGCCGCCCTCCCACATCAGGTCGACGATGAGCTTGAGCTCGTGGAGGACCTCGAAGTACGCGATCTGCGGCTGGTAGCCGGCCTCGGTCAGGGTCTCGAAGCCGTACTGGACGAGCTGCGAGACGCCACCGCAGAGCACGGCCTGCTCGCCGAACAGGTCGCTCTCGGTCTCCTCCGTGAAGGTCGTCTTGATGACACCGGCACGGGTGCCGCCGATCGCCTTCGCGTAGGACAGCGCGGTGGCCCAGGCCGAGCCCGAGGCGTCGCGCTCGACGGCGATGATGTCGGGGATGCCGCGACCGGCGACGTACTCGCGGCGCACGGTGTGGCCGGGGGCCTTCGGGGCGACGAGGATGACGTCCACGCCCTCGGGCGCGTCGATGTAGCCGAAGCGGATGTTGAAGCCGTGCGCGAAGGCGAGGGTCTTGCCCGCGGTGAGCTTGTCCTTGATGCTGTCGGTGAAGATCGAGCGCTGGTGCTGGTCGGGCGCCAGGATCATGATGAGGTCGGCCCACTCGGCGGCGTCGGCGACCGACTTCACCTCGAAGCCTTCCTCCTGCGCCTTCTGGGTCGACTTCGAGCCGTCCTTGAGGCCGATGACGACCTCGACACCCGAGTCGCGCAGGTTCTGCGCGTGGGCGTGGCCCTGCGAGCCGTAGCCCACGATCGCCACCTTCTTGCCCTGGATGATGCTCAGGTCGGCGTCGTCGTCGTAGAAGATCTCAGCCATTCTCCGTGTCTCCTTCAGTGTGGGTCGTTGCGTATGGTCTCGCTTCGCGCGCTCAACGACCGGGGAGCGAGAAGCGAAAGGGGGTGTGTCAGCCGCGCAGGACGCGCTCGGTGATGCTCTTGGGTCCGCGGCCGATCGCGAGCAGGCCCGACTGGGCGAGCTCCTTGACGCCGAACGGCTCGATGGCGCGCAAGAAGGCCTCGACCTTCCCCTGGTCGCCGGTGATCTCCACCACGACCGCGTCGGGGGCGTAGTCGACCACAGACGCGCGGAAGAGGTTGACGACCTCCAAGACGTTCGAGCGCGTCTGGTTGTCGGCGCGCACCTTCACGAGCATGTGCTCGCGCTGCACCGACGCGGCCGGCTCCAGCTCGACGATCTTGATGACGTTGACCAGCTTGTTCAGCTGCTTGGTCACCTGCTCGAGGGGAAGCCCCTCGACGTCGACGACGACGGTGATGCGCGACAGCCCAGGCACCTCCGTGACGCCGACGGCGAGCGACTCGATGTTGAATCCGCGACGGGCGAACAGTCCCGCGACGCGGGTCAACAGGCCGGGCTTGTCCTCGACGAGGAGGCTCAGGACGTGCTTCGACATCTCACTCGTCCCCTTCGAACGACGGCGCGTGCTCGCGGGCGTACTGGATGTAGCTGTTGCTGACGCCCTGCGGGACCATCGGCCACACCATGGCGTCGGCGCTCACGACGAAGTCGATCACGACCGGCCGGTCGTTGGTCTCCAGCGCCAGCCTGATCGCGTCGTCCACCTGGTCTTCGCTCTCGACGCGGATGGCGAGGCATCCGTACGCTTCGGCGAGCTTCACGAAGTCGGGGATGCGCGCCGTGCCGTGTCCGGTGTTCAGGTCGGTGTTGGAGTGACGTCCGTCGTAGAACAGCGTCTGCCACTGCCTCACCATGCCCAGCGAGGAGTTGTTGATGACGGCGACCTTGATCGGGATGCCGTTGATCGCGCAGGTCGCCAGCTCCTGGTTGGTCATCTGGAAGCATCCGTCGCCGTCGATCGCCCACACCTGACGGTGCGGCTCGGCGACCTTCGCGCCCATCGCGGCCGGAACGGCGTAGCCCATCGTGCCGGCCCCGCCGGAGTTGAGCCATGCGTTGGGGCGCTCGTACTTGATGAACTGGGCAGCCCACATCTGGTGCTGCCCGACCCCCGCGGCGTACACGCCTTCCGGGCCGGTGAGCTCGCCGATGCGCTGGATCACGTGCTGCGGCGAGAGCAGGCCGTCGGAGGTGGGGGCGAAGCCGAGCGGGAATTCGTCCCGCAGCCCGTCGAGGAACGACCACCACTGGTCGATCTCGGGCTTCTGCCCGTCGGCGACGCCGCGGAAGGCGGTGTCCAGATCGACCAGCACATCCTTCAGGTCGCCCACGATGGGCACGTCGGCGGTGCGGATCTTGGAGATCTCGGCCGGGTCGATGTCGACGTGGATGACCTTCGCACCGGGAGCGAACAGCGCCGCCTTCCCGGTGACGCGGTCATCGAACCGGGCACCGAGGGTGATGAGAAGGTCCGCCTCCTGCAGCGCCAGGACGGCGGGCACCGTTCCGTGCATGCCCGGCATGCCGAGGTGCTGGGAGTGCGAGTCGGGGAAGGCACCGCGCGCCATCAGGGTGGTCACGACCGGAGCTCCGGTCGACTCGGCGAGGGTGAGCAGCTCGGCGGAGGCTCCGGCGCGGATCACTCCGCCGCCTACGTAGAGCACCGGCTTCTTGGCCTCGGCGATCAGCTGGGCCGCGGCCTGGATCTGCTTGCCGTGCGCCTTGGTCACGGGTCGGTACCCGGGCAGGTCGTACTTCGGCGGCCAGACGAAGGGCACTTCGGCCTGCTGGGCGTCCTTGGTGATGTCCACCAGGACGGGTCCGGGACGACCCGTCGTGGCGATCTCGAACGCCGCGGCGATCGCGCCGGGGATCTCCGAGGCGTCTTTGACGAGGAAGGAGTGCTTGGTGATCGGCATCGTGATGCCGACGATGTCCGCTTCCTGGAACGCGTCCGTGCCCATGAGGTGCGAGAAGACCTGACCGGTGATGCACACCAGCGGGACGGAGTCCATGTAGGCGTCGGCGATCGCGGTGACGAGGTTCGTGGCGCCGGGGCCCGAGGTCGCGATGGCGACACCGGGACGACCCGACGCCGACGCGTACCCCTCGGCGGCGTGCCCGGCCCCCTGCTCGTGGCGCACGAGGATGTGGCGCAGCTCGCTGGCGTCCATGAGCGGGTCGTAGAAGTGCATGATGGCACCACCGGGGATGCCGAACACGTCGGTGACGCCCAGCAGTTCGAGCGAGCGGACCATGGCCTGGGCGCCCGAGAGCACGGGCGCCGAAGCGCTGCGAGCGGGTGGCCGCGGCACGGCGGCGGCGGTTTCTGAAGGCATGGTGGTTCCTCTGTCGAGAACGAGCAGATGAGTCGGAGGCCGCTACCCGGTGACGGCTCCGTGCGCGGCGGAGCGCACGAGCTTGGAGTACTTGGCCAGGACGCCACGGGTGTAGCGCGGGGGAAGGGGCTCCCAGCCAGAGCGGCGGGAGTCCAGCTCCGCGTCATCGACGAGTAGGTCGAGACTGCGAGCTGCGATATCGACCCGTATCAGATCACCATCGCGCACGAACGCGATGGGACCTGCGTCCACCGCCTCGGGTGCTATGTGGCCGATGCACAGGCCGGTTGTGCCGCCTGAGAATCTGCCGTCCGTCAAGAGTAGTACATCTTTTCCGAGCCCTGCGCCCTTGATCGCGGCGGTGATGGCGAGCATCTCACGCATGCCCGGGCCGCCCTTGGGACCCTCGTATCGGATGACGATGACCGTTCCGGGGGCGATGTCACCGGACGCGACGGCGTCCATGGCGGCGCGTTCCCGCTCGAAGACCCGAGCGGGTCCTTCGAAGACCGTCGCGTCGAAGCCGGCGGTCTTGACCACGGCGCCCTCGGGCGCGAGCGAGCCGTGGAGGATCGTGATGCCACCGCTGGCGTGGATCGGGTCATCGAAGGTGTGGATGACCTTCCCGTCGATCGGGTCGGGATCCAGGTCGCGCAGGTTCTCGGCGACGGTCTTGCCCGTCACGGTGAGGGCGTCCCCGTGGATGAGCCCTTCGTCGAGCATCGCCTTCATCACCACGGGGATGCCGCCGTGGCGATCGACGTCGTTCATCACGTACTGGCCGAACGGCTTCATGTCTGCCACGTGGGGCGTCTTGTCGCCGATGCGGTTGAAGTCGTGCAGGGTCAGGTCCACCTCGGCCTCGCGGGCGATGGCCAGCAGGTGAAGCACCGCGTTGGTCGAACCGCCGAGAGCCATCACGAGGGCGATCGCGTTCTCGAACGCTTCCTTGGTGAGGATGTCTTTGGTGGTGATGCCCTGACGGAGCAGGTTGACCACGGCCTCACCCGAGCGGTGCGCGTAGTAGTCGCGTCGACGGTCCGCCGACGGCGGAGCGGCGGAACCCGGCAAGCTCAGGCCCAGCGCCTCCCCCACGGAGGCCATCGTGTTGGCGGTGTACATTCCGCCGCACGCGCCTTCGCCGGGGACGATGGCGCATTCGATGCGCTTGAGGTCCTCTTCGCTCATCTTGCCCGCGCGGCACGCCCCGACGCCCTCGAAGGAGTCGATGATCGTCACGTCCTTCTCCGTGCCGTCGCTGAGCTTGACCCATCCGGGCATCGTCGACCCGGCGTAGAGGAACACGCTCGACAGGCCGAGGCGGGCACTGGCCATCATCATGCCGGGGATCGACTTGTCGCATCCGGCCAGCAGCACGGTGCCGTCCAGACGCTCGGCCATGATGACCGCCTCGACCGAGTCGGCGATGACCTCGCGGCTCACCAGGGAGAAGTGCATTCCCTCGTGTCCCATCGAGATCCCGTCCGAGACCGAGATGGTGCCGAACTGCAGCGGATACCCGCCGCCGCCGTGCACACCCTCCTTGGCGCCCTGCGCCAAGCGGTCGAGGCTGAGGTTGCAGGGGGTGATCTCGTTCCAGCTCGACGCGATGCCGATCTGAGGCTTGTCCCAGTCCTCGTCCCCCATGCCGACCGCGCGGAGCATGCCCCGTGACGTGGTGGCTTCGATGCCGTCGGTGACGGCGCGACTGCGGGGCTTGATGTCGATCGATTCGTCGGGGTGGGCCATACTCCGAGTCTATGGCCGACCGGGGTCTAACGAAGACCCGCGGCGCGCTCGTCGGCGAGACGACGAAGCAGGCGGGCGAACGCGGCGATATCGGGTACCGACACCGTCGCGTGGGTGTCGCGACGGCCGATGTGCACGCCGACATCTGACGGGCCCAGGCTCGCCAGGGCATCCTCGTCGGTCACGTCATCCCCGGCGAAGAGCACGCCGGTGGCGCCGACGGCCTCGCGCAGGTGGGCGACCGCGGAATCCTTGCCCTCGTGCCGGAAGGCGTACTCGACGATGTTGTGCCCGGTGCGTCGACGCCAGTGCGGCGCCTCGGCCTCGACGATGGCGTCCACGGCCGCGTTCGCCTTCGCGGCGTCCTCTCGCGAGGCCGTGCGCGTGTGCACGCCGAACCCGAAGCTCTTCGGCTCGATGAAGACGCCCTCCAGACCCGCGGTCACACGTTCGGCGTGGGCGCGGAGCGTGTCGCGCAGATTCGCGTCGACGGCGTCGGCGGCGGTGTCCTGCACGCCGGCTCCGGGCTGCCAGAACTCCGCACCGTGGGAGCCTGCCAGCCACACCGGCGACGTCTCGTCGTGCTCGGCGATGACGCGCAGATCGTGCAGACTGCGCCCGGAGACCAGCGCCACGGTGGTGCGCGGCGTCGCCACGAGCGCGTCCAGCGCCGCGCGCGCCTCGGGAAGCATGCGGGCCGCCATCGGCTCGTCCTGGAGCGGCGAGAGCGTGCCGTCGAAGTCGAGGGCGACCAGCAGCTCGTCGGTGCCGGCGAGGGCCGAGATCGAGTCGGTCATCGGGCGGCACGCTCCTTCGCGGTGCGGGCGTCGTCGAGCGCCGCCAGGAACGAATCCGACCAGGCCTTGACGTCGTGCTCGATGACCCGCTTGCGCAGCGAGCGCATCCGCCGTGCCTGATCGGCTTCGGGCATCTCGATGGCCTGGATGATGACGTCCTTGAGCGTGTCGATGTCGTGCGGGTTGACCTTCAGCGCCGACCCGAGTTCGTCGGCCGCGCCGGCGAACTCCGACAGCACGAGGACCCCGCGGTTGTCGTTGCGGGTGGCGACGTACTCCTTCGCGACGAGGTTCATGCCGTCGCGGAGGGCCGTGACCAGCATCACGTCGGCGGCGAGGAACAGGGCGACCATCTCTTCTCGCGGGTACCCCTGGTGGAGGTAGCGGATGGCACTGTGCCCGAAGGTGTCGTAGTCGCCGTTGATGCGGGCGACGGTCAGCTCGATCTCGTCGCGCAGCTGCACATACGCCTCGACGCGCTCACGACTCGGGCTCGCGACCTGCACGAGAGTGACGTCGTCGACGGTCACGCGGCCGTCCTCGAGGAGCTCGCCGAAGGCCTTCAGACGATGACGGATGCCCTTGGTGTAGTCGAGGCGGTCGACGCCCAGCAGAATCGCCTTGGGGTTCCCGAGCCCCTCCCGGATCTCTTTCGCACGCGCCTGGACCTCGGGCTTCTCGGCCAGCTGCATATAGGTGTCGGCGGCGATCGAGATCGGGAAGGCCTTGGCCAACGCGACGTGGGCGGTCCCGTCCTCGGCGGGGACCGTGATGCGCCCGGCGCGGGTCTCGTAGCGGAACAGGCGCCGCACGGCGCGGGCGAAGTTGCCGGCATCGGCCACACGCTGGAATCCGATCACATCGGCCCCGAGCAGCCCCTCGAGCACCAGGCGGCGCCACGGCAGCTGCGAGTACAGACCGTAGGCGGGGAAGGGGATGTGGTGGAAGTAGCCGATCGTGAGGTCGGGGCGCATCTCGCGCAGCATCTTGGGCACGAGCTGCAACTGGTAGTCCTGCACCCAGACCGTGCCGCCTTCCTTGACCGCGTCCGCGGCGGCCTCGGCGAAGCGACGGTTGACGCGAACGTAGGAGTCCCACCACACGCGCCGATACCGGGGAGCGGCGATGACGTCGTGGTAGAGCGGCCAGATCGTGTCGTTGGAGAATCCTTCGTAGTACTTCTCGATCTCGTCCGCGCTGAGGCAGACCGGGATCAGCTGCGTCCCGTCGAACTCGAACGGCTCCAGCTCGAGGTCGGCCTGGCCGGGCCAGCCGACCCAGGCACCATCGGTCTCTTTCATGACCGGCTCGAGCGCGGTGACCAGCCCTCCCGGCGACCGGCGCCAGCCGTCCTCCCCCTCCCCCGGTCCGGCTTTGTCCACGGGCAGGCGGTTGGCGACGACGACGAATTCGGCCTGGGTCACAGGGTGCTCCTGACGGTGATCGGGCCTTCAGGCTAACAGCGCCGTGTTTCGCGAAACCGCTCCTTGACGGCTTCCGCGGTGAGTGTCAAGAGTGCACGGTGGCTGCGTCGTCGCGATAGCGTGGGGCCATGCGCCAGTATCTGTTCGGCACCGGAATCCTCAGCGCCGTCACCGGCGGAATGACCCTGCTGCGGAGCATCCGCAACGACGAGCCCTTCACGTGGCGGACAGCGCTGGCGTGGCTGAGCTGGGGCATCTCGCTCGCTCTGGCGATCGGCGCGATCGTCGACACCCGCCGCGCCGCACGCGGGCACGCGATTCCGCAGGACTCCCCCGTGCACGGCAAAGAGGAGAAGCTCATGAAGAAGCGCCTCGCCCGGGGTCGCTGAGCTCCGGTCCTCACCCCGCCCTCAGCGGGTGAGGATGAGCGCGTCGCCCTGTCCACCGCCGCCGCACAGCGCGACCGCCGCGGTGCCGGAGCCGCGTCGAATCAGTTCGTGTACGGCGTGGACGACCAAGCGGTTGCCCGACGCACCGATCGGATGCCCGATGGCGATGCCGCCGCCGTGCGGATTCACGATCTCGTCGGACAGCCCCAGTTCCGCCTGGGAGTGGGCGACCACGGCCCCGAAAGCCTCGTTGATCTCGACCACATCCAGGTCCCCCGGAGCGATGCCCTGTTTGGTGCAGGCCTTCTCGATCGCACGCGCCGGCTGGGCGTGCAAAGAGTTGTCGGGACCGGCGACCTGCCCGGAGGCGCCCACGACCGCAAGGACCTTCCATCCGTTCTCGTCGGCGTGCGAGCGGGTGGTCAGCACGACCGCGGAGGCGCCGTCGGAGATCTGCGAGGCGTTGCCCGCCGTGATGGAGCCGCCCTCGGCGAACGCAGGACGCAGCTTCGCCAAGGTGTCCACCGTCGTCTCCGGCCGCACACCCTCGTCGCGGGAGACGATCGTCGGGTCCCCCTTGCGCTGCGGGATCTCGATCGCCACGATCTCGGCGTCGAAGATCCCGGCCTCGTGTGCGGCGGCGGCGCGCTGGTGGGAGCGGGCGGCGACGGCATCCTGCCTCTCTCGTGTGAGGCCGAGGCGCTCGTTGTGTCGCTCGGTGGAGGCCCCCATGCTCTCGTCGTCATAGGCGTCGGTGAGTCCGTCGTGGGCCATGTGGTCGATCACCTCGACGGAGCCGTAGGTCCATCCCGCGCGCGAGCCCATCATGAGGTGTGGTGCGCGGGTCATCGACTCCATGCCGGCGGCGACGACCACCGTCGCGTCGCCGAGGGCCAGCATGCGCGCGCCGTCGATGACGGCGGTCAGGCCCGACAGACAGACCTTGTTCACGCTGGAGGCGTGCACGTCCCATCCGATCCCCGCGGCAACCGCGGCTTGCCGGGCGGGGTTCTGGCCCGCACCGGCGGCGAGCACCTGGCCCACCAGCACGGCATCGACGGCCTCGGCGGGGATGTCGCTGCGCTCGAGCGCGCCGCGGATCGCGGCGGCACCCAGTTGCACCGCGGTCAGGGGGGCGAGTTGGCCCTTCAGCCGACCCTGGGGCGTGCGGGCGGCGGCGACGATGACGATGTCGTCGGTGATCATGCGGTGCTCCCTTCGAGCGCGGGGTCGATGGTGACGGCCGCGAGCGACTCCGAGATGCGCAGCGGCGGCTCGGTCGCGGCGGTCACCTCATCGACCGTCACCCCCGGTGCCACCTCGACCAGGACCAGTCCTTCGTCGGTGACGTCGATGACGGCGAGGTCGGTGATGATGCGATCGACCACGCCGCGCCCGGTCAGCGGCAGCGAGCACTCGTCGACGATCTTCGCCGAACCGTCCTTCGCGACGTGCTCCATCAGCACGATGACCTTCCCGGCCCCGTGGACGAGATCCATGGCACCGCCGGGACCTTTGACCATCTTGCCCGGGATCATCCAGTTCGCGAGGTCGCCGGTGCGCGAGACCTGCATGGCGCCGAGGATGGCCGCGTCGATCTTGCCGCCGCGGATCATCCCGAAGCTGGTCGCCGAGTCGAAGAACGCCGTTCCCGGAAGGGTCGTCACCGTCTCCTTGCCCGCGTTGATCAGATCCGGGTCGACGGCGTCCTCAGCCGGGTAGGGGCCGACACCGAGGATGCCGTTCTCGGACTGCAGCACCAACGTCACGCCGTCGGGAACGTGGTTGGGCACCAGCGTGGGCAGTCCGATGCCGAGGTTCACGTACGAGCCGTCGGCGAGCTCGCGCGCGGCGCGCGCGGCCATCTCGATGCGGGTGAGGGCCATCTCACGCCTCCTGTTCAGTGCGGACGGTGCGTCGTTCGATGCGCTTCTCGATGCCTGATCCGACCTCGATCATGCGGTGGACGAAGACGCCGGGCAGGTGCACGTCGTCGGGGTCGATCTGCCCAGGCTCGACGAGTTCCTCCACCTGGGCGATGCAGACACGGCCCGCCATGGCCGCGAGCGGATTGAAGTTGCGAGCGGCCTTGTTGAACACGAGGTTGCCATGCCGGTCCCCGCGCAGCGCGTGCACGAGGGAGAAGTCGGTGGTGATCGCCTCTTCGAGGACGAACTGCTTGGGCGCACCGTCGACGTCGAACGTGCGAACGTCCTTCGGGGGCGACGCGAGCGCGATGCCCCCGCTGCCGTCGTAGCGCTGCGGCAGACCACCCTCGGCGACCTGGGTCCCGACACCGGTCTGGGTGTAGAAGGCCGCGATGCCGGAGCCGCCCGCACGGAGCTTCTCGGCGAGGGTCCCCTGCGGTGTCAGTTCGAGCTCGAGCTCGCCGGAGAGGAACTGGCGTTCGAACTCCTTGTTCTCCCCGACGTAGGACGACGTCATCTTGCGGATGCGCCGGGCGTGCAGGAGGACTCCCAGCCCCCAGTCGTCGACGCCGCAGTTGTTGCTCACGACGCTCAGCTCGCGCGTGCCCTGCGCCAGGAGCGCCTCGATGAGGGCGATGGGGTTGCCGGACAGGCCGAAGCCGCCGACCGCCAGCGAGGCTCCGTCGGGGATGTCGGCGACGGCCTCAGCAGCCGATGGACAGGTCTTGTCGATCACGCGAACTCCTTCGTCGTCCGTATCATCCTCCCGCGTCCGGTGACGCCCGACCAGCGCGCTCTTGCGATGTGAGCATCCGGCGGCGTAGCGTCCACATCATGGACACCCTTCCGCCCCGCCGATCGACGACGAGTGTTCCGGGCGCGCAGGCGATCGCTCGCGCGGCGGCACTGCTGCGCCTGGTGACCGCGGCCGGCGACACCGGGACGACGGTGGCGGACCTCGCGCGTCGAGCCGATCTGACCCGTCCGACGACGCACCGCCTGCTCACCGCGCTCGCCCACGAGGGGCTGGTCGACCACGATGAGCACACGGGTCGGTGGATGCCCGGCCCCGAGCTCTATCTCATGGGTTCGGTGGCGGCCAGCCGCTACGACATCACCGCGGTCGCGCGCGATGTGGTGCGGTCGCTGGCGGTGCGCACCGAGGAGAGCGCGTTCTTGTCGGCACGACGCGGCGATGAGACCGTCTGCCTGCTTCGAGAAGAAGGGAGCTTTCCGATCCGATCCTTCGTCTTGTCCGAGGGGGTGCGGTTCCCCCTCGGCGTCGCCTCCGCGGGCATCGCGATCCTCGCCTTCCTACCGACCCACGATGTGGACGCGTACTTGACTCGGCATCCGGAGATTTCCTCCGATTGGGGCCGGGGCCATGACGCGGACCGCATGCGCGCCCGGTTGCGGGAGACCACCGCGCGCGGCTACGCCGTCAACCCCGGCCTCATCGTGGAGGGCAGCTGGGGCATGGGCGCAGCGGTGTTCGACCGCGAAGGCCACCCGCAGTGGGCGCTCAGCCTGACCGGTGTGGAGTTCCGCTTCTCTCCCGAGCGCCTGCCCGACCTCGGCCGCACCCTGCTCGCCCACGCGCACCAGCTCACATCGCGCATCGCCGCCACCCGTCGTTGACGGGCATCCCCCCACGACCCACCCCGGCTCCCCACCCGGAAACGCCTCCGACGTCGAGCGGCGCGTCAGACCAGCGCGAGTTCGGCGCGGAGGATCCCCTCGACGAGCGCGGCGCCGGTGTCGGACATGACGATCGTGTAGTGGTTCAGGCCATCGATCCGTCGGTGTTCGAGGCTCGGATGCGCGGCCAGAACAGCGTCGAGATGGCTCGGCGGATAGAGCCCGGGCTCTTCGTTCCGCAGACCGCGGGGAACGGTTACGAGGGTCGCGGGATGCCGAAGCGCGGCGAGCGCGTCCACAAGCGCCGACCCGTGGGTCATGTCGGTGGTGTCGTCGCGCGTCACGGCATAGCTCGTGGCGGACCGGAACCGGCCCGGCGCGTCCTCCGCCGGGACGAGATCGTAGGCGAAGTAGTCGTCCAGCCGGGGCTCCCACGCCCCCGCGAACGCCGGATGCTCCCGCCAGAAACGCAGGTATGCCCCTTCGTCGTCGAACCTCATCGACAGCCGCGCGGCGGTGGGTCCGAGAACAGCGGCCATCATCTCATCCGGGTCCATGCCGGCGGGAATCGACAGCGGCAACCCGCCGTCCACCAGCAGCAGGCGCGAGACGCGATCCGGATGGCGATGTGCGAAGACCACCGACACGAAGCCCCCCATCGAATGCCCCACGACGGTCACCTGTTCCACCCCCACGGCGTCCAGCAGGAGAGCCATGTCATCCGCGTGCACGGCGAGCCCCGCCGGCCCGGCGATGGCGTTGCTCCGCCCGCGTCCGCGCAGATCCGGAGCGATCACCCTGATGTCGGCCAGGCGCGGCGCGACCCACGCCCAGGCGAGGTGTGATGAGGTCACGCCGTGCACGGCGAGGACCGTCGGCGTCTGGCGCGTCGCACCCTCGGGCTCCCACACCGTCGCGGCCAGGGTGCCGCCGGGAACCGCCACCTCGACGGTGCGGGAGCCGCTCACCGGGCCGTCCATCCGCCGTCCATGGTGTAGGACGCTCCGGTGACCATGCCTGCGTCCGGGCCGGCCAGCCACGCAGCCAGGGATCCGACCTCCTCGGGCTCGATGAGGCGCTTGACGGCGGTCTCGGTGAGCATGATCTTCTCCACGACCTCCGACTCGTCGATGCCGTGCGCCCGCGCCTGGTCGGCGATCTGCTTCTCCACCAGCGGGGTCCGCACGTAGGCCGGGTTGATGCAGTTGCTGGTCACCCCGTGCCCGGCGCCCTCGAGGGCCGTGACCTTCGACAGCCCCTCCAGACCGTGCTTGGCCGAGACGTAGGCGGACTTGTAGGCACTGGCGCGCAGACCGTGTGCGCTGGAGATGTTGATCACCCGCCCCCACCCCCGCTCGTACATGTGCGGGAGCGCGGCGCGCACGAGCAGGAACGGCGCCTCGAGCATGAGCCGGAGGAGCAACCGGAAGTCGTCCGGCGCGAAGTCCGGAAGTGCGGCGACGCGTTGGACGCCGGCGTTGTTGACGAGGATGTCGACCTCCAGGCGGAGGTCGTCCAATGCCGCGGTGTCGGAGAGGTCGACCGCCCAGGATCGACCGCCCAGCCGGTCGGCGGTCTCGGCGGCCGCATCGGCGTTCAGGTCGGCGATGGTGACGTCGGCGCCGCGCGCGGCGAACGCCTCCGCGCACGCCAGGCCGATCCCGCTCGCGCCGCCGGTCACGAGGGCGCTCTTGCCGGCCAAGGTCTGTTCAGGCATCCGTGGGTCCTTCCGTTCCGCCTCGGGGGGCGAGGGCGTTGTCGATGAAGCGCATCATCGCGTCGAAGACATGCGTGTCGAGTTCGTCGGGGGGCACGCCGTCGTCGTCGCGCTCCCAGAGCAGGAACCGCATTCCGATGAGCTCGCCCATGCCCATGAGCGCCCACGCGGTCACGGTCGGATCGAGTCGACGGTCGACGTCGCCGACCTGCTGTGCCGCGCGGAGGCCCTCCTCGTAGCCGTCGACGATGCGGGTGTAGTGCAGGTGCAGCGTGTCCGGCGAGACGAACTCGGCCTCGCGGACCACACGGTAGAGGGCAGGATGGGCGGCGGTGAAGCGGAAGAAGCCCGCGAATCCGGCACGTTCGGCGTCGAGCCTGCTGGCAGCGCCCGCCATCGCCTCGCTCATCGAATGCCGCACCCGGCGGTTCAGGTCGATGACCAACGCCTCGAAGATCGCCTGTTTGCTGTCGAAGTAGAGGTAGAACGTGCCGAGACCGATCCCCGCACGCTCGGTGATCTTGACGATCGACGCTTCGTGATAGCCCTGTTCGGCGAAGACCTGCTCGGCGGCTTCGAGGAGGCGACGGCGGGTCGCCTCGCCGCGTTTGGTCAGCGGTCGACCGGTGGTCTGGGAGACGGCGGGGGCGTCGAGCTCGGCGTCAGCGGGCGTGGTCATGACGGACTCCCTCCACGAGCCGCGTGGCGCGTTCACGCAGGCGTGCGCGGGCGACCTTGTCGATCGCGGAGGTCGGCAAGGCATCCACGAACGACACCGCGACGGGCACCTTGAAGGCGGCGAGGTGGGCCCTGGCATGGGCGATGACCTCGTCCGACGACAGGGTCGCCCCGCGTTCGGCGACGCAGAAGGCGACGCCTCGCTCGCCCCAGACGGGGTCGGGGACGCCGACGACGGCCGCCGCGGCGATGAGGGGATGCCGGACGAGCGCACGCTCGACCTCGGCGGGGGCGACGTTCTCACCGCCGGAGATGAAGATGTCCTTCAGTCGATCGACGATGGTGTGCACGCCATCCTCGTCACGGCGCACGAGGTCTCCCGTGCGCAGCCACTCCCCCGCGTGCGCCCGCGTGGTGGCGTCCTCATCGAACAAGTAGCCGGCGAACACGCTCGGCCCTCGCACCCACAGCTCACCGGTGCCCGCACCGCTGGGTTCCAGCCCGGTCTCCGGGTCGACCACGCGCACGTCGACGTGGGGGTATGGGCGCCCGACGGCATCCGGATGGGCCTGCGCGTCACTGTCGGACAGATGCAGCACATTGGGCCCCGCCTCGGTCAGTCCATACCCCTGTGTGAGGGGGATCCCTCTCGCCGACCAGCGCTCACGCACCTCGCGCGGAACAGTCGCCCCGCCCACGAGCGCCTGGGAGAGCGTCCCGAGGTCGGCATCGGCCCATCCCGGGTCGGCGGCGAGCATCCCGTACTGGGTGGGAACGCCCATCATCGCCGTCACCTTGCGCTGCGACAGCAGTTGCAGGGCACGGGCCGGTTGGAAGGCCCGCTCGAGCACGACGGTCGCTCCCACCCACCAGGCCAGCAGCGGTTGGCAGTTCCACGCGGCGACGTGGAACTGCGGCAGCATCGCCAGGACCACGTCGGCGCCCGTGAGCGGCAGGGCACCCGCCAGGGCCATGTTGTTCCAGAAGCAGTTGGCGTGCGTGAGGACGACGCCCTTGGGTGCCGCCTCCGAGCCGGAGGTGAAGATGATCAGCAGCGGATCGTCGTCCTGGACCTCCCGGGGCGCACCGGCGCGCACCGGGTCGGGCACGTGCGCCTCGACACCCGCCGCGCCCAGCAGCACCATGGCGGGGGCGCCGGGCACCGCGCGTCGTGCCTCGCCCGCCAACACGTGGTGTTCGTCGTCGACGAGCAGCAGATCGGGGTCGCTGCGGTGAAGGAGATCGCCGACTTCGCCGGGTGTGAGCCGCCACGACAGCGGGACGAACGCGACTCCGGCCAGCGCGCATCCGAAGAAGGCCACGACATGATCGGCGGAGTTGCCCGAGACCGTGGCGATCCGATTCCCCGGTCCGTACCCGGCGCGGGACAGCGATGCCGCCAGCGCACGGGCGCGGCCGGCGAGCGTGGCGTAGTCGACCGTCACGCCGCGGTCATCTATCGCGATCGCGTGCGGCGACTGGGCGGCGCGATCGGTCACCCAGCGCCCGACCGTGTGCATGCCTGCCGGCTCGCGCCGGCCTTCGGTCGTCATGCCCGCACCTCGACGGGGTTCTCGGCTTGCGTGGCCGCGTCGTCGATCTCCTCCAGCGTGCTCTCGTCGTGACCGGACTGTCGCCGTCGCCGTCGGAACAGCTTGTCGACCGTCCCGGCGATCCCGCCCGGCAGGAACATCACCACGAGGATGAACAGCGCTCCCAGCAGGAACAGCGGCTCCGACAGCGGGATGCGCAGGATGTCCGGGAGGCCGGCGATCGCCTCGGAGCCGGCGAGCACGGTGAGTCGCTGGTCCAGGAGCGTATAGAGCACACCCCCCACAATGGCACCCCACCGGAAGCCCACGCCGCCGAGGACGACCATCACGAGGATCGTGATGGTGAGGTCGGCCGACACCGCGCGTGGCACCGTGCCGGACTGCAGGAGCAGGTAGGCGACGCCCGCAAGGCTCGCCAGGACCGCCGCGATGACGAACACCGTCAGCCGCACGGTGAACGGCGAAAGTCCCAGCACCCGCACGCGTTGCTCGTTCTCGCGGGTCGCACGGGCGAGGTGTCCGAGGCGGCTCTTGTCGACCCACAGCGCGACGAGGTAGACGATCACGAGGATCGCAAGGGTCAGCCAGTAGAGGTTGCGGGTGTTGACGACGCCGACCAGCGCATCGGGCACCAGGTCGGTGTTCAGCCCCAGCCCCTCTTCACCGCCGGTGATGTCGGAGTTGCGGCGCACGAGCACCGAACCCGCCTGCGCGAAGGCGAGGGTCACCATGGCGAACGGGATGCCGGAGACCCGCATCGACACCGCACCGGTGGCAAGTGCGATCACCATGCCGCCGAGCAGCGCGATGAACACGCCGGGCCACAGCGGTACGCCGAGGTGCTCCAGCGCGATGCCCAGGCCGTAGGCGCCGGCGCCGAAGTAGAGCGCGTGGCCGAAGGACAGCATCCCGGAGGTGCCCAGCAGCAGGTTGTACGACAGGGCAAGCGCGGCGAACACCATGCACAGCGACAGCAGCGCGAGCGTACCGGGCATGTAGGTGGGGGTGGGGAGGATCCCCGGCAGCGACAGGTTGAGCATCGGGAGCAGCGCCATGAAGGCGATGAGGACGACACCGATGCCGATCGGAACGAACCGGCGCACGTTCTTCGTCGAGCGCGACATGTCAGGCCCTCCTTCCCATGAGTCCGGTCGGTCGCAGCAGCAGCACCGCGGCCAGGAGGATGACGACGATGAAGTCGCCGGTGCCGTTGAGGTAGGTGTTGGCGACCTGCTGGAGCACGGCGACCAGCACGGAGGCGATCGCCGCGCCGGTGAGCGAGCCGAGCCCACCGACGACGGTGACGATGAAAGCGAAGATCAGCAGCGTCGCCCCCATGTGCGCCGAGACGTAGTTGGTGTAGTGCATGGCCATCACACCGCCGATGCCGGCGGCGGCCCCGCCGATGGCGAAGACCAGAGTGAAGGAGCGGCGCACGTCGATGCCGAGGGCGGTGACCATGGCGCGGTTCTCGACGCCGGCGCGGATGACCATGCCGTAGCGGGTCTTCTGCAGGAACAGCACCAGCGCCAGGAGCACCAGCCCCGCCGCAACGATGAGCACCCAGTACTTGTTGGGGATGCGGGCGCCGAGGATCTCGGTGGTCTGGGTCAGCCACGGAGGGCCGGCGATGGTGATCGCATCGGTGCCCCACATGCCCTCGAACAGGGCGACGGCTGCCAGCGACAGGCCGACCGTGACGAGGACCTGTTCGATGTGCCTCTCGTACAGCGGTCGGATGAGGACGAGCTCGGTGAGGGTGGCGAACACGGCGCCGACGACGGCGCCGACGAGGATCGACAGCAGGAACGAGCCCCAGGAATCGGTGCCGAGCGCCTGCGCCACGAACCACCCCATGAAGGCGCTCAGGGTGAGGAAGGCACCGTGGGCGAAGTTGAGGACGTGCATGAGGCCGTAGATGAGGCTCAGGCCGCTGGCGACGAGGAAGTAGAGGGCTCCGAGTCCGACGCCGGTGACGAGGGTGAGGACGAGGGTGCTCATGCGTGGGCCTCCGCGTGCACGCCCAGCAGGCGCTTGGTCAGCTCGTCGTCGTCGAGGATCTCGGCGGCGGATCCGGTGTGTACGACGCGTCCGGCGCCGATCACGACGGCGGAGTCCGCGAGCCGCCGCACGACCTCGAGGTTCTGCTCGACGAGCAGGATCGGCACGACCTTCGCCGCCTCGTGGAGCGCTTCGGCGACTTCGTCGACGATCCGCGGTGCGAGGCCCTTGGTGGGCTCGTCCACGAGCAGAAGGGCGTTGTCGTTGATGAGGGCGCGCGCGACCGAGACCATCTGCTGCTGGCCGCCCGAGAGCGTGCCGGCCGGCTGGTCGCGGCGGTCGACGAGGTCGGGGAAGAGCTCGGCGACGAAGTCGCGGCGCGGGTTCTTCTGCCGCTCCGCGAGCGCGAGGTTCTCGGCGACGGAGAGCTTGGCGAACACTTCGCGATCCTCCGGCACGTAGCCCACTCCGCGCTGGACGATCTTGTGGGTGGGCATCGTGTCGATGCGCGTACCGGCCAGGGTGACGGTGCCGCGCCGCTGGATGAGACCGAGGATGCCGCGCAGCGTGGAGGTCTTGCCGGCACCGTTGCGACCGAGGACGGCGGTGATGCCGGTCGCGGGCACCTCGAAGGAGACGTCTTCGACGACCTGCTGCCCCGCGATGGAGCACCGCAGGTGTTCGACGGTGAGGATGGGTGGGGCGCTCATGCGGCGCTCCCCAGGTACGCCTGCTGCACGACGGGGTCCGCCATGACCATCTGCGGCGTGTCGTAGGCGATGATGCTGCCGAAGTACATGACGGCCACTTTCTCGACGAGGCCGAGCAGCACCTCGAGGTGATGCTCGACCATGAGCACGGTGCAGCCCTTGTCGGCCTGCATGGTGCGGATGTTCTCCACGAGACCGGCCACGTCACCCGAGGCCACGCCGGCCATCGGTTCGTCCAGCAGCACGATGTCGGCCTTGGTGGCGAGGATCACCGCGATCTCGAGCTTGCGCTTGTCGCCGTGGGAGATACCCCCGGCCAAGGCGCGCGCCTTGTGGTCGAGGCCGACGGTGCGCAGCTTCTCGTGGGCGATCTCGACGGCGTGGTCGGCTCGCCGCGGGAAGTGCAGGAGCGAGCCGGACCCGCCGCGGGCCGCTTGCGCGGCCAGTCGGACGTTCTCCAGCACGCTCAGCTGCGGGAAGAGACTGGAGGTCTGGAAGGTGCGGCCCAGTCCCGCCCGGGCCCGCGCCGGTACGGACATCGTGGTGATGTCCTCCCCGTGCATGAGCACGCGGCCGGCGGTGGGTTTGACGAGTCCGGAGATCACGTTGAACAGCGTGGTCTTGCCGGCGCCGTTGGGGCCGATGACCCCGACGAACGATCCGGCGGCGACGTCGAGCTGGACATCTTTGAGGATCGTCGCTCCCCCGATCTGCAGACCGAGGCTGTCGACGCGGATCGCGGACTCCACGGGCGGGACTGGTGCGTTCATCGCTGCTGCTGCCCGCCCTACTGTGCTTCGGCGGGGGCGACGGCGTCGGCGTCGACCGTGTCGATGAGCTCGGGCACGAACGTGTCGCCGTCGGCGACCAGGCGCACCTGGTACATCTCCTGGATGAGGGCGTGATCTCCCTCGCGCACGGTCATGGTGCCCTTGGGTCCTTCGAAGGTGAAGCCTTCGAGGGCGTCGATCATGCCGTCGACCTCACCGCCGCCCTCGGCGATTGCCTGGACGATCATGACGGCCGCGTTGAAGCCGTCGGGGCTGAACAGGTCGGGGGTACCCCCCTCGGCCTCGATGTGCTCGACCATCGCCGCGTTCACGTCGTTGTCGGGTCCACCGGGGAAGTAGTGGTTGAGGAAGTTGATCTGCTCGGATGCTTCGCCGTACGCGCCGAAGGTCGCCGCATCGCCGAGACCGGTGACGACCGGGATCTCCTCGAGGACGCCCTGCTGACTCATCGCCTGCCACATCGCCCCGCTGGTGGCACCCGCCCACGCGACGAACACGAGGTCGGGCTCGCCGGCGAGAACCTGCTGGGCGAACGGCGTGAACTCGGTGATGTCCTCGGCCACGAGCACGGAGTCGACCTCGGCGCCCTGGGCACCGAGGATCGCGGAGACAGCCGCTTCGTTCCCCTGCCCGAACGCGGTGTCCTGCGCGAAGACGGTGACCTTCGTGCCCTCGAGGTCGTCGAGGAAGGTTCCCGCCGTCGCGACGTCCTGCGCGCTCTGCCGGCCGGAGCGGAACGTGTAGTCGTTGATGCCGGTCACGGCATCCGCCGCGGCCGGACCGGAGATGTACAGGACCTGATTCTGCTCGGCCTGCTCCGCCACCGCGAGGGCGACACCGGAGGAGACGGTGCCGGCGAGGATGTTCACCCCCGACCCGATGAGCTCCTTGACCGCGGTGACGGCCTTGTCGGGGTCGCCGCCGTCGTCGCGGTACTCCACGTTGATGGCGGTGCCGTCGACTTCCATCGTGCCGTCGGTGGCCCAGTCGAGGCCGGCCTTGAAGCCGTCGAGGTACTGTTCGCCGTATCCGGCGAGGGCGCCGGTTTCGCTCGTGACGATGCCGACGGTGACCTCGCTCGCGGCGCCGTCGTCACCCGAGGCGTCGCCGCCATCGGTTCCGGCCTGCGGTGCGCAGGCCCCCAGGACCAGGGCGCCCGCGGCGACCGCGGACCCCAGGAGGAACTTCTTCGTACTCCGCATGTGCGTGCCTTTCGCCATTGAGGAAGGGTGCATGACCTGAAACCCCGTTCAGGTCCTGACGATACCTAAACATGAGACCTGGTTCAGGTCAAGACCCGTGCATCCCCGCCTCAGCGATCCCGCCCGACGCTGCGAAACACCGCGCGATGCCGGGCGTTCCGCGCGAGATGTGGTGTGTCGACGTCCGCCGAGAGCGGCCACGGGCGCGGGCAACGCGAAAGCCCCGGGATGCGGTGGCATCTCCGGGGCTTCCGAACGGTGGTGCGCCCCCAGGGACTTGAACCCTGAACCCACTGATTAAGAGTCAGTTGCTCTGCCGATTGAGCTAGAGGCGCGGAATCGATTCGCATGTCGTACCGGGCGAACCGAGGGTCAACGTTACCATCACGATCGCCACATCCGAAATCGGCAGCGGCATTCGCCGCTTATCCTGGTGATCATGCCTTCCCCCTACCTGCCGACGCGGGGCGCGCGCCCCGACGCCGACCCGATGGACCTCGAGCTCGCACTGCGGATCGCCGACGCGGCGGATGCGGTCACGATGGCGCGCTTCGACGCCGCCGACCTGGACGTGCAGCTGAAGGCCGACCGCTCGCACGTCACCGAGGCCGACTTGGCGACCGAGCGGGCGATCCGCGAGATCCTCGCGGCGGAGCGTCCCGACGACGACGTCTTCGGCGAGGAGTTCGGCGTCACCGGCGATGGCTCGCGACAGTGGATCATCGACCCGATCGACGGCACCGCGAACTACCTCAAGGGCATCCCGATGTGGTCGACCCTCATCGCGCTGGCCGTCGACGGCGTCCCCCGCGTCGGCGTCGTGGCCCAGCCCGCGCTGGGGCGGCGGTGGTGGGCCGCGACCGGCCACGGCGCCTGGACGAACACGACCACCGGCGACCGCCGCATCCGGGTGTCGGATGTCGACGACGTCGCCGAGGCGAGCGTCAGCTTCCAGTCGATCGGCCAGTGGCGCGACTATGGCCGCCTCGACGCCCTCGAACGGGTCACGAGCGCGGCCTGGCGCGACCGCGGATACGGCGATGCCTGGCCGTACATGCTGCTCGCGGAGGGGCGACTGGAATTCGTCGCCGAGTTCGACGTCAAGCGGTACGACATCGCCGCGCTCATCCCGATCGTCCGCGAAGCAGGCGGCACGTTCACCGACATCGACGGCGGCGAGGACCTCGACAGCCTGTCGTCCCTGGCCACCAACGGTCGCCTGCACCGACCGTTCCTCGATCTCATCCACGACCGCCTCCCGGAGACCCCCTGATGCCTCTTGCCCGCGCCCGCGCCGGCCTGCTCACCGCACTGACCGTCGCGACCCTGGCCCTGGCGGCCTGTAGCGCCGCACCCGAGCCGGCCGTCACCGAAGAGGCCCTCCCGTCTCCGAACGCCACCTCTCCCGCACCGACGGTCACATCCGAGCCGACGAAGGATCCCGAGCCGGTTTCGGTCGGCGTGCCGACGTGCGAGGGCATCATCCCGGATTCACTGATCGCCGAGTTCGAAGCGGAGGGATGGTCGTTCGAGGAGGACTCGTTCCGCGTCGGCGGCCTCGAGATCGCCGAGGGCGTTCAATGCCTGTGGGGTGATTTCACGATCGCCAGCGATCACGTGCAGTTGTTCGGATGGGCGCCGATCACGAGCGAGGAGTCTGGCATCGCTCAGGCGGACTTGGTCGCCGCCGGCTGGCGCAGCGAAACGGATGACCGCGGCGTGATCGTCACCGAGAGCGCCGACACGACCGTCGCGACGGATGATGAGGGCTACGGCCTGACGTATCTGTTCGGCGACGGCTGGGTGAAGTACGCCGACACGAAGCAGAGCCTCGTGCTCGTGGAGTGGCCTCGCAGCTGACTAGCCCGCGTGAACGGCAGCCGGCGGGAGGTGCACGGTGCTGTCGCCGGCGCGCTGAGCGAAGAAGGCGTACTCGAACGCCGCGGCCTCGTCGAACGCCGCCGCCATGCGTGCTCGCGCCCCGGCATCCGCGGTCCGAGCAACCTCGTCGACGAGCCCGATGGCGGTCCGCGTCGACGCGACGAATTCCGGCGCACCGTAGGTGAGCAGCCAGTCGCGGTACGGATGCGCGGTCGTCGCGCGGGGCGCGAGCCGGGTCCCGAGGTCGACGTAGATCCAGAAGCACGGCAGCAGCGCCGCCACGACGGTGTCGTACCGGTCTGCGCACGAGACCAGGTGGTCGAGGTAGGCCCGACACGTCGCCGATGCCGGCACATCGGGTTCCCCACCGAGCCACGAGGTGTGCAGGTCGAGTTCGGCCACGAGCGATCCGTGGGCCGCGTCGGCCCAGAACGCCTGCGCCTGGCGGGTCGGGGCGAGCGCACTCGCCCGGGCGAGCACGCGCGCGTAGTCGCGCAGGTACAGCGCGTCCTGTGCGAGGTAGTGCGTGAACGCCACCGGCGGCAGATCGCCCGATGCCAGGTCGCGGACGAACCAGACGTCGCCGATGGCGTCGCGGATGCCACGCGATCGCTCCCACGCCGCGGCAGTGAAGTCGCCCGCGGCCCACGAACCGGCATCGCACGATCCGGGCTCCCTCGGTTCGACCTGCAGCCTCGGAGACGCCGTAGCGTGCGTCGGCTCGACCGTGCGCAGCGCGGCGAAGTGATCGACCGGCCCGTGCCCCTGCCCGACAGCGAGCGCCGCTCCGGCGCCGATCGCCTCCTGCAACCACCGCTTGCTCTCGCGGAGCGCCACTCCCCAGTCGCCGGTGGCGGCGAACCGAGTGGCCAGCGCGCTCGACAGCGAGCATCCGGTTCCATGGGTGGAGCTGGTGGCGATCCGCTCCCCCGCCACGTCCACGAGCACCCCGTCGGCGGTGACGACGGCGTCCGGCGCCTCGTCGGCCTGGAGATGCCCGCCCTTGACGATGACCACGACCCCGTCGCGCGCGGCGACCCGCTGGGCCTGCGCGAGCGCACCGGCCCAGTCGCCGGCCCGCTCCTCGCCGGCCAGCACGGCCAGTTCGGGAATGTTCGGGGTGACCGCATCGGCGCGTGGCAGCATGCGACGAAGCGCGTCCTCTGCGTCGGCGTCGAGCAGCCGGTCACCGCTCGTGGCGATCATGACCGGGTCGAGGACCACGATCGGCACCGGGTGCTCCCCCAGCCACGCGGCGACCTCGTCGATGACCGCCACGGTGCCGAGCATGCCGATCTTGACCGCGTCGATGACGATGTCGTCCGCGATCGCGTCGAGTTGCGCGCGAAGGAACCCGGGCGGTGGCACATGCACTCCGGTCACCCCGCGGGTGTTCTGAGCGGTCAGCGCGGTGATCGCCGCCATTCCGTACCCGCCGTTGGCGGCGATGGACTTGAGGTCGGCCTGGATGCCGGCTCCGCCGCTCGGGTCGCTTCCGGCGATGCTGAGGACGCGCGGGACCGAGCGCTCGGCGGGGATCATGCGGCGCTCCACGCGGCCGTGAAGCGCCGCGTCGCGGCCGCCGGATCGGGGGCGGCGCAGATGGCGGAGACGACGGCCGCCCCCGCTGCGCCGGCATCGCGGAGCGCGGGGATGTCGTCCACATCGATCCCGCCGATCGCCACGCACGGGACGGTCGCGGCGGCGGCGAGCGCGGCGAACCCCTCGATGCCGAGCGGAGCGGGATGGTCGGGCTTGGTGGCCGTGGCCCGGATGACCCCGACGCCCAGGTAGTCGACCGTGCCGACGGGCAGGGCCGCGACGGCCGCGAGATGCGCGTGACTGTTCGCGGTGAGCCCCACCAGCGCGCGCGTGCCGTCGGGGTTGACGTCCCCGACGAGGTGCCGGACGGCCGCGACGGGAAGATCCGACTGCCCGACGTGCACCCCGTGCACGGCCGCTCCGGCGGCGCGGGCGGCGAGGAAGACGTCCACCCGATCGTCGACGACGAGGGCGCAGCGTCCGGCGGTCACCTCGGCCGCGCGCATCACGAGCTCGAACAGCTCGCCGGTGGGGGCATTCTTCTCACGGATCTGAATGATTCCCGCTCCCGCGTGCACCGCGTCGGCGATCACCGACAGCACGCCCCGGTCACCGCTGAGGACGGCGTCGGTGACGACGTAGGTTCGGAGGTCGACGGCGGCCACCGTGGTCATGAGAGGCGCGCCCGCTCCGCGAGCTGCCCAGGCGTGAGCGCATGCAGCGCATCCAGCAGCGCGACCGCGAAGGAACCTGGGCCCTTGCTCGCGGCCGCGGCGTCCTCGGCCGCGATGGTGTGGGTGAGGGTCGCGGCCACCGCGGCGGTCAGCGCGTCGTCGGTCGTCGAGGCGAAGGCGGCCATGAGCGCACCGAGCGCGCATCCCCCTCCGGTCACCTTCGTCAGCCACTCGTGCCCGTTGGCGACCCGCACCGTCCGAGTGCCGTCGGTGATGAGGTCGACGGGGCCGCTCACGGCGACGACGGCGCGCGTGCGGGTCGCGAGGTCGGCGGCGACGTAGGCCGCGGCCTCGGTGGAGTCGATCGCGTCGACGCCCTTGCCACCGCCGCCGGCGCCGGCGAGCGCGAGGATCTCACTGGCGTTGCCGCGAATGATCGTCGGTGAGGCATCGCGAAGACGGACGGCCAAAGCGGTGCGCACCGGCAGCATTCCCACCGCGACGGGGTCGAGCACCCAGGGCGTCTCGGTGCCGGCGGCCGTCTCGACCGCTTCGAGGGCGGCGTGGCGCTGCTCGGCGGTGGGCGTGCCGAGATTGACGAGGAGTCCCCCGGCCACGCCGGCGAGCACCCCCGCCTCATCCGGGATGTCGCACATGGCGGGCGAGGCTCCGGTGGCCAACAGCACATTGGCGGTGAAGCCGGTGACCACCGCGTTGGTGATGCACTGCACCAGGGGTGCGGATGCGCGGACGTGGTGCAGGAGGTCGGCGCTCGCGCCCCCGAACGCGGAGAGATCGCCGTCGAGGGCGGATACGGACGTAGACGTGCGAACAGTCATTCGCGACATCCCTTCGCTAGTACGAACTAGATCAGGTTCGACGGGTGTGTTCTCAGCGCGTCGGCGCACCCCGTGTCACTGCACCCCACCCTAGCGGCGCCGCGTCTCGCCGCGTGCGGACCCGTCCGTCACATCCGGCCGCGGACGATGTTGGCGGAGACCGCGACGCCGTCGTTGCCCGTTCCCGAATCGGGTCGGAGGATGTAGCCGGTCCCCGATCCCGGGGCGCCGATGCCCATCGGTGAGCCCCACAGCGTGCAGCCGACGACCCATGTCTGCTCGGCTGGGTCCACCGCAAGGACGCAAACCGTGTCGGGCTCGGTGCCCTCGGCGACCCAGAGGTCGTTGCCGAGGTCGGTCGCGACATATCGGGCCGTCTCGACCTCGATCAGCGCGTCGGGGTCGTCGACGAATTCCGGGATCCCATCGGCGTCACTCGGTGCGGCCATGAGGTCGGAGTAGACCGCGGAGCCTCCCGTGCACGCGGCGAGTGCCGAGGACACGGCCACGATGAGGGCGAGCGGCGCGAGGCGCCGGCGTGTGCGCGGCACGGTTCCCCTTCCGAGCGGTGCTCTCCACCCTGGCACACCGACCCGCGGGGTTCCTCCCCAACATGAAGAACCCTCCCGATCCGGGGGAGCCGGTCGGGAGGGTCCTCAGCACGTAAGCGGTGGACGCTTACTTGGCCCCGTGGTTGATGACGTGAAGCCAGCGACCGAAGGTGTTGTCTTCGCTCTCCGACGCAGCCTCGGCCACGTGGGTGCTTTCGTCTGTCGTCATATGAGACCCCCTTGTTTGTGCGGTTCCCCTACTGTGCATCACGGCGACCGCGCAACCTATGCCCTTGACAAAGTCTGTAACGATTTGAGAGCGGTTTCTTTCCCTCTCCATCAGAAGCTCGATTCTTATCGCTCGCCCAGACCGCAAACACGGCGCATCCGGCAGGTCAAGGCCCGCCTCACGGTCGACTCGACCCGCCAGGATGAACAGATGCGAGATGACCACGAACGCCATGCCGACGAGCGCCGGCGCGACGGCGACAATGCCGGACCGGTCGAGGAAGAGCTCGAGCTGGAGTTCGAGGATGTCGTCGGCGAGGGCGCGGAACGGCTGCACCGCACCCTGCGTGCGACGCTGGTCACGGGATTCCTCGGCGGCGTCGAGGTCGGGGTCGGCGTGCTTGCCTACATCGGGGTTCTTCACGCGACCGGCGATCACCTGCTGGCGGGGCTCGCCTTCAGCGTCGGCCTGATCGCGTTGCTGATGGCGCACAGCGAACTGTTCACCGAGAACTTCCTGATGCCGATCGCTGCGCTGATCGCCCGAGAGGGCACGGTGATCCAACTTGTGCGACTGTGGGCGGGAACGCTCGTGGCCAATCTCGCGGGCGGGTGGCTGATCATGGGCCTCATCGTGCTCGCTTTTCCGGAGTGGCACGGGGTGCTCGATGAAACCGCGCACCACTTCCTGGATGCTCCGCTGGACTGGCGCTTTGTGACGCTTGCTCTGTTGGGTGGCGCGGTCATCACCCTCATGACGCGCATGCAGGAGGGCACCGACTCGGAGCCGGCCAAGATCGTCGCCGCCGTCGCGGGCGGGTTTCTGCTGGCAGGGTTCCAGTTGTTCCACTCGATCCTGGACTCCCTGTTCGCGTTCGGCGCCATCCTCAGCGGTGCCGACATCACCTATCTCGACTGGCTGCTGTGGTTCCTCCCGGTCCTCGGGCTGAACCTGCTCGGCGGCCTGTTGCTGGTGACGGTGCTGCGCATCGTGCGTGAGGGCGAGCTCTTCAAGCTCCGGCGCCGGAATCTCGGGTGACGGCGCCCGCCTCTCCGGTGAGGGCTCGTCAGGCGGTGCGGTGGTATGCCGCGATGGGCCCGGTGGGCCCCGGGAGCACCGTGACGGGTGTCTTGAAGATGCGCGTGAGGACGTCGTCTCGGATGATCTCGTCCGGGGTGCCGTGCACGGCGATCCGCCCGTCCTCCATGGCGATGATGCGATCGCTGTAGGCGGCGGCGAAGTTGATGTCGTGCAGCACGATGACGATGGTGCGTCCGAGCTCGTCGGCGGCACGCCGCAGCAGTTGCATCATCTGCACCGAATGCTGCGCGTCGAGGTTGTTCAACGGCTCATCGAGCAGCAGATAGTCGGTGTCTTGTGCGAGCACCATCGCGACGTACGCGCGTTGACGCTGTCCGCCGGAGAGTTCGTCGAGGAATCGCTGCTCGAGGTCGGTGAGGTCGAGAAAGTCGACGGCTTCGGAGATCTTGTCCTCGTCGTGCTGTGTGAGACGTCCGCCGCTGTACGGGTAGCGACCGAAGCTGACCAGCTGGCGGACCGTGAGGCGGGTGACGAAGTGGTTCTCCTGGCGCAGGATCGACACGGTACGGGCGATCTTCTTCGACGGGGTGGTGTGCACATCGAGACCGCCGATCTCGATCGATCCCGTATCGGGCTCGAGCAGGCGACCCATCATGGTCAGCACGGTCGACTTGCCCGCGCCGTTCGGGCCGACCAGCGCGATGATGCCGCCGGCCGGGATCTCAGCCGATACGGGCCCGATGCGCACGTCGGCGCTGTACGTCTTGGTGACGTCGGTCAAGCGGATCACAGTCGCCCCTTTCGGAGGATGACGAACAGGAAGACGAGGCCGCCGACGAGCTCGACGATCACGGTGACGGTGTCGACCATCTTCAGCACGTGTCGCAGCACGAAATACGCCCCGCCGAGCACCACGAATCCCGTCAGCCACGCCACCGGGAACATGCGGCGGTGATCGTAGGTGTCGGTGAGCGAGTAGGCGAAGGTCGCTACGAGGAAGCCGAGGAAGGTCATCGGCCCCACGAGCGACGTGCTCATCGCCATGAGCACCGACACAAGGGTGAGGATGATCATGACCTGGCGCTTGTGCGTCAGGCCGAGGTTGGCGCTGATGTCCGACCCGAGGGAGATCACGTTGAGTCGGCGCGACATCGTCCAGATGCCGGCCGCGGCCGCCGCGCAGATCGGAATGACGATCCACAGGAAGTCGGTGTCGGCGTTGCCGATGTTGCCGAACAGGCGCGCGGCGAGCACGTCGAACTCGTTGGGGTCGAGCATCTGCTGCAGGAAGGTCGACAGCGCGCCCATGCCCGTGCCGAGGATGATGCCGACCAGCAGCATCACGTGGAGGTTGCCGAAGCGTCCCGACAGCAGCCACGAGTACAGCAGCACGGCGAAGAGCACCATGAGGGCGGCCTGGGCGAGGAAGCGCACCAGGGGCGGGAAGCCCTCCATGCCGGTGATGCCGAAGAAGAAGACGATGGATGTCTGCACCAGCACGTACAGCGACTCGAACCCCATGATCGACGGGGTGATGATGCGGTTGTTGGTCGCCGTCTGGAACGCGATGGTCGCCAGGGACTGACACAGCGTGACCACGGCGATGACGATGATGGCTGAGCTGCGGAGATCGGTGATGCGCCACCACCGCTCGCTGAAGACCTCGTAGTGGTTGCCCCACGTCATCATGAGGATGACCAGCGCGACCGACGCCGCCGCGAGCGCGACGAGGGTCACGACATAGCGACGCCGATGCTTCGCCGAGGAGTACGGACCGACGTGACGCGCGCCGCCGGTGGCGCGCGTCACGCGCGCGGAGGTGTCAGCGGACATTGCTCCTCCGGGTTCGCAGCAGCATCGCGATGAAGACGACGGCTCCGACGACACCGAGGACCAGCGAGATCGGCACCTCGAAGGGCATGATGATCGTCCGACCGATGAGGTCGCAGACCGTGACGATCCAGATGCCCGTGAGGAAGACCCACGGGAGGTTGGAGCGGAGGTCATCGCCTCGGATCACCGAGACGAGGTTCGGCACGATGAGGCCGAGAAACGGCAGGGCGCCGACGATGACGGTGACGGTGCCGGTGGTGAGGGCGACGAGGGCGACACCGAGCAGCACCACCCGTTCGTAGTTGAGGCCCACGTTGGTGGCGATGTCCTTGCCGAGGCCGGCGACGGTGAAGCGGTCGGCGACGATGACGACTGCGATCGCGACGAAGAGCACGATCCACAGCGGCTCGTAGCGTCCCACCTCGATTCCGGTGAAGCGCCCCATGAACCAGCCGCCGAGCGTCTGCAGAAGGTTGAATTCCAGCGCGAGGAAGGTCGAGACCGCACCCACCACCGCGCCGAGCATGATCCCGATGATCGGCACGATGAGCGAGGACTTGAGGGTGACCCGGCGCAGGAAGGCGAAGAACACCAGCGTTCCGGCGAAGGCGAAGACGATCGCGACGATGATCTTGGCGAACAGGCCCGATCCCGGCAGGAAGATGTAGGTCAGGAGGAGCCCGAGGCCCGCCCACTCCGTGGTGCCGACCGTGGTGGGCTCCACGAACCGGTTCTGGGTCATCAGCTGCATCACCAGGCCCGCCATGGCCATGCTCGCCCCCGCGAGCACCAGGGCGACCGTGCGGGGGATGCGGGTGATCCAGAGGAACTCGTGCCCACGGCCTTCCATGTCGGTGATGTCGGCGACGCCGGTGAAGATCGACACGATCACCAGCCCGATCGTGAGCACGATCGCGATCAGCAGCGGCCATGTGCGTCGCCAGCGCGACTGACGCGCGTGACGACGCGCGTCAGCGGTGTGCGACAGCGCATCGACGAGGGTGATGCGCGGTGCGGGTGGGGTGGAAGTCATCGGTGGGGGGTGGAGTTCTCCCGAGGGGACACGCCCATGCCGCCACGGTTGTCAGGCAACGGTGGCGGCATGGGCCGCAGTGGGGATCGCGCTTACGAACCGGCCGAGAACATCTCGGTCATGCCGTCGAGCACGGTGATGTACGCGTAGACGTCCTCGGTGAGGTAGTAGTCGGCGGGCATGACGTAGATGGCCTGGTCTTGCACGGCCGGCACGGTCGAGAGCGCCGCCGAGCTGTTGATCAGCTCCAGCGCAGGCGTCGCCTCTTCGCCCTCCTCGGACACGGCGGCGTCGCGGTCGAGGACGAGGAAGTAGTCGGCGTTGGCCTCGGCGAGCGCCTCGAGCGACACACTGTCGCCGGTGTGCTCGCTGGAGCCCTCGGTGTCGAGCGCCGGGGTCAGCCCGACGAGGTCGAAGAAGATGCTCGCCCCGCGACCGTCGGTCGGGTTGGAGTAGTTGATCTCACCGCCGGAGGTGATGAGCCCCATCACCGTCTCCGACGGGTCGTACGCGGCCGATGCGTCGTCGATGGCGGTCTCGAACTCCTCTATGAGGGCGGCCGCCTCATCCTGCTTGTTGAAGACCTCACCCATGAGGGTCACGCTCTGCACGACGTATTCGTCGGCGGTGAGCTCCTCGGCGGCGTCCATGCTCACGAAGGCGGCGTCGGGTGCGACCTCCTGGACGGCCGGGCCGGTCTCGCCGCCGTAACGGTATCCGTTGATGATCAGGTCCGGATCGGCGGCGACGAACTGCTCGAGGTCGGGCTCGCCGTGGAACCCGGTGTCGAGGATCTCCTCGTCGGTCTTCATCGCGTTCTCGGTGCTCATGAGGGCGCGGGGGGCCACCACGATGGGCAGGTCCCAGGCCTCGGCGATGCCGAAGAAGCGGTTGTCGGTGATGCCGACCGCGTCCGCGCTTTCGATCGTGACGTCGTTGCCGGCCATATCGGTCACCGTGACGGGGTAGTAATCGTCGCTGGACGCGGCGGCCTCGACCGCCTCGGGCTCGGTCGAGCCGGCGCAGCCGGCGAGGAGAAGTGCGGACGCGGCGACGAGGGACAGCGTCGCGGCGGGGCGTGCACGGAACATGTGAGTGCCTCCGGTGAAGTGAAACAGGTCTCCCCCGCACCGATTCGGCGGCGCGAACCGCAGCGGTTGGGGTGGTTAGGTTTGGTAACCCTAAGTAGACCGTAGCAGGACCATCGCGGCTCCATCGACCACTGCGGTGCCACACCCGCCCCGGGCGGGTTAGCCTGCCGCTGTGGACACACGGAGAGGATCCCGCGTCGGCACCCTGACGCGTACGCTGCTCGCCGCGGGGATCGGCATCACCGTGGTCGCGCTCACCGCGACGGTGTCGGCGAGCCTGAGCGACGATATCGAGGGGATGCGCGGCGCCGGCGTGTACATCGTGTCGGGGCTGACCTTCACCGCGGCGGGGCTCGTCGTCGACGCCGTCGCCACGCACGGCGCGATGTTCCTCCGCGCGGTCGTCGAAGCCGGTGCGATCCGTCGCGACCCACCGACCGACGTCGGTCATGTCGAGCAGGAAGCGGGCGAAGAACCCGGTCGGCGGAACCCGCTCTCATCCCCGGAGGCATCGGGATCGATTCTGCTCGGTGGCATCGCGCTGCCGACGCCCCCGGCAGGAGACGAGCGCGCTGCCGACGCGTCGCATTCAGGGGACGACCCGTCCGTCGACGGCGCCGCATCGACCGACGAGGCCGGCCCGTCGGGGGACGACCCAGAGCCCCCGCGCTCCCCCGCCTGACCCGGCTCTCGGGGATCGCTATCGGTCGAGCTCGTCGAGGGCGGTCAATGCTTCTCGCGCGCGTTCGAGGCGCTCGTTCTCGGCCGCCTCCCACCACCGCGGGCCGCGTTCTCCGAGGCCGTGTTTGGCGAGGTCCACCCGCCGTCGCGCAACGGCGAGCGCGGCGGTGTCGCCCGATCGCTTGGCGATGCGCACTCCTGACCGCCCGCGGCCCAGGTGCGAGGTGAGGGCTCGGACGACATCGTCGGGCAGCGAGGGGTCCGTGCGCCGCCATCGCCGTCCGGCCATGACGACCCACCGTGCGTCGTCGACCGCGTCACCCCGATCCGCGTCACCGCGACGGGACCCCTCGCGACGGGCGTCGTCGACACTCACGGACGTCAGCGGGTCACACGCGCGAGCGGTCCGCCGTCGAGGTTGTCGCGGAGTTCACGCAGCGAGTCGTACACGCGGAAGGCGCCCGCGTTACGCAGCTCCTCCTCCGAAAAACCCCCGGTGCGCACCGCGATGGTCGGCACGTCGAGCTTGCCCGCGGCGACCGCGTCCCACACCGAGTCTCCGATCATCACCCCGGACGACCCGTCGACCTTCTCGAGCGCGACACCGACGAGGTCGGGGTCGGGCTTGGTCGCGTCGACGTCGTCGGCGGTGGTCCACGCGTCGGCGACGTCTCGTCCGCCGATGAGGTCGAGGAAGTGCTCGACGTGCGCCTTCTGCCCGGAGCTGGCCAGCACAAGACGAAAGCCTCGGGAGGCGACGTCCTCGATCAGGTCTCGGGCACCGTCGAAGGGCTGGATCTCCTCCAGCATGGGTTCGAACTCCTCGGTCCATGCCGCCCGCAGCGCATCGCCTTGCTCCGCCTCGACGTCTTCACCGGCGATCGCGGTGACGAGGTGGTCTCCCCCCATCCCCAGCGCACGGTGGATGCGCCACACCGCCGGGGTGATGTCGTGGCGTCGGAACGCCCGATACCAGGCCAGGGCGTGCTGGTAGTTGGTGTCGACGAGGGTGCCGTCGACGTCGAAGATCGCGGTGTCGGCCATAGCGGTCCTTTGGGGTTGGATGCGGCGAGTGCGGCCAGCCTGACAGCTCGTCCGGCACCGCCGAGGGGGCTTGCGCCGCGGGCGGGATGCCTCCCCACCCCGTTCTTGCACTCAGTTGCGTAAATACTGCGCATTCCTTTGGAAACAGCTGCGAAACATGGGCTCCCTAGCTTCGGGAATCGCGGCCGATCGGCCGCTCCCCCGCACAACTGGAGAGTGTCAATGAACGAGCCCCAACGCCGGAAGAAACACGTGCGCCTGTTCGGCGCATCGGCGATCGCCGCAGTGGTCACCGCAGGATGCGTCGCACCGGCCCTCGGTGCCAGCGCGGTGACGACCGTCACCACCGCCAACGAAGCCGAATGGCAGGTGCACGACGCGGCACCCCCGGGGCTCGACACGGGCAGCCTCCGCGCGGTCAGCGACTCCGAGGTCGACGGATTCGGCAACATCTTCGTCCAGGTGTCCACCTCCCCGGAGCCGCGCTTCAACGGCGAGATGATGCGCGGGTTCGGTCTCACGTTCGACGGTACGAGCGAGTACGAGACCACCGCGTCGGTCGCTCTGGGCGGCGTCGCCATCACGCGTGACATCTCCGTCGACGTCGCCGACAGCACGGCGCGCTATTTCGACACGTTCACGAACACCACCGATGCCCCGATCACGGTCGATGTCAGCTTCGGCGGCGCCCTCGGCTACGGCACCGAGGAAGAGCAGAGCCTCATCCGCCTCACCTCCTCCGGTGACGCCGCGGTCACACCTGAAGACTCGTGGACGCTGTCCGCGACAACCGAGACCGATGTGCGCCCGATCGGCGTCGCCCTCGGCTCTCCGGCGCCTTTCGACGGCGCCATGGTCGGAACCGGAAACCAGGAGCGTGACCCGTTCGAGACGCCGATGGCCACGACAGGGCACGAGGCCAATTACAACGGGTACATCAACACGCTGACGATCGCCCCCGGTGAAACGCAGTCGTTGGCGCGATTCATCGCCGTGGGCGACGACGCGGAAGGCTCGCAGGATTCGCTCAGCGCGACCCTCGCCGAGCTCGCCGCGTCGCCGGATCTCGAAGGCCTGACCGCCGACGAGATCTGCTCGATCACCAACTGGGATCTCACCACGATCGACGGCGCTCCCGAGTGCGCGGAGCCGGTCACGCTGCCGATCCCGGCAACGCCCGCGTCGACGGCGCCGACCACGAGCTCGTCGTACGACGTGGTCAACAAGACCATCGCCGAACTGCAGGCCGACATGGAGTCGGGTGCGGTGACGTCGGAGCAGATCGTGCAGGCGTACCTGGACCGCATCCGCGTGTACGACGCGGGGCAGTTCGGCTACAACTCGTACATCACCGTCGCCGACGACGCGCTCGAGCAGGCGCGCGCGGCCGATGCGCTGCGCGCGGAGGGCGCCACCGGTGAGCTGTTGGGCATTCCGATCGCCGTGAAGGACCTCTTCGACACGTACGACATGCCCACCACCGGCGGAACGCTGGCGCTCGAGGGCTACCAGCCCGACCACGACGCAACCCAGGTCGCACTGTTGCGCGAGGCGGGCGCGATCATCATCGGAAAGGCCAATCTGTCCGAGTTCGCCTCCTCCGGCAGCCGGAGCGAGAGCGGCTGGGGTCAGGTGTGGAACGCCCTGTACCCGTCCAAGACCTCCTTCGGATCGTCGGGCGGTTCTGCGGTGTCGGTCGCGGCGAGCCTCGCCGCCGGCTCCCTCGGCACCCAGACCGGCGTCTCGCTCTATGCGCCGACCGTGGGATCGAGCCTGACGACTTTCCGTGGCACCGACGGCATGGCGAGCGTCGCCGGGGTCATCCCGTTGTCGTGGGGCCAGGACTACGCCGGCCCGATCGCGCGCACCGTGACCGACCTCGCGTACCTGCTGAACGCCACGACAGGGACCGACCCGATGGACGAGCTCACGGCCGAGGCCGACGAACACCGTCCCGAGGACTGGACGGCTTCGCTGTCGGCCGACGCCCTGCAGGGCGCGCGTATCGGCTACCTGCCGGACTCGTTCGTCTCGTCGTACTCCGATGACGACACCGGCGCCGCGGTGATGGCGCAGTTCTCGCAGCTCGAGGCCGCCGGTGCGACCATGGTCGAAATGGGCGAGGCACCGAGCCGTCCGGACTCGGTCGGCGGCAGCCGCACGGCAGAGGGCTGGGCGCGCTACATCGAAGAGCAGAACGGCCTGTTCCCGTTCGCCGACGGCAACGAACTGCGCGCCGACCCGCGCGTGCTGCCGTACAACCAGCGCGAGCGTGACGACGAGCGGATGACCGAGGAAGAGGTCGACGCGTGGCTGGCCTACCGTGATGAGTACAAGCAGCGCATCACGGATTGGATGGCCGCGTCGGACGTCGATGTGATCGTGTACGCCGGGTTCCTCAGCGACATGTACAACAACGACGGCAACTCGACTCAGCACAGCGCCGACCGTTCGACGGGTGTGCTGACCTCGAACGCGGGTCTGCCGACCGTCGTCGTTCCGGTCGGGACCAACGGTCACGGCTACTCGATCGCCATGCAGCTGATGGGGACCCCGTGGTCCGACGCCGAGGTGCTGGGCATGGGCTACGCCCTCGAGCAGCAGGCACAGGGTCAGCAGCTCGTGACCACCGCTCCGGCGCTGGCCTACGACGGCTCGCCGCAGCCGACGCCCACGCCGACGCCGACGCCGACCCCGACCCCGACGCCGGACCCCACCCCCACACCGGATCCGACGGAGCCGACCGACCCCGACGAGCCGACCACCGAGCTCGACCTGTCGCTGTCGGCGAGCTCCGTTCAGGCCGGCGGAGAGATCACCGTCGAGGCGACCGGCCTCGAGGCGGGCGAGTCGGTGGAGATCTGGTTGCACTCCGACCCGATTCAGCTGACCGCGGCGGTGGCCGATGGCGCGTCGCTCAGCGTCACGGTGACGATTCCGTCCGACACCGAACCGGGTTCGCACGAGATCGAGGTGCGCACGAGTGACGCGAGCGTGTTCGCCGACCTCGAGGTGACGGCCACGGGCTCGGCCGCGGGCCTGGCGAACACCGGCTACGACGGTGCGTGGCTGATCCCGATCGCCGCCGGACTGCTCGGGACGGGTGGCCTGGTGCTGCTCATCGCGCGCCGAGCACGTCGCGCCTGACGCATCGCACACGAGAGGGCCCGGGGCTTCGACCTCGGGCCCTTTCGTCGTCCCGATCCTTCTGCCCTCTTTCCGCCGACCCCGAGCGGGACTACGGTGCGAGCCATGATGACCGATCAGCGCACGCTCGACTGGATGCTCGATTCCGATCCGGCGTTGCGCTGGCAGGTCGAGCGCGACGTCGCGCACGCACCGCCGGAGACGTGGCGGGCGACGCGGGCGCGGGTGCCCGACGAGGGATGGGGTGCACTGCTGCTGTCGAAGCAGGATGCCGACGGGCAGTGGGCAGGCGGGTCGTACTTCCCGAAGGGGTACTTCGACAGCGCCGAGCGTGACGAGCCGGGACAGCCGTATGTGGCGACGACATGGGCGCTGAAGGACCTGCGCGAGTTCGGCGTTCCCGCGAAACGCCTGGGCGACACCCCCGAGCTGATCCGGCGGAACAGCCGCTGGGACTACGACGATCTCCCGTACTGGGGCGGTGAGGTCGATGTGTGCATCAACGGGTTCACGTTGGCTTCCGGCGCGTGGCTGGATGTCGATATGACGGGCCTGGCGAGGTGGTTTCGCGATCACCGGCTCGGCGACGGCGGGTGGAACTGCGAGGCGGAGGAGGGAGACTCGACCCGGTCGTCGTTCCACTCGACACTCAACGCCCTCGTCGGCATCCTCGAGTATCAGCGCCTGACCGGTGACGTGTCTCTGGACGACGCGCGCCACGGCGGCGAGGAGTATCTGCTCTCGCGGCGCCTCCTGTTCCGCGCGTCGACAGGTGAGGTCGTCGGCGATTTCGCTACCCGGATGGTCTACCCGAACCGTTGGCACTACACCGTGCTTGCGGCGCTGGACCACTTCCGCAGCGCGGCGCTGCACGATGGCACGCCACCTGACCCACGCCTGTCCGACGCGGTCGAGGTCGTGCGCGCCGCGCGCCAGCCCGACGGTACGTGGCGGCAGGGCACCCCACTGGCCGGGCGCACGTGGGTCGACCTCGACGTCTCCGAGGGCGAACCCTCTCGCTGGCTCACCCTCATCGGTACGCGGGTGCTGGAATGGTGGGACGCGGGGTAGGCCTCATCGAGCGCCGAGCGGCCGGGAAACAACGGCGAAACGGTCGCGCAGTAGCGTCGCGCTCATGCTGCGGCTCATCCACGACACCGACACCGCCCAGGACGACGCGTTCGCTCTCCTGATCGGATTGCGTCACCCGAACGCCACCGTCGAGGCGGTCACGATCAACTACGGCAACGTCGACTTCGATCAGATGGTCGAGAACGCGCTGTACACGATCGAGGTGGCGGATCTCGATCACCATGTCCCGGTGTACGAAGGCTGCCGACTGCCGATGATCGCGCCGTTCGACGACTCCTCGTACGTCCATGGCGTGGACGGGTTCGGCGGCGCCGGCTTCCCGAAGGCCACTCAGCGCCCCGAGGCGGAGAACGCCGTCACGGCGCTCCTCCGGATGATCAACGACAACCCCGGTGAGCTGACCATCATCGCCCAAGCCCCGCTGACGAACCTCGCGTGTGCGGTGGTCGCCGACCGGTCGATCGCCGGGAAGGTGAAGCACCTCTACATCATGGGCGGCACGAACAACGGCCTCGGGAACATCACCGCCGCGGCGGAGGCGAACTTCTGGCACGATCCGGAAGCGGCGAAGATCGTTCTCGCGGCGGGCTTCCCGGTGACGCTGGTGACATGGGATCTCGTCATGGCGCAGGGGCGCCTCAGCCCCGAGCAGCTCCGCATCATCGACGAGCTCGACACGCCTCAGTCCCGATTCTTCGCGAAGGCGAACCGCGCGAGCGTCGAGTACGTCGAGAAGACCCACGGCGTCCGCGGCAGCACGCATCCGGATTCGATTGCGGCGGCGATCGCCGTCGAGCCGGCCATCGTCACGCGTGCGACCGACTACTTCGTCGACGTCGAGACCACGCCCGGTCTCACGCAGGGCTACCTGATGGTCGATGCCGTCCGCCGGTCGGGGCGTGAACCGAATGCACGGGTGATCGAGGAGATCGATCAGGACCTGTTCTTCGCCACCATGATGCGGGCCCTGTCGTGACCATAGGGGTGCGCCCGCGGGAGGACGTGTCCCACCGCGGGCGCACCCGTTCGCGCGAGAAGCGCTGCTGTCCGGTTCAGACCGAGGCGGTCTGCGGCGTCCAGGCCGACACGCGGTTGAGTTCGTCGACCTCGTCGGCGGTGAGGTCGAGTCGGGTGCTGGCGAGCAGATCGACGACCTGCTCGGTGCGTGAAGCGCTCGCGATCGGCGCCGCGACGGTCGGCTGGGCGCGCAGCCACGCGAGGGCAGTGGTGGTGATCGAGGCATCGTGTGCGGCACCGATGCGCTCGAGCGCGTCGATGATCTGGATGCCTTGCGGCGTCGCGTACTTCGCGGCACCTTCGGCGCGCGGCGAACCGTCGCCGGCGTCTTGCACCGAGCGGTACTTGCCGGTGAGGAACCCGCTCGCGAGCGCGTAGTAGGGCACGAGGCTCATGCCGAACTCTTCCGCGATGGGCAGGATGTTCTCTTCGACGTCGTTGCGGTGCACGAGGTTGTAGTGCGGCTGGATGGCCACGGGCCGGGGGACGCCCTGCTCGTCGGCGATGCGCACCCACTCGCGGATGCGGTCGGCGGTGTAGTTCGACACGGCGACGTGACGCACGAGGCCGTCGCGCTGCAACGCGGCGTAGGCGGCGACGGTCTCTTCGAGAGGCGTCTCGGCGTCGTCGAAGTGCGCCCAGTACAGGTCGATGGTCTCGACACCGAGCCGCTGCAGTGACGCCTCCGCGGCGGCTCGGACGGTGCCGGCGGCGAGGCCCTTGAACTCGGGATGCGCGCCGCCCTTGGTCGCGATCGTGACGTTGTCGGGGCTGCGCTGGGCGAGCCACTCGCCGATGAGCGTCTCGCTCTCACCGCCGGAGTTGCCGGGCACCCACGCACTGTAGACGTCGGCGGTGTCGATGAAGTCGCCGCCGCCGGCGACGAACGAGTCGAGGATGCGGAAGGACGCGTCGCGGTCGGCGGTCCAGCCGAACACGTTGCCGCCGAGGCTGAGGGGAAGGACGTCGAGGTCGCTGTTTCCGATCTGGGTCATGTCCGGGTCAACGACGCCCGGGACACGGTATTCCATCCGCCGGGGACCACCGGACGCGAGTGGTCACTTCCCGCCGCGGGAGATCCGACTGTTGACGACCATGATGACGATCGCCGCCGGAAGCAGGAGCGCGACGATGAGCAGCCCGGCGAGCCATCCGAGCCCCGGACCTTCCCAGGTCGCCGACCGGGTGATCGCCCACATGACGACTCCGAGCAGCACCAGCACGATGCCGATCCCGCGCAGCACCGCCATCCAGGCCTTCTCCCCCTCGGGTTGTTTCGACCACGGGATCACCGTGCCGGGGTGCGCGCGTGCGTAGGCGATCACGCCGCCGGCGTAGCAGCCCGCGCCGATGACGGCGACGATGATCCAGAGCGTTTCCATCCCGCCAGCATCCCGCCCCCGGAACCCCCCGCGCAACCGAGCGGTCACTCCCCCGACGCGGTGGCGAACCCCTTCACGCGTGCAACGAAGCGCTCGGGTTCGACCAGATGCGGGTAGTGGGTCTTCTCCCACACCTCGTAGGTGAGGCTCGGGACGCGTCCGCGCAGCCATTCGACGTACTCGGCCCCCGGGTCGAGGCCCGCGATCACCAGGTAGGGAACGTCGTCGGGAATCGCGACGGTCTCATCGACGGTCTTCGCGAGCTCTTCGGGCGTCTGCTTGAGCATCGGCGCCCAGACGCCGAGCACCACTTCGCGGCGGGGTCGGCGCAGCTTCTTGAGCCGCGTGTTCTGCTCGGCGGGCAGCACGCCTCTCATCGATCGGAACACCTGGCCGACGAGCACCGGGAACAGCGGGCTCTTCAGCAGGGGCTCCATCTTCTTGACCTGGGCCTGCATGTCGCCGAGTGCGAGGGCCTGGTCGACGTTGATCACCGCCCTCACGGGGTAGCGCGAGCCGTAGGCGGTGGCGATGATGCCACCCATGGAGTGCCCGACGATGATCGGCACGGCGCCGGGGCGAACCGCCTCGACGGTGGCGTGCACATCGGCGGCGAGGGTGAGCGGGTCGAAGGGTTCCTCCACCGGCGATTCCCCGTGTCCGCGCACATCGACGCGGAGGACTTCGAAGTCGGGGGTGAGATCGATCGGGTCCCATGCGGCACGGTTCTCGGTGATGCCGTGGATGAGCACGAGCAGCGGGCCGGATCCGGAGATGTCGTGGGCGAGGACGAGCGGTGCGGCAGTGTCGGGTGTGCCTGTCATGACCCAAATGTAGGGGCAGGCGTGTCAACGCGTCGCGCGACGCTCGTGCCCCTGCGAGAATCGCGGGATGAGTCTGATGGTGAATGTCGTCAACGTGTTCGTCGATGACAGCGGCGATCACGGCAATCCACTCGGAATCGTGTGGGCGTCACCGCAGACGAAGAAGCGCGAACAGGACATCGCGACCGACCTCGGCTTCAGCGAGACGATCTTCATCGACGCCGTCCAGGGGAGCACGGCGAAGGCGCGAATCTTCACCCCGTCCCAGCAGTTGAGGTTCGCCGGGCACCCCATCGTGGGGCTCGCGTCATGGTTGCAGTCCACCGGTGAAGACCTCAAGGAGATCGATGTGCCGGCCGGCAGCGCGCGCCTTCGTTTCGACGGCGACCGCGTGTTCGTCAACGCCCTGCCGCAGTGGTGCCCGGAGTTCACCCTCTACCGGCTTGACGCCCCCGAAGAGGTCGATGCGGTCGATCCCGACGCGTATTCCTTCGGCGCGAACTACGTGTGGGCGTGGATCGACAAGGAGGCCGGACGGGTGCGGTCGCGCATGTTCGCCCCCGACCTCGGCATCCGCGAAGACGAGGCCACCGGCTCCGCCGCGGTGCGCCTCACCGCGGAACTCGGCCGCGATCTCGACATCACGCAGGGCCACGGCTCGCGCCTGTACACCCACGCCCGCTACCTCGGCCAGCAGGTCGAGGTGGGCGGACGGGTGTCCGACGCGCGCCTCATCGAGCTGACCTGACGCGGTGAGCTCGACGGCCGGCACCTTCTACGACCACACCCTCCGCATGGAGGCGTCGGGGTGGCGCATGTGGGGCGACGGGGATGCGTCAGGCGGCCATGCGCCCGGCCCGCTCGTGTACACCCCCACGCGCGGGGCCGGCCGGGCCGCAGATCACGATTGGCGCGAGCTGGACCCCATGCCGACACGGTCTTTGTCGATGTGGAGGTTTTCGCTGTCACTTTCGCTCGGACCGTAGCCGTCGCGGTAGTCCAGCGAGAGCAGCTCATGACGCTGGAAGACCGGTCGACCGTCTGCTCGCCGCGTGAGGGTCCATCGGTGACGGAGGTCGGCGATGAGATGCTCGCCGTGTCCGTCCGAGCGGCGCCGCCAGGTATCCCAGATCATCCGCGTCGTGAGCACGAGTGGGTCTCCCTCGTGCTCGATGACGTGGTCGTAGTAGAAGTGCAACTCGTCGTAGAACTGCTCTTTCGTCTCGTCGTGCTCTCTGAGCCCTGCGATCCCCACCATCTCGATGTCTTCGAAGGCGATCACGAAATCGTCCCCGATCGTGTGCGAGAACACCGCCTCTGGCGAGGCATGCAGGTCAAAGAGCACACCCCATTTCTTGATGAGCTCGACTGCTTCGTAGCGACTGACCGGAACCACAGTGCCTCCTCGGGACGGGGGTACCACCGACGCTAGCGGATGCGGGTCGGCCGACGCAGGCACGGGTCGGGTCACGTGGTCCGGCGCGGCGTCGAGTGCCGCGTCGCCGCTATGCTCCGGGCATGCGGATCGTCGTCTCGGGAACCCACGCGATCGGCAAGAGCACGCTCATCGGCGACTTCGCCGCGGCACATCGCGAGTACGAGGTGCTCCCCGACCCGTTCGAACTCATCGATGCGGCCGCCGACGAACCCGACGCATCGACGTACCTCGCGCAGCTCCGTATCGCCGCGGACCGCCTCCTCGACCTCTCCCCCGGTGACGATGTCATCGCCGAACGCGGACCTCTCGACTTCCTCGCGTACCTCGTCGCCCTGGACGACCTCGGCCGAATCGACCTCGACGCAGACGTCCTCTCCCGGGCCACCGCACTGACCGAGGAGGCCATGACCCACGTGGACCTCCTCGTGCTGCTCCCGATCACCGCGAACGACGGCATCCGGGCTCCCGAAGATGAGGATCCCGGGTTCCGGCAGGCGATGAACGACGCGCTGTCGGACCTCGTCGACGACGCGGAGCTCCTGGGAAGCGCGAGGGTCGCGGAGATCACCGGGCAACCTCCGCAACGCCTCCACCGGCTCCGCGTCGAGATCGGCCAGGGTGACCGGTCGGAGCGGTCGTCGAAGACGCTAGCCTGCCCAATGTGCGGCGACCGCTTGTCGTTCGAGATTCTCGATGACGAGAAGTTCCTTGTCGCCTGGTCCTGCGTGATCTGCGGACTCGTCCGTACGACGGAGCCAGCGTGACTCACGCTCGCGACCCCTCTGAAGCGGGTGACAATGGGGTATGGCCAGGATCATCGCGATTCACGGGGACATCACCGAGCAGCGCGTCGATGCGATCGTCAACGCGGCCAACCGTGCGATGCGCGGAGGCGGTGGAGTGGATGGTGCGATTCACCGCGCCGGCGGGCCCGCGATCCTCGATGACTGCATTACGAGGTTTCCGCACGGGCTCGACACCGCAGACGCCGGATGGACCACCGCCGGTGACCTCCCGTCGCGGTGGGTGATCCACACGGTGGGGCCGAATCACGCCGCCGGCGAGCGCGACCGCCGGCTTCTCGTGTCGTGCTATCGCCGGTCGCTTGTTGTCGCAGACGAACTCGGTGCGTCGCGCATCGCCTTCCCGCTCATCAGCGCCGGAATCTATGCCTGGCCGCTCGACGACGCCATCGACGCGGCAGTTGCGACCCTCGCGAACGCGAGCACGAACGTCGACGAGATTCGACTGGTGTCTTTCACCGAGCGGACGCACGCGCTGGTCGCGGCGCGTGTCGAGCGCGAGTTGTAGCCGCGCCGGTACTGTTCGTCCCCTCAGCGGTGCGATTACTTCACACGCTCCTCGGCCCACCGACGAGCCGCGTGTGCCCGCGACCGAGAGATACGAACCGGTCACCGCGCCCGCGGGACGCTGCCGTCGATGTCGATCAGAACCTTGCCGACCGCGCCCTGTTCGACCGCGTCGTGGGCCGCCGCGGTGTCCTCCAGCGAGAACCACGTCAACGGCAGTCCCGCGGCTTCTCCGACGGGAAGCACACCGTCGCGCAGGGCCGCCGTGATGTCTTCGGCCGCGGCGAGAAGCGCCGGCTCGCCGACGGTGTAGAGAAGGAGCCCTTGAATGCGGATGTTCTTCGCGAAGGTCGGCCGCACCGGGATCGTCGCCGATGCTCCACCGTTGTCGGCATAGAACGCTATCGACCCGTGGTTCGCGATGACCCGGCCGTCGAGGTCGGCGTTGTCGGCGATCGACACCTCCACGATGTGATCGACGCCAGCGGGCGCGATCCGCTCGATCTGTTCGGCGGCATCCGCGTCCCGGTAGTTCACGAGGTGGTGCGCACCCGCGGCCCGAGCGAGCGCCGCCTTCTCCTCACCGGAGACCGTTGCGATCACCGTGGCACCCGCCCACACAGCGAGCTGGATCGCCGCATGACCCACAGCCCCGGCGCCCCCGGCGACCAGCACGACACGTCCTACGAGCGCGCCGGGCGAAAGCCGCGACGGTCCGGCTTCATGCACCGTCAACGCGCGGTGCGCCGTCATCGCCGGCACCCCGAGGCTCGCGGCCACATCGAACCCGACGCCCTCCGGCAGCTTCACCGCGCGGGTCGCGGGCACCACCGTGTACTCCTGCGCGGTGCCGGTGGGGCGCTCGTGCTGCGCGAGATAGATCCACACCCGATCTCCCACCGCGAGGCCGGTGACATCCGCACCCACCGCGTCGACGATGCCCGCCCCGTCCTGATTCGGCACGACCTCGTCGAACCCGAGCGGCGCGTCCGTGCGCGCACGGGCTTTCCAGTCAGTCGGATTCACTCCCGAGACGGTCACCCTCACTCGCACGTCACCCGGCCCCGGCGACACGGGCTCTCGCTCGGCGAGGGAGAAGACGTGGGAAGGTCCGGTGTGGGAGTAGACGATCGAGCGCATACGAATCCGAACGGCTGGACACCCGTCGGCATTCCGCGGGCGGTCACTCACTCGGGGGCCGGCGCAGCCGCTTCACGTCGGTGCGCCGCTTCTTCGCCGACAGACGCCGCTCCTGCGACCCCCGACTCGGCTTCGTCTTGCGCCGCGTCGGCGCGGGCGGTCGCAGCGCATCGGCGACGAGGGCGGCGAGCCGGGCAAGGGCGGCCTCCCGATTGCGCAGCTGCGCACGATGCTCGGATGCGGCGATCGTCAGCACACCGCCGACCAGCCGAGAGCCGAGCCGCTGTTCGATCAGCGCGCGCTGCGCATCCGTGACCGCAGCAGATGACGAGACATCCCACCCGAGCTCGACGCGGGAGTCCGTCGTATTGACGCCCTGCCCGCCCGGACCCGACGAACGCGAGAACCGCCACATCAGCTCCGCCTCCGGGATCGTGAGCCGACCGTTGACCCGCAGGCCCGGACGCTCGGTAGAAGGCATGGCTCCATCATGACTGTTTCCCCGTCGGATCCGGCTGCCGGGGGTGATGTCGGGGGTGGGTGGGAGGATGTGGTCATGTCCGGAGGAGCTGTTGTTCACGCTGATGTCGCCGCGGCGCGACTGTCGGTGGTGACGGCGGATCTGGTGGAGATCCGGCGGGCGAAAGCGGAGTTGGATGCGCGGGAAGCGCACGCTCTCGCGGAAGCGGCGCGGGTCGCGGATGAGTGGGCCATCGCGGAGGGCACCCGGTCCGAGGCCGACCTGGCCCGGCGGGCGGTCGCGGCGGAACTGGCCGCGGCGCTGCGGGTGTCGGACCGGACGGTGCAACGACAGATGGCCGACGCGGAACGGATGATCGAGGCCTTCCCCGACACGGTCGCGTCCCTGACCGCGGGGAAGATCTCGATCGCGCATGCCCGGGTCATCGTCGATGCCGGTGCCCGGATCACCCGCCCCGAACTGCGGGCGGAGTACGAAGACAGCGTGCTGCCCTACGCCGAAGCGGAATCCGCGTCACGGCTGCGGCCGGTCGCGAAACGTCGCGCGGAATGGTTCCTCGACGAAACCATCCAGGAACGCCACACCGCCGCGAACACCCTCCGACACGTGCGGGTCACCGACCTCGACGACGGCATGGCCGAACTGGCCGTCACCGGATCCGCCGTCCTCATCCACGGCATCCACAACCGCCTCACCCAGATGGCACACGAGGTCACCGACGCCGACACCGCCACCATCCAACACGCCCGCGACACCCTCACCACCACCCGCAAGGCCACGACCCGCGACACCGGACCGGGCGAGCCAACCAGCGGGTGCGGCACGGCGGTGGAACAGGCCGAAGCGCACCTGGAAGAACTCCTCAGCAATCGGCGCACGATCGACGCGATCCGCGCCGACCTGCTCGCCGACATGCTCCTCACCGCAGACCCCACCGCCCACACCGGCACCACCGCAACCGGACTGGCCGCGATCCACGCCACCGTCCAGGTCACCGTTCCCGTCCTCAGCCTCCTCGGCACCCCCGTCGAAGACCCCTTCGACGCCACCACCCTCACCGGACACGGCCCCATCCACCCCGACACCGCCCGCACCCTCGCCGGCCACGCCCCCGGATGGGACCGCATCCTCACCCACCCGATCACCGGCGACGTCCTCACCGTCGACCGCTACCAACCCTCAAACGAGATGCGCCGCACCCTCCGAATCCGCGACCAACACTGCCGATTCCCCGCATGCCGACAACCCGCCACCCGCACCGACCTCGACCACACCATCGACTGGCAACACGGCGGCACCACCACCACCACAAACCTCGCGCACCTCTGCCGACGCCACCACACCCTCAAACACCACACCCCCTGGACAGTGACCCAGAAACCCGGCGGCACCCTCGAATGGACCAGCCCCACCGGACGCCACTACACCGACCACCCCACCTCACGCATCCACTTCACCACCGACCCCGAAACCGACACCCCCACCCACACCCCCGCACCCTTCTGACAACCCGGGAAGCTCCGACGGGAGAAGTGTGTCGAGCGCCGGACGCTCAAGGCCAGAGGGCCGGGGCGCCGACACCCATCGCCACCACCCCGGCACAGCACTTAGACAGGTGCGATTACGCCGACGTGTCGAGCCCCACAGCCGCCGAGCACCGCGCGAGCTGATCCGTCGTCAACTCCAGATCGGCGGCCTTCGCCGAGTCGCTGATCGACTCCGGCCGACGCGCACCGGGAATCGGGATCACGTGCTCGCCCAGCGACAGCTCCCACGCGAGCACGACCTGCTGCGGACTCACGCCGTGACCGCGTGCGATGTCGGCGAAGGCGGAGTAGCGCTCCCCCACATCCCGTGCGCCACCGCCGGTACCGCCGAGCGGGCTCCACGGCAGGAACGCGATGCCGTGCTCGCCACAGAAGGCAAGCTCGTCGAAACTGCCCGGGTGCTTCGGAGAGAACTCGTTCTGCACGCTCACCAGCCCGCCGTCGCCGAGCACCTGCTGGGCGATCTCGATCTCTTCGACACTCGCGTTCGAGATACCGACGGCACGCACCTTGCCCTCGTCCTGGAGGGTCTTGAGATTCTGCATGATCTCGCCGTAGACCATCCACCGGTCGGGCCGGTGGTACTGGTACAGGTCGATGGCCTCGACGTCGAGGTTGCGAAGGGAGTTCTCCACCGCCGAACGCAGGTAGGCAAGTGACCCGTCGCGCCCCTTGGAGCCATCCTCCTGACGCGTGATGCCGCCCTTGGTGGCCACGGTGATCTGGTCGGTGTCGCCGCCCCACGTCTTCAGGGCGTCGCGCACGATCCTCTCGTTGTGCCCCATCTCCTCGTGGTCGGGCGCATAGATGTCGGCCGTGTCGATGAGCGTCACGCCGGCGTCGAGGGCCGCGTGCACCATGGCGATCGCCTGATCGCGTTCCGGGAACACGCCGTCGCGGTTCATCGACACCGGCATCGCGCCGAGTCCGATCGCCGATACCGTGTAGGGCCCGAGTGTGCGGTACTTCATGGAGTCTCCTTCGCCTCGCGGATGCTCAGTCCAGCCTGGCAGGATCCGCTGCTGCCCGTGCGGGGTTGACGCCCGCCGACACTCGTGTCCGTGCGACCCGATACCGTGTGGGCATGACGTTCGCGAATGCGGGTTCCCTCGGTGTCCAGTCCGGCAAGCGCGACGAGGTCGTGGCGATCCTCACCCGACCGAGCCCCGACCTCGCCGACGCCGGGTGCCTGCTCTACGAGGTGGGCACCAACGACGCCGAGCCTGACACCGTCTACGTCGTCGAACTGTGGGCGTCGGCAGAGGCACACCGTGCATCCCTGCAGCTGCCGAGCGTCAAGGCCGCGATCGCCGAGGCCATGCCGATGCTGACGGGCACGATGGGCGGGTTCCGCTTCGACGTCGCCGGCTCTCCCCTGCGAAACGCCTGACTCTCAGAAAAACGAAAGGCCCGGACGCCGACGGCGGGAGTCGGCATCCGGACCTTCGGTCCGTGACAACGGTTGTGGAGATGGGGGGAATCGAACCCCCGTCCATCGCTGGGTCGCTGCGGCTTCTCCGGGCGCAGTCTGTGCAGACGTTCTGCTCGGCCCCGACCTTTGTCACAGACACCTAGGTCGACGGGCCCAGCCTGGGAAGAGTCCCGCGTGACGTCCAGACGCCGTCACGCAGCAAGATCCCTAGATGACGCCAGTACCCGTGTCGGGATCACACACGGACTGACGGACTATCGGGCTCGCTTAGGCAGCGAGGGCGAAGTCAGACTGCTTCTTATCGGCAGTTATTGGTTTGCAGGGGGCGTTCACGAGATAACCCTGCATCCTCGGCCCGCTTCACGCAGTTACGCAGACGATGTCGAAACCGATCATCCCCGTGCGTTCCTTCGTGCGAAGGACCGTTGTCACGCTGTGGAGTTGTCAATCCCGGATCCGACGGACCCGAGCACATCAGGATACAACGGTTGCACCCCCGACGCCATTCCCCTCAGGGATGCGTCAGACCGATTCCAACTCGCCGCGCACGATCGAATCTCCCGAGTGGGTGGGATCGCCGTCCAACGGCTCCTCGGAGATGTCGACCAGCACATACTCGTCGATATCGATGTCGTCCGGGATCGTGAAAGTCCCCTCCGCGCCCTCGAGCACACCGAGACTCACGATCTCCGACGCATCCGCGGTGATCAACCACACTTCGCGATAGGCGTCGGTGGCGGCATCGTCTGCGTCGAGCTGGACCGTGATCAGCCGCTCACCGTCCGGATCCTCCACCACGACAGCACTGCCGTACGCGCCGGGATGGTTCGGAAAAGCATCAAGTGCGGCCGCGGCCAACTCGGTGGGCGCCGGACGCAGCACAGACGTGACACCGACGACGGCGAGTACAGCCGCAATCGACGCCGCCAGGGCGAACATCATCTTCGTCCAGCGCGGCACCCCGCGCCGCTCGGGCGTGTGCTCGGCCTCACCGGCGGACGCCTGCTCCCTCACGCCGGTCGGCTCGGACGACGCGGGCGGGACGGAGGAGCCGACCGGCTCGTCGACCGGCAGCGAGGGGTCGGCGACCAGCACCGGATCGACCTCGACCTCGGTGGTCTCGGTCAGCACGTCCGGCGCCGGCGTCGGAGTCATGCCCACCTCTTCGGCGATGCGGTCCCAGACTCGATCCGGCGGCGATTCGAGGTCTCCGACGGTGAGGGTGGAGCGTCCCACGAGCACCGCACGGGACAGCTCGGCGAACTCCGTCGCACACAGGCTGCACTCCTGCAGGTGCGCCATCTCACCGGCATCGGCGTCCTCGCCCAGCGCAACAAGCGCCAGACGGTCGGCGTCAAGATGCGACATGACTCACCTCCAGTCGTTCTCGCAGTCGTTTCAAACTTCGTCTGATGTGGCTCTTCACGGTACCCAACGGCATTTCGAGCCGGTGGGAGATCTGATCGTGTGTGAGGTCGTCGTAGAACGCCAGCCTCACCACTTTCTGCGCATCCGGTTCCAGTCGCTCCAGCTCGTCCGCCAGCAGGAGCCTGTCGGCCAGATCGATCTCGGAACTCACGAGGCTGTCCGGGTCGGTGTAGTGCTGCATCTCCTCCTGCAGTCGCTTCACCCTCGCCCGCGCCTCGTGGGTGTCGGCGATGCGTCGGCGGCAAATGGTCACCAGCCACGTCGACAGCTTCGCCTTCGCCGGGTCGTACTTCTCCCGGGAGGTCCACGCCGAGACGAACGTCTTCTGCGTCACGTCCTCCGCGTCCCCCCGGTCGCCGAGCGACCGGAGGGCCAGGGTGAACACGACCGCCGACCAGCGGCGATACACCTCTTCGAGAGCGCGATCCTCGCCGCGCCGGAACCGTTCGTACAGGTCGAGTTCATCGGGATCCACGACCGCACCTGCCTCTCGGTTCACCACCTCGGGCGACTCAGGCGGGTGCGGCGATCGCGACCACGTTGTCCTGGTAGCGGCCCGTGGCGGAGTCGAACGCTCCACCGCAGGTGATGAGGACAAGTGTGCCGTCTCCGTCGCGTGAGAACAGCTCATTGACGGGTAGCTCCGCTTTCGGGTAGTACGTGACACTCTGCAGGATGTACCGGTGCACCGTGCCGTCCGCGTCGGCGACCTCGATCTGCTCGCCCGGCCCCAGGTCGCGCAAGCGACTGAAGGGTCCGATGGGATAGCCGGGGGCGTCCACATGAGCGGAGATGACGGTGTTGCCGCCCTCGCTCGACGGATCCGAACCCCACCGGTACCACCCGGCGATCGCCGGGTCCACGGGCAATTCCATGAACCCGCCCTCTTCGACGCCGACATCCACCACCGGGACGTCGACGTCGATCGCCGGGATGCTGACCGAGGTCGGTGGCACCGCGCGTCGCGGCGGCGAGAGAGTCGCCGCCGCGACCGGCACATCCGCCGCCGCAGTGGGCGCGGGTGCCGCCGCGGTGCGGACAGGGGTGGGGGTCGCCGTGGGGGAATCGGCGCCGGCTGCCTGCCCGCACCCGGTCAGGGCAAGGGCGATCGCGACGGGGGCGAGGCCCGTCGCGATCACCGTGCGAGACATGTGGGGTCTCAGCGCTCGGCCCGCTTGCGGGAGACGACCACGGCCGAGGTGGCGACCGCCGCGGCGACACCGAAGGCTCCGACGATGAGCAGCGTCTGCATCATCGCGTCACGCTCCGCGAGCTGTCCGCCGGTACCCGAGGGGACCCCGTCGGGAGCCGAGTGCAGTCCGTCGATGGTCTGCACGGCCAGCTGCAGGTTCTCGTCCTCAAGGCTGCCCCAGGCGTAGACGATGGTCAGCACGCCCTCTTCCACGGTCACATCGGCCGGTCCGATCACCGGGTCGGTGGTGCCGGTGGCGGCCACCGAGGCCGAGATGGTGCCGGCGGCGAGGTCGAGGCTGGCCTCCTCCGGGTTGGCGAGGTTCTCGATCACCGGGGTGTCACCGGCGAGCACATCGACGGCGGGCGCCGCGGCGTCGTGACGGACGGTGAGGCGGCCTTCGCCGGCGGCGGTCTCGGAGATGTCGTTGACGTACGGGGTGACCGTCGGGTCGCCGCCCTCGGTGAGGTGGGCCACCGCGGTGTAGCTGGTGTTCGCCTCGAGGGTGACGCTGACGGGTCCGAGGATGGGGTCGCTGTCGTCGGCGGCGTCGGTGGCGGTCAGGGCGACTTCGTAGTCGCCGGCAGCGAGGTCCAGTGGGCCGGCGAGATCGCCCGGCTGGAAATCGTCGAGGGTCAGTTCGCCGTTGACGTAGACATCGACGGGAGTGTCGGGGATGCCGTGGAGCACCGAGAGGTCTGCGGTGGTGTCCGAGATGGCGTAGGCGGGCGCCGCCAGGCCGAAAGCGGCGATTGCTCCGGCTGCCACACCCGCTGCGAGGGTCTTACGCACGATTATCCTCCTTGAATCGGTGGCGACTGGTTGCCGCCTGACACATGTGTGTTCCCGGAGGGCGTGCGATTCGGATGCAGCTGGATCGAAAAAAGCTCACGGAGGGCCGGGGGGCTTCCCGAACGGGTCACTCCCCCAGGCGGTTGCGGGTGCGCATCGCCCGTTCTGCCTCGCGCTTGTCCTGGCGCTCACGCAGGGTCTGGCGCTTGTCGTACTCGGCCTTGCCCTTCGCGATCGCGATCTCGACCTTCGCGCGGCCGTCGCTGAAGTACAGCCGCAGAGGGACGAGGGTGTATCCGCCGGCCGAGGCGGCATGACCGAGGCGTTCGATCTCGTCCTTGTGCAGCAACAGCTTGCGGACGCGTTTGGCGGCGTGATTGGTCCAGTGGCCCTGCGAGTACTGCGGGATGTTCACCGCATCCAGGAACGCCTCGCCCTTGTCGATGAAGGCGTAGCCGTCGGTGAGGTTCGCCCGCCCCTCGCGGAGGGATTTCACCTCGGTGCCCATGAGGACCAGACCCGCCTCATAGGTCTTCTCGATCGTGTAGTCGTGGCGGGCGCGACGGTTGGTCGCGACGACCTTCTCTCCGCGTTCCCGGACCATGATGACTCCTCGAGGTGACTGATACCGCCCGAACGGCAGCCTGTCAGTCTAGCAACACCGTGTCGACGGGCGACCTGCGGCAATCGACCGGCACCGGTGGATCGCGCTCAAGCCCGCAGCCAGCGCCGGATCGCGAAACTCGCCGAGAACGCGGCGAGCACCGCGCCGATGACGATGAGCACGGGCACGACGAGCAGGGCGTCGCCGATGTCGACCCAGGTCGTGACGAAGTCCACCCGCTCTCGGAGGTACTCCTCCACTCCGAAGTGCACGCCGACGAGCACGGCACCGCTGGCGAGCACGGACCCGAGAAGCGCCGCGAAGACGCCCTCGAGCACGAACGGGGTTTGGATGAACCGGTTCGAGGCGCCCACCAAGCGCATGATGCCGAGCTCTCGCCGCCGTGCGTACGCGGACAGCCGGATCGTGGTGGCGATCAACAGCACCGCGGCGATCAGCATCAGAATCGCGATGCCGACCGCGATGTAGGTCGCGACCGTCAACGCCGAGAAGAGCGGATCGAGGTATTGGAGCTGATCGGCGACCTCCTCGACCCCGTCCATCCCGGCGAACGCCTCGATGAGCACGTCGGACTGCCGCTGATCGACCAGGTTGATCCAGAAGGTCTGATTCATCTGCTCGGGCGAGATGATGTTCGCATAATCCTCACCCAGCAGGTCCAGGGCGTTCGCGTACGCCTCGTCCTGGTCTTCGAACCGCACGTCGCGGATGAGGGGGGCAAGCGCCGGTCCCTCCAGGGTCTCGCGGACCTGGGTGATCTGATCCTCGCCCGCGACGCCGTCGGCGCACGTCGCGGTCTGCTGCGACACCGAGGTGCACATGTAGACGGCGACCTGGGCGCGATCGACCCAGTAGTCGCGCATGGTGCTGATCTGCATCTGCATGAGCATCGCGGCACCGACGAAGGTGAGCGAGACGAAGGTGACCAACACCACCGAGACGACCATCGACGCGTTGCGGCGAAGCCCGCCGAGCGCCTCGGCGAGGACCAGACGGAATCTCACGAGGTCGGCCCCACTTCGTCCTGCTCTCCTTTTTCGAGGCCGAGACGGTCGGCCAGCCCCAGTTCTTCCACGTCGACCTCGGCGATGTCGATGACCGGCACCGGCTGCGTGCGGTGCACGCGGCCCTCGGTGTCGGATTCCGAGGCGTCGGCGCGGTCAGCCTCCCGCGCCGGCACCTCCGTCGTGGCGTCGTTCGAGGGCGGAACGGTCACGTCGGTGGTTGCGGACGCGGTGGCGGATCCCGACGCCGCGGTGGTCGCATCGGGCGCAGGGCGCGCGGCGGAGGACGTCGCCGGAGCGGACGCCGCTCGGGTCGAGCCGCTCACGGACGGGGTGGATGACACGGGAGCGGTCGGCGCGACGGAATCAGTCGACGCCGTGGGAGCGGTCGACGCCGCGGCCGGGGCGGCCTCGGGGGCGGGACGCGTGAGACCCGGCTCGACCCCGCGGGCGATCGACGCCGCGGCCTCGCGCTGCACCTCGAGCACTTCGGTGAGAGCGGCCACCGCCGCAGCCCCGCGCACCGGTTCGGGCGCGAGGGTGGGAAGACCCGACGTGTCGCCGTAGCCCCCGGCGCGGTCATCGCGCAGCATGACGCCGTTCTTCAGCTCGATCACCCGTCGCTGCATCTGATCGACGAAGTTCGCCTCGTGAGTGGCCATGACCACCGTCGTGCCGCCGGCGTTGATGCGTGCGAGCAGACGCATGATGTCGATCGAGGTGGCGGGGTCGAGGTTCCCGGTCGGCTCGTCCGCGAGCAACACCTGCGGGCGGTTCACCAGGGCACGGGCGATCGCCACCCGCTGCTGCTCACCGCCGGAGAGTTCGTGCGGCATCCGCTTCTCCTTGCCGGCGAGACCCACCAGGGCGAGCACCTCGGGCACCGCCTGCTGGATGAACGCGCGGGAGGACCCGATCACCTGGAGGGTGAAAGCGACGTTCTGGAAGACCGTCTTGCCGGGAAGCAGGCGGAAGTCCTGGAAGACGGCGCCGACGTGACGCCGGAAATAGGGCACTTTGCGGCTCGACAGGGTGCGCAGATCGCGACCGAGCACGACCACGCGGCCGTCGCTGGGCACCTCCTCGCGCAGGATGAGGCGGAGACACGAGGATTTCCCCGATCCCGACGCGCCGACGAGGAACACGAACTCGCCGCGGAGCACCTCGAAGTCGACGTTGTCGAGGGCGGGGCTGGCGGTGCCGCGATAGCGCTTGGTGACGTTCTCGAACCGGATCATGGCGTCACGAGCCTAGGCGAGCGCATCCGTCACGGCCTGAGCGACACCCGCTGCGGCCCTGCGCATCACCGATGCACAGGAACGGATCAGTCCTCGTCGTCTTTGCGCTTGCGCCAGCGGATGCCCGCGGCGATGAAGCCGTCGAGGTCGCCGTCGAACACCGTCGCGGGGTTCCCGACCTCGTGGCCGGTGCGCAGGTCCTTCACGAGTTGCTGGCCGTAGAGGAAGTAGGAGCGCATCTGATCGCCCCAGCTGGCGGTGATCGTGCCCGCGAGCTCCTTCTTCTTCGCCGCTTCCTCCTCCTTCTGCAGCAGCATCAGGCGCGTCTGCAGCACGCGCATGGCGGCGGCGCGGTTCTGGATCTGCGACTTCTCGTTCTGCATCGATACGACGATGCCGGTCGGAAGGTGGGTCAGGCGTACCGCAGAGTCGGTCGTGTTCACCGACTGACCGCCCGGCCCCGAGGAACGGAAGACGTCGACGCGGATGTCGTTCTCGGGGATGTCGACCTCCTGCGCCTCCTCCATCACCGGGATGACCTCGACCGCCGCGAAGCTGGTCTGACGCTTGTCGGCCCCACCGAACGGACTGATGCGCGCGAGGCGATGCGTGCCCGCCTCGACCGACAGCGTGCCGTAGGCGTAGGGGGCCTCGATCTCGAAGGTCGCCGACTTGATGCCGGCGCCCTCGGCGTAGGAGGTGTCCATGACCTTCGTCTTGTACCCGTGACGTTCTGCCCACCGCAGGTACATGCGCAACAGCATCTCGGCGAAGTCGGTCGCATCGTCGCCGCCGGCACCGGAGCGGATCGTCACGACAGCCGACCGCTCGTCGTACTCGCCGTCCAACAGCGTCTGCACCTCGAGCTGGTTCACGACGTCTTCGAGCTCGGCGAGCTCGTGACGGGCCTCCTCGGCCGACTCCTCGTCGTCCATCTCGACGGCGAGTTCGACGAGCACCTCGAGGTCGTCGATGCGCTTCTCGACCTCGGTCACGCGCCTCAGTTCGTGCTGACGATGGCTGAGGGCACTGGTGACCTTCTGCGCGTTCTCGACGTCGTCCCACAGGTCGGGGGCGGCGGCTTCGTCGTTGAGCCGCGCGATCTCCTTCTCGAGCGCGTCGACATCGACGACGGCCTTGATATCGGAGAAGGTCGAGCGCAGCGCCTGGATGTCGGCGGACATATCGAGTTCAAGCATGACGCTCCAGCCTACCGCCGTCCGGCCGCCTTCTGCCGCGAAGAGAATACCGGCGGGACAGAGGGACAGCCACCGGTCGCGCGCCGGGGTATCGTCGGGGCGACATGAACGACTCTGCGATATGACCGACTCCGCCGGGCGCATCCTCACCCGTTTCGCGCCGATGATCTACGGCCCCACCCTGTTGTTCGCCGTGGGACTCGGCGCGGTCCTCCCCCTCATCCCGGTGATCGCGGCCGAGCGTGGCGCGCATCTGGCGACCGCGGCGCTCGTGGCCGCGGCCGTCGTGATCGGCCAACTCGTCGGTAACATCCCCGCCGGCTACGCCGTGGCACGCGTGGGCGAGCGGGCCACGATGGTCATCGCCGGATTCCTGGGCCTGGCCGGCGTCATCGGCATGGCCCTCACACCGGGCCTGGTCGCCTTCACCCTGTCGGTGTTCGTCGTGGGCCTGAGTGCCGCAGCGTTCGGACTGGCGCGTCACTCGTTCATGACCACGCGGGTGCCCCTGTCCTTCCGTGCTCGGGCGCTGTCGCTGCTGGGCGGCACCTTCCGCCTCGGCTCCTTCACCGGCCCGTTCCTGGCTGCGGCGCTGCTGGCGATCTTCGGCGACGAGCACGCCACGATCTGGTTCTTCGCCGCGTGCCTGGTCGGCACGATCCTGCTGGTGCTCTTCGGACCCGATCCGGAGACCGCCGTCAGCGCCCCCGACCCGCGCCGCGACGAGCGCGATCACGAAGACACCGGCGAGACGATCACCGGCCCTGTGAGCGCCGTCGGCGCGCGCGACGGAGTCTTCCGCACCATGTGGCGCTACCGCGCGGTCCTGTCCCGCTTGGGGCTGGCCGCCGCGTCGCTGTCCGCGGCACGCGCGGCGCGCTCGGTCGTCCTGCCGTTGTGGGGTGTATCGATCGGCCTCGACGCGCAGACGATCGCACTGGTGGTCGGGGTGTCGGGGGCGATCGATTTCGCGTTGTTCTACGCCAGCGGACAGGTGATGGACCGCTTCGGCCGACTGTGGGCGGCACTTCCGGCGATGATCCTCATGGGGTCGGGGTTCGCCGCCCTCGCCGTCACACACGAGGGGAACCAGGCGGCGATGTGGTTCGCGATGTTCGCCGCCGTGCTCGGCGTCGGAAACGGTCTGTCCAGCGGCATCCTCCTCACCCTCGGCGCCGATGTCGCTCCCCCGACCGACCCCGCCCCGTTCCTGGGGTCGTGGCGCACCCTCAGCGACGCGGGCGGTGCACTCGCGCCCGTGCTGGTCTCCGCGATCACCGCAGTCGCCTCGCTCCCGATCGCGGTGGGCGCGATGGGGCTGATCGCCTTCGCCGGGGCCGGCGCATTCCTGCGCTGGGTCCCCCGATTCGCGCCCCGGATGCGAGACTGACGCGGTGACCACCGGCCCACGCGACGAGATCGGTGGGGTCATGCGGTTCTGCCGCAGCCGTCGCGGCGGTCGACGCTGCACACGTCCCGTCGACCATGCCGGGCTCCACCGGCACCGCACGGTGATGTGGGCTGACACCGGCGCCGATCCGCTCCGTTGCACCGGTTCCGGGACCACGGGCGCACCCGCTGCGACCCTTCCGGACGGCTGGCCGCACGGGCACGCACTGTGCCCCACGTGCCACCGCTTCGTCCCGCTCCACGGCGGTGTCCTCGCACCCCACGACACCAGTGACCCGGCGGAGACGCAGGCCGGAGCCCTCCGGCGACGCGAGTGGTTCAACACCTTCGGGTGGTGAGACCCTCCGAGCCGTATCGCCCACCGAGCCGTGTCGCCGACGGCGACGGGTCGTGCGGCGAGTCAGGTCACCGCCCGCTCGGCCGGACGGAAGACCAGCTGCGGAACGCCGTCAAGATCGATGCGCCGCATCGAGATGCCGTAGACGGGTTCGAGCACGTCGGGCACCAGCACCTCGTGCGGGGTCCCCCGTGCGGCGATCCGTCCCCCGTCGAGCAGCATCAGGTGGTCGCAGTAGCGGGCAGCGAGGTTCAGGTCGTGAAGCACGACGACCGTCGTGAGCGGGAGAGACTGCACAAGAGAGAGGATGTCGTGCTGGTAGCGCACATCCAGATGGTTGGTCGGCTCGTCCAACAGCAGGTGTGTGGCCTCCTGGGCGAGGGCCCGGGCGATCAAGACCCGTTGTCGCTCACCACCGGAGAGTTCGTCGATGCCCCGGTGCGCGAGGGTGTCCACACCGGCACGCACCATCGCATCGGCGGCAGCCTCTTCGTCGATCGGACGGTAGCGGCTCCACCCCGACAAGCGGGGGGACCGCCCCAGCAGCACCGAGTCCCACGCCGTCAACGGCAGACCGCTCGGTTCCTCCTGCGCCACGACGGCGATGCGCTCGGCGCGCTGTCGCGCGGTGAGGTCATCCACGCTCATGCCGTCGACCTCCACCCGACCGCCGGTGCGCCGCAACGCCCCCAGCATGGCGCGCAACATCGTGGACTTCCCCGATCCGTTCGGGCCGATGAGCCCGAAGGTGATCCCGGTCGACGCGGTGAGGTCAGCCGCGTCGAGGGCGACCGTCCGGCCGTAGCGGACGGTCACCCCCTCGGCGGTGATCATGCGGAGATCATCCCTCGATCGCACCCGTGCCCACGAGCACCTGCTCGAGGCCACGCACCGCGCCCGGGTCGGGAGCCAGATCCGACGCGAGGACGCCGATCACCCGGTCCTCCTTCACGGCGGTGAGGTTCTCCGCGCCCGGCTCGGCCAGGAACAGCGCCAGCGCCTCGTCGAAGCTCTCCCCGTACAGGCCGTAGGCGAGCACGATCGTGTGCGGGTCGGCGTCGAGCAGCGTCTCGATGTTCGCCTCGAGGTAGACCGACGGCTCGTCGCCGTACACGTTCTCGAACCCGGCACGGGCGAGCACGTCGTCGGCGATGCCCTGTCCGCCGCGGGCCGACATCGTCGCCCCGTCGAAGAAGTAGTACACGACCGCGGCGCTTTCCCCCTCGTTCTGAGAGGTGTCGACGTCGCTCAACGCATCGACCTCGGCACGCATCGCGGCCACGTTCGCCTCCGCGGTCTCGCTGGTGTCGAACACCGTGCCCAGACGCTGGACGTCGGCGAAGATCGCCTCGAAGTCGGTCTTGTCCGTCAGCGCGGCATCGTGGCTGCACTCGCCGTCGATGACGACATTGGGGATGCCGACGGCGGCCACGTCGTCATCCGAGGCGTTGAACAGGCCGTATCCGACGATGATGTCGGCCTCGGTTCCGACGATCGCCTCGATCGCGGGGTCGGAGGGGTCGACGATCTCGACGTCCTCCGGCGGGTTCGACAGACCGGCGGGCAGGTCCGCGCCGAACTCGCCGGCGCGGGCGACGATGCGGTCCGATGCGCCTGCCGCGTCGACGAGTGCGACCGCCGAGGTGCCGATGGTCAGCACGCTCTCCGGCTCGGCGTCGATCGTGAGGTCTGCGCCGCAGTTGACGATCGTGACGGGGTAGACCGTCTCTTCGACGGCGGCCGCCTCGGTCTCGACCGATGCCGGCTCGGCGTCGGTGCTGCATGCGGCGAACGCGAGCACGCCGACCAGGCCGAGGGCGCCGAAGCTCGCCCGTCGCAGGGGTGTGGGGAGGGACATGTGGTTCCTTCTCTCTTTCTCGGGTGTTGTCGGGACAGGATCTGAGACGTCGTGGCGCCGCGCGGAGGTCAGCGTGTGATGGTGCGGCGCACCAGGGCGATCAGCAGCGGCGTGCCGATCAGGGCGGTGACGATGCCCAGGGGAAGTTCACGTGGCGCGAAGGCGACTCGCGCCAGGGCGTCGGCTGCGACCAACAGCAACGCCCCGATGAGCGCGGATACCGGCAGCAGGATGCTGTGGCGGCCGCCGACCAGGCGTCGGGCGATGTGCGGCACGACCAGTCCGACGAAGCCGATGAGGCCCGAGACCGCTACGGCCGCCGCGACCGCCACACTCACCACCAACGCCGCCCCCGCTCGGAAGCGCGTCGGATGCGTCCCGAGGGCCAACGCGGTGTCATCCCCGATCGCCAGCGCATCGAGGCGGCGCGCCCAGACGACGAAGACCACGAATGCGGTCAAGACCAGCACCACCAGCAGCGGCACGGAGGCCCAGCGTGCCTGTGCGAGCGACCCGAGCATCCAGAACATCACCGCGCGCGCACCGTCTCGGCTCTGCCCCGCGAAGACGAGGAAGTTGGTGAGAGCGGTCAGGGCAAAGCCCACGGCGATCCCCGCGAACACGAGGCGCGAGGTGATCAGCCGTCCCCCGATACGGGCGATCGACAGGACCAGCACGATCGCCAGCAGCGCACCGACGAACGCGCTGCCCGTGAGGGCGATCGCCCCGAGCGAGCTCCCGATGCCGAACAGGATGCTCGCGGCGGCGCCGGTGGAGGCTCCGGACGAGATACCCAGCAGGTACGGGTCGGCCAGCGGGTTGCGCACCAGCGCCTGGATCACCACACCCGCGATTGCGAGCGCGGCCCCGACGAAGAGCCCCAGGAGCACGCGGGGGACACGGATCATCCAGACGATCGAGTGATCGGACGTCGACGACGCCTGCGCGGGGCCGAGCCCGATCTCCCCGGCGATGATGCGCGCGACGACGTCGGGCGGGATGGCGACCGGCCCGATTCCGACCGCGACGATCGCGACGACGAGGGTTACCGCGCCGAGGACCGACGCGAGCAGAACGTGACGACGGCGTGTCGCCCGTGCCCCCGCGGCGGGGGCCGGCGGCGCAGCGGTCAACGTTGGCATCGGGACGCGGGTGTCGTGTACAACTTGTCAGGAACCGTTCTTGATAATGATTGTCGTTAGCACGTTAGCAGAGGTCATCCGTGGTCAAATTCGCTCTTGTGCGCCTGGTGAGCCCCCACGGTCTCGGCATCGCGGCGGGCACCGCAGTGGGTCTCGCGCTGAGCGCACTCGCCATCACCCAGGCACTCGCCACCGCGTCGGTCTTCAGCGGGATCCTCGACGGACTCTCCCTGACCGCCCTGGTCCTGCCGCTGCTGATCCTCGCCGCGGCACTGCTGCTGCGGCCCGCGGGCACGGCCTCCCGTGAGCTCGTCGCGCACCATGTCGCGTCGCGCATGAAGCGACGACTCCGCGGCCGCATCCTCGACCACGAGACCGCACGCGGACCGTTCGCACCCGGCACCGAGCGCATCGGCTCGCGACATGCGCTGCTGGTCGACGGCGTCGAGAACCTCGAGCCCTACGTCACCCGATACCTGCCCCAGGTCCTCGTCACCGGCCTCACCGCGGTGGTCGCCGTCGCGATCCTCGTCGCCATCGACCCGGTCGTCGGCGTCGTCGCCGGCGCGACGGCTCTCCTCGTGCCCTTCATCCCCCGGCTGTGGGATCGTGCGCTCAAGGGACGCGGCGACGAGCACTGGGGGGCCTATTCAGCGCTCCACGCCGACGTCGTCGACGCGATGCGCGGCATGGAGACCCTCAAGCTCCTCGGCGCCGCCGGTCGCCGCCGGGACGAACTCGACCGCGCGAGCGGATCGCTGCTGACCGCGACCCTCCGCCAGGTGCGGCTGTCCCTGGTCGAGTCCGGTCTGACCGGCTTCCTGCTCGTGGCCGGCCCCGCCCTCGTCCTGACGGTCGGAGTCACGCGCGTGTGGGCGGGCGCGCTGGCCCCCTCCGCTCTGTTCGCGGTCACACTCATCGGCTTCGAGGTCTTCCGTCCCTTCCGCGACCTCTCCAACCATTGGCACGCGGGGTATCTGGGTGTCACGGCCGGCTCCCGGATCCTCGCGGATGTGGACGCGCCCGTCGAGACCGCGCCGGTGCCCGCTCCGCAGACGCCGTCGGACGCATCGATCGCCGTCGAACTCGACCGCGTGACCGTGCGGTACCCGGGCGCGGCACACGACGCCCTGCACGATCTCACCCTCCGCGTCCCCCGCGGGCGACTGACCGCGATCGTCGGCCCCTCGGGTGCCGGGAAGTCCACCGTCGCCAACACGATCCTGGGCCTTCTCACCCCGACCACCGGCACCGTGGCGCTCGACCGGCTCGCCGATGTGCCGCCGGTCTCGCTCGTCTCGCAGGAGCCGGTGATCTTCGCCGGCACACTCCGCGAGAATCTCGCCGTCGTCGCCCCCGACAGCGACGACGCATCGCTGATCGACGCGCTGGAGCAGGCGCAGGCCGCCGAACTGGTCGAGCGCGGTCTCGACGCCCCCGTCGGCGACGGCGGCGCACTCCTTTCCGGGGGCCAGCGCCAACGCGTCGCGATCGCCCGCGCGCTGTTGCGTCGCTCCCCCGTCCTCCTGCTCGATGAGGCATCCTCCGCCCTCGACGCGCGACGCGAACGGGCGCTCCTGACGACGCTGCGTGACGCGGGCGGAGCCGTCGACGCGCGCACCCTCGTGGTCATCGCGCATCGCCTCACCGCGATCCGCGACGCCGACCTGGTCGTCGTCGTCGACGGCGGGCAGGTGGTCGAGCAGGGCGGGTATGACGAGCTGCTCGCGCGACGCGGCACCCTCTGGCGGCTCCACGCCGCGCAGGCCGAGGAGGTCGCAGCGTGACGTCTGCCCCCGCCCTCCTGCGCCCCGTCGTGCGTCTTCTGGACGAGGTCGGTCACGAACGTGGCCTGTTCCTGCGCTCCACGCTGTCGATGACGGCGTTCCAAGCGGCCACCGCCGCCGCGGCGGGACTGTCGACGGCCGTCGCGACCAGCGTCATCGCCGACACGCCGCACAGCCTGGTCGTCGCCCTCCTGGTGGGCCTGGTCGCCGCGGTGGTCGCCGCAGCGGTGTTCACCTGGATCGAATCCTGGCTCAGCCATGTGCTGGCCTATCGCGTCATCGCCGCGCTGCGCATGCGGGTCTATGACGCCGTCGAGAGGATCGTCCCCGCCCGCACCGGAACCCGGCGTACCGGCGAAGTCGCGGGCACCGCGATGAACGACGTCGAGACACTGGAGTGGTTCTACGCCCATACGCTCGGGTCCGGGGTCAACGCGATCGTGTCGCCGGCCCTGGTCTCCGTCGCCCTGGTGGTCATCACCGGCCCCATCGGACTGATCGTCCCCGCCGGTGTCGCCCTGCTGCTGGCCGTCCCCTGGGTCCTGGCCCGCGTGCAGGTCGCTCAGGGCACACGCATCCGCGCCCGGCTGGGCGACCTGCAGGCGGTCTCGTTCGAGGGGGCGGAGGCCCGGCGCGAGTTGACCGCGCTCGATCTCACCGACTACCACCGCGAACAGGTGCTGGCCCGAACGGCGGACGTCCAGCGCGCCAAACGCGGTTTCGCTATGCGCGCCGCGGGCGAATCCGCACTCGCCGACGTCATCGTCGCCACCACCAGCCTCAGCTTCCTGGTCGCTTTGATGGCCGGGGCCGCGGCCGGCACCGTCGACCCCGTCGTCATCCCCGTGGCCCTCGTGCTCGTCTCCGCCGCCGTGGTCCCCGCCGCGGGGGCCTTCGTCATGGTGCAGCGCCTGGGTGAGATGTCCGCTGCGGCCTCTCGCGTCCTGTCCCTCCTCGACGAGGTCGACGACGAGCCCGCGCCGCGAGCACTTCTCCCGGCGCCACGACACGGAGCGGTGCGTTTCGACGCCGTCACCTTCTCGTACGCCGGAGGCCCCCCGGTCCTGCGCGGTCTCGACCTCGAGATCGCCGCCGGCGAGACAGTCGCCCTCGTCGGTGGTTCCGGCGCCGGAAAGACGACCGTGGCGCGACTGCTGACCGGCCTCTGGAGCCCCGACACGGGCGCCGTGACCCTCGACGGTGTCGGGCTGCACGATATCGAAGGCACGTCCCTCCGCCGCGAAATCGCGCTGGTCTCGCAGAACCCCTTCGTCTTCAGAGGCACCGTGCGCAGCAATCTGCTCCTCGCCGACCCCGACGCCACCGAGGCGGCGCTGTGGCGCGCGCTGACCGACGCGGGTCTCGCCGGGACCGTCCGCGCGTGGGAAGACGGATTGGACACCCGGGTGGGTGACCGCGGCGCGACGATGTCGGGAGGCCAGCGCCAACGCCTCTCCATCGCACAGGTGCTCCTGCGCGATCCGGCGGTGCTCATCCTCGACGAGGCCTCCGCCCAACTCGACACCGTCCGTGAGGCCGATCTCGCCGATGCGGTCGAACGCCTCCGCGACGGGCGCACGACGATCGTGATCGCCCACCGGGTGTCGACCATCCGCCGCGCGCCACGTGTGGTGCTGCTCGAGGACGGTCGCGTGGTCGCCGACGGCGCGCACGCCGACCTGCTCGCGACCCACGACGCCTACCGCACCCTCATCGCCCACGACCAAGCCCCGCCGGCGGGTCTCGCCGGCACCGCCACGCCCCCCGGAAGGAGGTGAAACACATGCAGCAGATCGCCGTTTCGGAGGTCGCCACGGAGCGCTCGGAGGAGCAGATCCTGGCACCCAACGCCAACAACCACGGACACGTCTCGACCGCTTTCGCCTGGTCGTGATCGTCCCGCGGGCGTCCCGTGCGAACGGGGCGCCCGCGCCCGTCCGCCGCCCCCCTTCCCCCGTCCGTGACCGAGGAGTCGCCATGTCCGCCCCGTCCACCACCGCCACCGCCCGCGTCGAGATCCGGGCGCTCGGCCCGGCACAGAGCCTGCTGACCACCCCGACCGGCGCGTCTTTCACCGTCGACATCGACGCCGCGACGGCACTTCGCCTGGTCGACGCGTGGAGCCTCGGACACCCGTCACCGGCGCTGGCCGACGGATGGGACGAGGCCGCTGGTCTCCTGCGCGACGTCCTCGACCGCGACGGCGCCTTCGGACCCGCCGACCACGCGGGCCTCCTGCCCGACGCCCCGCCGGTCTGGGACGCGGGGAACGGATCCGACGCCACACCGGGCGAGCTGCTGCTCACGGGCGACCCACTGGTCGTCGCCGCCCTGCAGCAGGCGTCGCCGACGCCGCTGCGTGCCATGCCGGCAGACGACTGGCAACGGGTGGTGCATCGCGCCTTCCGAACCGGTGAGCTCCTCGTCTTCGCCGTGCGCGGAGGCGATGACTCGACCCTCATCGCTCTGGATCGGCTGTGCAGCGACGCACGAACGCCCTGGGCGGCGGTGGAGATCACCCGCTCGCACGCATGGGTGGGCCCCTTCGTGACCCCCGGCGTGGGAGCCAACTACGAAGACTTCGCCTCCCGCCGCACTGCTGCGGCCTTCGACCCGGTCGCCCACCGCGCGCTGCGCACGCCCGCCGTCGGCGGCGACGCGGGACTCGTCCCCCACCGCATGGGCACCGCGATCCGCGGCGCCGTCGACCTCCTCCTCGACGAACGTCGCGGCGACACCGTCTTCGATGTGGCACCAGACGGATCCGTCACCCCGCACCCGGTCCTCCCCCTCCCGGACAGCGTCATCAGCGCATCACACCCGCACGCGCCCGCCGACCTCGTCGACCCGGTCACCGGCATCGTGCAGCGCACCCGCGACGTGACCCACGACCCCAGCATTCCGAGAAGCCTCGCGACCGCGCAGAGCGACGTGTGCAACATGCGACGCGTCTCACGGTGGGCCAACAACACCTCCTGCCAAGGCGCGGCGTTCGGCGATCCCGAGCAGGCGCGCGCCAGCGCGATCGGCGAAGCGGCCGAGCGATATTGCGGCAATCTCCTCGACACCCTGCCGGTCACCTTCGCCAGCTACGACGCGCTCCGCCGCGGCCCGGTGCGGGTCCTCGACCCCGACCGGCTCGTCCTCTATTCCGACCGGCAGTACGAGACCCCCGGGTTCCCGTTCGTGCGCATGACCCACGACCTCGAGATGCACTGGGTGCCGGGACGCTCGCTCACCACCGGCGAGGACATCCTCGTCCCGGCCAGCATGGTCTACGTCAACTGGTTCACCGCCGGATACTCCGCCGCCCCGGTGACCAACTTCTGCCCGTTTGCGGGAATCGCCGCCGGCCCCGCGATGGACTACGCCATCACCTCGGCGCTCGAGGAGATCATCGAACGCCACGCGACGATGGTCTGGTGGCTGAACGCCCAGCCCGTCGACGCCACCGACCCCGGAGAGCTCGGCGCCGTGTGGGATGACGTCCCCGCGGAGGCGGGCCAGCGCCCCTCCCTGATCATGATCGACAACGAGTTCGGAGTCCCGGTGGCCGCGGGCGTCCTCCACAACGACGTCGACACGCTCGTGAACGTGGGCTTCGCCTGCCGCGACACCCCCGAGGCGGCCGCCCTCAAAGCCTGGACCGAGGCCTGCACACTCCAGGAGGGCAGCCGCGACCTGTTGCGCGCCGACGGGGCGCACTGGGACGCCATGTCCCGCGGCGAACTCAACAGCCGGTCGTTCAAGGCCTGGCGAGCCGACCGCGCCTATCTCGACTCCTATCGGGAAGACATGCGCGACTGCGACGATCTGATGGTGCAGCAGCAGGTGCACCTCGACCCCCGGGCCGTGCACCGCGTCGCCCCGTTGCTCGAGCGGCCCGTCACCCGCACGCTCGCCGATGCGCCGCGGCTGGACTCCCGCACACCCGATGCGTACCGCCGCGCCCTCGAGGCGGCCGGGCATGAGGTGATCGTCGTCGACATCACCTCCCCCGACATCGCCAGCACGGGCATGGCCGTCGTACGCGCCATCGTCCCGGGCACGGTCGGCAACGCCCCGGCGGCCTTCCCCTTCCTCGGTGGCGGCCGCGTGCAGGATCTCGCGGTCGAACTGGGCTGGCGCGCCCGTCCGCTCGCCGAAGACGAGCTCAACCACTTCCCGATCCCGCACGCATGACCCCGCTGAGCGTGCACGCGCTCGGCGACGATCGACTCTTGGTGAGCGCGTGGGGCGGGCGCCGGTGGGTGCTGGAGGCGCCGCCGACCCAGCTCGACGATGCCGCCGTCCAGGCGGCGCTCGATCGGCTGCGCGCATCCGTCGAGAACCCGCCGGCGCTTCCCGCCTCACGCGTCACGTCACCCGAAGGGGAGGAATGCCACGAGTCCTCCGGCCCCGATGACGAGGGCGCCGACGGCGAGGGGCGCCTCCTCGCCGGCCGCGAGAGGGTGACGGTGGTCGACGGACTGGATGCGTTGGGCGCTGTCGCCGAGGAGGTGCACCAGAGGACGACGGTCGTTATCCTCTTCGCCGGTCGCCTGTTCCGCACCACCCTGACACCGGGTGATGCGGCGCACGATGCGGCGGAGTTGTCCCGGATCCTGCGTGCGACCATCGTCGAGCCCGCGCACGCGACCGCCCTCGCCCGTCCCGCCCTCCGCGACGAGATCGCCCCGCTGCTGTGTGCCCGCACAGACCTCACGGGGACGGCAGGAAGCCACGATGCGCTGGAGGAGTGGAACGGGGCATCGTGGTACGCGCACGCCCGGCGACCGCGGCCACTTGTCGACCCCGTCACCGGGCTCCTCGCCCGCATCGTCACGCGCCCCGTCGACCCTGAGGCCCCGCCCGGCTTCGTGCATCTGCACGCGGAGCTCCCCCACCTCACGAGTGCGGATCGGAGGTTCCAACCCGACCCCCTCGCCCCGGCCGGCGGGTTCCGCACCGGTACCGGCCCCGGCGACGAAGCGGTCCGCTCCGGGCTCGCACACCTCTGCGGCGCGTACCTGGGACAGGGCCGGATTCGGCTCGCCGACGCGGCGAGCCTGCGCGCCGCCGGAGACGAGGTGCTCACGGTCGACCAGTGGCGCCCGCACCCACCGGAGCTCCACGACCAGCCGGGGTTCCCCTTCACCCGGCTCGGCGACCACGACCCCACGTGGTGGTTGCGCGGCGCCGCGTCGGATGTCACGTGCTGGGTGCCCCTGAGTCTCGTGCACGCCGGATACCTCGCTTCCGAACTCGACCCGCTCCCCCGCACCAACGGGCACAACCTCGTCGGACTGGCTGCGGGGTTCACCGCCGAGGAGGCACGCGACCGCGCCGCCGCGCACGTCATCGCCCACGACGCGGTGGCGCGCTGGTGGGATCGCGGTGACGAGCTCGCCGACGTGTTCGCGCCGGAGACGGTCGACGACGCGTGGGACGGATGCGCGTGGGCCCTCCGCATCCTGGCTGTGCCCTCGCCTCTGGGTGTGCCGGTGCGACTGGCCGTGGTCGACGATCCGGAACGGGACGTGGTCGCGCTCGGGTTCGCGTGCGCACGCGAACCCGCCGAGGCCGCCGAGGCCGCGGCGGCCTCGGCGCTCGTTCAGCACGCATCGGCGCGCGACCTCCTTGCCCCGGCCAGCCTCATCCGAGAAGCGGCGGCGCTCGGCAACGGCGGCGTCGCCGGGCTGGCTCCGTTCGACCCCGGACGGGGATATGCCGATGCGTTCGCCGACCCGCGCCATCTGATCGACCCGATGTGTCACCTCCAGCGCGGTCTCGACCCGCGCGTGATCGCCGACACGCGCCGCCGGACGACACCGGCGGTTCCCCGAACGCCCACAAGCGACACCGCGGGGACTTCCACCCCGAGGCAACGATCGCCCTGGGAGGCGCTCGACGGGTCGACGCGCACGGTCGTGGTCGACGTCGCGACCCCGGACGTCCGCGAAGCAGGGGCTCACGCGGTCCGCGTGCTCGCCCCCGACCTCCGCCGAATCGACGTGGCGGCGTTCGACGACCCGCGCCGCGCCCGCCATCCGTATCCCGGGTGGTGACCTGAGATCCCCGGCGCGCTCACGTGTTCGCATCCGCGGGCTCGTCGGCATGGGCGGCCCCGCCGGAACGACGCGCCGGCGACGAGTGCGTCGATAGACTCGCCCCACCCCGCGCATCCCGACCCGGCGCGGCACGCAGGAGACATGACCCCACTCGCACTGATCCCCTGGCTCGACCCCGAGACGATCATCGATGCCGCCGGCCCGTGGGCACTCCTCGTGGTGTGCGCGATCATCTTCGCCGAGACGGGGCTGCTCATCGGGTTCCTCTTCCCCGGAGACAGCCTGCTCATCATCTCCGGGCTGCTCACCCACACCGTCGACGTGTTCCACGTGAACATCTGGGTGGTGTGCTCGGCGATCGCTCTCGCCGCGTTCATCGGCGGGCAGGTCGGGTACTACATCGGCCACCGCAGTGGCCCCGCCCTGTTCGAGCGGAAGGAGACAGGTCTGATCAGCCGCAGGAACGTCGAACGCACCAACGCGTTCTTCGACCGGTTCGGGGGCCTCGCGATCGTCGTCGCCCGTTTCGTGCCTGTGGTCCGCACCTTCGCCCCGGTCGCCGCCGGCGTCGGTCACATGCCGCTGCGCGTCTACACGCTGTACAACTTCATCGGTGCGGTGCTGTGGGCCTTCAGCTTCACCCTGCTCGGCTACGTCATCGCCTACATCCCGTGGGTGAGCGACTTCGTCACCCGCTACATCGACGTCATCCTGCTCGCCGTCGTCGCCGGCACCGCGATCGTCGTCGGCATCCACTACGTGCGCGAGCGCCGCGCGGCCCGAGTCGAGGCCTGACAGCGCTACGCGAACATGTGCCGCAGCACGTCCAGGTCAGCCTCCTCGAGCGCCTCGGCGATCATGTCGACATCGGAGCTGCGAGGGAACATCTCCGCCAGCCCGCCGGAGAAGATCGCCCGCATCTCCTCGATGTCACCGACGTGCACGGCCGCACTCATCTGCTCCATCGCCCGTTGATACGGGATCTGCTCGTTGAGGTCACCACCTGACCGCACAAGCCGCGAACGGCGTCGCGCGACGCACCCGGGCACGAGCGATAGCCCGATTTTCCGCGCGTCACCGGAGGACGGTGCGGCTGGTCGCGGTGGCCTCCAGGCGCAGGCCCTCGGGCACGAAGAGCGTGACGACCGGTGCATACCAGACGTCGGCGACCGTCACACGTGACGAGACGCCGTCCGGGGATCCCGCGTCCACCAGCACCGCGTCGGCGCCCACCGCGCCGAGGAACGTCTCCGCCTGCTCCGAGACCGCGGCGTCGGTCAGCCGTGCGACCGGCTCGCCGGCGACGACCGTGAACACGAACCCGTCGGCGCCGGCGAGCGCCGCACCGTCGGCGAGGGCGTCCACCCGCTTCTGTGCGAGGTACAGACTCGTCGCGGCCACACACAACAGCACCACGACGAGTGCGAGCGCGAGGTAGCCGAGGGTCAACGGCAGGATGCTGCCGGTGTCATCCGCCGCGACGGTGCGAAGGGCCCTCGGCGCGCTCTGTCGAGCGGCGACCACCGCCCGGGCACGCGCGATCATCCCTCACTCCAGGTGCGGGAGACCTTCTGCACCGACGTCGCTTCCACCGGCACTTGTGCGAGCCGGTCGAGCCCCAGGACGTCCGGCACGAGCGGCAGCGACACCGTCGCCGCCACCGTCACCACGACCAGGGCTCCCGCCTGCGGGCATTCCCCGGCCGGTCGACACTCCACGTCGATCGTCACGGCGCGCGAGTCCATCCCGTACTCGTCGACGACGGAGGCGAGGATCCGATGCGCCCGATCATCGGCTGCCGACGAGCCGCTGGAGGTCGAGATCGCCCGCGCGATATGACGCGCGGCGGCTTCGGCCCCGAGAGACTGGTGCTGCACCGTCGACAGGGTGATGACCAGGTAGACCAGGGGGACGAGCAGGAGCAGACCCACGACGATGAACTCCAACGCCGCCGACCCCGAATCGTCCTGCCATTCGAGGCCTCGGGCGCGGTCAGTCGAAGCTCTCCACCGGCGCATGAGCGGTCACCTCCATCGCCCTCGGAACACCGAACAGCCCTGCCAACGGCAGCGTGCCCCGCACCGTCACGGCGACCGCCGGGTGATCGAGGTGCGACGTGTGTGCGATATCCACCTGGGCCGCGAACGCCGACCCGACGGTGCGCTCGATGATCTCGCGCGTGCGGGCCGCGCCCTCACCGAGAGTCGTGTCTGCCAGCGCCGCGCGATGAGCTCCCTCGACCGCGGCATCGTGCACCACGTTCCGCACGTAGAGCCCGACCCCCAGCTGCAGCACCGCGAGGGTCAGCGCGGTCAACAGCACCCCGACGAGCACGAACTCGGCGGGAGCCGAGCCTGTCTCGTCCGCGAGCGCTGCCCGCACCCGCCGTCGCAGCGCCGCCACGCTTCAGAAGCCGGACACGCGATCGATCGCCTGCTCGAACAGGCCGGCCAACGCCGGTCCGGCGAGCGCCCAGATCACGACGACCAGGCCCGCCGTCATGAGCGTGATGAGCACCCAGCCGGGTACGTCCCCGGTCTCGTCCTCGAATGAATCGACGAGACGGGCGCGAACCGCCGCCTCCAGCCGAGTCCACCATCGCAGCATCCGCATCTCCTTCTGTCTCATCCGACCCCCAGCCGCAGCATGAGGATCCCGGGGAACACCGCGAACAAGACGCTCAACGGCAGAATCAAGAACACCAACGGCACAGGCATGGCACTAAGGTACCTTTATGGACTGCGTCATCTACACGCGCATCAGCCTTGATCGCACGGGTGAGGGGCTAGGTGTGGCCCGCCAGGAGCAGGAATGCCGCGCGCTGGCTGAGCGCCTGGGCATGACAGTCGTCCACATATACAGCGACAACGACATCAGCGCCACGAGCGGCAAGGTGCGCCCTGGCTTTGAAGCCATGCTGAACGTCCAGCCCCCGGCTATCGTCGCCTGGCATCAGGACCGGCTGCTGCGCCTGACCCGCGACCTGGAGCGCGTCATCGCCCTGAACGTGCCTGTCTACACCGTCACCGCTGGCACCCTGGACCTGACTACACCCGCAGGCCGTGCGGTGGCGCGCACCGTGGCCGCGTGGAGCCAGTACGAGGGCGAGCAGAAGGCCACACGTCAGGTCGCCGCCAACGTGCAGCGGGCAGCCAGCGGCGTGCATCAGGGGCGGGTGGGCTACGGCTACCGACGTGACGGCGCGTGTATCGTGCTGGAGCCTACCGAGGCCGCGACTATCCGGGCTGCGGTGGCGCGCGTGCTTGACGGTGAATCGTTGCGGGCGATCTGCAAGGACCTGGATGCGCAGCAGGCACCGACGCCAGGCCGGGGCGCGCGGTGGAACACCACGACCTTGAAGCAGCTATTGCTCAGGCCCAGCCTGGCCGGGTTGACTGTACACAGAGGGCAGGTGGTAGGCAGTGCTCCGGATGACTCCCCCCGCGTCATCGACGAGGACACCCACGAACGGATCAAGGCCGTGCTGACTGACCCGCTGCGCCGTACTGCACCGGCAGGCCGCTCACCGAAGTATCTGCTGGGCGGCATTGCCCGGTGTGGTCGCCCTACAGGCGAGCTGGATGAAGCCGGCGAGCCGGTGGAGTGCGGCGGGGTGATGGTGCGCGCGGTGGGGCGGAAGACGCGCCAGGCCAACGGCAACGAGAAGCGCCAGCCGCCGAGCTACGTGTGCCGCGAGTGCTACCGCGTGCGCCGCAAGCAGGACCCGGTTGATGCGCTGGTCGAGGGCATCGTGCTGGGCCGCTTGCAGATGCCCGACGCGACGCAGTTGTTCAGTCAGGGCGACCCGGCTGCGGTGCAGGATGCCCGCGACAGCATCGAGGCGCTGGATGCCCGCCTGGCCAACGCTGCCGACATGTTCGCCACGGGTGACATCAACGCGGCCCAGCTCACGCGCATCACTGAGCGACTACGGGCTGACCGGGTGCAGGCTGCCGCCGCCCTGGATGCTGCGCTGCCTGGTGCCGTCCCTGCTGAGCTAGTCGGCCCCAACGCGCGCCAGGTGTGGGACGGGCTGTCCATGGACGTCAAGCGCGCTGTGCTGGATACCCTCGTGACGGTGACCATCCTGCCCAGCGGCAGCGGCAAGGCGTTCGATCCGGACTCCGTGCGGGTCGCGTGGAAGAGCTAGAGGATTCACCGTCGCGGCTCACTCCCTATGCTGAGCCCATGCTGCACACGCCATTGCACCGAGCACTCGGGGAGCGCCCGGGACCCCTCACCGATCAGATGATTGACGACGCTGTCGCCCAGGGCATTGCGGAGGGCGACGAACTCGACTGGAAGACAGCTCTCCCTCCTGAGAAGAGCTTTCGCGACTCGGACATAGTGAAGGACATCGCAGCGTTTGCGAATGCAGGTGGCGGCATGCTCGTCTTCGGCGTGACGGACACCGGCGCTGTAGCGGACGGTCGCCACGACGCGGGTGAGTTAACCGAGGGCTACGAACGCACCATCCGGCAGGTGACCATGGCGGCCATCACTCCCCCAGTGTTCGGGGTCCAAGCCTTTGCGATACCTTCCACGACTGGCATGCGTGCAGTCGCACTAGTGATCCCAGCGAGTCCGGATGGCCCGCATCTGGTGTATCGAAATGACCAGTTCGGTGCACCGCTGCGCACCGGGGCGGACACGCACTGGATGAGGGAGCGCGAGATCGAAGCCGCGTACCGGTCTCGCTTCGAAGGCCGTCGCCGAGGCGAGGAAGAACTGCAACAGATCTACGACGACCTAGCATCGGCCGCCGGTAGGACTGAGTGCGCGGTGCTCGTCGGAGCTGCAAGGCCCCGGAGCAGAAGCTCGAGACGTGGCGAGCCTGACGCGGTGCCGAGCCTTATCAATCGCGCAACCTTGCTGACCCGCTGGTGGCTGGCAGAGGCCGACAAGTACAGTCCGCTCGAGGATGTCCAGCCGTATCGGCCCCGCCCGACACTCGACGGACAGTACTTGCCACCGGACAATCCCGGCGACTATCGGGAAGCTCACGCTGTGGTGCTGGACGACGGGTCGCTGGGCCTGTCTTGGCGCGCCGGAGGCCACGTGCGTGACAAGTCCGGCAAACACCACGACGTGCATCAGATCCCCACACTGGCCGTAGAAGCCTTCGCTGCCGCATTACTTGCCATGGTCCATGCCGTCGCCGCAGATGGTCCGGCTGGAGACTACGACGTCGTTCTCGGCGTTGAGTTCGAGGACGCCGCTGGCCTGACACCCGAGTTCCATGAACGCAACGCTGCCCCTCCGGCGGGAGTGCATCGACCTCTCGGTGGGCGCTTCCGTGCCGTGCGGGCCGCCGTGGATCCGTCGGTAAGTGATGCTGATTTCATCCGAGCCGCGATTGCGCTCGCAACCTCCGCGCTTAACCAAGTGGGATTCAAGAAGCCCACGATCCTCGACCCGATGCTCCCCCCACGCCCGCGAGAGTGGGGCTGGTGATCCATTAGCCGGAGAGGCTAGTCGCAGTTCATTTGCTTGAAGGGTCCTGTTCAGGCTTGCCGGTACTACTGCCCTGCCTGCCGTCTACGCTCGTTCTCCAATGTCTGCGCAAACTTCGTCCGCAGCAGTGCGTGCATAAAGACCGACCGCATAAGCACGACGACCTCGAGGCATGACGCCACGAAGAGAACCGAGAGCACCCCGAAGAACCACGGCTCGAGGCCAGGTGGGAGGAACTCGGCCGTCGCAGCAAACCCGACTGCGCCCAAGAGGGTCGCGACCTGAACGCCGACCGCGATCATGAACGGCCGCAAGAAGCCGAGCACTCCGGAATCCGATGCTTGGAGGAGCCGCAGGTAGGAGTCCGACAGCAAGGACGTTACGAGCGCGACGCCGGCGAAGACGATTGCAACCAGGGCTGCCGCTACACCGACGTACAGGCTCGCGACTTCAATGCGATCCCGAGGCGTTCCCAGTGCGAACAATCCGACTGCCAGTCCGATACCGAGAACGAAGCTCGCGGCAGTTTCGACGGAGAAGACGTCGCTCAGCCGCAGGCGCCCAACTGCACGCCAGAAACCGACCTCGCTACGAACTTCGCCCATTAGTCAGCTGCCGCCTCTCCGTCTGGCGCTCAACCGCATCAAGCACGCTGCTGGTCGCAGTTTCCCAGTCACTTCCGACAATGTCGATCGAGGTGCGTGCGACCTGCTTCCGCTGGTCATAGTGAACTGTTCGCCCCCGCCGCTTCCCTTTAGCCCACACTCGACCGAATGCGTATCGCAGAGCTGCGACCATGAATCCTTGCGTGGTGGGGTCTTCTTGGACGGCTTCTTTTTTGAGCCCGGTGGTCTCGTCTCGCGCCCGAATCTCCTCTTTGATTTGATCTGCCTCGTATGCGTCGAGTCGTTCAAAGAGCTCTTGGAACTGCTCCTCACCGTCCGGATTGGGACGCTCAAAGACCATGCGCAGGGTCAGCAGTTGGTCTAGGTCTTGCAACCATTCGTAGAACTCCTGAGAATCCCCGAGGGGCTCAACGCTCCACTCCGTAGTCGCGAACTCCGTCTGCCGCTCGCCGAGGTTGAGGATTTGGCTGAGGACATCGCCCAGGACGGACTCGGTGGAGAAGGACGGGTTCTTCAGTACCCCCAGGATGCGTCCATCTGATGAAAACGCCACGGGAGACACGGCGCTCTCGTCTCGGGCCACGAGGCGGTCCATCCAACTGTGTTGCTCCTCATCCCACGACTGGTTGACAGCCTCGCCCGAGCGCGCCCAGCCCAGGCGGCCAGTGAACGTCCCGCGCTCTCGGTTGAATCTAAGGTCTCCGAGCCTCCAGGTCCGTTTGTACTGCGTGCCGCTGGTAGCCGGCTCGGCGGGTTCCAGAACGCGCTCTAGATGGCCAAGTAGATCAGGGTCCGGATGGAACAAGGACGGGTCGCCACCGATCGGACGCCGATTGATCCTGTAGAAGAGAACCTCCTGACCCGGCTTCGCGAACCACATCTGACTATTGCCGGCACTCTCGACTCCGCCGCCGCTGCCCCCATCGGCCATTCAGGGCCCCTTCCCCCATGTTGCCCTGAACACTAGCGGAACCGAGTGGGTACGAATGATGCGCCGCTTCCGAGGGGCATGCAGGAGCGACCTCAGTCTTCACTCTTCTCGGCAACTGCCAAGTACGCTCGGCTTACGACGTCGTCAATATCGACGATCGCCTGGTTGAAGGCCTCCGCGTGGACTAGCGCGTTCGCGCGCATCTCGGAGTGAAACTTCACAAGGTCCGCTTTACGCTTCATCGTCATGCTGACGCCGATTGAAGACGCGTAGTCCTGAAAATCGAGTTCCCACCAACGCAGGAGACGTTTGCTCCACGCGATGTGGCCGAATTCAGACACGAGCACGGATCGCAGTGTCGTGGTCATCTTGTAGAGCTCGTTGCGCTGATCAGTCGCGAGCCGACCGAGCCTGTTCAGGTTTGCGGCGACACTCGACAAATCAGCTGGAATAGGCGCAACTCCAAGGTTCGTCTTCGTGATCGTGACGTATCCGCCTGCCATGGCTGCGAACTGATTCGCAGCGATAAACCGCTCACTGAAGGGCGTCGAGTTCAGGAGCGCCACTAAGCCGTATGCGTCAAGCTCGCTCAGCGGAACCACAACAACGGTTGACTTTGCAGGCAGGTATGTATGCGGTGTGGAGACCACAGCCTCCACGCGTTGAGCCATACCCGCGACAGCGATCATTGACTGCCCAAGCCACGCTTTCGGTTTGGGCAGGTCGGCCTCCGCCACAACCGGAGCGGTGTACACCTGCTTGATATACCTCATCGGCCAAAGCGCCCAGTCGACGCTGTATGGATCGATGGTGCCGGTATTGATCACCTTCAGTTTCGTCATGGCGCTGGCATCATCGTCGAGCACCTCCTTGAGTGCGTACGCTTCTGCGACCGCAGCCGCCGAGTGCACAGCAGCGATCGCTGAGAGCGGTCGAGTTCCGGCCGGCGGCGCCTCATGAAACAGTCCATCCCAGGTGCCGGTTCCCGGGAGCTCGACAAGAACGACCTCGTTATGGGGGCCAAGACCAGAAGCAACCTCCACCGTTCCTGTCGATGGCGCTTTGCGGGTCGTGACAATCACCGGATAGACATCAACGTCAAAGATGCCGTCGCGGGACACATCCGTGATCGAAACCAGAGAGCCGTGGTCTTCGATGTATTCACGAAGGGCCTGCGCGTACGGAGCGCTGACGATCTTGTTGGGGACGATCATGGTGCAGACTCCCCCACTCCTCGTGAGGTCGAATGCTCGCTGAAAGAACGGCACGAACAGATCCCAGTTGCCACTTGCCGAGGTGAACGCGCCCGTGATGAACGTTCGCTCCAGCGGCGAGGTCCGGACCATCGTCTCGGAGTCGACATACGGCGGGTTCCCGATGACCACATCAAATCCGCCGTCTCCGAAGACGTCGGCGAACTCGGCTTCCCAGACAAGAGCGCGGGCTCCGGCTACCGCATGGTCGGAAATGAGGCTGTTGCCACAGCGGATGTTCGCGTCCAGGGTTGTCAGCTGCTGCCCCTTTCGAGCAGACTTCAACCACAGGCTCAGCTTGGTAATCTCAACCGATCCTGCGTTGACATCCACGCCAAAGAGGTTCTGCTGGAGGATCTCCTTGATGAAGTCTTCTCCCGCAAGCAAATCATCGCCAATTATCTGCGCGATGCGCCGATGCTCGGCAGCGAGGTAGTCAAGCGCTCCGACGAGGAAGGCGCCGGACCCACAGGCGGGGTCGAGCACGCGAATATTGTGCAGGAACGTCCGGTACTGCATGTACGCCACGCGCTCAAGTTCCGCGTACTTCTTGTCCCCGATTCGCTCACGGAGGTTGTTGTCTCGAATGAAGCGCTCCTCCGCCGTGCGTAGGTACCGCCCCAGAGACTCGTCGATGATGGACCGGACCGCAGCCTCGGGAGTGTAGTAGATGCCACCCATCTTTCGCTGCGACAAGTTTGACTCAGCGAGAGAACCCGTAGATGCGGCTGCACTCTGGATGAGTTCGAGATCGTTGATGGACTGTTCGAAAATGTGGCCGAGAATGGAAACGCTGAGGTCCTCCACGAAGTTGTACTGGCTCAGGTTGGCGAGGTCCCGCAGGGCCGCGTCACCGATATTCATGGAGTCGAGAACGTCATCCTTCGCGTAGAGGCCGCCGTTGAAGCCACGCGCAATTCCGAGTTTTGCGCTGCCCTGATCGACCGCCTCGAAAAATGACCGGAACGTGGACCATAGGCTTCCGAACGAGCTAGCGTCCCCGTCGCGCAGCACCCGAGCAACAGTCTTCTCGGGAAGAAGGCCACGGTCCTCTGCGAAGCAGGCGAACACAATTCGGTCTACGACCTTCTGCGCCTTGTCGATCACCACGGCGGAATCAAAACCGCGGTCGCCGTTCAGCAGCCAGATGCTGCTAATGAGTCGTGCGCGCGCGTCCCGGTAGTCCGCGTAGAACTGGCGCCCGATCTCCTCCTGCTTGCCCCGAATGTCCAGGAGCATCTCCTGTGTGGGCGTCTTGCCCACCGGCGCCACGAAGCGACTACTGGCCAACAAAAGGTAGAAGACCCTGAATGTCAGGTAGTCGTCAGCGGGGTCCACGAGGTCGTCGAGCGTCCACGCCTCGTAGTCCAGTTGGTTGTCGTTATAGAGCCGAAACTCGTAGAAGTTGCTGACGATAACAAACTCGCAACCCCGATACTGCGGGCGGTACTTGAAGCCCTGCTGCACGGGGCTTAGGTTGCCGTGGTTCTTCTGAGGCCTATCCAACGAGATCGACGCGCCCTTTAGCTCAACCACTGCAACAGTTCGCTGCATTTGAGCCGCAGAGTCGAACCAACCAATGCGAGCGTCCGGAATTTGTCCCGTGTCAGTAGAGGACTTCGCCTCGAACGTGAAGGGCGACGCGGGCTTGTCTACATAACCGAGCACGACGCCAAACATGTCGCGGTTGTACGCCTGCTCCCGAGACGTTTCGTTGTCGGCCTTCAAAGTTCCATTGTGATAGTCGTTCTGCCACGCTCTCAGCGTCTCAATCTTGACCGCCAGATCGGGGATCTGCAGGTCGGCCGCTAGCTCACGCAACTGGAACTCACCGAAAAGACTCGCCACCCTCGCAGACTAGCTGAGGGGACATATGCCCCCTCGCGCGACCCGCCACCCATCGCTCACAACCCCCGCGCGCTTGCCATCCGCGCGCCCTGCTCATCGCTAGACGCAGTGTCAGCAGCCCGGAGGCGCTTCTGCACCTTGGCGACTGTGTTTGCTGACCACGGCTCTCCCAGTGCGGTGCTGAGACCCTCCGCGTTCAGCTGCGCAGCAACCGCGGCCAGCGTGTGCGTAGCGCGCAACTCGAGCAGACGATCTCCCGTAGGCCTGGGCAGGACCGACACACGCCCCATGTGCCTGCCTTGACGCTTCGCAGCCTGCATCGCAGCTGACGTGCGCTCCCCGATGACCTCCCGCTCCCACTCGGCCACGCTCATCATCACGTTGGCCACAAGCTTGCCCGTGGGGGTGCTGGTGTCCACCCCGAGGTCGATAGCGACGACGGCCCACTTTCGCGCTGCGGCCAGCTTGAGGATGCCTGAGAAGTCATGCACGCTGCGGCTCAGACGGTCGAGCTTCGCCACCACGATGCCGTCAATGTCACGGCGCTTAGGCAGGACGTGCAGCCGGGTAAGCGCGGCCTGAAGCTGGGGACGATCCATGCTCTTGGCCGACAAGCCCTCGTCCACGTAGTAGGTAACCTCCCACCCGTGAGCGTCGGCATATCGCTGGATCGTGTCTCGCTGAGCGCCCAGGCCCAGCCCGCTGGTCGCCTGCTCTTCCGTCGACACCCGGAGGTAGCCGACCATCGTTGTCATTGGGTGACCTCGGTCTCAGCCACCGACGTGACGTGCGTTTCCTGCGCCTCGTCGGCGGGCCACTCGTCACGAGCGAGTTGCTGAATGGCGTCGTGGTGACGGCGGAGTGTCGCGTTCACATGATCTCCCTGAAATAGAACATTTGTTCGACTGCATTAAACTATGCCGCAAGGGGACCCTTCAGGCCAGCAGACTGCTGAACACTGGTTTCATTCGCTGAGCGTTAAGCGCATCTACAGTCGACGCTGTCCCGCCGTCTGAGATGTCAGGCTCCGCCTGCGGCCTTCACTGCGGCGAATTGATGGTTGCGGCTGTGCCCCTGCTCTGCCATGCTCTAAGCAACCGGTCGTCCCTTCGACCGGTGGGCACCGACCAAGCGGGCCGCATATCAAACCATCTGACGTTTGTTGCGCGCTTGAGACGGAGGCTCCGAGATGATTGACATCGGCTACATAGTCGCTCCCCTTGCCGGGGTCTATGTGGTGGCTCTTGTGATCGCTGTGGCCAAGGTCTTGAACCTCAAGAGCTTGATTGCTGTCTGGACCGCGCACCTCGAGATGCGTGCAACCGCCCGTGCAATGCGCGCCTCAGGGGCGTCGGACAAAGCGGTCGCACGATTCCTCGCGGACCACTCGCTGGCCCGCGCAGGTCAGTCGCCATAAGGCTTCCACTCCGCCGGGCGTGCTCGCGCGAGCGTCCTCTAGCTGAGCCGAAGCGGTGCCCTGGGGCTTCTGGCTCCCGTTCCCAGCCACAGGCGAAGAGCCCCCGGCGGGTGCCGAGGGCATCTCAAATCTGGGCGATGCACCGCCCAGCAGGGCGCGGCAAAAAGGGGGTCCGAAGAGCCGCGCCCAGTCTTGCGGTCTGTTCCGTCTGCGCTGAGAACGTGATCGAGTTGTTCGAGCGCGCTATTCAGGTCGCGCCACGCGGCGTCAGGGCTCATGACGTCTTCCTCCTGCGCAGCGTGGGGCATGTCCACACAACCGCGAGCGTTTTTCAGTAATCGCAGGCCTCCGATCCCGCGCTCTTGACGCTGCGCAGCGGTACCGACGACGTGGTACCAGTACCGGACCCCGGTACCGCTCGATGCCTGTACTTGCAGGGAAAAGGTGCGGTGGTACTGGGTGGTACCCCTCCTTATAGGGGGGTACCGCCGGTACCGCAGTACCCTGGACGTGAGTGGGCCTGGCCCGGTACCGAGGAATTGTCATAAGTTGCCCTCTCGTGCGGACAACCACGGGCAGCTGTCGTCGTGGATGACGGTCAGGTGATGCACGCCGAACGCGTCAACTTCTAGCCGAGTGCGGACGTTACAGTCGGGGCAGTGGTAGGCGCGGGCGAAGCACACTGCGCGGGGGTCGAGCTCAGGCATTGGCCATCGCCTCCCGGTACTGCCGCAGGGCTTCCAGCGCACGGGGACCGCCCCACTTCATGCGGGCCATGACGTCACGCTTGGAGGTAGGCGCAGGGTCAAGCGCGCGCAGCTTGTCCACATCTGACTCGACCATCTGCACCTCAAGCGAGCGGGTCGGCGGCTTGACTGGTGCGTCCTGCGGCGCGAAGAACCTCCACTGCGGCTGGTCCTGGGCATCGCGGTTCAGGCCGAAGCTGGCAGCGCGCGGGCGCTTACCGTCACGCGGGGAGTTGTCGCGCACGTTGCCGGGGCGGTCCTTGACGATGCGCAGGTCGGCGCGGCCACCACCGGACGGCGTGAACGTGATGACGTTGACGACCTCGTAGTAGGCACCGTTCGCGGCGCGCTTCTTGGCCATCGTGCCCGACGCCCCGTACGCGCGGGAGTCATGACCCTTGGCCAAGTGGTCGATGGTCACGACGCACGCGCCCTGAGTCGCCAGCCGCGCAGCCACCTTGCGATTGACCGACGTGAAGTCATCAGCCGAGTCGCTGGATGCACCGAACAACGGCAGCAGCTCGCCCACGCTGTCGATGACGACGTAGTCCGGCCCCCACTCGGCGGCGTCGGCCACTGCGCGCAACACGTCCTCCTGACCGTCGAGCACTTCACTGGCAAGGCGGAACCGGGCGCGGTCCATCAGCACGCTGGTGTGGACACCGAACCCTTGCAGCAGCGCCACCATGTCAGGCCCGCCGTTGTGGTCAAGGTCGAGCCACAGCACGCGCCCACCAGCAGCCAGCACATCAGCCGCGATGCACGCCGCGATGAGCGTCTTACCCGACTCGGGGTCGCCCATCAGGGTGTTGACCTTGCCCCGGTAGAACAGCCCCTGGCCGTCCGTGCGCGTGCCGATGGTGGCCTTGGCCCTGCGGCGGGCACCGCGCAGTACCGCAGCAACGTCTACGTACAGGTCATCGCTGTCGTGCTCGTCGCGTGCGCGCGACACGTACTCGGTCGGGGGTGCCTGCATAACGGCGTCCCAGTCGGCCTCAACCCGCGCAATGGCCCGTGTCCATGCCTTGTCGAACGCCTCGCCCGCGTCCGGATAGTTGCGGGTATAGCGTTCACGCGCAATGTCGTACGTGAGTCGGCGACCGTAACCCATCATCAGGGCGTCGACCAGCGGCGTCAGCAGGGCCAGCAGGTCAGGATTGCTCACGCCTTCAAGCGGCATCGCCGCGGCGAGCCTGCGCGCCTTGGCGCTGGGCTCGGGGCTGCGCTCTTCGGCCAGCCAGGCATCCAGCGACACTGTGGACGAGTACCCGTGCTCCTGACGCTGAACGACACCCCATGCCGGGGCCGGTGCGAGCTGCGGTGCCTCGGTGAGCGCGGGGCCGTTGTAGATGACTATGCCCTGGCCTGCTCGAATGTCCACACCTTTCATGCCGTGCACGTCGGTGGCGATGGTGCAGTCAACGTCCGCAGGGGCCGCGTAGAAGTCGTGACGACCCTTGCCGCTGCGGCTGGTGTAGTGGAACGTGCGCGGCAGCGGGCGGCCCTCCGCCTTCAGGCTGGCGAACCCATCGCGGCCGTCCTTGCGGTCACGGTCAACCACCAGCAGGCCGCTGCGCCCGCAGTGGATGCCCACGCGCTCATCGCGGCGGAACCACTTCCTGATGGCGGCACGGTCGGTGGTCGCTTCCTCGCCCCAGCGGACCAGTGGCTTGCCGTTGGCAGCGCACGGGAAAACATGCCAGCCGAGCGCGGCCAGGCTGAGGGCGACGTCTACCGCGCTCACAGAACGACCTCAACAACCTGGTGGTTGCCGGTGCAGCGTCCGCAGCAGCCCAAGCGATTGATCTGCTTCAGTGCGGCGAGGGCGTCAGCAGCGTTGCCGTGCAGGGTGACGGACACGTCATTGGCAGCACCGCACCACGAGATGGTCGCGTAGGGGCCGGACCCCTGCACCCACAACACGCGCCGCGCACCGATCTTGCACTTGATCCAGGCGTGATATTCACGGTGGTTCTGGCTGCATTTGTGGCGACGCCAGGTGCCGACCTGGGCGCTCATCGCTGGCCCCCCGTCCGCAGCAGCCCGGTGAGGAGCTTGATCTGTTCGGGCGTGAGGGGCGGCGCCTTGGCGACGTTGCGTTCGATTGCGGCCTGAATGTTGGCCAGAGCCAGCTCACGGCGGGCATCGGCAATCTGGCCTGGATCTTTGGTCTGTGAAGCCCTGGCCACTGCCACGGCCTTCTGCTTCTTGATGGACGACATGAGGGATGCCCCTAGGACTGAGCCCCCGGAGGAGCCCACGACACGGGGCCACGCAACCGGAGTGAATCGACACGGGAAGCCCTGCCTCAGCCGGGGGCATTTCGCCCGCACCAGCATCAGTCAGTGCTGCACTACCTGCCCAGCCGTTTCGGCTTGAACAGTTGTGCCGAGGTGTCCCTCGACCAGCGCCAGGATTTCCCTGACCCTGTCCGTGCCGCTCTCCACGGCCACCTGCTCCACCGCATTTCGCGGCGTCTGCTTTTGACGTACGATCCGTCGGTGCACCCAGAGGCATTTCGCCTGGGGCATGTCGCCCGCCAACCCAGGCATCCGCCCCGGCTGCTGTTGCTATAACAAATTCTGCATGCCGAGACACCGCGCGCCAAACCAATCGAAGAAACCCCGGTCAGATGGCGTGTTCGGCTGCTGTACCGGCCCCGCACGCCTGCGCCGCGCCGATGCGTTGGCGGTGCCTGCGGCAGTGGTGGGGCCAGGGGCAGGCTGTCAGACCGCTCAGAGGGCGCTCAGAGCCGCTCGCACCGACACCCGTGGGCGGCATGCTGGGTGTCCACACATGGCAGGAGCCGGCTCGGGGCTGGTGGGCCACCGCACGGCGTCAAATTGCCGCGCTGGCAAGCCGTGGCCCAGAAGGTATGTTTACGCAATTGTTTGGGGCACGAGCATCGCGATCTCCTTACGCCCGGCGCTCTCGAGGAGTGCGCGCTTGGCGTCTTCGCGCGCATCCGAGGCCTGCGCGTGCAGCACGTCCGCGAGCGGCGCGCCGCGATCGATGGCCGCGACGATCTGGTCGATGCTCCGGCTGACCGCCGGCAGCGCGATGCGCCGCGACATGCCTGCCAGCGCCTCCGACAGCGACGAGCCCGTGCCGACCTCGACGACCGCGACGCGCACTTCGCCCGTCAACTCGCCCGCGCCCACGGCGGAGACACGTCGGAGTGAATCGAGGATTCCCTCCCCTGCCGACAGGCACAGCGCAAGGAACTCCAGCACCGTGGGAAGCTCCTCGCCGATGCGCGCGAGCCGCGCCGATGCGGCACGCGAGAGGAGGTGGTCGCACAGCAGGAACGCGGCCACTCCCCCGACGACCGGGAGGAGGACGGATGCGGCGCTCGCGCGACCGAGGAGGACCAACGCCACGGCGCCGGCTGCGCCGATTCCGAATCCTGCGAGGGTCCACCCGAGTTGCCGCGCCCGGAAGGCGGTGACATCGATCGGCCTGCCCGCCTGCCGAAGGCGCCGCTCGATCGTCTCCGACGAACCCACCGCGCGACCCAGAACCTCCGCCGCGCGGCGGCCGAGCATGGCCGAGTCCCAGCCGGGCCCCGTCCCCTCGACCACGACCCCTCGGGGATCGACCACGTCGCGCACGTACGGGGCGACCCTGCGCGAGAGACTCGTCGCACCGATGCGCGGCAAGCGCGCCAACAGCAGGCAGACGCCGAGCCCGAATGCCGTGCCCAGCACGATGGCCACGGCGAGTTCCGTCGCGACCATCATGCGAACCACCGCCGCGGTTCGGGAAGCCGGCCCAGGCGGATCATGATGCGGTACGCCACGACCGACACCACGGCTCCGATCACGATCAGCACCACCCCTTCCGCGCTCCCATACGCTCGCGCGCCCTCCGGCCGCAGCGCGAGCAGACCCAGGATCACCCACGGCGCCGTGACACCGAGGACCGCGGCACCCCGCACCCACGACTGACGAGCTTCGACCTCCGCGCGCAGAGCCGCGTCCGCCCGCACCGATGCCGAGAGGGCGCGAAGGACCGCCGTCAGCTCGGTGCCACCCACCTGCCTCGCCATCCGGAGGGTCTCCACGATGCGGTCGGCGACAGGATCACCGAGATTCTGCTTCAATCGCACCGCCGCGGAATCGAAGTGCCCCGACGCGGCGATGTCACGCGCGAAGGCGGCGAAGGCCGGACGCAACGGCGCCGGGGCCGAGTCGGCGAGCGCGGCGACCGCGTCCGGCAGCGACATGCCCGCGCGCACCGAGGCGATGAGCAGGTCGCACACGTCCGGCCAGAGTCCTCGTCGTGCGCGGCGGAGCCGCGTGCGACGGGCGCGGAGGAAGCCGAAAGGCGCGAACGCGGCCGCCACACCGGCGACGAGGGCGAGGACGACCACCGGGATGATCAGCCAGGCGATCGCCGTGGCCAGCAGTGCACACAGACCGGCGACCGCCACGACGCTGCTCGGCGCAACCCTGGCCAGACCGGCCCCCTCGAGCAGAGCCCCGAGCCCGCCGGTGACCGCGGCGGGCACCTTCGGGCGGTGCGGCCACACCCAGGGCGAGATCGACAGCAGGATGCCGGCGGCCAGCGTCGCTCCCCAGATCCACGTCATCGCGCGGACCCATCGTCGTCACCCGCGTCCGGATCGCGTCGCTCGGCTGCCGTGCTCCCGAGGGACCGGTCGTGGTAGAGGGTGCGGGCGCGGATCCCGCCCTCGTCCACCCCGTCGGGGGTGACGATCTCGGTGACACGGCGGCGCCCGTCGGGTGCGCGGCGACAATGCGCGACCAGGTGAACCGACGATGCGATCGCGGGCTGGATGAACCCGGCATCGATGTTGCGCCCCGCCAGCAGAGGAAGCGCGGCGAGCTTGGCGAGCGCGTCCCGCGCGGAGTTCGCGTGCACGGTCGCGGCCCCGGGCACGCCGGTGTTCAGCGCGAGCACGAGATCAAGGGCTTCGGCGTCACGCACTTCGCCGACCACCAGGCGATCCGGTCGCATGCGGAGCGCCTCTTTCACGAGACGTCGCAGACTCACCTCGCCCGTCCCTTCGAGGCTCGGCTGACGGCCCTGCAACGACACCATGTCCGGAGCATCCACGGCGAGTTCGAAGGTCTCTTCCACGGTCACGATGCGCGTCTCGGGTGCGCAGGCGGCGATGAGCGCCCCGAGGAGCGTCGTCTTCCCGGCGTGGGTGGCTCCAGAAACCACGATGCTCCGCCCTGAACGGACCGCATCGAAAAGGATCTCCGCGGCCTCGGGGGCGAGCGAGCCGAGACGCACGAGTTCGCCGAGGTCACGCAGGTTGGCCCGGAACTTCCGGATGTTCACCGCCCAATGACGGCGGGTGATGTCGGGGATCACGACGTGCAGCCGCGACCCATCGGGAAGGGACGCGTCCACGAAAGGCTGCGAGAGATCGACCCGACGCCCGGTGGAGTGCAGCATCCGCTCCACGAGGTCCCGCACCGCGGTGTCGGTCAGTTTCAGGGGAACCCTCTCCGACACTCCGTCCCGTGCCACATGGATGCGGTCGGGCGCGTTGATCCACAGCTCTTCGACGGTCGGGTCGTCGAGGTAGGACTGCAACGCGCCGAAACCGGAGACCGACGCGAGCACCTGCCGGACGCACGCCGCCTCGTCATCCACCGGCCGCAGGCCCCGTGCGAGTGCGAAATCGTTGTGTCGACGCACCTCCGAGCGGGCGATCTGCGCGGCACGATCCGGTTCACGGGACGGGTCGGCGGCTTCACGGCGCAGCCGTTCGCGGACGCGCTCGGCGACCGACACGGCGGGGTCGGCGGCGATGGTCACGCGGGAATCCTTGCAAGTTCGGCGTGTCCGTCGTCTTCGTTATCCACAGGCCGGCGGGGCGGCCCGACGGTTCATACCCGAATCCGGACCGCGGCATAGCCGCCCCATAGCCGACGATTCCACACTCGGATCAACCCCACCGGACCATCGACCAGCGAGGAGCACCGATCATGAGCGAACGAGCACGCGGACGCCGCAACGCCCGGCTGACCACCCTGATGCTCGGCGTGGCCGGCCTCGTCGGCGCCGGCGCCACCGCGCTGGTCGTCGGCGACGCCTTCGCGACCGAGACCGTCGCCGAAGGCGTCACCACCGGCGAGACCTCGTCTGGCGCCTCGAGCACCTCGGAGGACACCTCCGGCACGGCCACCACCCCGGCCGAGACCGTCGACGACGCCGAGTCCGACGACTCCTCGGCCCAGGAGACATCCGGAACCGACACGGACGACGCCGCGCAGACGGTCGAGAGCGAGGACTCGGGTTCGGTGACCTCGAGCTCGTCGTCGGACGCGGCCGCCACCTCGAGCGGATCGTGACCATGACCCGCGACATCGCCACACGCGACTGGACCGTCTGGAGCACCGACGCGCGTCTCGTGCTCGCCGGCCCCGAGGCGCGTGACCCTGCGCGGATGCAGCAGGCCGCTCGCCTCGTCGACGAGGAACTCGCCGGAATCGATGCCGCGTGCAGCCGATTCCGATCCGACTCCGAACTCAACCGGCTGCACACCGCCCTCCCGGACGGAGCCGAGGTGAGCCCGACATTGGCACGTCTGGTCCGCACCGCGCTCGACGCCGCCGTTCTCACCCAGGGCCTGGTCGACCCGACCCTGCGGTATGCGATGGACGCCATCGGCTACGACCGCGACATCGACCTCATCGAGGACGACAGCGGCCTCATCCGCGCGGTCGTCTCCCCCCGTCCGGGTTGGCGCAGCGTGAGTCTGCGCGCTCGCACCCTCCGGGTGCCCGCGCACCTGGCCCTGGATCTGGGCGCGACCGCGAAGGCTGCGGCATGCGATGCCGCCGCCGCGCGCGTGCACGAGGAAGTCGGCGGCGGGGTCCTGATCGCCCTCGGTGGTGACATCGCCACGGCCGGCACCGCACCGGCAGAGGGATGGAACGTCGTCGTGCGCGATCTCCCGGGCGATCCGGCCGCGCAGGTGGCACTGGGTGCGGGCCGCGCGCTCGCGACCTCCAGCACGCAGAAACGACGCTGGAACCGCGCCGGGCTCACGCATCATCACATCCTCGACCCGCGGACCGGTCTCCCCGCCGATCCGGTGTGGCGCACCGTCACCGTAGCCGCACGCACCTGTGTGCGCGCCAACACCTTCAGCACGGGCGCGATCGTCGCGGGGACCGCGGCGCCCGAGTGGCTGGAGGCCCACGGCGTTCCGGCACGACTGATCGGACGTGACGGGAGGACCGTCTTCACCGGCGATTGGCCGGAAGAGGCCGAACTCGCCGCCACGAACAGCGCGAGCGCTGCCTGATGGACGAAGCACTCTGGGCGGTGGGCCGCGCCACCGGGATCATCGGACTCGCCCTGTTCACCGTCGCGGTTCTGTTGGGCATCCTGACGCGGGCGGGCCGTCCGACCATCGGACTTCCGCGCTTCGCGGTGACACTGGTCCACCGGAACGCGTCGCTCCTGGCCACCGCGTTCATCCTCATCCACATCATCACCCTGCTGTTCGACCCCTACGCTCAGCTCGAGCTGATCGACCTCGTCGTGCCCTTCGTCGGCGAATACCGCCCGTTCTGGCTGGGCCTGGGTACCGTCGGCTTCGACCTGCTGCTGGCGATCATGATCACCGGACTGTTGCGCAACCGCATCGGGCGCCGCACGTTCCGCATCGTTCACGGGAGCACCTACGTGATGTGGCCGATCGCGCTCATACACGCGTTGGGAACGGGGACCGACGCCGCCACTCCCGCCTTCATCGCATTCACGGTCGTCTGCACCGCCGCCGTGGCCGCCGCCGTGGTGTGGCGCGTGACCCCTCGGTTCGCACGCCCGGACCTCTCCGCCCCCGTCACCACGATCGCCGCCGCGCCGGCACCCCATCACCCGGCACCACCCACGACGGGAGTCCGCTCATGACCTCCACCGCCGCCGCCCCCCGCCGCTCTCGCGCCCGCGCCGCGACACCCGCCGCCCCCACAGGGGTATCGCGGCTCCTGTCGGCTACCGCGCCGTCATGGCCCGAGCACCTCGCCGTCCACGGACAGCTCCCCCCTGTCGATCGACCGACCCTCACCGCCGCACTCGAGCGATCTGGCCTGGGCGGTCGTGGCGGCGCGGCATTCCCCACGTGGCGCAAGCTCACGGCGGTCGACCCCCGCGGTCGGCGGCCCGTCGTGATCGCGAACGGCGCCGAGGGCGAGCCGTTGAGCATCAAGGATGCGACCCTGCTCGCACGGGCTCCTCACCTCGTACTCGACGGACTGCTCGCGGTGGCCCGCGCGATCGACGCCGCGGAGATCCATCTTGTCTCCGGCTCCCGGCAGCTGACGACGGTGCGCTCCGCGATCGCCGAACGTGATGACGCCGGCGACGTGTCGCTGCACCTCATCGCCGACACCTTCGTCTCCGGCGAGGCCTCGGCCGTGGTCAACTCCCTGCGCACCGGCCGCGCCGTGCCCACCGACCGCACCACGCGGCTGACGGACGCGGGACTCAGGGGCCGACCGACCCTGGTGCAGAACGTCGAGACGCTCGCGCACATCGCCCTGGTCGTCCGGTGGGGCGCGGAGTGGTTCCGCACCATCGGCACGCCGGACGAGCCGGGGACGCGGCTGCTGTCGGTCACCGGCGAGCGCGGTACCCGCGTGGTGGAGGCCGCGGGTGCGATCTCGATCCGCCGCGCCCTCGACGTCGCCGGACTCGACACGACCCGGGTCGGGGCGACGCTCGTGGGCGGATACCACGGCGCATGGGTCGCAGCCGACCGTCTCGACACTCCGCTCAGCCGGTCCGCCCTCGCGCCCTTCGGCGCCTCCCCCGGGGCGGGGATCCTCCTCGCTCTCGCACCGGACGAGTGTCCGCTGGCCACCGCCTCGCGCATCGCGATGTACCTCGCCTCACAGTCGGCACGGCAGTGCGGGCCCTGCCTGAACGGGCTCCCCCGCATGGCCCAGACGCTCACCGACCTCGCCGAGGGGCGAGCGGACGCGCACACCGAAGACGAGATCCGCCGCATGGGCGCTCTGGTGCGTGGCCGCGGTTCGTGCCATCACCCGGACGGCACCGCGCGATTCGTGTTGAGCACGCTGGATACGTTCGCCGACGAGGTCGCCGCCCACCTGACGGGACGATGCGGAAGGAGTCCCCGCTGATGACGCATTCGTTGCACATCGACTGGACCGCGTGCCGGGGGCGCGGGGCGTGTACCGAGCTGCTCGACGGCCTCGACCGCGATGAGTGGGGCTACCCGTTGGCCGTCGACGGCTCGGGCTCGAATGTCCCGGTGCCGCGCCGAGACATGGCCGCGGCCCGCGAAGCCGTCGCACTGTGCCCGCTGCAGGCGCTTTCGCTTCACCGCTCCGATGCGCCCGCGAGGCCATCCCGCGCGACGCGGTGACCTCGCGAGCACCGGGGGTGGTGCACCCGGAGTCGTCGCGTCAGAATAGAGGCGACTGCGAAAGGACCGTCATGGGCACCGCCACGAACAACCTCTCCCCCGTCTCGAAACTGGGCCTCGGGGTGGTCGGCATCCTGCAGGTCGCCTTCGCATCCCTGGCCTTCTGGGACCTCGCGCACCGCGATACCCGGGACGTCGTCGGATCCAAGTCCGTGTGGGTTCCGGTCATCCTCGTCAACTGGATCGGGCCCGCGAGCTATTTCCTCTTCGGCATCCGACGCTGATCCCACATCCGGATCCGAGGGCCCCCCAGGAGACATTCACCGCGGTCAGTAGACTTGCTTCACCCGCGGGAGTGGTGAAATCGGCAGACACGCAGGATTTAGGTTCCTGTGCCTTCGGGCGTGTGGGTTCAAGTCCCACCTTCCGCACGCGAAACCCTCTCGCGCACCCCTGACCGACGCCGTTCCGACGACGGGACTCCCTTGCATCCGCACCCCGCTGCACTGATCCCCTTCCTCGACCCCGCCGCGATCATCGACGCCGCAGGACCCTGGGCGCTGCTGGTGGTGTGCGGGATCGTCTTCGCAGAGACCGGGCTCCTGGTCGGGTTCCTGCTCCCCGGCGACACCCTGCTGATCATGGCGGGACTGCTGTCGAACCCCATCGCGCATCCACCCCACGGCGTCTTCGGGGTGAACGTGTGGATCGTGGGCCTGCTGATCGGACTCGCGGCATTCCTCGGCGGCGAGGTCGGATACCTCATCGGCCACAAGGCCGGCCCGAAGATCTTCGAGCGCAAGGAATCGGGGTTCTTCAGCGTCAAGAACGTCGAGCGCACCAACGCGTTCTTCGAGCGGTTCGGGGGCCTGACGATCATCCTCGCCCGCTTCGTGCCGATCGTGCGGACCTTTGCGCCCGTCGCCGCCGGTGTCGGCCACATGAACAAGTGGACCTATACGCTCTACAACTTCATCGGCGCCGTGCTGTGGGGGTTCGGACTCACCGTCTTCGGCTACGGCATCAGCCTCATCCCCGGGGTCGGCGACTTCGTCGCGGAATACATCGACGTCATCCTCCTCGTCGCCGTGCTCGCCACGGTCGCCTTCGTCGCGACCCATTACGTGCAGCAGCGCCGCAAGGCCCGGCGCGCGGCGGACGCCGGTGAAGACGTCGAAACCGACGAAGACGAGGCGCGCCACCTCGTCCTCGATCACGATGTCTTCGAGCACCCGGAGCGGCACGGCGAGAGCGCCCGACACCACGGCCGTGACGACCCGGACGCGAGCGCTCGCTGACCCCGTGCGTCAGGAGGCCTTCGCGGAGCTCTTCTTCTTCGCCGGTTTGCGAGGTTGACCGCCACCTGATTCGGCGTCGTCCTCCCCGGACGCCTTCGCCTCCTTCGACGACCGCGCCGCGCGGGACTTCTCCACGCTCGCCCGCAGCGCCTCCATGAGGTCGATGACCTCGCCGCCGGATGCCGGTTGCTCGGCCTCGCCGAAGGTCTCGGTGGTGTCGAGGGCATCGCCCTGAGCGAGCTTGGCGTCGATGAGCGTGCGCAGCTCCGCCTGATACTCGTCTTCGAACTCCTCCGGGTCGAAGTCGGCGGCGAAGCTGTCCACGAGGGCGGCCGACATCTCCAGCTCCTTGGCAGAGATCTTCACCGACTCGTCGAGGGCCGGGAACGACGCCTCACGAACCTCGTCCGCCCACAGCAGGGTCTGCAGCACCAGCACATCACCGCGCACGCGCAACGCCGCCAAGCGTGTCTTCTGGCGCAGTGAGAAGCGGACGATGGCCGTGCGGTCGGTCTGTTCGAGTGTCTTGCGCAGCAGCACGTACGCCTTGGGCGACGTCGAGTCAGGTTCCAGGTAGTAGGCCTTGTCCAGGGTCAGCAGATCCACCTGGTCGCTCGGCACGAACTCCACCACATCGATCTCGCGGCTCTTCTCGCTCGGGAGAGAGGAGAAGTCGTCCTTGGTCAGGATCACCGTCTTCTCACCGTCGTCGTACGCGCGATCGATGTCGGCGTAGGGCACCACCTCGCCGTCGATCTCGCAGATGCGCTGGTAGCGGATACGCCCGCCGTCCTTGTTGTGCACCTGATGCAGCGGGACGTCGTGGTCCTCGGTCGCCGAATACACCTTCACCGGCACGTTGACCAGCCCGAAGGTCAGGGCGCCTTTCCAGATCGCTCTCACCACACCAGTAGACACCCGTCACACCCGACCATGCCACCCCTTGCGCCCGAGGCGGGCATTAGCCTGAGGCCATGGCGGTGTCGGAGCAGCTGGTGCGCATCGACGGTCGACGTCTGCGGATCACCAACCTCGACAAGGTGCTCTATCCCGCCGCCGGCACCACCAAGGGCGAGGTGATCGACTATTTCACCCGCGTCGCCGGCGTGCTCCTCCCTCACGTCGCCGGACGTCCGGTGACACGCAAGCGCTGGCCCGACGGGGTCGGCACCGACAGCGAGCCCGCCATGTCGTTCTTCGCCAAAGACCTCGAGGCCGGCGCCCCGTCGTGGGTGCGGCGCGCTCCGATCGCGCACTCCGGCGGACCGAAGGAGTATCCGCTGCTCGACGGCGTGCCGTCCCTGGTCTATCTCGCCCAGGTCGCGAGCCTCGAACTCCACGTGCCGCAGTGGCGGTTCGGTCCCGATGGCGGGCGCGCCAACCCCGACCGCATCGTCTTGGATCTCGATCCGGGGCCCGGCGTCGGCCTGGTCGAATGCGCCGTCGTCGCCCGACTCGCCCGAGGCATCCTCGACGGCATGGGGCTGAACGCCTACCCCGTCACCAGCGGCAGCAAGGGGATCCATCTGTACGCGCACCTGGACGGCTCGTGGACCGGCGAAGAGGTCTCCGCCGTCGCGCGCGAACTCGCTCGCGCGATCGAGGCCGACCACCCCGATCTGGTCATCAGCCAGATGGCCAGAGCCGAGCGCACCGGCAAGGTGTTCATCGATTGGAGCCAGAACAACGCGGCCAAGACGACAATCGCACCCTACTCCCTGCGCGGTCGCACCCACCCGACCGTCGCCGCCCCACGCACGTGGGAGGAGCTCGATGACCCCGCGCTCGCCCACCTGATGTTCGACGAGGTGCTTGCGCGCCTCCCGCGGATCGGCGACCCCCTCGCCGACCTCGATCCGCCGACCGACCACGGCCCGCTGGCGTCGTACCTGGCGAAGCGCACGGCCGCACGCACCCCGGAACCGGTGCCCGACCGTGCGACGGGCGAGCCGTCTGATCCCACCGCCCTCCCCCGATTCGTCATCCAGGAGCACCACGCGTCACGCCTGCACTGGGACCTGCGGCTCGAGCACGACGGGGTGCTCGTCAGCTGGGCGGTGCCCCGCGGGATCCCTCCCACCCACACGCGCAACAACCTCGCCGTGATGACGGAGGATCATCCGCTGGCGTACCTCGATTTCGAAGGTGTCATCCCGACGGGCGAGTACGGCGCCGGCACGATGACGGTGTGGGATGCGGGACGGTACGAGCTGGAGAAGTGGCGTGACGATGAGGTGATCTTCACCGCCCGCGGGCGCGGCGACGGTCCCCTCGGCGAGGTGAGGCTGGCGCTCATCCGCACCGATGGCGAGGGCGAGAAGTCCACGTGGCTGCTGCACCGCATGAAGACGGATGCGGCCGGCCGCCCCCAGCCCGACGGCCCAACCGTCGCGCAGGCCGACCACTCCCACCTGATCGCCGCGGACGCCACCGCCACCGCCACCGCCACCGCCACCGCCGAGGATGTCCCGATAGTTGCTCCCAAGGCCCCTCCGGGCGGACCGAAAGTGGGACATGCTCACCAGCGCACAGGCGCCGTGCCGCCCCCGAGCACGTTGCGGCCGATGCTGGCGGTCAGCGCGACCCCCGGGATCGCCCGGGAGGCCGCGCGCCGATGGGCCGGCGCGGAGGCCGGCGCATGGGCGGAACTGAAGTGGGACGGGATCCGCGCCGTCGGCGTGTGGGACGGCACGACGCTCACCCTGCGTGCCCGCAGCGGCAACGACCTCACGGCGACCTATCCGGACCTCACCGACGCCGGCCTCGATCTGGGACCGGTCCCGGCGGTGTTCGACGGGGAACTCGTCGCACTCGACGATGCGGGCCGACCGAGCTTCCCGCGGCTGCAGAATCGCATGAACCTCGCCGATCGGCACGAGATCGCGCGGGAGGCCGCTCGGACCCCGGTGCAGTGGTACCTGTACGACGTGCTGTCCGTCGACGGCCGCGATCTCGGCGATCTGCCGTTGTCGTTGCGGCGGAAGACGCTGGAGGAGCTCGCCGGAGACATACCCGCACCGGTGCGCGTGCCGCCGGTGTTCGACGACGTCGACGCCGCGCTGGACACGGCTCGCGGCTTCGCCCTGGAGGGCATCGTCGTCAAGGACCCGGCCTCGACGTATCGGCGGGGCGTGCGGGCCGAGACGTGGCTCAAGGTGAAGCTCACCCGGATGCAGGAGGTCGTCATCGGCGCCATCAGACCGGGGAAGGGCGGCCGGGACGGCGGTATCGGATCGCTCCTGGTCGGCGTGCCGGACGAAGAAGGACTCCGCTACGCCGGCCGGGTCGGATCCGGGTTCTCCGATGCCACCCTCCGACGCCTGCAGGAGGCACTCCTCCCGCTCCGCACCGACGAGAATCCGTTCGTCGCCGTACCCGCCGCCGACGCCCGCGACGCGCTCTGGGTACACCCCGATCTGGTCGGAGAGGTCGAGTTCGCCGAGTTCACCCCCGCCGGGATCCTGCGCCACGCTCGCTGGCGCGGGCTTCGCCCCGACAAGTCCCCGGGCGAGGTCAGGCGCGAGGCCCGCTGAATCCCGACCGGACCCTCAGGCGTGCGCGCCGTGCTCGAGGTGATCGGCGGGCTCGAGCTGGAACGTCGAGTGCTCCACATCGAAGTGGTCTGCCAAGCATTCCTGCAGCGAGGCGAGGATCGCCGGCCCCCGCCCGTCTCGCAGACACGCTTCGTCCACGACCACGTGCGCCGAGAACACGGGGGCGCCGCGGGTGAGCTGCCAGACATGAACGTCGTGCACGGTCTGGACCCCCGGCGTGGCCACGATGTGCGCGCGGATCTCCGCGACCTCGACGCTGTCCGGCGCCGCCTCGCTCAGCACCGACGCGGCCTCGCGCAGGAGCGCGATCGCGCGTGGGACGATCAAGACAGCGATGGCCAGCGAGGCCAGAGCATCGGCGCCGGTCCAACCGGTGGTGACGATCACCACCGCGGCGATGATCACCATCGCCGATCCGATGAGGTCGCCGAGGACCTCGAGGTAGGCCCCGCGGACGTTGATGCTGTGACGCTGGGCCGCACTCAGCAGCCACATCGCCACCGCGTTGGCGATGAGACCGATGACGGCGACGACGAGCATCAGTCCACCCGCGACCTCATGGTCGCCGCCGTTGAGCAGGCGGGACACCCCTTCGACGGCGATCCAGACCGACAGGGCGATGAGCACGACCCCGTTGATCAGCGCGCCGAACACCTCCGCCCGCTGATACCCGAACGTGCGGCGGTCGTTCGCCGGACGAGAGGCGATGATGCTCGCGACGAGCGCGATCACCAGCGCCGCGGTGTCGGCGAACATGTGCCCGGCGTCGGCCAGCAACGCGAGGGATCCGGTCAGGACGGCGCCGACGATCTGCACGATCATGACGGAGGCGGTGATGACCAAGGACACCGTCAGCAGCCGACGATTGCTCGCACCGCGAACGCCGGAGGCATGGTCGTGCATGGCTCCAGGCTACGACGCGCGGCCGCACCTCACGCGGGTTCGCGCTACTCGGGAACGAGAGTGATTCTCCGTCGCCGGCACCCTCAGAGATCCGCCAGCAGCGGCAGCAGCGCGGTGAAGGACCGCGAGCGGTGCGAGGCGGCGTTCTTCTCCGCAGCGGACCACTCCGCCACCGTCCGCTCCGCCGCAGGGTCCTGTCCGTCCGGCACGAAGATCGGGTCGTATCCGAATCCGCCCGCACCCGCGGCATGCGTGGCCAGACGCCCGGGCCAGACGCCGGCCACCGTCTGCTCGGCACCGCCCGGGACCACCAGCGCGATCGTCGAGACGAACTGGGCGCCGCGGTGCGGGTCCGAGACATCGGCGAGCTGGTCGAGCAGCAGTTCGAGGTTCGCGACGGCATCCTTGCGATGCCCGGCCCAATACGCCGAGAAGACGCCGGGCGAGCCTCCGAGAACGTCGACGCAGATGCCGCTGTCGTCGGCGAGCGCCGGGAGACCGGTGTGGGCACTCGCGGCTCGGGCCTTGATCAGGGCGTTCTCGGCGAAGGTCACGCCGTCTTCGACCGGCTCCGGTCCGTCATAGCCGACGACGTCGAGGTCGGGACGCGCCGCGGCGACGATCGCCTGGAACTCCTCGACCTTGTGCGGGTTGTGCGTGGCCAGCACGATGCGGCGCGCCGTCTCGGTCATCTGCTCCTCGCCCCGTCCTCAGCGAGGCTGACCGGCGCCGTCGAGGACCGCCACCTGCTGATCGCGCAGGTCGGCGCATCCGGCGACTCCGAGCTCGAGCAGCTGGTCGAGCTCGCGCTTGTCGAACGGCGCCCCTTCGGCGGTGCCCTGCACCTCGACGAACAGCCCGCGTCCGGTGACGACCACGTTCATGTCGGTCTCGGCGCGGACATCCTCGACGTAGGCGAGGTCGAGCATCGGCGTACCGTCGATGATGCCCACCGACACCGCGGCGACCGAATCGAACAGGACGTTCGACTTCTGTCCGATGAACTTCTTCGTCCGGCCCCACTCGATGGCGTCCGCGAGCGCCACGTACGCTCCGGTGATCGCGGCTGTGCGGGTGCCCCCGTCGGCCTGCAGCACGTCGCAGTCGATGACGATCGTGTTCTCACCCAGCGCCTTGGTGTCGACGACGGCGCGGAGCGCCCGCCCGATCAGTCGGGAGATCTCGTGCGTGCGGCCACCGATCTTGCCTTTGACGCTCTCGCGGTTGTTGCGCTCGTTGGTCGCGCGCGGCAGCATCGCGTACTCCGCGGTGACCCACCCCTTTCCCTTGCCGGTCAGCCAGCGCGGCACCCCGTTGGTGAACGACGCGGTGCACAGCACCTTGGTGCCGCCGAACGAGATGAGGGCCGACCCTTCGGCCTGCGACGACCAGCCGCGCTCGATGGTCACGGGGCGCAGCTGGTCGACGGTACGGCCGTCGGCGCGGGTGATGTCGGTCATGGGTGATGATCCTCCTCGGATGCGGTGGCTCAGCGGGGCAGGTCGATGGCGCCGGTCTGCACGAGACGCACGTCGCGCACCTCGCGACCCATCAGGCGGTGGGCGAGACCGACGAAGTCGTCGGCGGATGAGCCGGTCGCCTCGTAGACGTGGGTGGCGACCGCTTCGGGGCGGGCGAGCAGGTCACGGCCGACCAATTGCCGGTAGACGTCCTTCGCGGTCTCGGTGTCGCTGGAGACCAGTGAGACGTCCGGGCCCATGACGTAGCTGATGGCCCCCTCGAGGAACGGGTAGTGCGTGCACCCCAGCACGAGCGTGTCGACACCGGCGTGACGCAACGGCGACAGGTACTCCTCGGCGACAGCGAGCACCTCGGGGGTGTCGGTGACGCCGCGTTCGACGAACTCCACGAACCGCGGGCACGCCTGAGCGAACACCGTGAGGCGCTCGTTGACCTCGAGCATGTCCTGATACGCACCGGACGCGATGGTCCCGGCCGTGCCGATGACGCCGATGCGCCCGCTGCGGGAGGTCGACATCGCCGTGCGCACGGCGGGACCGATCACTTCGACGACGGGCACGTCGTAGCGTTCCCGGGCGTCGCGCAGCATCGCCGCCGACGCGGTGTTGCAGGCGATCACGAGCATCTTCACGCCCTGTGCGACGAGCTCGTCGAGGATCTCCAGCGCGTATCTGCGGACGTCCGCGATGGGTTTCGGCCCGTAGGGCGACCGGGCGGTGTCGCCGATGTACACGATCGACTCGCGCGGCAACAGGGCCGAAACGGCGCGGGCGACCGTCAGTCCGCCCACTCCGGAGTCGAAGATCCCGATCGGCGCATCGTCCACGATCGACCAGCCTACCCGCCGCGCGGGCGTCCCCCGCGGCGTGGCTAGGCTGGCGGCATGAGTGCCCGTGCCAGCACCGCCCTGCTCACCGATCGCTACGAGCTGACGATGCTCGACGCCGCCCTCCGCGACGGCACCGCGCATCGCCGTTGCGTCTTCGAGGTGTTCGGCCGCCGACTGCCGGGCGGGCGTCGCTTCGGTGTCGTCGCCGGCACCGGACGCCTGCTGCAGCTCATCGAGGACTTCCGGTTCGGTGACGAGGAGCTGCGATACCTCCGCGACGAGCGGGTGGTCGACGCCGCAACCGTCCGGTGGTTGGAGGACTACTCCTTCCGGGGCACCGTCACCGGCTACCGGGAGGGCGAGCTGTATTTCCCCGGGTCTCCCGTCCTGACCGTCGAGGGCTCCTTCGCCGAGGCGGTCATCCTCGAGACCCTCGCCTTGTCCGTCCTCAACCACGACTCGGCCGTCGCAACGGCCGCCGCCCGCATGAGCATCGCCGCCGGAGGGCGCCCGCTGGCCGAGATGGGCTCGCGGCGCACCGGCGAGCGGTCGGCCGTCGCCGCCGCCCGCGCTGCGCACATCGCCGGCTTCGATGCGACCAGCAATCTGCAGGCAGGGTCCGAGTGGGGCATCCCGACGATGGGGACGGCCGCCCACTCGTGGACGCTGCTCCACGACAGCGAGGAGGACGCGTTCCGCGCACAGATCGTCGCGCTCGGAACCGGCACGACGCTCCTCATCGACACCTACGACATCCGCACCGGTGTCGAAACGGCCGTCCGGGTGGCCGGCACCGCTCTCGGCGGGGTGCGGATCGACTCCGGCGATCTCCCCACCGTGGCCGCACAGGTGCGTCGCCAGCTCGACGACCTCGGCGCCACGTCGACCCGGATCACCGTGACCAGCGACCTGGATGAGTTCGCCCTCGCCGCCCTCGCCGCCAGCCCCGTCGACGCCTATGGTGTCGGTACCTCCGTCGTCACCGGGTCAGGCACACCGACGGCGGGCATGGTCTACAAACTCGTCGCCCGTCGAGACGCCGCCGGCGCCTGGGTACCGGTGGCCAAGACCTCCTCCGCCAAGGGTTCCCGAGGGGGGCGCAAGGCGGCCTTCCGCACCCTCGTGAACGGGGTCGCCGCCGCTGAGCTGATCGCCGTCAGCGATGGGTTCGACGAGCTGGACACCGTCGCCGAGCATCCGGGTTCCCGACCGCTGCAGACGACCCTGATCGATGAGGGACGATGCGACGCCACGGCCCTCGGCGCGGCGGGCGTGGCCGCGGCGCGCGAACACCACTCCCGGGTGCGCGCCGAGCTGCCCGTGGCGGCCCATGCCCTCAGCCGGTCGGACCCGACTCTCCCCACGATCACCGTCGACGCGAGCTGAACGCGCCGGTGGCGCGATACGGCGCGATCAGCCGTTCAGGCTCTGGTAGATCTCCTTGCACTGCGGGCAGACCGGGAACTTTTCCGGGTCCCGCCCCGGGGTCCACTTCTTGCCGCAGAGTGCGCGCACCGGCTTGCCGGTGATCGCCGACTCCATGATCTTGTCTTTCTTGACATAGTGCGAGAACCGCTCGTGATCGCCCGGTTCGACGCTCTCCTCTTTGATGAGCTCTTCGAGTTCGCGGTCGAGTGTCGCCAGACCGCCCTGGTCGGGACTGTCGAGTGGGGTGCTCATGGAGAGCGATACTACCGCCGTCCGCGCGCACGCGGGTGAGGAGTTCGGTCGGTCAGCTCGCCTCGGCGAACTCCATGATGCGGCTGCCGCGCCGACGGAACACCCCGCCACCGATCGCGATGCCCACCGCCAAGACGACCACACCGATCCCGAGACCGCCCCACAGCGCGTGTTCGGCCGCGTCGAGATCGCCTCCCAGGGCACGCCAGGCCCACCACAGCACGGGCGCGCTGAGCACGATCGTGCCGAGCATGACGAACGACTGCGACAGAGCACCGCTGGCGCCCGTGCGCTGCGGCTGCTGGAACGGGCTGTCCCCGGGGCGCGATACCGGGTAGGGGCCGACGACCGAGGCGATGCTCGACAAGCCGAGCCCGCACAGGAACAGCGACGCGCACACTCCCACCATCGCCGGGAGGACCATCCAGCGTCCGTGCAGCGACACGGCGACGGGCATGCCGATCGCCAGCAGCGGCACGCCGAGGAGGACGACGGGCACGAGGCGACCGACCCGATCCGCCACCCCGTGCAGTCCGCTCGCGATGTGCATCCACACCGCCGTGGAGTCATAGGCGAGGTCGTTGTGGGGAAGCCACCCGAGGAACAACGCGATGATCGGCACCGGGACGAGCGCGACCAGATGTGCGGGCACCCCGGCGAGCAACAGCGGGACGATCAGGATCGCCGCGGCCACCGGGACGACGACCACGTTGACGATGTGCCGGGGATCACGCAACCAGTACACGAGACTGCGGGCGGCCACGGCGCCCGTGGGCGTGCCGGGGGCGACGTTGAACCAGCCGAGCCCGCCGCGCTCCTTCACCGACACCGGGCGCTCGGTGGTCGACAGGACGCGCGTGACAAGAGCCAGCCACGCGGCCCCCAGCGTCAGCGGCGTCGCGATGGACACCGCGGCCGTGAGAGCGACGGACTGACCCGTCAAGATCGCGCCGGGAAGAGCCCACGCGGCCCCGAAGGGGGTCAGCGACAACACGCGCACCGCCGCCATGAGCTGAGCAGGCACGCTGCCCTGCCACTCCAACGATGCGAGGAAGACCACGACCGGCACCACGACGACCAGGACGCCCACCGCGAGCACGCTCGAGAGCTCTCGGGAGCGCCGCTCCCGCAGGAACATCGCGGTGACCGCCATGGCCAGGCGGGCCAGAAGAACGCTCGTCAGCACGATCAGGAGCACGGAGACGAGACCGGCCCACACGGGAACCCCGAGCGAGCCCCACACCACTGCGGTGGTGACCGCCAGGGCGAGCACCGCCCAGACCGGAACGGACACCATCCCCGCGAGCACCAGAACCGCCGCCAGCGGGCGGGGCGCGATCCCGACCACGCCGAAACGACGGGGATCGAGTGGATCCGGAGACCCCGTCACCACCGGAGCGAGCCCGAACCCGAGCGTGATGGCCGCCCCACCCATGACCGCGACGGCCGCGAACGCCTCCGGCGTGGCTTCGTCGAGGGTGACCAGCGCCCAGCATCCCGCTGCCACCGCCGCGATGAGCACGACGACGCCGGCGGCCATCCTCACGGTGTGCCGGGGCTCGCCGCGGAGCGCACCGAGCATCATCGCGATCCTCAGTCGGAGAATGTGTGCAGCCACTCCAGACCTTCCACGTCGCTGAGGCCACCGGCCAGTTCGACGAACCGCTGCTCGAGGGTGAGCTCTCCTCGCACCTCGTCGATCGTCCCTTCTGCGAGCACCTGACCTGCGACGATGACCGCGACGCGGCTGCAGACGCGCTCGACCAGGTCCATGCCGTGGCTGGAGAGGATCACCGTGCCGCCGTGCTCGACATACGTGCCCAAGATGTCGAGGATCACGGAGCTGGAGACCGGGTCGACCGACTCGAACGGCTCGTCCAGGACGAGCACCCGCGGCGAATGGATCAGGGCTCCCGCAAGCATGACCTTCTTCGACATGCCGACCGAGTAGTCCGACACCACGCGCCCGAGCGCGTCGGTGAGGTCGAAGGCACGGGCGAGGTCGGCGGTGCGCGATTCGACGACCGACGGCGACAGGCCGCGCAGCATGCCGTAGTAGTAGAGCAGCTGACGACCGGTCAGGCGATCGAAGGTGCGGAGCCGGTCCGGGAGGACGCCCATCATGCCCTTGGCGTGCACCGGGTCGGCGATGGCGTCCACGCCGTTGACGCTGATCGCGCCGCGATCGGGCTGCAGCAGTCCGGCGATCATCGACAGGGTCGTGGTCTTGCCCGCGCCGTTCGGCCCCACCAGTCCGTAGAAGGTCCCCGCCGGAACGGTCAGGTCGATCCCGTCGACGGCACGGGTCTGGCCGAAGACCTTCGTCACTCCGCGGAGGGACAGCGCCGCATCCTCCGCCGGCACGTCGTCTGCGAGAACCGAGGAGACGATGTCGGTCAGCGGACCGTCCGCGGATTCGTCGGTCTCGATGAGTACCTGCGCGAGCTCGCCGGCCTCGATGAGCTCCCCGGTGTCCCCGTGCGCGGTGTCGGCACCCGCGTCCGGGGTGTCGGCATCCGCGGCCGTGTCGTCGTCCGCGTCGGCATCCGCATCCGCGTCGACATCGGCATCGGAATCGGCATCGGCATCGGCATCGTCGGCAGAGCCCGCGTCGTCGAGGTCGACGCCCGTGTGGAGGGCAGCGGGGTCCGCGTCGGCGGCGAAGGAGCCGTCGGCATCGTCGGCAGAGCCCGTGACGTCGACCTCGACGTCGGCGCTCAGGGTATCGACGTCGGCGAAGGCGTCGTCGTCAGCATCGTCGGCGGCGTCGTCCGGGATCACCGCCGGCTCGTCGTCGACGAGCAGATGCTCGTCGACCTCGTCTTCGCCGGAGACATCCTCCTCGAGCCCGTCCTCCTCGAGTTCCTCATCACCGAGCTCGTCCAGGTCGGCACCGGGCACACGCGATTCGACCCGAGGCAGCGGCGGCCGCGGTGGGATCAGGAGTTCGGGTTCTCCCGCCGCCCGGGGGCGGTCGTGGACCCCGCGGGGAAGCGGTGGCGGCGGACCGGGATCGGTGCGGGAAACCAGGTCTGCCGGAAGCGGAGGCTTCGGCGGAAGCGAGATGAGCGCGCCACTGTCGCGCACGCTCGCGCCACGAACGCCGTTGTGCGGCGTATCAGGGTCCCCCGGAATGGGCAGCGATGCTGTCACCGACCCAAGGTATCAACCTCGCTCCGCTTGCCCGTAGCGCACGGCGCGACGTTCAGAGGATTCGCACAGAGCGGGCATCGACACGGGGCACCCGGGGAGCCACCGAGAGGCGCAGCGGATTCTGCGCTGGACATATCACGAATCGGACACACCGGCCAGGGACTCTGTTCGTTCTCAGGCGTTCTCGCTACCATTCACAAGGCACAACGGGGTGTCGCGTCGGTGAACCGACGGTGAATCAACACTCCAGGAGACTTCAACGTGACGACTCAGATCGTGATCCTCGCGGCAGGGATGGGCTCGCGCCTCGGCCGAAGCCTGCCCAAGCCGCTGACCCAGCTGTCCGACGGCCGCTCGATCATGCGCCAGCAGCACGACAACATCCGCGCGGCGTTCGGTTCGGACGCCCGCGTGACCACCGTCGTCGGCTATCGCGCCGAAACCATCGTGGAGGCCTTCCCCGAGGCCGACTACGTGTACAACGACAGCTACGACCAGACCAACACCTCCAAGAGCCTGTTGCGCGGCCTGTCCAAGACGGGGCGCGCCGGCGTGCTGTGGATGAATGGCGACGTCGTGTTCGACCCCCGCGTGCTCGGACGGGCGCTGTCCCTCATCGCGGCCGACCGGTCTTTCGTCACCGTGAACACCTCGAAGGTCAGCGACGAGGAAGTCAAATACACCGTCTCCCCCGACGGCCACATCGACGAGCTCTCCAAGACGGTCCGAGGCGGCATCGGCGAAGCCGTCGGGATCAACTACATCTCGTCGCGCGACAAGAAGGCGTTCATGCGTCACCTGCACCGCGTCGACGACCAGGACTACTTCGAGCGCGGCCTCGAACTGGCCATCGCCGAGGACGGTCTCCGCGTCGCCCCCCTGGACATCTCCGACCTGTACGCCGTCGAGGTCGACTTCGCCGAAGACCTCGAGCGCGCCAACCTCTTCGTCTGACGACCCACGCGAATCGACAACGCCCCGGCCGGATCGCGATCCGATCGGGGCGTTTCGGGCTCCACCCCGGCCGGGCGACGTAGGATCACCGTGATGTCCGAGAAGGTGCACCGCATCCACTCGCTGTCCGGAGAAGCCCCGTGGGACGGCGGTCTCCCACCCGTGGGCTCCGACGAGCACCCCCACACGATCCGCGCGCTCGACCGGGTCCTCGCCATCCAGCGTCCCGCCGTCCTGGCTCACCTGCGCAGCATCCGACTTCGCCATCCGGACGCACCACCCGAACACATCATCAGAATGCTCGAGCGCCGCTACCTGGCGGCGGTGACCACCGGCGGAGCGGCCGTCGGAGCGACCGCCGTGATCCCCGGCATCGGCACGGGGGTCACTCTCGCACTCAGCGGGGTCGAGACGGTCGGGTTCCTGGAGGCGACCGCCCTGTTCGCGCAGTCCGTCGCGGAGGTCCACGGCATCCCTGTCGACGACCCCGACCGGGCGCGCGCGCTCGTGCTCACCCTCATGCTCGGGCAGGAAGGTGTCGATCTGGTTGCACAGCTGGCGAACCAGGCCGCCGGCAAGGGCCCGACGCGGGACCGCTACTGGGGCCAGATGGTCACCCAGACCCTTCCCCGCGCCGCGGTCGGACCGCTCGTGGACCGGCTCAAGACCACATTCGTCCGCCAGTTCGCCGCCCGAGGCGGCGCCTCGTGGATCGGGAAGGCGCTGCCCTTCGGCATCGGCGCCGCTGTCGGCGGCGCCGGCAACAACATCTTGGGGCGACGCGTGCTCGTGAATTCGCGCCGGGCCTTCCCGGACGCGCCGTTCACGCTGCCGCCGCAGCTCGAGCCCCTTCCCGGAGCGACGCGCCTGGAGTACCAGGCCGGCCGCCGCATCCGCCGGGTCAGCGACGCGCTCACCGGCGGCACCGCCCGCGGCGCCGCCGCCGTACGCGGGGCGATCACTCGCGGCAGGGGTTCACGCGGCCGCGACGCGCCGGAGATCGCGTCGGCCGATGAGGCCCCGGAGGCCACCGGACCCGACGCGCCCCGCTGACCGACGGACCTCGGCGACGACGAGCGGGCTCGCATCCGTCCAACGGCCGGAGTCAGGCGTCGAGCTCGGCCTCTTCCGGATCGTGCTGCTCGTCGTCCAGGCGATCCCACCGCTCCCATTCGTCCATCAGGTGCGCCACGGCTTGGTGGAAGCGTGCGGTGGCCGCACCGGGAGACGTGTCGCCGAAGTAGTGCCGCACCCAGTGCTCGAGCCGGGCCACGGCCTCCGGATCGGCGAGCACCCGATCGGTCTGCTCGACGATGTGGGCGGCGAGTCCGGCATCCAGCCACTCGCATGCCGACAGGTAGCCGTGTGTGTCCACCGCCGCCGCGGGGTCGGCGGGGCGCGTCACCAGCAGCGGCTTGTCGGCCGCGAGGCGGTCGTAGACCATCGCCGAGATGTCCACCACGGCGACGTCGGCCGCGGCGAGCTGCCAGCCGAGGTCCGGGCCGTCGTCGAAGACGTGCTGTGCGGACGGATCGGCGTCGTTGGCCTCCGCAAGCGCGGCGACGATGCGTCGATTGGCGGCGCCGTATTCCGGATCCACGACACCGGACCGCGGGTGCGGACGATAGATCACGCGGTGCCTGCCCGTCTGCAGCAGCGCCTTCACCAGCGCCTCCCCGTGGGTGCGGATCGAACCGTAGTGCGCCGAGGGCCGGTCACCCTCCCACGTGGGCGCATATAGGACGACGGTCCGCTCGTCGGGCGTGTAGGGGGTGGCACCGGAGTAGTGGTCCGCCTGCGGACGACCGATCTCGATCGTCCGCGCCTCGAGGTCGTAGCCCCACAGGACGCGCGAGAGTCGCCGGCGCGCGGCGTCGCCGGCGACGAAGGCGTAGTCGTACGCCTTGAACTGATTGGTGGTCATGTACATCTTGTCGGACTCACCGTGGTTGATGAACACGTGCCAACGCCGCCCGTAGCGGAACATCTGGAAGTTACGGGTGTTCTGGTTCACGTAGAGCACCACGCGGATGTCCTGCTCGGCGACGAACTGCTCCAGGTGCCGCACCGTCGGCACGAAAGCCACCGGGAGCGCACCGTCGGAAAGGAGCGCCGACGCCCCCGTCACCGCACGGCTCAGGACGACGACGGGCCACGTCTTCGACAGCTCCGCCAGCGGCTTGTACCACTGCCGCATCTGATACATGTTCACATCGCCGTCGGCGAAGTAGACCGCGACACGGTAGTGCCGGCCGCGATGCGGCGGCTGAGCCGCGACCCGCCGCTTGACGTCCCGGACGGCGCGTCGCTGATCGACGGCCTTCCGGAGCAGAGCGATCGCCTTGCGCGCGTCGGTCACCACACTCACCCTCCCAGCCTACCCAGGCCCCGCATGACATGATCGTCGGGTGCATGTCCACCAGCCCGGGCGCGAGGATGCGCCGGAGGTCTCGGACGCCACCGGCGTGACCTTCGTGATGCCGGTCCTCAACGAGAGGGCGTACCTGCGCCGGGCGGTCGAATCGGTCCTGTCCCAGCAGGTCCCCGGTCCGTTGGAACTCATCCTCGCCCTGGCGCCCTCCTCCGACGGCACCGAATCGGTCGCCGCCGAGCTGGCCGCCGAAGACCCCCGCGTCCGCGTCGTGCACAACCCCGCCGCCGACATCCCCGTGGGGCTGAATCTGGCCATCCGTGCCGGCGCGCATCCGGTGATCGTCCGGGTGGATGCGCACTCGGAGCTCGAACCCGGCTACACCCTGCGCGCGCTGGAGACCCTCAACCGCGTGGGGGCCGCCAACGTGGGCGGTGTCATGCGTGCCGACGGCCGGACACCGTTCCAACGGGCCGTGGCTCGCGCCTACAACTCCCCCATCGGCCTCGGCGGTGGCGCCTACCACGGCGGCGCCACCGAGGGCGAAGCCGAATCGGCCTACCTCGGAGTCATGCGGCGCGAGGTCCTCGAAGAAGTCGGCCTGTTCGACGAGAGCATCCGCCGCGGCGAAGACTGGGAGTTGAACCTGCGGATCCGCCGAGCCGGCCACCGCGTGTGGTTCGACCCGGCACTGGCGGTGACCTATTGGCCGCGCGACAGCTGGACCCGCTTGGCTCGGCAGTTCTTCGCCACCGGCCGTTGGCGCGGTGAGCTCGTGCGGCGTTACGGTCGGACCAACTCGCTGCGCTTCTTCGCCCCGCCGGCCCTGGTGGTCGCTTCGTCGTCAGCGGTCGTGGCCGGCGCCCTGCAGCTGACGCGCGTGCTGTCCGGAGCCTGGGCGTGGCTGGCCGCCGCGCTCTATCTGCCCGTCCTCGCGTACGCGGTGCTCATCAGCGCGGTCGCCGCCGGTCGCGGCGGCGGATCCGGTTGGCGAGACAAACTCTGGACCCTCGCGGTGCTTCCCACCATGCACCTCGCGTGGGGCGCGGGGTTCCTCGTCGGCACCGTTCGCGGCGCCGACGACACCGTCGACACCTCGCGGCTGGGCGGACGCAACACCCCGCTCCCCTGAGGTCTCCCGTGGCAGAAGTCGGGCTCACGCGGGGTCGACATACCCCTGGTCGAGGATGCGGTCGACCACGCGCTCCGCGGCATGGCCGTCGTCGCGTGCGTTGAACGTCGCGCGCCAGCGGGCGTACCGCTCCTCGTACCGCGGGGAATCATTTCGCCCCAACGCCGCGACGAGTTCGTCTTGGGTGCGCACCAGCGGCCCCGGGGCCCGTTCGGCCAGGTCGAAGTAGAAGCCGCGGAGCTCCCCGCGGTAGCGTTCGAGGTCCGGCACGAGGAAGTACATCGGTTTCCCCGTGACGCTGAAGTCGAACATCACCGAGGAATAGTCGGTGATGAGGGCGTCGGCAGCCAGCAGGAGACCGGCGGTGTCGGGATAACCCGTGACATCGATCACGCGCGGCCCCTCGGCGTCCCTCCCCGGATGCAGCGTGCGGGAGTGGCCGCGCACGAGGACGACCGCTCCGGTTCGGGCGGCAAGGCCCGCCGGGTCGACGAAGTCGACGATCTCGCGCCGGTCGTCGCGCCACGTCGGCGCGTAGAGCAGGACCCGCTCATCGGGCGCGATCCCGAGCGCGCGGCGCGTGGCGCCGTCGTCACCGCGCACGAGCACGTCATTCCGGGGATACCCCTCGATCCAGATCGGCCGGGTGAGGAACGCGTAAGCCTTGCCGAGCACCTTCGCCGCGTAGGGGTTCTGGGCCAGGAGGACATTCCATCGTCGCGACTCCTTGAACACCGCGGCCATGCGCCGCGGGTCGAATCCGGGCCGGTGCAGGGCCAGACGCTTCAGCGGAGTGCCGTGCCACGTCTGGAGCACGACCTGGCCGCGTGTCCGGACGAAGCGGCGCCGAAGCCAGTCGTTGACGACGAGCAGCCGACTGCGCCCGCGGGCGCGCCACCACTCCGGGCTCCCCTCGACGACGGCGATCGCCCCATCGGGCACGCGCACCGACAGGTCCACGACGCTCCAGTAACGAGTCACATGGGGCGCACGGCGCGCCAACTCGCGGTCGATGGCGAGGGGGTTGCAGCCGGCGTTGCGCCCGTAGAAGCTCTCGAAGAACACCGCGTTCTCGAGCCCGCCGGGGCGTGTCGCGTAGCGGCGTTCCAGGGCATCCTGGCCCTCGCCCGAGTCATATGCCGGGTCCAGGGGCGGGCCGGCGGTGAGGATGCCTGCGGCCAGCTGCGCACGCAGGCCACCCAGGTGCGTGCTCGGCACCTCCTGAATCGATGTGGGGGTCTCCTCCCCGTCCGCCGGGGTGATCTCGACGCGGTAGTCGCCGGCAGGGACCGGCAACGACGGCCCACCCCACCGTGACGCGGTGAGGGGCAGCACCGCGCGCCACGTCTTGCCGCGGCCGGTCAGGCGCGCGGTGGTGCGCGCGCGTGCCCCGGCCAGGTCCACCGCGCGAGGACGTGGGCCGGTGCCGGTGAGCACGAGCGCGGGTTCGTCGCCACCGTCGAAGCGGGCCTGGATCATCGGATCGCCTTTCTTGCGCAGGCGCACCGCTCGTCGGCGAGCGCGACCAGAATGGCACGGTACACCCGCGCGGCGTTCCCGCCGTCGCGGTGGGCATGCATCCGTGCGTCCAGGGTTCGCGCGCGAGCGAGACGGCGTTCGTGCTCGGCCGGATCGGCGAACACCGCATCGAGCTGAGCGGCCGCCTGCGCCCACGAGGTCGCGACATCGTCGCCGGCGATATCGCGGTACGAGCCGTAGAAGCCACGTTCCGCGGCGTAGCGGTCGATGTCGGGGGCGAGGAAGACCACCGGCAGGGGCACCAGTGCCGAGTCGAACACGAGCGAGGAGTAGTCGGTCACGAGCGCGTCGAAACCCGGCAGCAGCGGGGTGACGTCGGCGACGAGATCGGTGCCCAGCATCCGGATCCGTCCGCCGGAGAGACCGGCCGGCGGCGCATACTCTCCGGCGCCCAGCGGGTGCGAGCGGATGTGCAGCACCGCGTCGTGGCGCTCCAAGACCTCCGCGATCGCCTGCCACTCCTCGTCATCGGGGACCGCCGGATCGGGCTCGCCATCCCGCCATGTCGGCGCGTACAGCACCCGACGCCGCGCCGCGTCAGAGGGGTCGGAGAACGACGCGAGGGCCGATCGCCGCCGCTCGATGGCACGTCCCGCGGACAGGACGTCCACGCGGGGTTCGCCGGTGACGGGGACCTTCGCATCGGCGAGCGCGAAAGCGGACTCGAGGCGGCCGCGGACCCGATGGGACGCAGCGGGCACGAGGCTGATCCGCCGGGCGGCCCCGCGGTACATCCATGCCAGCAACGCGCGCACCCACGGGGACGCAGGGAGGATCCCGCTGCGGAGGGTCACGGGCGAATCCAGACCGATGCGTTTGAGGGGGATCCCGTGCCACAGCTGCACGACGAAGGCGCCGGTGACGGCGTAGCGCTGCACATCGCCGAAGCCGTGCGTGACGACGACCACGCGGGCGCGCGCGGTACACCAGAATCCGCGGACGGAGTTCTTCCGCACCCACGGGATGCCGCGCCGGTCCGCCTGCGCGGCCTGGGCGGCATCCGCGACCAGCCAGGTCGCCCGTCCCGCCAGGTCGTCGGCGGCGACGTTCCACAGCGCGAGTGCGCCGTCTGCGACGCCGACCGCGCATCCGAACACCCAGCGGTCGCGAGAGCGCGGGATGGCGAGGGTCGCGACGCGTCCGAGGGCGTAGAGCGGGATGCTCAGGAGTTTGCGCGCATTCCCCGCGCCGAACGAGAAGGACGCCACCCCGCGAGCCTATCGCGGGGTGGCGTCGGTGCTGCGGAAGCGGGGGTCAGCCGAGTTCGCCGAGGGTCACCTCGACGGATCGGGTCTCTCCGTCGCGCACGAAGGTCACCGTGGCAGCGCTGCCGGCGGCGGCTGCGCGGACCTGAGCGGTGAGGTCGGTCGCGTCGGTGATCGGCACGCCGTTGAAGCCCGTCACGATGTCACCGATCTGCAGGCCGACAGCGGCAGCGGCGCCGCCCTCGGAGACATCGGCGAGATACGCACCCGAGATCGTCGCCCCCTCGACCGACGCGGCAGGCATGACGCTCGCCCCCAGCAGACCGTGCGTCGCGCTGCCCTCCGCGATGATCTCGTCGGTGATGCGCTGCACCACGTCCGAGGGGATGGAGAACCCGACACCGATCGAGCCCGACTCCGAGGAGCTGCCTGCGGAGGCGATCGCGACGTTGATGCCGATGAGGTTCCCCTCATCGTCGACGAGCGCGCCGCCGGAATTCCCCGGATTGATGGCCGCGTCGGTCTGGATCACGGCGATCGAGATGGTCTCGGTGGCGGTGGGCTGCTGCCCCTCGTCGCCGAAGTCGAAGTAGAACGGCGGGGTCCGGTCGTTGCCGTCGTCCTGCGTCTCGTCCTGCTCGGTGTCGGGCGCGGCCGAGGAGGCGATCTGGATCGACCGGTTGAGGGCGCTCACGATCCCCGTGGTGACGGTGTTGGACAGCCCCAACGGCGCGCCGACGGCGACGGTGGTGTCGCCGACGTTGAGATCGGCGGAGGAGGCGAAGTCGATGGGCGTGAGGTCTTCGGCGCCCTCGAGCTTGATCACCGCGAGATCGTAGATCGGGTCGGTGCCGACGATGGTGGCGCTGAAGACGCGACCGTCCGACGTCGTGACCGAGATCGACGCGTCCGCCGTCGCTCCGTCGAGGGTGACGACGTGTGTGTTGGTGACGACGTAGCCGTCTTCGCTGAGCACCACACCCGAACCCGTGCCCCCGGTGCTGCCGTTGTTCGCCGAGATCGTCACGACGCTCGGGACGACTTTCGCGGCGATGCCGGTGGTCTGATTCACCGAGTCGGTGTCGTTGACGGTCACGGTCGAGGGGCCGGCGACGGTGGTCTCGCTCGTGGACGAGAACAGGGTCGCTCCGGCGTATGCCCCGCCCAGGCCCGCCGCACCGCCGACGATCGCGGCGGCGACCATGATGCCGACGACCTTGCCGGCGCCGAGCTTCTGGCGTTTCTGCGACACGGGCGCCTCGCCGAGAGGCAGCGTCTGCTGGGTGCCCGTCGGCGTGCCCTGGGCGGGACCGAAGGCGTACTGGCCGTACGGCGGCTGCGGACGCGGCGGCACACCCTGCGCGGTCGGGCCCGGATCGATCGGTGCCGACGATGCCGTCGGCTGTGCCGGCGCGGCCTCGGGCGTCTGCGACGCCGCGTCGGCGGCGCGGTCCTGCGGGCCCGGGACCGGCCGCGGGGGATAGCCGTCGGCGGCCGGAGTGGTCGGCAGGGGTGGCTGAGCGGGCGGCTGCCACACGGCGCCGGCCTGCGGGTCCTCGGGGGTGCGGTCTTCGGGGCGCTCGCCCTGGTTCTCGGTCATTGCTGCTCCTTCTGCCTGACGTCGACAACGATGCCGAGCGAGCCTGTGGGTTCCCTATGCCCGAGATGGGATGCCTCTATGCGAGTAGCCTGGGCCGGATGCGAGAGATACCCGGCGCCTGGCGACGCACCGCACGGGGCGCAGGCCTGTTGAATGCGGACGGCGTGGCCTCCCCCACCATCTTCGCCGAGATGTCGGTCCTGGCGGCCGGTTCCGGTGCGATCAACCTCGGACAGGGCTTCCCGGACGAGGATGGGCCGCCCGAGGTCCTGGAGGCCGCCCGGCGCGCGATCACCGACGGCGTCAATCAGTACCCTCCCGGGCGCGGCTTCCCCGACTTCCTCCAGGCGGTCGCCGAGCATCGGGCGCGGTTCGACGGCGTCCGTCTCGATCCGGGCACCGAGATCATCGCCACGGCCGGCGCCACCGAAGGCCTCGCCGCCGCACTCCTCGCCCTCATCGATTCACCCGACGACGAAGTCGTCGTGTTCGAGCCGTACTACGACGCGTACGCGGCGCTGGTCGCACTCGCCGGCGCACGCCTGGTGACCGTTCCGCTGCGGTGGCCCGACTTCCAACCCGATCTCGACGACCTGGCAGCCGCCGTGGGCGACCGCACGCGCGTCATCCTGGTCAACGATCCGCACAACCCCACCGGGACGGTCTTCGCCCGCGAGGTTCTGGAACGCGTGGTCGCGCTGGCGGAGCGGCACGACGCGTTCATCGTCACCGACGAGGTGTACGAGCACCTCGTCCTGGAGGGCGAACGCACCGTGATGCAGAACCTGCCGGGCGCACGCGAACGCACGATCTCGATCTCCTCCGCCGGCAAGACCTTCGCGACGACCGGGTGGAAGATCGGTTGGGCCACCGGCCCCGCCGATCTCGTCGACGCGGTGATGACCGTCAAGCAGTACCTCACCTACGTCAACGGCGCACCGTTCCAGCCGGCCATCGCCGCGGGGCTGCGCCTGCCCGATACCTTCTTCACCGGCATCGCCGACACCCTCCGACGAAAACGCGATCTGCTCGGCGAAGGGCTCGCCGAAGCCGGCTTCTCGGTGTCGCGGCCCGCCGGGTCGTATTTCACCGTCGCCGATGCCGGTCCGCTGGGCGCGCACGACGCCGACGACTTCTGCCGCAGCCTGCCCGCCCGTGCCGGTGTGGTCGCGGTGCCGCTGACCGCGTTCGTCACCGATGCGCGCCGCGCCGAGTACGCCACGCTCGTGCGCTTCGCCGCGTGCAAGAAAGAAGACGTCATCCGCGAGGCCGGAGCCCGGCTCGCGTCGATGGTCTGAAAGATGTCGGAGCGGGCTAGCCCCGTGGGACGACCGCGAACCGGCGCAGCGCCAGCGCGGGGTTCACGCGTCGCACGCGCGTGATGGCCTCGGGATCCAGGTGCGCCACGGCGACTCCGGTGCCGGTGCCCACCGCGGCGATCTCAGCCCCCTGCGGGTCGACGACCATCGACTGCCCCACGCCCAGGGGCGGCGGGTGGTCGGCCGCCGCGACGAAGAACGTGTTCTCGATCGCACGCGCGTGCAGCAGTGTGCGCCAGTGGGCCTCCTTCATCGGCCCCCGCACCCACTCGGCGGCGACGAGAACGACCTCTGCCCCGGCGTCGGCCAAGAGCCGCGTCACCTCGGGGAAGCGCAGGTCGTAGCACGTCATGATCCCGAAACGCATCCCGTCCACGGAGAACACCGGCGGGTCGACGATCTCGCCCGGCTCCACCCAGTCGGACTCGCGCTGACCGAAGGCGTCGTAGAGGTGCAGTTTCCGATAGGCGGCCACCAGGCCGGTCTCATCCACCGCGACGACGGTGTTGCGTACGCGGTCCCCGTTTCCCTCCTCGAGGAGCCCGGCGACGACGGTCACACCGTGAGCGGCGGCCAGATCGCGCAGCGCGGCCCCGAAGGGCCCGTCGACCGGCTGGGCCTGGTCGCGGAGAGTGGCATCGAACGGGTCGATGAAGTAGCTGGAGTACTCCGGCAGAACGACCACACGGGCACCCCGTTCGGCGGCGACGGCGACGAGGTCGCCGATCTCGCCGATGTTGCGGTCGGTGTCGGCGGCGGGCGCGAACTGCGCGACGGCGACGGCGACGCTCATGCGCTCCCCCTTTCCTCTCGCCGGCGGGTGCGCACCACGAGAGGGGCGAGGACCCACGCGGCGATCACGAGCGTACCGAGCGCGGCCAGGATGAGCCACGCGGCGGATCCGCCGAGGACGACGTCGAAGACGAACGCGACCACGCCGATGACGAGGACCGCCACGAGCACGAGCGCGGCGATGACAGCGGCATGGCCGAGGGAGACCACCTCTGCCTTCACCCGCTGACGGAACAGGAGCCGGTGCACGGCCACCGGCGCCAGCGCGGTGATCGAGGTGACCCCGGCCAGCACGACGAGCGACAGGTAGAGCACCCGCTGCCCGTCGTCGAGGTCGCCGAACGCCGGCTGGAAGGCGAGGGCGAGGAGGAAGCCGGCGAGGATCTGCGCGCCTGTCTGCAGCACCCGCAGTTCCTGCAGCATCTCGTTCCAGTTGCGGTCGGCGCGTTCGTACGGTGTTTCATCGCGCCCCTCGCGTCGGTCCTCTGAGAGGTCGGATGCGGACGGTTCAGCCATGCCGTCATCCTCGTCGCGCGTCCCCCGCCGGGCAACGGAGACCACGATTCTGGGGCCGATTCGACAGCCCCAAAAGCCCGTGCTAGGCTTTTCTCTTGTGCCGCGGGGTGGAGCAGTTCGGTAGCTCGCTGGGCTCATAACCCAGAGGTCGCAGGTTCAAATCCTGTCCCCGCAACGGACGAAGGCCCGGATCCATCAGGATCCGGGCCTTCTGCATACACGATCTCGACGCCGCCTGCCACGCGTGGACACCCGCCCGGACCGACAGGTAGCATCGGACCCAAGAAGTATTGCTAGGCAAACTAGCAATGTGGAAAGGCGCCGATGATCGACACCGACGCTCGCGCAGCGACCGATGAAGCCATCGCGCGCAGCCTCGCGCGGGTCCGAGCGCGCGCCACCGGACTCGGCACCGACATGGCGGCGCTCGGCGCCGCCATCGAACGCGCTGCGGGCGGAGGCAAGCGCTTCCGACCCGCTCTCGTCGTCGCCTCTTTCCGGGCGTTCGGCGGGGCAGACGCCGACGCGCTCGGCGTGTACGACACGGCGGCGGCGTTCGAGCTCCTGCACACGGCGTTCGTCGCCCACGACGACGTCATCGACCACGACATCGTGCGCCGGGGCGTCCCCAACATCGGTGGCGAGTTCCGAGACCGCGCCCTCGACACCGGCGCCGACGAGGACGGCGCCTCGCTCTTGGGAGACGCCGCGGGGATCCTCGCGGGCGATCTGCTCCTGCACGAGGCGCAACGCATCATCGCGCTCTCCCCCGCACCGGAACCGGTGCGTCGCGCACTTCTGGACGAGTTCGACGAAGCCGTCTACGTCTCGGCCGCCGGCGAGCTCGCCGACGTCGGCAACGCCGTCGCGGCAGACGTCGCCGACAGTGCATCGATCTTCGCCGCCGCCTACAACAAGACCGCGGTGTACTCCTTCTCCGCGCCCCTGCGCGCCGGCGCGCTCCTCGCGGACGCCGGACCGCTCGCCGTCGAACGCCTCGGTGTCGCCGGGGGACGGATCGGACTGGCCTTCCAGCTGGTGGATGACCTCATCGGAGCCTTCGGAACCGCGCACGCCGCCGGCAAGGACGAAGGCGTCGATCTCCGAGAGGCGAAACGGACTCCGCTGATCGCCTACGCACGCGAGAGCGCTGAGTGGGCGCGGGTGGATGCAGCCGTGGCGGTCGCCCACACCGGACCCGTCGCGGTGCGCCAGGCACAGCGGCTCCTCGAGAGCAGCGGCGCGCGGCAGCGGCTGCGGACGGTGATCGACGACACCCTCGCCGAAGCCGTCCGCCACGCCGGCGACCCGACGCTTCCGCCCGCCGTCGAGAACCTGCTGGGCGACCTCGCCGAGCAGGTGAGGGAGCGCATCCCGTGAGCGGTGCACCGACGGGCCTGGAGCTCTACGACCGCACGGCGCAGGCTGCCGCGGCTGCCGTGATCTCGCGGTACTCCACATCGTTCGCCCTGGCCTGCCGTCTGCTCGGTCCGCGGCCCCGGCCGCACGTGCGGAACATCTACGCGCTGGTCCGCGTCGCCGACGAGATCGTCGACGGTCCCGGCGAGGACGCCGGGCTCGACGCGGCCGCGCAGCGGCAGGTGCTGGACGACCTCGAGACCGAGACCTATCGCGCGATCGCACAGGGATTCAGCGCCAACCTCATCGTCCACGCCTTCGCCCGCACCGCACGGGAGTGCGGGATCGGACAGGACCTCATCGAGCCCTTCTTCCGGTCGATGCGCGTGGACATCACCACGCACGAACACGACCCGTCGTCCCACGACGCCTACGTGTACGGCTCCGCCGAGGTGGTGGGCCTGATGTGCCTGCAGGTGTTCGTCAACGCCGGACAGCCGCATCCCGCCCCCGCCCCGGGCGACCTCGTGGAGGGCGCCCGCCGGCTGGGCGCCGCCTTCCAGGACGTCAATTTCCTGCGCGACCTCGATTTCGACGAAGACGCGCTGGGACGCGACTACCTCGGGATCGACACCGGAACGGCGACACGCACGGCGGTGCTCGACCGCATCGACGCCGATCTGGCGGCGGCGGCCGCGATGGTGTCCGCCCTGCCGGCGGACTGCCGCCGCGCCGTCACCGCCGCGCACGATCTGTTCGCCGAACTGTCGATGCGACTGCGGCGCGAGGGCGAGACCGCCCGTGCCCGCGTGCGCGTCCCCGATCCCGTGAAGGCCCGGCTCGCCGCGCGGGCCTGGCTGGGGCTCGCCCCGAGAGGAGCACGAGCGTCATGACGCAACGAACGATCGTCATCGGTGGAGGGATCGCCGGCCTCGCCACCGCCGCCCTCCTGGCCGAGGAAGGCCACGAGGTCACCGTGGTGGAGGGGCGTGACGAACTGGGCGGGCGCGCCGGGTCGTGGGAGCAGGACGGGTTCCGCTTCGACACCGGACCGAGCTGGTATCTGATGCCCGAGGTCTTCGACCACTTCTTCCGCCTGCTGGGCACGACCGCGGAGGCCGAGCTCGATCTCGTCCCACTCGACCCCGCCTACCGGGTGTACGGCCCGCCGGGAAGCTCCCCCATCGACGTGCGCTCCGGCCGCGAGGAGGCAACCGCGCTGTTCGAGAGCATCGAGCCGGGCGCCGGGGACAGACTCGCGTCGTACCTCGATTCCGCAGGCGACGCCTACGACCTCGCCGTCGGGCGCTTCCTGTACGACACGTACGAGACCACCGCGGGTCTGCGCGACCCCGCGATCCTGCGCCGCGTGCCCCAGCTGGCCCCGTTGCTGACCCGCACCCTCGCCAGCCACATCGACAAACGCTTCTCCGACCGGATGCTGCAGCAGATCCTCGGCTATCCCGCGGTCTTCCTCGGCGGCTCGCCCTATGCCGTCCCCAGTCTCTACCACCTCATGAGCCACCTCGACCTCGACGAGGGCGTGCTCTACCCCCAGGGCGGGTTCACCACCGTCATCGCGGCGATCGAGCGCCTCGCCCGCGCACGTGGGGTCGTTGTATACACCGGCACACCCGTCGCCGCGATCACCACCGAGGGCGCTCGGGCCACCGGCGTCCGCCTCGCCGACGGCCGCGAGCTCGAAGCGGATCTGGTCGTCTCCACCGCCGATCTGCATCACACCGAGACAGAACTGCTGCCCGAGCGGCTGCAGAGCTACCCCTCGTCGTGGTGGGACAAGCGCACGCCGAGTCCCGGCGCACTGCTCCTCCTGCTCGGCGTCGAAGGCCGGATCCCGGAGCTGGCCCACCACACCTTGATGTTCACCGACGACTGGCGCACCAACTTCGACGACATCTTCGGCGACCGTCCGCGCATCCCCGATCCGGCGTCGATCTACATCTGCCGGCCGAGTGCCAGCGACGCCACCGTCGCCCCGGCGGGCCACGAGAACCTCTTCGTTCTCGTCCCCATCCCGGCCGATCCGGGGCTCGGCCACGGTGGCACCGAAGGCGACGGCGACCCGCGCATCGAAGCCGCCGCCGACCGGGTGATCGAGCAGATCGGTTCGTGGGCGGGCATCCCCGACCTCGCAGGGCGCATCGTGGTGCGACGCACCATCTCGCCCGGCGACTTCGCGACCGACCTGAACTCGTGGCGAGGGAACTCCCTGGGACTCGCGCACACGCTCGGACAAAGCGCGATGTTCCGTCCACGCAACATGTCGCGCCGCGTGTCGAACCTCGCCTACGCGGGCACGTCGGCACTTCCGGGGATCGGCCTGCCGATGTGCCTCATCTCCGCGGAGCTGGTCGTCAAGCGCCTGCGGGGCGACCGCACGGCAGGTCCGATCGCCGAGCCGGCGCCCGCGGAGCTCTAGGGGTGCCCGGAACCTATCTCATCGCGATCCTGCTGTCTCTGGCGGGCGTCGTCCTGCTCGACCTGCGGTTCGCGCTCGCCGTGCGTGCCCACCCGTGTCGGACGGGTGCCGTCACGGCCATCGGAGCGGCGTTCTTCCTCGCATGGGACCTCGTGGGGATCGCGTCCGGCGTGTTCGTCAAGGGCGACAGCCCCCTCTATCTCGGGATCGACCTGGCTCCCCACCTGCCGCTGGAGGAACTGGTCTTCCTGATCTTCCTGAGCTACCTCGCCGTGGTCTGCTGGTCGGCTGCTCTCCGCGTCTTCACGCGGCACGACCGTCCCCGCCGCACCGTGGACGGACAGGCCTCATGACCTACGCCCTCATCGTCCTCCCGTTCGCACTCGTCACCGCGGTGGTGACCCTCGCCACCGTGCGACTTCCCCGTTTCGGCCGGCGGATGGCCGCATCCGGTCTGGCGGCGGCGGCGCTGTGCGTGCTCACCGCCGTGTTCGACAACGTCATGATCGCCGCGGGACTGTTCAGCTATCCCGACGAACATCTCAGCGGACTTCGCGTGGGCCTGGCTCCCCTGGAAGACTTCTCCTACCCGCTGTGCGCAGCCTTCCTCGTCCCGGCCGTCTGGGCGATGTTCCAGGCCCGCGCCGCCCACCCACCCCGGGAGACCTCCGCATGAGCACCCCCGCGCCCCTTCGCCCCGCCGGCGTCCTGTCGCAACTGTTCGTCTCGTCCCGACCGGTCAGCTGGATCAATACCGCCTATCCGTTCGCCGCCGCCTACCTGCTCACCACGCGAGAGATCGACCTCACCCTCATCGTGGGCACGTTGTTCTTCCTCGTGCCCTACAACCTGGCGATGTACGGCATCAATGACGTCTTCGACTACGAATCCGACCTGCGCAACCCGCGCAAAGGCGGTGCCCACGGCGCGATCCTCGATCGACGGCTGCACCGCATCACCCTGTGGGCCGCGGGCCTGAGCTGCGCGCCGTTCCTGCTCTACCTGGCCGCCGTCGGCACCTGGCAGGCCGGTCTCGTCCTGGCCGCCAGCATGTTCTTCGTCGTGTTCTACAGCGCACCGCCGCTGCGACTGAAGGAGCGCCCGTTCGCCGACTCCGTCACCAGCAGCATCCATTTCTTCTCACCGGCCGTCTACGGGCTCGTGCTGGCCGGCGCAACATGGACCTGGCCGCTGGGGGCCGTGATCACGGCGTTCGCCCTGTGGGGTGTCGCCTCGCACGCCTTCGGCGCCGTGCAGGATGTCGTCGCCGACCGCGAAGCGGCCATCGCCTCGATCGCCACTGCGCGCGGTGCACGGTGGACCGTCCGCTTCGCGCTGGCGTGCTACGCCGCATCGGGCGCGCTGATGCTCGCGACGTCATGGCCGGGCCCGTTGGGCGCGCTCATCGCGGTGCCCTACCTCGTGGCGGTGTGGCCGTTTCGGAACCTCACCGACCAGACCGCGCACACCGCCACTCGCGGCTGGGACCGATTCCTCTGGATCAACCAGCTGGCCGGATTCCTGACCACGCTGCTGTTGATCTGGTATGCCCTGCTGACCGCGTGAGGCCGGACGACGAGGGGCGGCGGGGATGACCCCGCCGCCCCTCGATCCGTGTTCCTAGCCGCTCACTCGCCACCGAGCTCGATCAGACGGTCCACCGCCGCGGTCAGACGGGCGTCGGCCTCACCGTACGCCGTCCAGTCCCCGGCCTGCAGCGCGGCATCGCGATCGAGCATGGCCTGCTGCGCCTCGACGAGAGCCGCCTCGTACTCGAGAGTCGGGGTCGAACCGCCGGTGTCACCGGTGTCACCGGTGTCACCCGTGTCGTCGGTGTCACTCGGGTCGGGTGTGGGCACGTCCGTCGGGTCGACGTCGCCGTCACCGGCACTGGCGCCCGAGTCGCCGCCGAACAGGGCGTCCAGGGCCTCATCCAGGGTGTCCTCGAAGGCGATGTCGTCACCGAAGGCGACCAGCACCTTCCGCAGCTGCGGCAGCTGAGTGCCCTGCGAGGCCTGCACGAAGACCGGCTGCACGTAGAGCAAGCCACCGCCGACGGGTAGCGTCAGGAGGTTTCCGTTGAGCACCTCGGACTGCCCCTGGCGAAGCAGGTTGATCTGGGAGGAGACCAGCGTGTCCGAGTCGAAGGTGTTCTGCACCTGTCCGGGCCCGGGGACCGTGGTGTCGGCCGAGATCTCGAGCAGACGGAGTTTGCCGTAGCCGTCGCCGATCACCCCCTCCTCGGAGCCCGCGTTCGAATCGACCGCCAGGTAGCCCATGAGGACGTTCCGGCTCGCGCCGCCCTCGGAGGACGGGATGAAGGTCGTGAACATCGAGTAGGACGGCTCGTCCTGATCGGGCATCTGCATCGTCAGGTAGTACGGCGGCTGCAGTTCCGCATCGCTCTGCGGGTCTTCGGGCGTCGCCCATGCGTTGTCACGCTGGTAGAACGACTGCGCGGTGTCGACGTGGTACACCTGCAGCATCGCCCGCTGCACCTTGAACAGGTCCGTGGGATAGCGGACGTGGGCCATCAACTCTGCCGACATGTCCTCATAGGACTGCAGGTTCGACGGGTAGACCTTCTGCCATGCCTGCAGCAGCGGATCCTCCTCGTCCCACGCGTACAGGGTGACCGACCCGTCGTAGGCGTCCACGGTGGCCTTGACCGAGTTGCGGATGTAATTGATGTCGTCCAGCGCGAAGCGGGGCGCGGGGTTGGTCGAGTCCGAGATCGCGGAGGACAGGCTCACGGTCGACGAATACGGGTAGTTGGCGCTCAGGGTGTAGCCGTCGATGATCCACACGATGCGGCCGTCGACGACGCTGGGGTACGGGTCGCTGTCCAGCTCGAGATACGGCGCGACCTTCTGCACACGGACCGAGGGGTCGCGGTCGTAGAGGATCTGGGACTCCTCGTTGATCGCGTCGGAGAAGAGGATCTGCTCGGCCTGGAACTTCATCGCGTACACGAGTCGGTTGAAGGCGTTGCCGACGCTCGGGCCTCCGTCGCCCTCGAAGGTGGTGCGGGTCTCGGAAGCGCCGTCCTCGCCGGTCGGATAGTCCAGCTCGATCGGATCGGATCCTTCCGGGGCACCGACGATCGAGTATGTCGGCGAGTACTCGCCGAAGTAGACGCGAGGCTGGTAGTCCTCCTGCGCGGAGAGGAACCCCTGGGCGGGGATCCCGCGCTCCAGGAACACGGGGTCGCCGTCGGTGGTGCGCTCATTGCCGGCGGCGGCGACCAGCCCGTACCCGTGGGTGTAGGTCAGTGTCGTGTTCTCCCACGACGTCGCCGCACCGAGCTGGTCGATGTTCAACTCGCGGATCGACATGATCGTGTCCTGCGAGACGCCGTCGATCTCGTAGCGGTCCACATCCAGCGGGTCCTGGAACTGGTAGAACGCGCGGTACTGCTCGAGCTGACGGATCGTCGGGCCGATGATGCTCGGGTCCATGATGCGGATCTGCGCAGTCGTCGCGGCGTCGTCTCGCAGCTGTCCGGCCTCGGCGGTCGTCTCGGCCTGGAACTGCGTCTTCTCGACCGTGTCGATCCCGTACGCCTCCTTGGTCATGTCGACGTTGCGCTGGTAGAACTCACGCTCCAGGGTCAGCTGGTTCGGCTGCACCTGGAAGGTGTTGACCACCCACGGGATCCCGACGCCGACGACGATCGCCGAGATCACGAGCAGCGCGGTACCGATGAGGGGAAAGCGCCAGCGGCCGATGACGGCGGTGACGAAGAACAGAATGGCCACGATCGCCGCGACGATGGCCAGGATCGTCAGACCCGGGATGGTGGCGTTGACGCCGACGTAGCCGGGACCGGTGATCCGCTCACCGGGCTCGACCATGGTGGCGTAGCGATCGAGGTAGAGGCTCACTCCCTGAACCAGCAGATAGAGGCCGGCCAGGACGGCGATCATGATCCGCGCCGACTTCGAGATGCGCAGCTCCCGCTGGCCCACCCGGACCGAGCCGTACAGGTATGACACCAGTCCGGTCACGAGCAGGCAGATCAGCAGAACGGCGGAGACGTAGCCGGCGAGGGTCGTGTAGAACGGCAGCGCGAACAGATAGAACCCGGTGTCGAGGCCGAACTCGGGGTCGACCGTGCTGGTGGCCACACCGTTGAACCACAACCAGGTCGTCTCCCACTGCGCGGAGGCGGCGAAGCCGGCGAAGAACCCGAAGAAGACCGGGATACCCCACATCGCCAGCCGACGCAGCGGCTCGACGACCTCCTGGTAACGGTCGAGCTGCGAACTCAGGCGGGCATACACCGGGCGCAGCCGATAGGCGAGCTGGATGGTCACCCAGACCGGGATCGCCATTCCGAGGAATCCGACGACGAACATCACGGTGCGAGCCACCCATTGCGTGACCAGCACCTCCTCGAAGCCCAGCTGAGCGAACCACAGCCAGTCTGCGTAGAGGCCCGCGAAGACGAAGAACGCCACGACGAGCGCGGCGATGATCGCGAGGGTGATGCCGATGATTCGGCGGGATCGGGAGGGCGTGGCCGGGGTCGGCGCTGAGGTCGTGGTCACCCGTCCATCCTAGGCGCGACGGCGAACCGCCGAGCTTGTCCGGCGTCGGGATTCAAGGGACTCCCAGCGCGTCGTGACCCCAGAGTGACCTGCGTCCGCTGACAGCGGAATCACTCGCAGGTGGCAAGCGCCGAGGTGTCACCGTCGGAGCGGACGACATCGAGCACGGCGAGCGCATCGTCGAGGTCGCCGACGGCGAAGACCTTCAGCCCGTCGGGGATGTGACCGACGACCTCGTCGCAGTTCGCATCGGGTGCGAGGAACCATCCGGCGTCGGCGTCGACGGCGCCGTACATCTTCTGACGGATGCCGCCGATGGGCCCGACCGTGCCGTCGGCGGTGATGGTGCCGGTCCCGGCGACGTTCTCGCCGCCGTTGAGCTCACCCTCCGTGAGAGTGTCGATGATGCCGAGCGCGAACATCATGCCGGCGCTGGGGCCACCGACGTTGTTGAGCTGGATGGTCACGTCGATCGGGAAGTCGAAGGTCGTCGACAGGACGATGCCCAGCAGCCACGACGTCTCGCCGTCGGCCTCCACGGCGGCCGGCGTCACCGTCTCCACGACGTCCTGCCCGTCACGCCGCACCGTCAGCTCCACGGGATCGCCTTGTGCGGCCGCGACGATGTCGCGCAGCTGCGCGACGTCCAGAAGGTCCTGACCGTCGGCGGCGACGACCACGTCACCGGCCTGGATGATCCCCGCGGCAGCGGCATCCTCCCCCACCTCGACGACGGTCAGCTCCGGGTTCACGTCGTAGCCCAGTTCGATGAGGGCCGCCGCGGTGGCCTCCTGCTGCGAGTCCACCATGAGCGCGGCGCTCTGCTCACTTCTCTCCTCGGTGGAGACCCCCTCGGGGAACACGGACTCGATCGGCAGCACGGCGCGGCTCGAATCCATCCACGCCACCGCCAGCTCCAGCCAAGAGGGCGTGCGTTCGCGGTTTCCGACGACCTGCACGGTGAGCAGGTCCAGTGCGCCGTCGGTCGGATAGGTCTCGGCGCCCTCGACGCGGATGAGCGGGACCTCGTCGCCGTCGGCGGTCTCGGCGCTGCCCAAGGTGTTGTACACCGGCCCGGGCTGCTGGATCACGTACGCCGTGGGAAGGAAGGTGAGCACGAGGAGCGCGATGAGGGCGATCACCAGCGCCCAGATGCCCGCGATGGTTCGACGTGCGACACGACGTCGCGGAGCGGGGGTGAGGGTGACGTTCTCGTCGAACAGAGCCAAGGGGGGCCTTTCCGTGCTGGTCGTTCGCGACCGGCGTAAGGCGATCGGGTCCCGGCCGGGGAGTGCGATGATCCGGCTGACTAGCCTAGGACCAACACCCGCAGACCTGTCTGAAAGGCGGCTGAAGTGGCAGAGGACGACGACCGCACTCCCGAGGAGGAGTTCCAGGAGCTGCTCAAGCAGCTGTTCGGCGGCGGCGCGGCCGGGTTCGACCCCGAGCAGCTGTCGAAGATGACCGGAATGAACATCGACCCCGCGATGATGCAGACGGTCATGCGCCACCTGCAGGAGGCCTTCACGGCCGGCGGCGACGAGCCGATCTCGTGGGATGCCGCGAAGCGGCAGGCGCTGCACATCGCCAACCAGGACGACCTCGGGGTGACCGCCGGTCAACGCACCGACCTCGATCAGGCTTTCACCCTCGCGGGGCTGTGGCTGAGCGAGTCGACCACCATCTCCGATCTGGCCGACCCGCCGCATGCGATCACCCGGGGCGGCTGGGTCGAAGCCACCCTCCCGGTGTGGCAGGAGCTCGCCGCCCCGGTGGCCACGAGCATCGCCGACGCCCTCACACGCGCCCTGCAGGAGCAGACGCCCGAGGACATGCAGCAGGTCGTCCAGGGCGCGGGGCGACTCATGCGCACGATCGGCGGGTCGCTGTTCGCGACGCAGTTGGGTGCCGTCGTGGGCAACCTCTCCAAGGAGGTCGTCAGCGGCGGAGACGTGGGCATCCCCCTCATGCCGTCCGGCCAGGCCGGCATCCTCCCGCAGAACTTCGCCGCTTTCGGCGACGGTCTCGAGGTCCCCGACGACCAGCTCGCGCTCTACATCGCGGCGCGCGAACTGGCCCATGCGCGTCTGTTCCGCCATGCACGCTGGCTTCGCCTGCACGTGATCTCGCAGGTGACCGACTTCGCCCGTGGCGTACGCGTCGACACCGACGCACTCGAAGACCTCGCGTCCCGGTTCGACCCCTCCGAGCCCGAGGAGCTGCGCTCCGCCCTCGAGAGCGGCGCGCTGCTCCCCCAACGCACGGAGGCGCAGGAGGCGGCCCTGACCCGCCTGGAGAACCTCCTCGCGACCATTGAGGGCTGGGTCGACGTCGTCACCGAGGATGCGGTCACGCGCCTGCCGTCGGCAGGCCGCATCGCCGAGGCGGTCCGCCGCCGCCGGGCTGTGGGAGGCCCCGCCGAACGCGCCCTCGGCTCGCTCGTGGGACTCGAGCTGCGTCCCCGCCGCATGCGCGAAGCCGCGGCGATGTGGCGCGCCGTCACCGACGCCGTGGGAGCCGGAGCCCGCGACTCGCTGTGGGATTACCCCGACCTCATGCCCGGTGCCGACGACATCGACGACCCTGCCGGCCTCGTCGCGCGCCTCGAGGCGCGCGCTCGTGGCGAAGAGCCGGCCGCGGACGAGATGGACGACGCGCTGGCGCGACTGCTCGCCGAGGCCGAGTCACCGACGGACGCCGGACCGTCGGAGGACGACGACGGCGAACCGCACGGAGACTCCCGGCCGGTCTGACCCTCCCTCCCCCGAGGGCCGTCGGGCCGTCGGCACCCCGAGACTGTGGACAACGAGCCCGATGCGGGGCGGGATTCGGCCAGGATCAGCGCATGCCCCTGCAACTCGATCCCCGCCACCCGCCGCTGTGGCGCGGCCCCACGACGGTTCAATTCGGCGCGGACCCCGTCGCGGTGGTCGAGGCCGACCAGCCGTGGCACGCCCGCCTCATCACCGCCCTCGCGAATGGGCTTCCGACGGACGGGCTGGCGCCGTTCGCAGCGTCGCTGGGCGCCTCCGCGCCGGACGCCGAGTCCTTCGTGCGTCAGATCGCGCCGGCGCTGCACACCGCCGCACCTGCCGCGCGCGCCGTGCTGCGCATCAGCGGCGCCGTCGACGAGACCTCCTACGCGACGGTGTACGACGCGGTGGAGTCGACGGGTGTCGAACTGACCGACGCCGCCGACGCTCCGCTGGTGGTGCTCGCATCGCACGTCTTGGATCCCCGCGCGACAGCGCGCCTCATGGCCGAGGACCGCACTCATCTTCCGGTGGTGTTCACCACGGCCGGCGTGGATGTCGGACCCCTCGTCGTCCCGGGGCGAACCGCATGTATGGCCTGCGTGGCGGTCGCGCAGCGGGAGAGCGACCCGTGGTGGCCCGCCGTCGCCGCCCAGCTGATCGGCGCGTCCCCACCCGCGTGCCCGACCGCGCTGGCCGCTGAGGCCGGGCTGACCGCCGCCCGCATGCTCATCGGATCGGCGGGTTCCCCGGAGGTCGGGACGCTCTCGTGGCGCTTCCGCCCCGAGACGCTCCCCCGGACGAAGGTGCACCGGCCGCACGCGGACTGCGGATGCCGATCTCCTGCAGGAATCGCGACGGATCGCGATCACGCACTCCGCGCGCCCACGACAGCGACAGCGACCGTCGTGCCCGCGTGATCCCGACATACGCGAGTCGTCGCTCCTCATCGACATGCTCGAAGGTCTGAGCGTAGGAGATCGGCAGCAGCCCCTCGGCCAACCCCGCCAGGTGAACATGGTCCCACTCCAGCCCCTTGGCCGCGTGCAGGGTGGCCAGGGTGACCGTGCGCAGCGCCGGTTCGTCCTGCGCCTTGGCGCGCGCGGCGAGCTCATCGGTGAAGGCGCGCAGCGTCGTCCCTTCGGACGACTCCTCCGCCAGGCGCAGCAGAGCCGCCCGCGCCTCCCACGCGTCCCGCAGCGCGCCGCCGGCCGGCGGCGCCTCGGCGGTGAAACCGAGCGAGCGCAGCACGTCGCGAACCGCGTCGACGAAACCGCCCTCGATGGGTGCCACCGATGCCCCGCGCAGGGCGAGGATCGCCTGACGCACCTCCGGCATGTCGAAGAATCGACGCCCGCCGAGGACGGTCGTGGGAACGCCCGCGTCCGCCAGCGCCGCGGAGATCTCGGCCGATTGCGAGTGGGCGCGATAGAGCACCGCGATCGCGGAAGGGTCGACGCCGGTCTTCAGTCGCCGCACCACAGCCGTCGCGATTCCGCGCGCTTCCGCGGCCTCGTCCTCGTAGGAGGTCACCTCCGGATCCGCCGACACCGCCGCCTCGCTCGAGCGCACCGACCTCAAGCGCAGGGCTCCGGGACGGCCCCGCATGAGCGCGTTCGCGGTCCGCAGGATCGGCTCGTCGGACCGGTAGCTCGTCTCCAGGCGCACCACGGTCGCATCGGCATGACGATGGGCGAATTCCAGCAGGTAGCGGGCGTCGGCGCCGGCGAACGAGTAGACCGTCTGGCTGGCGTCCCCGACGACGCACAGATCGCGCCTGTCCCCGACCCACAGCTCCAACAGACGGTGCTGCAACGGCGAGACGTCCTGGAACTCGTCGACGGTGAAATGCCGATACTGCTCGTGCACGGCCTGGGCCACAGTCGGCTCCGTCTCCAGCATCCCCGCGCAGGCGAGCAAGACGTCTTCGAAGTCGAGCTGGCGGCGTTCGTCCTTCAGCTTCTCGTACGCGCGTTGCAGATCCGCCACCCGGGAGACGTCGTACCGGCCGATGCCGTCGGGCCGAGCCGCCGCGTACGCCTCGATCGAGCGCATCGTGACCTTGCGCCACTCGATCTCCGACGCGATGTCGCGCAAGGTCCCGACATCCGGATCCATCCCGACCGCGTCGGCGGCGTGCGCGAGAAGCCGGACTTTGTTGTCGACGATCGTGGGCGCGGTGTCGCCGGTCAGCGTGGGCCAGAAGTAGTTCAGCTGCGACAGCGCCGAGGCATGGAAGGTGCGGGCCGATACGCCGGTCACGCCCAACGCGCGCAGCCGGCCACGCATCTCCCCCGCGGCCTTCGCGGTGAAGGTGACGGCCATCACCCGGTTCGGGGTGAACGCGCCGGTCTCCACCCCGTGCGCGATCCGATGGGTGATCACCCGGGTCTTCCCCGTCCCCGCGCCGGCGAGGACGGCGACCGGGCCCCGCAGCGCACGTGCCGCCTCGCGTTGACGGTCGTCGAGTCCGTCCAGCGCGCTCACGCGGCGCCGCCGTACCAGTCCTCGATGATCCGGCGCGAGATCGAGGCGGGCCCGGGAAGCCGGACCTCCCCCTTCCCTTCGAGGGCAGCGCCGATCTCGTCGCGATGGAACCACCGCACCGCCACGATCTCCTCGCCGTCCGGCCGTGCGGCGGCCGCGTCGAGCGCCGTGGCGAAGAACCCGACCATCAACGACCGCGGGTAGGGCCAGGCCTGCGACCCGTGGTAGCGCACGGCCGTCAGCGCGACGCCGGCTTCTTCGTGCAGTTCACGGACCACCGTGTCCTCGAGCGATTCCCCCGCCTCGACGAAACCCGCGAAGCACGAGAACCTGTCGTGCTCCCAGAGGATGTTCGATCCGAGCAGCAGCAGATCGGGGTCACTCGGGTGTGTCACGGCGGCGATCACCGCCGGGTCGGTGCGCGGGAAGTGCTCGCGCCCGCACGACGGGCACTGCCGTGACCATCCCCCGGCGCACACGACGGCGCGAGAACCGCACGCTGGGCAGAAGGCCGCGTCCCGCAGCCATCGTGCCAGGCTCAGCGCCTCGACGAAGACGGCGGACTCGGCCGGGTCGAGCTCGGCCCCGACGGCGCGCAGTCCGCCCCAACCGGCCGGTGCGGAAAAGGGCGGCGCGTCGTCGAGGTAGACCGCGGCCAGCACCGCGCGCCCATCGGCGCGTCGCCCGAGGAACGCCCATTCGTCGGGCGACGGGACCTCGTCGGGGCGCATCCACGCCAGCGTCTGCGGGGTGGCCAGTGGGGCGGCGTCACGGGCGAGCGCGAGCGCGAGCGTGCCCGCCTCGGCCCGTGCGCGTTCGACGATGTCGTCGGACGCGCGTTCTTCGGCCGCCCGGTCCAGCGCGGTGACCGGAACGGAGAGAGGCGGATGCGCCGTCATCGAGGACCTTCCTGCATTGGTCGCGGAGCCGGGCGTGGCGCGGCCGAGCGCGGGGGTCGCCGACCTACCCTGAACTCATGGCACGCTCACCCCTCACTCTAGCCGCGACGGTGACCTCGGCCCTCCCGCAGGCCGCCGTGGTCGCGGTGAGGTCCCTGACCGAAGGGGCGGGCGGCCGCTACGACAGCGCGGCGGCAGACCTCGACGACGGGCGGCGTGTCGTGGTCCGAGTGGCGGTCGATGCGGACGCGTCGGCGGACTTGGCTGCCGAGACCCGTGCGCTGCGCGCGCTGACCCCGGGGGTCCGACGACTGCTGCCCTTCCGCGCCCCCGAGCTCCTCGGCGAGACATCCCTCGGCCCGGACCGCGTCCTCGTCGTCGATCTCCTCGACGGATACCGGGTCGACGCCGCCCACATCCCCGCCGGACGCGGCGTGGCCACCTCCATCGGTTCCGCGCTGGCTGCCCTGCACGCCCTCCCGGTGTCCATCGTCCGCACCGAGGGACTCCCCGTGCGCACACCCGCGCAGGCTCGCGACGAGATCACCCGTCTGATCGACCGGGTCGAGGGCACGCGGCGCGCTCCCGCCGCCTTGATCGCGCGGTGGCGGCGGGCGGTGACGGCCGAGGAACTGTGGCGATTCGAATCCGCCGTGATCCTCGGAGGTGCTTCCGCCGCATCATTCCTCCTCGACGAGATCGACGACGCGCCAGGAGTGGTCGGGGTTCTGGAGTGGCACGGCCTGCAGGTCGGGGATCCGGCAATCGACCTGCAGTGGCTCGCCGGTGCCCCTGAGGCCGCCGACGATGTCTTCGAGGCCTACGGGTCGGCCAGCGGCCGCGCCCCGGACTCGCTGCTGCGCGAACGTGCGCGCATGTACGCCGAGCTCGAGTTCGCCAGGTGGCTGATGCACGGTGTCGAGTCGGGCGACGAGTCGATCGTCGCCGACGCCGTCGACCTGCTGGAATCCCTCGCGACCGGAGTGGGCCACGATGACGTCGTCCCGCGCGCGAGTTCGAGCGTGGACGAGGCGCTGGCGTTGCTGGACCGCACCCCGCAGGCGCCGGCGTCCCCGGTCGACACCTCGATGCACACCGACACCTATGATCCCGAAGAACTCTCGGCCTGGCTCGCCGATGATGCGGAGGATTCCACCGATCCGACGGGCACGCCGTCGTCCGACGAGTCGGTGCCCCCCGTCCCGGTGGAGGCCGTCGACGAGACCGGGACGGACGCGGAACGGTGGTCGGACCTGACCTTCGCCGAGACCGCACCGCTGACCGACGACGACCTCCCGCCACGGACGCCGGCGCCCATCACCGAGGCCGACCTCCCCTCCCGCCGGGACGTCGCGAACGATGTGGCGGGGTCCGACGCCGCCCGGCGCGCCGCGACCCGCACCGCAGAGGGGCCGGACGACGAAGCCGAGGCGCAGCGCGCGTCCGACGCCGCCCTGCGCCGCTGGCTCGCGGACTGACGCCCGCCGCGCATTCAGGCGCGCAGCACGAGATCGTCCGCGACGTAGAAGAGGGCGACGTCGATCTCTTCCAACGGGACGCCGTGCTTGTGGTGGTACGCCCGACGGTAGAGCTCCAGCTGCGTCATCCGTTCGGCCCGCTCGGCCTCGGTGCGCGGAGGCGCCCCGGTCTTCCAGTCCACGATCTCGATACGACCGCCGCGGTCTTCTCGGCGGTAGACCGCATCGAGCTTGCAGATGACGACGTGGACCCGCCCATCGAGGTCGGTGACGGTGAAGTCGATCTCCGTCTCGACCTCCAACGGCTGCAACGGTGCCCATTCGCTGGCCTCGAACGTACGGCGCAGAGCGGCCAGCGCCGCTTGGTCGTCGGCGGCGGTCGCGGCGGCGCCGGCGGCGCGGGAGGCGTCGGCGTCGTCGTCAGACTCCCACAGGGCGTCATCCAGCGACACGCCCCTCCCGACCAGCCCGGAGCGGTTCTCGACCCACGCGTGGAAGAGGGTGCCCAACCGGGTCTGCCGGTAGGGACGCTCGGGAAGCGGCCGTGACAGCCGCGCGACCGCCCCGTCGTAGTCGGTCAGGAAGTCCTTGTACCGCGAAGCGGCGATACGGGTCGGTGCGACGTCGGGACGTGGGCCCGCCGCACGCGCCTGCCGTTCGGCGAGCAGGAGCGACAGGTCCCGATCGGGTTCTGCACGATCGGCCGCCAGCGCCTCCTCCACCGCTCGCGCCGCCGACATCACGACGTCCCGACGGGCGCCGAGCGGGTCGATCGGCCAGTGCACGAGTCGCCGCTCACCCACGTAGGGGTTCTCCCCGGGATCATCAGCGGGCACGTCGAGACCACGGGCACGGGCGATCTCCTCGAGGAAGACGCTGCGCCGTCGGGGGCGCTTCGTCCCCGACCACGTCGATCCGGTCAGCAGCAGGTGGTCCCGTGCGCGGGTGACGGCCACGTACGCCAGGCGACGATCTTCCTCCAGCTGACGAGCCCGGTTCGCTTCGACGTATTCGTCGAGCGCCTTCTTCAGGTCCTGCTGCGTGGGGGCTCGATCAGCTCCCCACGCGAATTCCGGCAACCAGCGCGCGTCGCCCCGGAATGTGGCGGGGAGGACCCCGAAGCCGAGCCACCCCTTGGTGTCGCGCGGCGCGCTGGGCAGTTCGTCCTTCACCAAGCGCACGACGGCCACCGCATCCCACTCGAGCCCCTTGGACCCGTGGATCGTGAGGAGCTGCACGACATCGTCTTCGGGAGGCTCGGTGCGCGGCGCGAACTCGTCGAGCTGCTCCGCGTGGTCGAGCCATGCCAGCAGGCTGGCGATCGAACCGGTTTCGTCGGCGGCGAGGAACGCATGCACCTCGTCGACGAAAGCGCGCAACTGCGCCGAAGCGATCCGGGCCGGACCCCGCGATTCGTTCGCGGCCAATTCGATGTCCAGCCGCAGCTCGACCTCGATGAGACGGACAAGTTCCGGGATCGGCATGCCGACCGCGCGACGGAGTCCGGAGAACACCGCCGACGCGTCGGCGAGCCGCTCGATCGCCTCGCCGGTGAAACCGGTGAGCCACCCATGATCGGGCCCGTACCGGCCCACGAAATCCAACGCGTCCGACAGCGATCCCGCCTCGTCGCCCGCGCTTGCTCGGATCGCCTGCACGACCTCGGGCGGCAGGGGCTGCAGTGCCTCGTCGTGCGAGGCGATGCGGCGCGCCAGCGCCGACAGCTCGCGCAGGTCGGGCAGGCCGATCCGCCAGCGCGGGCCCGCCAGGAGCCGGATGAGCGCGGAGCCCGCCGCCGGATCGCTGATCACGCGCAGGGCGCTCACGACATCGACGACTTCCGGGGTGGAGAGCAGTCCACCGAGGCCGAGGATGCGGTGCGCCACGCCGCGGTGCGCCAGGGCGTCGCCGAAGCGGACCATGTGCTTCTTCGAGCGGAACAGGACGGCGCCGGTGGTACGCCTCCCTGTCGCCGCCCGCTGGGCTCGTACCCGTGCGAACCACGCGGCGACACGATCGGCCTCTGCCTCCAGCGCGTCGTCGAAGCCGATCTCGACCTCTCCCTCGGGCGCTCCCGGACGCGGCGTGAGCTCGGCGACGGGAACCGCCGCTGACGCCGCGAGCGGAGCGAGGACGGCGTTGGCCGCCTGCAGCACGCCCGCGCTGTTGCGCCAGCTCGTCATCAGCGCGTATGTGGCGCAGGCATCGCCGGGTGCGAACGCTTCGGCGAACCCGCCGAGATTCCCGGCACTCGCGCCGCGCCACCCGTATATCGCTTGGTGCGGATCACCGACGGCCATCACCGCGGTCGCGGCGAAGATCGTCGACAGCAGATCGGTCTGCACGACCGAGGTGTCCTGATACTCGTCCAGCAGCACCACGCGGTAGCGATCCCGAAGCTCCGCAGCCACCGGAGGGTGAGCGCGCACGACCTCGAGCGCACCCGCCACCTGGTCGGAGAAGTCGATGACGCCCAGTCGGCGCTTCTGGCGGGCGTACTCGCGCGCCAGATCCGCCAGCAGCGCCAACGCACCGACGTTGTCTGCAGCGGTCTCGATGTCCTTATAGACGACGGTCCGCTTGTTCGTCGAGGGGCGCTCGAGAACGCCCGCGAAGGCCTCGGGGAACGCCGCGAGCCGGTCGAAGTCGACCAGGTTGTCCACTCCGTCCCGCGCGATGCGCAGGGCGGCGTCGACGATCGAGCGCACCGCCTCGCCGCGATGCTCCAATCGCTCGTCGTCGGAGGCGAAGACGACACGGCGCATCAGCAGCCAGGCCGCCGACTCGCTGAGGACCGCCGCCTCGGTGTCTCGGCCGATGCGCACCGCGTGCTCGCGCACGATCTGGTCGGCGAAGCTGTTGTACGTCGACACCGTCGGGCGGTGCAGGAGCTCATCGTCGCGAGCCGCCGGCTCCGGAGCAACCGCGCCGACCGCCGCGGCGAGATCGTCGATCGCGGCACGACGGGCGGCCGGCGCAGCAGCAGTGCGCTCGATGCGCCCGAACACCTCCAACCGGCCCTGCTCATGCAGGGGTCCGAGATGCGGAAGCAGACCGCGCGCATCGAACTCCGCCAGCCGTGCCAACCGCTTCTGCACCCGCTCGGCCAACTCGCCCGCGGCTTTGCGGGTGAACGTGAGGCCGAGGACCTCGTCGCGCCGGACGATCCCATTGGCGACCAGCCACACCACGCGTCCGGCCATCGTCTCGGTCTTCCCGCTGCCGGCCCCGGCGACCACGAGCGCGGGTGAGAGCGGTGCTTCGATGACGGCGGTCTGCTCCGCCGTGGGTGGGAACTGCCCGAGGGCTGCGGCGATCGCGGCGGCAGAGATCATCATGACGCGCTCACCGCCCCGATGGTGTGGATGCGGCAGAGCCCGTAGGCATGCTCATCGCGGCAATGCTCCTCGAACGGCGCGGCGAAAGAGGTGGAGCGCATCACGGCGACCGCCTCCTGGATGCGCGTGAGGAACGCTTCGCGCCTTTCGTCGTCGAAGGGCGCCTGCCGCGGTGTGACGAAGTCCGCCTTGGATGTCGGGCGGAGCACGAGCAGCTGGGCGCCGCCGGGCGGATGCCCCTCCGCTGCGGCGATCGCACCGGATTCGAAGGCGAGCTGATACGCCGCGAGCTGAGGGTTGTCGGCCACCTTCTCGTCGGTCTGCGGCTCCCGTTTGCCGGTCTTGAGGTCGACGATGACCACCTTTCCGTCCGGAGTCAGCTCGACACGGTCGATGTAGCCGGAGACCACGACCCCGTGCGGCGCATCTTCCGCCCCGACCACCGGGAGCGCCACCTCGAAGTGCGGCTCAGCTCCGATGAGGCGTCCCCCCTCGGCGTCGAATCGTCGGAGATACGCGTGCAGACGTCGCACGAGGTCCCTCGCGCGCGTCTTCTCGGCACGCTCGCGCCAACCGGCCTCGAAGACGAGCTCCCCCCAGCGCGCCTCGACGGTGCGCCAGAGCGCCTCCTCCGAGATCTCCTCGGCGTTCTCCAGTGCCGCGTGGAGGATCGTGCCCAGGCCTGCGGTCACCCCACCGGGGTCGCCGCCGAGGTCGCCGATCACCCAGTTCAACGCGCACTCCTCAAGGGTGTGCAACCGAGAGGGCGAGACCCGCACGTGCTCGCGTTGCAGGTCGCGCAGCGGCCCCGTCGACGTGGGGGCGGCCACCCCGTACCAGTGCGACGGATCGGCCCCCGGAACGCGCGCGTCGGCCAGCAGCGCCAGCTGGGCGGCGGCGTGGGCTCGGGCACGCGATGCGGCCGCGGCATCGAGCAGCGCGCCGGGGGTCGTGAGCGTGCGGCGGTGTGTGGCGACCAGGCCGCGAAGAGACAGCGGATGATCGACGACGACCGCCTCGGCGGGCGGCAGGAACTCGAAGAAGACGCTCGGCCCGGTGTCGTCATCGTCGACCGCGGTGACCACGCATCGCGAGGTCGCGCGACTGAGCGCTCTCACCAGCAGCCGCAGTTCATCGTGCATCGCCGTGCGTCGCCGGTCGAGGGTGGACGGCGACGCCGCGTCGTCGCGCGAGAGCGCGTCCGCCAGCCGCCAGGTGTGCAGCAGTCCACCGCGCAGGCGCGTGTTCGGCCACAGGCCGTCCTGCACTCCGGCGACGACGACGGTGTCGAACTCCAGCCCCAACGAGGCTGCGGGGGTCAGCAGCCGCACCACCTTCCCGCTCGGCGGCGGATCGAGCCGGTCCTCGGCCACGGCCGCGTCGAGCACACTGCGGACGAACACACGCGGATCCGCATCGACCGAACGCTCGCCGAACCGCTTCGCCGCCTGGAACAGCGCCACGATCGCATCGAGATCGCGACCGGCCTGATCGGCCACCGGGCCGTGCCCGGCAGCAGCCAGCGCCCACGGCTTCTGCAGGCCCGACTGCTCCCAGGCCGACCACAGCAGCTCGTGCGCGCTGGCGCCGCGATCGAGCTCAGCGCGCAGATGGGCGAGGGTCCGTGCGGTCGCCGCGGCACGGCGGGCCTCGCGCGCATCGATGAGGTCGAGCACCACCGGCGTCCGCATCGCCGCCAGCAGCAGGTCGCGTCCCGATCGATCGCCGCCGGCTGCGAGTTCGGCGTGACGAAGTGAGGAGCGCAACCGGCGCAACTCGATCGGGTCCAGACGCCCGGTCACCCCGAGCAACGCATCCGTGACGTCGTCGACGCTCCAGTCGTCGTCCGCCGCCAGCTCGATGAGCCGGAGGAGGTCGCGCACCGGCGCGATCTCCCCGAGGGCCTGCGCCGAGCCGGGGGCCACGACCGGCACGTCGCGCGCCGCGAGCTCTGCGTGAAGGGCCGTGATCTGCCTGCTGTCGTGAGCGATCACCGCCAGACGGTCCCACGCGATGCCGTCGTGCACATGACGCTCCCGGAGCAGCCGCGCGATGACGTCGAACTCCTCCGCCGGCGAGCGCACGGTGAGCGCGCGCACAGACGCATCCGGGTCGACACCGACGGGAGCCGAACGGTGCGCGACGACCCCCGCGGCGCCGATGCGCTGGGTGACGCGACGGATCACATCGGTGGCCGCCGCGGTCCCGCGATGCATGGTGCTGAGCACCCAGGTGGTCCCGAGCGCCGCAGCCACGCGCGCGAAGTTCGCCGGAGTCGCACCACGAAAGGCACCCGACCCGACGTCGGGGTCGCCGAAGGCCAGCACCACCGCCCCGCGATCCCGACACGCCTCGAGCAGGTCGACGGCGCCGGCGGTGAGCTCCTGCGCGTCGTCGACGAGCACATGACGCACGCGATCGACCACGTCGAGGCCGGGCGCCCCGGCGCGAAGGAGCCCGACCGCTTCGCGCAGGAGACCGGCTGCGTCGCGGTGCGCGCCGCGCATGCCCGCCCGTACACGGGTGTACTCCCGCTGGAAGGACGCCATCGCCTCCCACTCGGGTACCTCGTGCGCGCGCCCGAGCTCGCGCAGTGCCACCGGATTCAGCCCCAGCGTCTCGCACTCGGCGAGGAAGGCGCGCACCTCGGAGCGGAACCCCCGGGTGTCCCGGATCCCCGCACCCAGCCATGCCGGCCATCGGCCGGGCGCTTGCCCGGCCGCTTCGTCCTCGGCGTCTCCGTCGAGCATGTCGTGGATGATCTGGTCCTCATCACCGCCGGTGAGCAGCTGCGGCGGCTCGGCACCGGCGGCCACGGCACACGAGCGCACGATCCCGAAGGCGAAGGAGGCCAGGGAGCGCGCGAGCGGTCCGGATGTCGCGCGGCCGACCGCGATGGCCAGACGGTCCCGCAACGCGGTGGCGGTCTGGCGCGACGGGGTGAGCACCACGATGTCGTCCGGATCGACGCCACGGCGCACCAGTTCGACCACGCGCGCCACCAAGGTCTCGGTTTTCCCCGAGCCGGGCGCGCCCACCACGACCCCGGAGGACGCGGTGGGCGCCGCCACGACGGCGCGCTGCGCGGGGTCCGCGCCGGCGCCGGCGACGAGGTCGGCCACAGCGGCCGTGGGCTCGGGGGAAGTCATCACCTCGACGCTAGCCGCGTCCGCCGACATCGCCGCCCGCGTCCGCGCCCGTTCGCCGACAGCGTTCGCGGCGGCCGGGAGCGCAGCGCCGGGGTGCCGTAGGCTGGCGGTGCGCCCCGGAATCCCGCGGGCGCGGGCCCTCGGCCCGAATCGCCAGGAGGTATGTGACGTGGAGATCCGCATCGGCATCGCGAACACCGGACGTGAGCTGAACTTCGACACGAACGAGTCGGCCGCAGACGTGAAGTCGTCCGTGGCCACCGCGCTGGAGTCCGGCGCCGCCCACGTGGAGTTCGCCGACGCGAAGGGCAACTCCTACCTCGTCCCCACCGCGTCCCTGGCCTACGTCGAACTCGGCAGCGAGGAATCGCGCCGCGTCGGATTCGTCGCCTGATCCCGTGCAGATCCTCATCGCCCTCATCCTCGGCGCGGTGATCGGGATCGCGGCGCACGTCCAGGTGCGCGACCGTGCGACCCGAGGCGCCGCGGTGATCCCCATGCTGGGCACCGTCGTGGCCGGCGCCGCGTGGCTCGCCCTGACCTGGGCGGGCCTCGGCGCCGACACCCCGTGGCCCTGGCTGTCCGCCGTCGTGGTGCCCACCATCGTGTGCTGGCCTGCGGCGATCCTGCTTGCCAAAGCGCGAGTGTCGAAGGATGAGCGCGAGAAGGCCGCCCTCGGCATCGGCTGAGATGCGGCGGCGGGTCAGGCCGCGAGGCCCATCCCGTCCATGCGCCGTGAGTGCGCCGCCATCAACTCGGTGAAGACCGGCTCGACCTTCTCCTCGTCGTCGGCATCCAGGGCCGTCGGCCGCAACGCCGAGCGTGCGATCAGGAGGGTGTCGCCGACCAGACGTCGACCCCACATCGCCAGCAGGGCCTTCCACTCCGGGTCGCTCGCGATGGTCGCCGCGACGATGTCGACGATGGCCTGGCGGTCGTTGTCGGCGCGCAGGACCCGCGCCACTCGTCGCCCGGCGTCGCCGTAGCTGGCCGACAGGGCGAGGTAGAAGTCGTCCAGGAGCCCGGCGGTGATGTGCACGGACAGCATCGTCTCCTGCGGACGCCCTCCGTGGGTGGCTCTCCGGAAGGCGTCCAGCGGCTCACGGAACGGCAGCATGAGACTGGTGGGGTCGTCCCCGCGGTCGCGGATGAGAGCGACCAGTTCCTCGTGCTTGGTCAGGGCGGCTCCGGCGGCGCGCGAAAGCGACTCCTTCTGCGCCAGCTCCGGCGTCGTCTGGATCAGTTCGCTCAGTGTCTCGAAGAAGCCCAGCTGGAGATAGGCCGCCTGGCCCAGATAGGTGTCGATATCGGGCGCGAGCTCCTCGAAGTCCACGCGCATCGCGTCACCGAGGTCGCCGCGGGAGCGCAGCTGAAGCCGCCGTCCCTGCGGTCGCCGCTGCCAGAACCAGGTCACCACGGCCTCCACTTTAGAGTGCGCGGGCGTGTCTGCGCGGCCCGCCTCGCGTCATCGGTGGCGCGCTCGGCTATCCTGGTCCGGTCCCCGGCGTCGGATCGGGGCACCGCGCCCGTGGTTGAGAGAAGGGCGTGGACACGCTTTCGCCCCAGCGTGCGCCATGGATGCGCCCGGGGCCGACCACAGGCAGCGTCTCACTGCCGGACGGGTTCCCCTACCGTGACCACTTTCGCCGAACTCGGCGTCGATCAGGACATCGTCGACGCTCTCGCCGCCCGCGGCATCACCGATGCCTTCCCCATTCAAGAGCAGACGATCCCGCTCGGTCTTCCCGGGCAGGACATCATCGGGCAGGCCAAGACCGGGACCGGAAAGACCTTCGGATTCGGTATCCCCGTCGTGCAGCGCCTGGGGCTCGACCCCGAACCGGGCGTCAAGGCCCTCATCGTCGTGCCCACGCGCGAGTTGGCGGTGCAGGTCTACGAAGACATGGACATGCTGACGTCGAACCGATCGACCTCGGTCGTGGCCATCTACGGCGGCAAGGCGTACGAGGGTCAGATCGACCAGCTCAAGGCCGGTGCGCAGATCGTCGTCGGCACGCCGGGACGCCTCATCGACCTCAACAACCAGCGGCTGCTCGATCTGTCGAACGCGACGGAGGTCGTGCTCGACGAGGCCGACAAGATGCTCGACCTCGGCTTCCTCCCCGACATCGAGAAGATCTTCCAGAAGGTGCCGGCCGTGCGCCACACCCAGCTGTTCTCGGCCACGATGCCGGGGGCGATCGTCACGTTGGCGCGCCGGTTCATGTCCAACCCGATCCACATGCGCGCGAACGACCCCGATGAGGGTCTGACGCAGGCGAACATCCGCCACCTGGTCTACCGCGCCCACTCCCTCGACAAAGACGAGGTGATCTCCCGCATCCTGCAGGCGGAAGGCCGCGGCAAGACGGTGATCTTCACGCGCACCAAGCGTGCCGCCCAGAAGCTCGTCGATGAGCTGAACGACCGCGGCTTCAATGCCGCCGCCGTTCACGGCGACATGAGCCAAGAGGCGCGCGAGCGCTCGATGGCCTCGTTCAAGGCCGGCAAGCGCGACGTGCTGATCGCCACCGACGTCGCGGCCCGAGGCATCGACGTCAACGACGTCACCCATGTGATCAACCACACCATCCCCGACGATGAGATGACCTACCTGCATCGCGCCGGTCGCACCGGTCGCGCCGGCCGCACCGGCATCGCGGTGACCTTCGTCGACTGGGACGACCTGCACAAGTGGGCCCTCATCAATCGGGCGCTGGAATTCGGTCAGCCCGAGCCCGTGGAGACCTACTCCTCGAGCCCGCACCTCTACGAGGACCTCGGGATCCCGGCCGGCACGAAGGGCCGCATCGTCACCGCCCCGAAGGCGGAGAAAGCGGAGTCGCCTGCGCGCAGCGGTTCGGAGGGCGGGTCCGGGCAGCGGCGTCGTCGCCGCCGTCGCAGCTCGGGCTCGGGCTCGGGCTCGGGCTCGGACGGGGGGACGGCGCCGGCCACCGGCGCCGAGGACGTCTCGCGTGCGGGCGAGGGTGCCGGAACCCACGACGGCGGCGGCAAGGAGCACCACGACGGCAAGCCCGCGCCGCGCCGGCGCCGGCGTCGTCGCGGGCCGCGCGGTCCGCGCGAGGGCGCTGCCGGCACCACCTGATCGGCGTGCGCGTTCACGGGAACAGCGGCGCGCTGCCCGTCCCCCGCTCCAGGAGACGGGCGAGCATGACCTCGGTCGTGGTGTGCTCGCCCGGCTGATTGGGTTTGCCGAGTCCGTGATAGTCGCTTGAACCGGTGACGATCAAGTCGCGCTCCTCGGCGAGCGCGCGCAGGGTCGCGACGCCCTCCGGGGTGTTCTCCCGGTGACCCAGCTCGAATCCCGCGAGTCCGGCCGCGAGCATACGCGCCATCAGGCTCTCGGGCGGGATGCCGGCGCGACCGGCCGGGTGGGCGATGATCGGCACGCCTCCGGCGCCGACGATGAGTCCGATCGCTTCGACCGGGTCCGGCGAGTACAACGACACGTAATACTCCCCTCCGGCGGAGAGGATCGTCGAGAACGCCTCGCCGCGGTCGCCCACCACGCCGCGCGCGACCAGAGCATCCGCGATGTGCGGGCGGCCGACCGTCGCGCCGGTGCTCGTCTGGGCGAGGATGTCCTCCCAGGTCACGTCGTAGTCCCGCCCGATGCGCTCGGCCATGATCCGGGCGCGCTCCACGCGGGAGCGACGTACCTTCTCGGTCATCGCCCGAAGACGGGGCTCGTCCGGATCGATCAGATAGGCGAGGACGTGGATGCTGCGCCACCGGTGCTGGGAGGACATCTCCATGCCCGGCACGAAGGTCATTCCCAAGGAGGTCGCCGCATCGGCGGCCTCCGCCCAGCCGGAGGTCGTGTCGTGATCGGTGAGCGCAACGGTCCGCATGCCGTGGGCGTGGGCGGCGGCCATGACCTGCGCGGGCGGTTCGGTGCCGTCCGAGTGCGTCGAGTGGAGGTGCAGGTCTCCCGGCCCCTCGTATCGACGCGTCCCGTGCATTCTTCTGAGGGTAGCGGCCGACGTCGCCGAGCAGACCGGTGCAGCCGGTGCCGGGCCCGCCTTGACGGATCTTTCAGTCTCCACCAATAGTGTTCCCCTCGTGCTGCGCGTGTTCGGGTTCGTCGCCGCTGCGACGTTCGCGCTCGCAGCGGCGATCGTCACGTTCCCGCAGATCTTCCACGTCGAGGATCAGTTCCCGATCGCGCAGGTCGTGTCCTTCCGTGGTCTGGTCGCCGTCGCGTTCGCCGGCCTGGGCCTGCTGGCACTGCTGTTCGCCCTCGCACGCCCCCTCCGCGTCATGGCCACGACGCTCGCGATCGTGTGCCTGGCCGCCGCGATCGGCAACGGTGTGGTCCTGTACGACCGTGGCTGGGGCACCGAGACCCTGCCGGCGTCGACGGAGGACAGCCTCCGCGTGATGACGTGGAACACCGCGGGCAGCGGCAACACGTCGGCCGGCGCGATCGCCGAGATCGCCGTCGCGATGCAGGCCGACATCATCACTCTTCCGGAGACGAGCGCCGACACCGGTGAGCAGGTGGCCATCGCCATGCGTGACTACGGCAGGCCGATGTGGGTGCACCACGCGACCTTCGGCTCTCAGGACTCGGGCTGGGACGCGTTGTCCACGACGATCCTGATCTCCCCCGACCTCGGCGACTACGCCGTGATCGAGTCCTCCCGGGACGGCACGAGCAACACCTCCACCGTGCCGAGCGCCGTCGTCATGCCCACCTCCGGCGACGGCCCCACCGTCGTGGCCGCGCACGCCGTGGCCCCGCGTGTGGACGATATGCAGCAGTGGCGCAGCGATCTGCAGTGGCTGGCCGACCAGTGCGCCGTCGACAACGTCATCATGGCGGGCGACTTCAATGCCACCGTCGACCACATGGCCGCGCTCGGCGTCGACGGCGGCACCCTCGGACGCTGCCTCGACGCCGCCTCCGAGACCGGCAACGGCGCCGTGGGCACGTGGCCCTCTCAGCTCCCCTCGCACGTCGGCGCCCCGATCGACCACATCCTCGCCTCGCCGTCGTGGGTCCCCACGGGGTCGATCGTGCTGCGATCGATGGACGGCTCGGGCAGCGACCACCGCCCGCTGATCGTGCAGTACGAACCGGCCGGCTGAGTCGATGACGCGCGCGGCGTCAGGTGCGACACTGGTCAGATGAGCACTGGCGAGAGCGACACGATCGCGACGACCGACACCGCGGAGACCGGGCCCGACACCACCACCAACCGTCGGCAGCCCTTCCCGCAGGGATTCCTCGACACCATCTCCACCGGGTGGGCGGAGCGTCCTGACACGGCGCCGCCGCAACGGACCCAGGCGCCGTTCGCCGCCGCGCGTCGGGCGAAGCTTTCGGCCATGTTCCCGGGACGACGCCTGGTGATTCCGGCGGGCTCGCTGAAAGAACGCAGCAACGACACCGACTATCCGTTCCGCGCGCACTCCGCCTTCGCCCACCTGACCGGATGGGCCGCGGACAGCGAGCCGGATTCGGTCCTCGTCCTCGACCCCGTCGACGGCGGACACCACGCCACGCTGTATTTCCGCGAACGCGCGGACCGCACCACCCCGGAGTTCTACGCGGATGCCTCGATCGGCGAGTTCTGGATCGGACCGCGTCCGGCGCGGGAGGGCGTTGCCGCGGACCTCGGCGTGTCCACCGCGCACATCGACGACTATGCCGCGCACGACGACGACCTCGTCGTCGGCCATCATGACGACCTCACCCGCGCCGTCTCCGAGCTGCGTCTGGTCAAGGACGCCTATGAGATCGCGCAGATGAGACTCGCGGTCGAGGTCACCGGGAAGGGGTTCGACGACATCGTGGCCAACCTCGACCGGGCGGTGGCCCACCCGCGCGGCGAACGCGTCGTCGAAGGTGTGTTCCACCTCCGCGCTCGCAGCGACGGGCACTGGGAAGGGTACGACACCATCGCCGCCTCCGGACCGCACGCGTGCTACCTGCACTGGACACGCAACGACGGCGCGGTCGCCCCCGGGGACCTGATCCTCATCGACGCGGGCGTCGAGGTCGACAGCCTGTACACCGCCGACATCACCCGCACCCTGCCGGTCTCCGGCACGTTCACCCCGACGCAGCGCCGTGTCTACGAGACGGTGCGCGAGGCCGCAGACGCCGCCTTCGCCGCCGCGCGCCCCGGCGTGCGCTTCCGCGATGTCCACGCCGCCGCCATGGAGGTCATCGCCGAACGCGTGGCGGAGTGGGGTCTACTGCCCGTCACGGCCGAGGAGGCCCTCGACGCCGAGCGCGGCGGGCACCACCGCCGGTACATGGTGCACGGCACCAGCCACCACCTCGGTATCGACGTGCACGACTGCGCGCAGGCTCGGCGCGAGATGTACTACGACGGGGTCCTGGAACCGGGAATGGTGTTCACCATCGAACCGGGACTGTACTTCCAGATCGATGATCTGACCGTGCCGGAGGAGTATCGCGGCATCGGGGTGCGCATCGAAGACGACGTCCTGGTCACGAACGACGGCGTCGAAAACCTCTCGTCGGCGATCCCGCGGACCGCGGATGAGGTCGAGGCCTGGATCGCGCGCCTGAATCCCACCGGCTGATCCGGTGGTCTTCACCCCCGAAGCCGCGTTCACCACGCGGCCGACGCTGACCGGCACGTTCGGGATGGCCGCCTCCACGCACTGGACCGCGACCGCGACCGCGCAGGCGGTCCTGGAGCGCGGTGGCAACGCGTTCGACGCCGCCGTCGCCGGCGCTTTCGTGCTCCACGTCGTCGAACCGCACCTGAATGGTCCCGGCGGCGACCTCGTCGCGCTCATCCATCCCGCCGACGCCGACTCCCCGCGCGTGCTCATGGGCCAGGGCCCGGCGCCGACGGCCGCGTCGATCGCGCACATGAGGGCGGAGGGCCTCGACCTCGTCCCGGGCGCGGGTGCATTGGCTGCCGCCGTCCCCGGCGCCGTCGACGCGTGGCTGCTGCTCCTGCGGGACCACGGCACGTGGGAGCTCGGCGATGTCCTCGCGTTCGCGATCGGCTACGCCCGCGACGGGCACCCCCTGGTCGCGGGCGCGGCGGCCACGATCGCCCGCGTCGCCGACCTCTTCCGGGACGCCTGGCCCAGCTCCGCTGCACTGTGGCTGCCCGGCGGAACGGTTCCGGCCCCCGGCGCGATGATCACCAACCCCGCTTACGCGGAGGTCCTCCACGAACTCGTGCGCGCATCCGGCGCGACGCCCGGTGACGGTCCGAGCGGCCGCGTCGCCCGCATCGATGCCGCGCGGCGGGAGTGGAAGACCGGACGGGTCGCCCGAACCCTCGCGGCCTTCGCCGCCCGACCTCACCGTCACTCCGACGGGCGGGATCACGCCGGGGTCCTCACCGCCGAGGACATCGCCGCGTTCGACGCGGAGTACGAGCGGCCCATCGTCTCCTCCTTCCGCGGTCATGAGATCGTGAAAGCCGGCGCGTGGACGCAAGGGCCCGCTCTGCTGTCGGTGCTCGGCATGCTCGAACCGCTCGAGGACAGCCTGCTCGACCCCTCTCAGGAGGCCGGTGCCCACCGCATCCTCGAGGCGCAGAAGCTGGCATACGCCGACCGCGACGCCTGGTTCGGTGACACCGACGTGGACGTCGAGGCCCTGCTGTCGCCGGATTACCTCCAGCAACGGCGCGATCTGATCGGCGACACGGCCTCCCTCGAGCTGCGCCCGGGCTCTCTCGGTGGCCGCACTCCGATCCTCCCACCGGTGCGCACCGGCGCACCGGGCTCTGCGGCGGGCACGGGTGAACCGACCGTCGACCGCACCGGTCACACCCGTGGCGACACGTGTCATATCGACGTCGTCGACCGGTGGGGCAACATCGTCTCGGCGACACCGTCCGGGGGATGGCTGCAATCCTCCCCGACCGTTCCCGAGGTCGGATTCTGCCTGGGTACGCGGCTGCAGATGACCTGGCTGGAGCCGGGCCGTCCGTCCTCGCTGGCCCCCGCCCGACGGCCCCGCACGACCCTCACGCCCACGCTCGTGCTCCGCGGCGGTCGCCCGGTGATGGCACTCGGGTCGCCCGGAGGCGACCAACAGGACCAGTGGCAGCTGTTGGTGCTGCTTCGCACCCTCGTCGGGGGCTACAGCCCGCAGGGCGCGATCGACGCACCTGCGCTGCACACCACAGCGGTGACCGACTCGTTCTGGCCGCGCACGTGGTCGCCCGGCGGTGCCGTGGTGGAGGACCGGCTGGGCGACCGGGTCATCGACGGCCTCGTCACTCGCGGTCACCGGGTCACCCGCGCGGGCGATTGGGCACTCGGACGGGTCTCGGCGGTGGGCCGTCACGACGACGGCGTGCTGTGGGCGGCGGCGAACCCCCGCGGTATGCAGGGCTACGCCTCCGGGCGCTGATCCGATCGGAAACGCGCGCGCATCCAGTCGACCACGACGGGGGCGAGCTCGGCAGCCGACTCGTCCGCCGGGCGTCGTCGTCCGGCGATGTCGAAGGCGTGGCCGGCACCGTCGACCCAGTGCACGGACGCGTCACGGCACGACGAGACCGCCTCCTCGAGCTGACGGTGGGGTTGGACGAATGCGTCCCTCGTCCCGGAGAGGAACAGCTGCGGCGGCACGACCGCGGGAAGGTGCTCCACTCGTGGCTTCTCCGGCCGACCCGGTGGGTGCAGCGGGTAGCCGAGGTAGACGAGCCCACGGGGTCGGATGCGGCCCTCCGCCGCGGCCATCGAGGCCATCCGCCCTCCGTACGAGCGTCCGGCGGCGACGAAGGGCAGCGGGGCGTGCTCGGTGCCCACGTGGGCGGCGACCGCCTCCCACGCTGCGATCGCATGTGCCGGAGGTCCCGGCATCCGACGGCCGGACTCGACGTAGGCGAAGTTGAACCGGACGGTGGCCACCCCGGCCGCGTTCATCGCGTCGGTGAATCCGGTGACGCCCGGATGGTCCATGTGCGAGCCTGCGCCATGGGCCACGGCGATGACCGCCCAGGCCCCCTCCGGGGTGGTCGCGTCGACCTGGACGGAGGTCGAGCCGGCCGGGAGGGCCACATCGATCGTCTCTCGCGTCACGACGCGGGCGGCTCGTCGCGGTCGGCGCCGGAGGCGACGTCCGGGTCGATCCGTTCGCCGTACCGCGGCGGCTCCGTCCGCGAGGTGTCCGCAGGCTCGGCCCGGCGCGACGGCGGCGGTTCGGACGGATGCGTCGGGGCGGCGGGCACAGCGGGGTCGGCGGCGACCGGGCCGTTCGCGCGGGGACCGAGGACCTGACGCGCCCGATGCAGACTGTTGGCGGTGACGGTCACCTCGTAGGTGTCGGCGACGACGGCCATCACCGATGCGTAGTCGCGGCGGCGACGCACGAGGGAGTAGGTGACGATGCTGAAGAGCATCCCGATCGCGATGCCCACGAACAGCACACCGACGAAGACCTGGATGGGCACGGTCGGGGAGCCGAGCACCACGACGGCGCTGAACAGCAGTCCCAGCAGGAGGCCGTTGATCGCCCCGGAGCGCGCCGCCGATGCATACCCGAGTCGGCCGGTGACCCGCTCGATCGACCGGAGTCCCTTCCCGACGATGGCGATCTCCCGCGCCGGAATCTCCCCGGCGATCAGTTCCGACACCGCCTTCTGCGCCGCTTCGTAGGTCGAGAACGACGCCACCACGGGGCCCACCTCGCCGGTGGCCTGGGGGCCGCGTCCGCCGATCATACTCATTCCTCCATCCTCCCACGGCCCCGGTCTACGCTGGAATCGTGAGCACGCAGAGGGTATTCGTCGCCCGCCTGACCGGCTGCGCCGTCTTCGACCCGGCGGGCGACCGACTGGGCAAGGTCCGCGACGTCGTCGTCATCTTCCGTGCCGACGACCCTCCCCGGGTGGTCGGCCTGATCGTGGAGATCCCGGGCCGACGCCACGTGTTCCTCTCCATCGGCCGGGTCACCTCCATCCGCCCGGGACAGGTGATCACGACGGGCCTGATCAACGTGCGGCGGTTCCAGCAGCGCGGCGGCGAAGTCCGCGTGATGGCGGAGCTCCTCGGGCGCCGGGTTTTCCTGCGCGACGGGTCGGGCACCGCCGTCATCGAAGATGTCGCCATCGAGCGCAGCCGACTGGGTGATTGGGACATCGGGCAGCTCTTCCTGCGCCGACCGAAGTCGGGTGGATCTCCGTTCGCCAAGGGCGCCACGACCTTCTCGACCTGGGCTCAGGTGCGCGAGGATCAGGAGCCGGGTGAGGCGCAGTCCGCGGAACAGCTCGTGGCCACCTTCTCCGAACTCAAACCCGCAGACCTCGCCAACACCCTCCTCGACCTCCCGGATGACCGCCTCATCGAGGTCGCCGAGGAGCTGCCCGACGACCGCCTCGCCGATGCTCTGGAGGAGATGCCCGAGGACGAGCAGGTGCACATCCTCGAACAGCTCGACGACGAGCGCGCCGCCGACATCCTCGACGCGATGGAACCCGACGATGCCGCCGATCTGCTCGGGCAGCTTCCCAAGGTCCGCTCCGAGCAGCTGCTGGGTCTGATGGAGCCCGAGGAGGCACAGGATGTGCGCGACCTCCTGAAGTACGGGCCCGACACCGCGGGCGGGCTGATGACCAACGAACCGATCGTGCTGTCGGCGGAGTCCACGGTCGCCGAGGCCCTCGCCCTCATCCGCCGCCACGAGTTGCATCCGGCGTTGGCGGCATCGGTGTTCATCACCCTGCCGCCGTACGAGACGCCGACAGGACGCCTCCTGGGGACGGTGCACTTCCAACGGATGCTTCGGTACCCGCCCCACGAGCGGCTCGGGGCGATCATCGACGACTCCGTCGATCCGATCCCCGCCACGGCCGCGGCCTCGGAGGTGGCACGCATGCTCGCCAGCTACAACCTCGTGTCGGTCCCCGTCGTCGACCCTGCCCGACGCCTGGTCGGCGCCGTGTCGATCGACGACGTCCTGGATCACCTGCTGCCCGACGACTGGCGCTCGATCGACACCGAGGGACCGGAGGTCCCCGGTGTGCCCACGACGACCGCCGCGATCCCGACGAGGCGGCGATGATGGCGCGGGAGAAGAAGCAGAACACCCGCATCCGGGGCCTCGACGCCCCCCGCGGCCGCTCCGGCGTGCTCGGCCGCACGCCGCAGCCCTCGCGCGACCGGTTCGGGCGTTTCACCGAGTGGATCGCGCGCGCGATGGGCACTCCCGCCTTCCTCCTGATCCTCAGCGGGTTCTGCGCGGCCTGGCTCGCGTGGAACACCCTGATGCCGCAGGATCTGCGCTTCGACTCCGCCGCCAACGGCTTCACCGCGTTGACGCTGATGCTCTCGCTGCAGGCGTCATACGCCGCGCCCCTGATCCTGCTCGCGCAGAATCGCCAGGATGACCGCGACCGCGTGCAGATCGAGCAGGACCGGCAGCGCGCAGAACGGAACCTGGCCGACACCGAGTACCTGGCGCGCGAGATCGTCGCCCTGCGTATGGCGGTGACCGACATGCAGGGTGAGGCCCTGACCCGTGACGTCCTGCGCGGCGAGCTGAAGAAGATGCTCGCGCACCTCGACGACGCCCCCCGGAAGGACTCCCCCGCCTCGTGACCGACCTCTCCTCCCGCGTCCGCGCCGCCGTCGCCGGCGTCACCGATCCCGAACTGCGCCGACCGCTGGGTGAGCTCGACATGGTGCGTGACGTGCACGTCGACGGCGGCACCGCGCACGTGGGCATCGCCCTCACGATCGTGGGGTGTCCCGCTGCAGACCGCATCGCACGGGACGTCACCGACGCGGCCGGCGCGGTGACCGGCGTCGACGCGGTCGACCTCCAGGTCGGCGTCATGACGCCCGAGGAGCGCCGCGCCCTCACCGACAAGCTCCGCGACGGCCGTCCGGCGCGACAGATGCCGTTCGGCCCCGACTCGCTGACGCGTGTGATCGCCGTCACCAGTGGAAAGGGCGGCGTCGGCAAGTCCAGCATCACCGCGAATCTCGCCGTCTCCCTCGCCGCTCGGGGGCTCGCGGTCGGTCTGATCGACGCCGACGTGCACGGCTTCTCCATCCCCGGTCTGCTGGGCATGGTCGGCCCCGACGGGCACGCGCCCGTGCCGACGCGCATCGACGACCTGATGCTCCCGCCGGTCGCCCACGGAGTCAAAGCGGTCTCGATCGGGATGTTCCTGCGCCGCGGCGACGCCGACGGGCCGGTCGGGGCCGTCGCGTGGCGTGGCCCCATGCTGCATCGGACGGTGCAGCAGTTCCTGACCGATGTGTTCTTCGGCGACCTGGACGTGCTGCTGCTGGACATGCCGCCGGGCACCGGAGACGTTGCGATCTCCGTCGGCCAGCTCCTGCCCCATGCCGAGGTCCTCGTCGTGACCACCCCGCAGCCGGCGGCATCGGATGTGGCGGTGCGCAGCGGCCTGGTCGCTCGTCAGACCGGGCAGCGCCTGATCGGCGTCGTGGAGAACATGGCGGCGATGACCATGCCGGACGGCACCGAGCTGGACGTCTTCGGGGCCGGGGGCGGACGCGCCGTCGCGGATGCACTCGCCACCGACGCCGAGCCGGTGGACGTGGTGGCCTCGGTTCCGCTCAGTCCTGCGTTCCGGGCCGCGGGCGACGTCGGCGTTCCCGGTGTCGTCGCCGACCCCGCCGATCCCGCCTCCCGAGCGGTCGCGGCGCTGGCCAATCGCATCGCGTCGCAACCGCGCCACCTGTCGGGGCGCTCCCTCCCGCTCCGTCCGTGGTGAGCCGAGGCGTGGTCAGGTGGCTTCGCTGTCGAACGGGGGCCGGGTCCCCGGTTCGAGCTTGCTCGTGACCGGCTTGACCGGCGTGGTCGGTGCGGTCGCGGCCGGGGCCGCCTTGGGGACCGGAGCATCGTCGAGGAGGGCCTCGCGGATGATGCGACGGGGGTCGTACTGGCGCGGATCGAGCTGACGCCAGTCGACGTCGTCGAAGTCCTCGCCCATCTCGTCCTTCATGCGGGTCTTCGCGCCCTGGGCGAAAGCACGCACGCGGCGCACGAGGCCGGCGAGCGCCTCGGCATAGCGGGGCAACCGCTCCGGTCCGAGGAGGAACGCGGCGATGACGAGGATCAGCATCAGCTTCTCGAACGTCAGGCCGTTGAACACCCCTCCAGATTACCGTCGCGCCTCAGCGTGGCGACGCGATGCGGCGCCTAAGCTGATCCGGAAGGAGTCGACATGCCAGATCAAGACGCCGATCGGCGGTTCGCGGCGGAATCCGTCGTCGAGCCCGATCACATCGCACGCGCCCGCGCGGCGGCCCTCGAGCTCGGCGCGTCGCCCATCAGCCCCGAGGTCGGCGCCCAGGCGGCCGTCATCGCCGCATCCTCCGCCGCCCTGAACATCGTCGAGATCGGCACCGGAGCGGGTGTGTCCGGTCTGTGGCTGCTCCACGGCTCGCCGCGCGCCACACTCACCACGATCGACAGCGAGCCCGAACACCTCGGGGCCGCACGCCAGGCGTTCGCCGAGGCGCGTGTGCCGGCGGCACGGGCTCGGTTCATCACGGGCCGGGCTGCGCAGGTCCTTCCGCGCATGAACGAGGCCTCCTACGACATCGTCTTCGTCGACGCCGATCCCGAGGGCGTCATCGAGTACGTCGAGCACGGGCTTCGTCTGGTCCGCGCGGGCGGCACGGTGCTGGTGCCCCGGGTGCTCGGCGGTGGATCCGTCTCGGACCCCGTCCGCCGCGATCCCCTCACCGCCGCGTACCGCTCCCTCATCCAGGAGACGCAGTCCTCATCGGCCGTCATCGGCGCCCTGTCCATCGTCGGCGAGGGACTGCTGCAACTGACCACGCTCCCCGCGGAATCCCGCTGAGCGGGCCGGGCAAGGCGAAAGGCCGGTCCGAGGACCGGCCTTTCGTCCGTGCGACGAGAACGAGCGTCAGGCTGCGCTGACGACTCCCCCCAGAACGTCGTGAAGCTCCTTGGCTTCCGCGTCGTTCACAGAGACGACCAGTCGGCCACCACCCTCGAGCGGAACCCGCACGATGATGAGGCGCCCCTCCTTCACGGCCTCCATCGGCCCGTCTCCGGTTCTCGGCTTCATCGCTGCCATCGTGGCTCCCTTTCTATGGAGGTCTGCCGTACGAGTTTATCGTGCGCGCCCGCGCAACGCCGGAATTCGGTGATCAGGGAATGCGCCAGAACGTGTTTCCGAGCGTGTACATGTTGTAGACCCACAGCCACTGCCCGATGAGGCAGGCCACGAGCACCCCGATCCGCCACCTCCGCGACGCGGGGACGGCGAGGGCGCCGGCGAGGGGCGAAAGGGGGAAGAGCAGCCGGAAGGTGCTGGACTGCGGGAAGAACACCGCGAGCAGGTAGACGAGATAGCTGGCCGACCACAGGCGCACCTCGACCCCCAGCCGCTTCACGTGCGGTTCGAACAACAGCAGGGCAGCGACGGCTGCCACGATCCCGAGGAGGGCGATCACACCCGTCCACGCGGGCAGCCCCCAGCGCGGGAACCAGAACGCAGCGCCCTGCACCCAGCCTTCGAACGGGACGAACCCCCCGCTGTCCCCCACCCACAGGCGTCGCCACGCGAGTTCGGTGTCGAGGTAGGCGGCCGGGTCTCCCGTGACGACCGCCGCGATCACCTGCCAGGAGAACCCCACCACGGTGGCAAGCGCGCCGAGGGACAGGATGTGGATGACGTCATGTCGCGTCACCGGTTCGACCTCTCGCCGAGTCAGTCGCCAGAGACCGAACAGCGCCAAGAACAGTCCGAACGCCAGCACGCCTGGCCGCGTATATCCCATGAGCGGTATGAGCGCATAGAGCCACCCGTACCGTCGGGTCTGCACGCACCGGATCGCCAGAAGCAGGAAGAACAGGAACAGTGCCTCGGCGTATCCCACTTGGAGCAGCGCCGCGAGCGGGCCGGCGGAGAAGAACACCACACCCCACAGGGCCGCCCCCTCACCCAGCCGCTCCCGGAACATCCCATGGAGCACCAGCGCGCACCCGTACCCGGCGGCGAGGGTGACCAGGAACGCCCCGACACCCCAGTGGCCGAAGGGCAGCGAGACCACCGCCGACAGGACCGGGTACAAAGGCATGAACGCCCAGGCGTTCTCCGCGACCTGCCCGGCTTCGGTGAGCGGGAGATCGACGGGGTATCCCTGGAAGGCGATCAGCCAGTACCACTGGGCATCCCACGCCAGCACGTACGTCCCGAGCGTCGCGTCCCGACCGTGGCGGGCGTCGGCGGGAGCGATGGCCGAGGCCGACAGGAAGAACCCGGTCGTGACCAGCCGGGCGAGCAGATAGACGAGCGCGACGCGGACGGCGGGGCGGATCGTGGTGGAGGCCGCCCCCGCCGTCACGCGCTCAACCACGCTCGCAAGCCGCGCTCGACCTCCATGATCTGCGACAGCGCCACCCGCTCCTCGTCGTGGTGGGCCAGGTGGGGGTCCCCGGGACCGTAGTTGACGGCGGGTACCCCCATCGCCGAGAACCGGGCGACGTCGGTCCAGCCGTACTTGGGGCGGGGTTCGGCGCCGACGGCGGCAAGGAACTCCTGCGCCAGCGGCGAATCCAACCCGGGTCGAGCACCTTCGGCCAGGTCGACCACCTCGACGTCGAAGCCGGCGAACACCTCGCGCACGTGCCGCTCCGCCTCGGCCCCGTCGCGGCTCGGCGCGAAGCGGTAGTTGACCTCGACCTCGCAGGCGTCGGGAATCACGTTGCCGGCGACCCCGCCGTTCACGCGCACCGCGTTCAGGCCCTCCCGGTATTGCAGACCCTCGACGCCGACTTCCTTCGCGCGGTACTCGGCCAGCCGGGCGAGGATCGGCGCGGCCTTGTGGATCGCGTTCTCGCCGATCCACGAGCGGGCGCTGTGCGCGCGCACACCGTCGGTGCGCACGACCGCCCGCAGATTGCCGTTGCAGCCCCCCTCGACCTGGCCGTTGGAGGGCTCACCGAGGATCGCGAAGTCTCCCGCGAACATCTCCGGGCTGTTTCGCGCGAGGCGCGTGAGCCCGTTGCGCTCCGCAGCGACTTCTTCGTGGTCGTACCACATCCACGTGATGTCGACATCGGGGTCGGTCAGTTCGGCGGCGAGTTTCAGCTGCACCGCGACGCCCGCCTTCATGTCGACCGTTCCGCGCCCCCACAGGAACGGCTCACCGTCGATGTCGATGTCGCGGGTGGGGACGTTGTGGTTGATCGGGACGGTGTCGATGTGACCGGCGATGACCACACGTCGATCACGCCCCAGATCGGTACGGGCGACGATCGTGTCGCCGTCGCGGTGCAGGTCGAGGTGATGGTGCTCCGCGAGGGCGAGGTGGATCGCGTCGGCCAGCGCGGTCTCGTCGTCGGAGACGCTGGGTATGTCGCAGATCGCGCGCGTGAGGTCGACGGACGTGGCGGTGAGATCGAGGCCCGGCATCCCCCGAGTCTAACGACCGCATCCCAGCCGGTAGCGTGGAGGCATGAGCGATGACAGATGGGTGTGGGGCACAGGCCTCGCGACGGTGACCGATGCGGGAACGGTGTTGGACACGTGGTTCCCCGCTCCCGCCCTCGGCCGCATCCCGGGCGGATACGACCCGGCCGCGGCGTCCGAGAACCTCGATCATCTGGCCGTTCCGGATGAGCGTCGCGGGGTCCGCGTCGAGCTGGTCACCGTCGAGATCGACATGGACGCCGCACCCGCCGGCACCTCCGACGCTTACCTCCGCCTTCACGCGCTCTCCCACCGCCTCGTGCGGCCGAACGGCCTCAACCTCGACGGCGTCTTCGGGCACCTTCCCAACGTCGCGTGGACGAACGCCGGCCCGATGCACCCCGACGACGCGACGCGGCTGCGCCCGTTCCTCCTGCGCGACGGCATCCAGGTGCAGGGCCTGGACAAATTTCCCCGACTGCTCGACTACGTCACGCCCGAGGGCGTCCGCATCGCCGATGCCTCGCGTGTGCGGCTCGGCGCCTACCTGTCCCCCGGCACGACCGTGATGCACGAGGGATTCGTGAACTTCAACGCCGGCACCCTGGGCGCCTCGATGGTCGAAGGGCGCATCTCCCAGGGAGTCGTCGTCGGCGACGGCAGCGACATCGGCGGCGGGGCCTCCATCATGGGGACCCTCTCCGGCGGCGGGTCGCACAAGGTCGCCATCGGCGCACGGACCCTCCTGGGCGCGAACGCCGGCATCGGCATCTCTCTCGGCGACGACTGCGTCGTCGAAGCGGGTCTCTACGTGACGGCGGGGTCCAAGATCGTCCTGGCCGACCGAACGCCGCGAGCCGACGGCGCCCGCCCCACCGTCAAGGGCGGCGACCTGTCGGGCCGGGACGGTCTGCTTCTGCGTCGCAACTCCGTCACCGGCGCGATCGAGGCCCTCTCCCGCGAGGGCGTGGGGGTCACTCTGAACGAGGCACTCCACGCCTGAGCGAATGCCGCGGCGGCGGCGATGCCTGGCCGCGGCGGCCCTGCTGGCGGTCGGCGCCGCGGTCGCCGTCGCCGTCGCCGCCGAGGTCTACGATGCTCTCGCCAGCCGCCGGGGCGTCCCCGCGCTCCCGGCACGGGCCCCCACTCGCGAGGCGGTCGTCGTGCTCGGGTACGGGAACCGCGGCTCCCGCGCCAACGCCGTCAACCGCTACCGCGTGCGGGCCGGCATCCGATCGATCGATCCTCGCGCCGTGCACTCGACGCTCATCCTGAGCGGCGGTCCCGTGCACAGCGCAGAGCCCGAGGCACGGATCATGGCGCGCTATGCCCGGAGACGCGGCTACCGCGGGCCGATGCGGCTCGAGGCGGAAAGCCTGTCCACCCGTGACAACATCCGCCACGTGATCCCCCTCCTCGAGGACGCCGACGTCATCGTCCTCGTCTCAAACCCTCCACATGCCGAGATGGCGCGAGACGAACTGCGCCGTGTCCGACCTGATCTCGCGCTGCGTCTGCGCCGCGCCGCCGACCACCGCTTCGGCGAGGTCCTCCCCTTCAAGGTCGTCGGCGCGCTGGTCTCGATCCGTCACCATCGCCGCCTGCCGCCCGCCTGAGTTCTCCCGCCGAGGCCCCGCGCGTATGCTCAGCGGCATGGGTCACCGGCTTGCGAAGAAGACGTACGAGAAAGAGCTGCGCCGCCTGCAGGCGCAGCTGGTCGACATGCAGGCGTGGGTGCAAGCGACCGGCGCGCGCATCATCGTGCTGTTCGAGGGGCGGGACGCGGCCGGCAAGGGCTCGACGATCAAGCGGGTCGCCGAGTACCTCAACCCCCGTGTGACCCGCATCGTCGCTCTGCCCACGCCGACCGAGCGCGAACGGACGCAGTGGTACTTCCAACGCTACGTGCCTCATCTTCCCGCCGCGGGCGAGATCGTGCTCATGGACCGGTCCTGGTACAACCGAGCCGGCGTCGAACATGTCATGGGGTACTGCTCGAACGCCCAGTATCACCGGTTCCTCCACCAGGCGCCGATCTTCGAGCGCATGCTCGTCGAAGAGGGCATCCAGGTGCTGAAGTACTGGTTCTCGGTTTCCGACGTCGAGCAGGAGAACCGGTTCCGATCGCGCAACGAGGATCCCATGCGTCGATGGAAGCTCAGCCCCAACGACGTGCTGTCGATCACGAAATGGGAGGACTACTCGCGCGCGAAAGACACCATGTTCGTGCACACGGACATCCCGGAGTCTCCGTGGTTCGAGGTCGACAACGAGGACAAGCGCCGCGGCCGGATCAACATGATCGCGCACCTGCTCTCGCAGATCCCGTACGCGGCCGTCGACCGCGAGCCCATCGAGATCCCGGAGCGGCCCGCGTCGCGAGGATACGAGCGTCCGCCCCGCAACGGTACCGGCCTCGTCCCCGACCACGCGGCCACACTCGAGGACTGACCTCCCCGCACCGCGCGGCTCGCGGGCGGCGGGTCAGCCGATGCCGGGGTAATCGCGCTGCGGCGAACCGATGTACACCTGCTGAGGACGTCCGATCTTCGTCTGCGGGTCGGTCTGCATCTCCCGCCAGTGCGCGAGCCACCCCGGCAACCGACCGATGGCGAACAGTGGCGTGAACATGCGGGTGGGAAAGCCCATCGCCTTGTAGATGACACCCGTGTAGAAGTCCACGTTCGGGTAGAGCCGGCGTTCCTTGAAGTAATCGTCGCTGAGAGCGATCTCCTCGAGCTCCTTGGCAAGATCCAAGAGCGGGTCGCTCACTCCCAGCGCTTCGAGCACCTCGTCCGCGGACTCCTTGACGAGCTTTGCACGCGGATCGTAGTTCTTGTAGACGCGGTGGCCGAAGCCCATCAGCTTGACCCCGTCCTCCTTGTTCTTGACCCGCTCGACGAAGCGCTGCACGCTCTCACCCGAGTCGCGGATCTGCCCGAGCATCGCCAGGACAGCCTCGTTCGCACCGCCGTGCAGCGGACCGTAGAGGGCGTTGATGCCGGCGGAGATCGACGAGAACTGGTTCGCCCCGGTGGAACCGACCAGGCGCACGGTCGAGGTCGACGCGTTCTGCTCGTGGTCTTCGTGCAGGATGAGAAGGCGCTCGAGGGCGCGCGACATGACCGGGTTGACCTCGTAGATCTCGCTGAGCACACCGAAGTTGAGTTTGAGGAAGTTGTCCACGAAGCTCAGCCCGTTGTCCGGGTACAGGAAAGCCTGGCCGACGCTCTTCTTGTGGGCGTAGGCGGCGATCACCGGGAGTTTGGCGAGCATGCGGATGGTGTTCAGCTCGACGTGCTCGGGGTTGTGGGGGTCGGACTCGTCCTCGTAGTACGTCGACAGGGCTGCCGTGGCTGCCGAGAGCACCGACATCGGGTGCGCCGTCGGCGGCAGGGACGAGAAGAACCGCTTGAGATCTTCGTGCAGGAGGGTGTGTCGGCGGATACGGGCATCGAACGCCTCGAGCTCCGACGCGCTGGGGAGCTCGCCGTACAGCAGCAGCCACGCGACCTCGAGATAGCTGGAGTGCTTCGCCAGCTGCTCGATGGGGTACCCGCGATAGCGGAGGATGCCCTGGTCGCCGTCGATGTAGGTGATCGCCGACTTCGTCGCGGCGGTGTTCACGAACCCGTAGTCCAGGGTCGTGTATCCGGTCTTCCTCGTCAGCGCCGAGACGTCGATGCTCGGTGCGCCCTCGGTGCCGCGCACCAGCGGGAATTCGGTCGTGGTGCCACCGATGGTGATGGCGGCGTTGTCCTGCTGAATGCCCGCGTCGCTCACGGCGCCTCCTTGCGATTTCTGGTCGTCCCGGGGGTCGTCGACCCGGTCGGCCACCTCACGGTGGTGTCCTGGTCGGCGCGGAAGGCGATGTTCGCGATGGCCGCGCGTTCTACAGCCTACCCATGGCGAGCGCCCACTGATGACACAGCCAAAGATGACGGGTACCTGGTGGGGGAACCCTCCTATCGGCCGGACCTGGTGGGCCGAGCTCACTCCGAGGCAGGAGCGGCTGTGCGACGTGGCTGCGCCGCCCTCAGGCGCTCGGCGGCGGCCTCGATGCGTTCATCGTGCGCCGTGAGGGAGAGTCGGATGTGATGCGGGTGATGAGGCCCGTAGAAATGCCCGGGCCCGGCGAGGATCCCCAGCTCGGCCAGGCGCCCGACGCTCTCCCACGCGTCACGTCCCTCCGTGGCCCACAGGTACAGACCCGCTTCGCTCGCGTCCACGCGGAATCCCGCCTCCCGCACGGCGGGGAGGAGGATCTCACGCCGCCGTCTGTACCGCTCGCGTTGCTCGTCCACGTGCGCGTCGTCGCGCAATGCCGCGACCATCGCGGCCTGCACGGGCGCAGGGAGCATCAGCCCGAGATGCTTCCGGGCGGTCAGCAGGCTGGTGATCAGCGCGGGATCTCCGGCGAGGAAGGCCGCGCGATAACCGGCGAGGTTCGACTGCTTGCTGAGGGAGTAGACCGAGAGGAGGCCGGTGAGCTCTCCCCCGGTGACCTCCGGGTCGAGCGCAGACGGGATGTCGAGCTCATCCCACGGTGCGTCCCAGCCCAGCAGCGCGTAGCACTCGTCGGAGGCCACCACCGCCCCCAGCGCTCGGGCGCGCCCGACCGCCCGACGAAGGGCAGCGGCATCCAGCACGCGACCATCCGGGTTTCCCGGCGAGTTCAGCCACACCAGACGCGTACCGTCGGGCCACTCATCGGGGTCATCGGAACTCACCGGTGTCGCGCCGACCAGACGCGCCCCCACCTCATAGGTCGGATAGGCCGCACGGGGGTGCACCACGACATCCCCCGGTCCGAGTCCGAGCAGCAACGGCAGGAGGGCGACCAGCTCCTTCGACCCGATCGTCGGCAGGACGTGCGCCGGAGTGAGCCCGGAAACTCCCCGCCGCCGTGCGTACCACTGCGCGATCGCCTCACGCAGCGCGGTGGTCCCGATCGTCTGCGGATACGCGTGCGCGTCTGTCGCCGCCTGGATCGCCCCGGCGATCACGGTCGGGGTCGGATCGACGGGTGAACCGATCGAGAGGTCGACGATGCCGTCGGGATGAGAACGCGCCCGCTCCGCGTAAGGGGCAACGGCGTCCCACGGGTAATCGGCGAGGTCGGCGACTCCCACGGTCAGTGCTCTTGCGGCGGCAGCGCCGCGATGATCGGGTGATCCTTCGCGATGACACCGACCTTGGCGGCCCCGCCCGGCGATCCCACGCCGTCGAAGAACTCGACGTTGGCCTTGTAGTAGTCCTGCCACTGGTCGGGCAGATCGTCTTCGTAGTAGATCGCCTCGACGGGACACACCGGCTCGCACGCACCGCAGTCGACGCATTCGTCGGGATGGATGTAGAGCGACCGCTCCCCCTCGTAGATGCAGTCGACCGGGCACTCGTCGATGCATGCGCGGTCTTTGACGTCCACGCACGGAAGGGCGATCACATATGTCACGGGTCCGAGTCTACGCGCTGCGTGGCGCGCGCTCGTCGCGGGAGGGCATGTGCGGCCACGCCACCACCAGGGCGACCACCACGGGAACGGCGAAGGTCCACACGAGAGAGATCTCCGTCTGCGGAACCACCACCGAGCCTCCAGGCCCCTCGCCCGAGAACACCAGGGTGGTGACCATCATCCCCAGACCGGTGGCCAGCGTCGACCAGCGATCACCGGTCAGCAGGCGGACGGCGACGAGCAGTGCCGCGGACCCGATGATCGCGACCGCGAGGCCGACCGGAACACCGGCGAGGGTATAGGCATGCCCGATCGTCCCGGCCAGGCCGTAGAACGCGCCGATCACGAGGGCGAGCGCCCACGTGGCGACGCGGACCGGCAGCGAGGAGTTCACCCCGACAGCCTAGTCTCCCCACGCACTCGTCGAGCGTCACGCGGCCCAGCCGAGCGCGCGAAGCAGCGACGCGGTGACCGCCGCAGCGGCCACGACGACGAGGAACGGCGCGCGCACCAGAAGGAGACCGGCCGCGACGGCGACGGCGGGGACCCGGGCATCCAGTGTCACCGCCTGCCCGTCCCCGAGCGTCTGGACCGCGACGAGCGCGGCAAGCAAGGCGACGGTGAGCAGATCCGCGGTGCGCGCGGGGCGCGGCGCTTCGAGCAGACGCGGCGGCACGAGGTATCCGAGCGTCTTCCACACCACGCAGATGATCGAGGCCACGAGGATGGCCGTCCACATCGTCACGGCAGACCTTCCCTCTCCGGCACATCGTCCGGTTCCTCCGGGGGCGACACGTCGCGACCGAGCCAGTTCGTCCAGCCCACCACCACCGCCACGACGGCCGCCACGAGCACCGGGACGCCCGGCATGAGGACGGGGGTGAGCATCGTCGCCACGACGGCGGCGGCGATCCCGACCGCGATGGGCTGCCGCATCCGCAGTCTCGGCCACAGCAGCGCGAGGAAGGCGGCGGCCGCCGCGGCGTCCAGGCCGTAGGCGCGGGGATCGCCCAACACATCCCCCAGGAGTGCACCGGCGAGGGTGGACAGGTTCCATCCCACGTAGATGCCGATCCCGGTGACCCAGAAGCCGATTCTCCGGGCGCGCGGTGTGCGTCGCGCCAGGGAGACAGCGGTCGACTCGTCGATCGTGAACGGCGCGGCGGCCAGCCGCCTGAGCCGGCCCCGCCCGATGAGCGGAGACATCCGCATCCCGTAGGCGATGTTGCGCACACCCAGCAGCGCGGCGGAGGCGATCGCCGACGGCGCCGCCGCCAGACCGCCCGCGGCGACCACGCCGACGAACGCGAACTGCGAACCGCCGGTGAACATCAGCAGGCTCAGCACGCACGTCTGCCACACGTCCAAGCTGGCCGCCACCGCGAGCGCGCCGAACGAAATGCCGTACGCACTGGTCGCCACCGCCACTCCGAGCGCCTCGCGCCACGCGGCGCGAGCCTCGGCCTCGTCGTCCATCGGCGCCGCCTCATCCCTCACCGACACGGGCGTCCCGGAGTCGGATCAGGCGTTGGCGTCCTGACGCTTCAGGCGGCTGGTCTGGCGTGCACGCTCCGTCTGGTCGAGGATCACCTTGCGGATCCGGACCCGCTCGGGCGTGACCTCCACGCACTCGTCCTCGCGGGCGAACTCCAGGCACTCCTCCAGCGAGAGCTGACGCGGGGGCGTCAGCTTCTCCAGCTCGTCCGCGGTCGACGAGCGCATGTTGGTGAGCTTCTTCTCCTTGGTGATGTTCACATCCATGTCCTCGGAGCGGGTGTTCTCTCCCACGACCATGCCCTCGTAGACCTCCTCGGTGGGCTGGACGAAGAACGACATGCGCTCCTGCAGGGCCATCATCGCGAACGGCGTCGCGACACCGGCACGGTCGGCCACGATCGATCCGTTCTGACGGGCGACGATCTGGCCGGCCCAGTCGTCGTAGCCGTGCGAGATGGCGTTGGCGATGCCGGTTCCGCGCGTGGCCGAGAGGAACTCGGTGCGGAAGCCGATGAGACCGCGGGAAGGCACGACGAACTCCATGCGCACCCAGCCGGTCCCGTGGTTGACCATCGTCTCCATGCGGCCCTTGCGGCCCGCCATCAGCTGCGTGATCGCGCCGAGGTACTCCTCGGGAGCATCGATCGTGAGGTGCTCGAACGGCTCCTTGATCTTGCCGTCCTCGCCCTTGCGCGTGACGACCTGGGGCTTTCCGACCGTCAGCTCGAAGCCCTCGCGTCGCATGTTCTCCACGAGGATCGCCAGCGCCAGCTCGCCGCGGCCCTGCACCTCCCACGCGTCGGGGCGACCGATGTCGACGACCTTCAGCGACACGTTTCCGATGAGCTCACGGTCGAGGCGGTCCTTGACCATGCGCGCGGTGAGCTTGTGGCCCTTGACCTTGCCGACCAGCGGCGAGGTGTTGGTGCCGATGGTCATCGAGATCGCGGGGTCGTCGACCGTGATGGCCTTCAGCGGCCGGACGTCCTCGGGATCGGCGATGGTCTCACCGATCGTGATGTCCTCGAAACCTGCGATGGCGACGATGTCGCCGGGGCCGGCCGACTCGGCCGGGTAGCGCTCGAGGGCGCGGGTCTTCAGCAGCTCGGTGATGCGGGCGGTCGAGTGCGAGCCGTCGTGCCGCACCCACGCGACCGTCTGCCCCTTCTTCAGCGTGCCGTTGAAGACGCGCAGCAGCGCCAGGCGACCGAGGAACGGGCTGGAGTCGAGGTTGGTGACCCACGCCTGCAGCGGGGCCTCGTCGTCGTAGGCGGGGGCGGGCACGTGCTGGAGGATCGCCTCGAACAGCGGCTCGAGATCGTCGTTGTCCGGCAGATCCCCGTTGGCCGGCCGAGTGCGGGACGCGGCTCCGGCGCGTCCGGAGGCGTACACCACCGGCACGTCCAGCAGTGCGTCGACGTCGAGGTCCGGAACGTCTTCCTGCAGGTCGGAGGCGAGACCCAGCAGCAGATCGTGGGCCTCCTCCTCGACCTCGGCGATGCGCGCGTCGGGACGGTCGGTCTTGTTGACCAGCAGGATGACGGGAAGCTTCGCCTCCAGCGCCTTGCGCAGCACGAACCGGGTCTGCGGCAGCGGTCCCTCGGAGGCGTCGACCAGCAGAACGACACCGTCGACCATCGACAGACCGCGCTCGACCTCGCCGCCGAAGTCGGCGTGCCCGGGGGTGTCGATCACGTTGATCGTCACAGCCTCGTCGGTGTGCGCGCCGTTGTAGGTGATCGCGGTGTTCTTGGCGAGGATCGTGATGCCCTTCTCACGCTCCAGGTCGTTGGAGTCCATCGCGCGCTCTTCGACGTTGGCGTGGTCGCCGAACGAGCCGGTCTGCCGCAGCATCGCATCCACGAGGGTGGTCTTGCCGTGGTCGACGTGCGCGACGATCGCGACGTTGCGGAGGTCGGTGCGAAGGGCGTGCGCCATGGGGGTGTCCTTGCCGAGTGAGGGAATGTGCCCGGAACCGGGCCTTCCTACTCTACCGGGCGCCTTCGCGCGCCCTGTCACGTGCCTCTCAGCCTTGGCGCCCGGCTCGCGGACGCCGACGGGATCAGTCGCCCTTGGCGGCGGTGCGCGCCTCGCGCCGCTGACGCTGCTCGTCGGGATCGGGCACCGGCACGGCGGAGATGAGGCGCCGCGTGTAGGGGTCCTGCGGGTCGCGCAAGATCTGGTCGCGCGTGCCGATCTCGACGAGCTTGCCGTTGTGCATCACCGCGATCCGGTCGGCGAGCTGGTCGACGACGGCGAGGTCATGGGTGACGAACAAACAGCCGAACCCGAGGTCGCGCTGCAGATCCTGGAAGAGGTCGAGCACACGCGCCTGCACGGATACGTCGAGGGCGCTCGTGGGTTCGTCCGCAACGAGGAGCTTGGGCTTGAGCGCCAGCGCGCGGGCGATCCCGATGCGCTGGCGCTGCCCGCCGGACAGTTCGTGCGGGTAGCGGTTGCGCATCGATCTCGGCAGTTCGACCGCGTCGAGGAGTTCCTCGACGCGCTGGTTCATCTCCTTGCGACCGAACCCGCCCGCCAGGAGCAACGGCTCGGCGATCGACTCACCCACCGGGATGCGGGGGTTCAGCGACGAGCCGGGATCCTGGAAGACGATGCCGATGTCTCGGCGGACACTGCGCAGATCGCCACGGGAGACGCCCGCCATCCTGCGTCCGGCGACCTCGAGCTCTCCCGAGTGCACCGGCAGCAGACCGATCGCCGCGCGGCCGATGGTCGTCTTCCCCGACCCCGACTCGCCGACGAGCCCCACGACCTCGCCCTGGCGGATGTCCAGATCGACACCGTCGACAGCGCGGAAGGCCGGTACGCGGCCACGCTTGGGATACTCGATCACGAGGTCCTTCATGTGGAGCACGTTGTCGGCGCCGAGCCGCTTGGCCGGGGCGGACTGTTCCGTGGAGGTCGCGCCGAGGTGCGGCACGGATGCCAGCAGCGCCTGCGTGTAGGGGTGCTGCGCCTGTCGGAAGACGTCAGCGACCTTGCCGTGCTCGACGACGGCGCCGTCCTTCATGACGATCACCTGGTCGGCGAGGTCGGCGACGACACCCATGTCGTGCGTGATGAGCACGATCGCCGAACCCATGTCGGTGTGCAGACGCCGCATCAGGTCGAGGATCTCGGCCTGGACCGTCACGTCGAGGGCCGTGGTCGGTTCATCGGCGATGAGCAGCTTCGGGTCGTTCGACATCGACTGCGCGATCATCGCGCGCTGGCGCTGACCGCCCGAGAGCTGATGCGGGAACGAGTCGAACGCCTTCTTCGGGTCGGGCATCTCGACCTGTGCGAGCAGCTCGAGGGCGCGCGCGGAGGCTTCCGCCTTGTGCATGTTCGGGTTGTGGATCTGGAGCGCCTCCATGATCTGGTACCCGATGGTGTAGACGGGGTTCAGGGCGGTCATCGGCTCCTGGAAGATCACGGAGATCCCCTTGCCGCGGACCTTGCGCAGCTTCGCCGGGGACGCCCCGATGAGCTCGCTGCCGTCGAGCTTGGCGCTTCCGGAGGCACGGCCGTTGCCCGGCAGCAGCCCCAGCACCCCCATCGAGCTCGTGCTCTTGCCCGAGCCGGACTCGCCCACGATGGCGAGCACGTCCCCCGGGTGGAGGGTGTAGTTGATGCCGCGGGCAGCCGAGACCCACTCGCCCTCGACCCAGAAGTCGATGCCGAGGTCTCGCACTTCGAGCACCGGCGCGGTACCTGCCTGCGTCTCGTTCACGTGGTGATGCCTTTCAAGAGTCGTTCATGCCGCGTCTGCGACGATAAGAATGTGTCCGAAGCCCATGTCCTGCGTCCCCGGTTCGGTCGTGTCCTGTCCGCGGTGGTCATCGCGGTGTGCGCGGCCGCCGCGGTGACCGTCGTCGTCCAATCCCCGACCGCCGGCGTCCAGGCCGTGCCGCTGCTCGCCCTGTTCGCCTTCGCGATGTGGGCAGGCTACTGGCGCCCGGCCGTCAGAGTCGACGACGATGCGGTGACCGTCGAGAACGTCTTCCGCACCATCCGCGTACCGTTCACCAAGATCCAGCGCATCGACACGCGCTTCGCCTTGACGTTGTACACCCCCGGCATGCGCGTGGCCGCGTGGGCCGCTCCCGCGCCGGGACGACACAGTCTCATGCTCGCCCGCCGTGAACAGGGCCAGCACCTCCCCGAGTCCAGCTACGTCGCCGGCACCGTCCGTCCGGGCGACCTGGTCGGTTCCGAATCCGGCGCCGCGGCGTACATCGTCCGCCGCCGGTGGGAGCAGTTGCGTGACGCGGGCGCCCTCGACGAAACCCTGGGAGCCGTCGAGGTGCGTCTGCACACCACGACGATCGCGGCAGGCGTCGTCCTCGTCGGTGCAGTGGTCCTGTCGGTGGTGCTGTAGGGCGGGCATCGTCAGGATTTCCGGCCCGTGCTGCCCGGAGCGTCATCGGCCGCGGACCCCGCGGTGATCGCGCCGGCGCCGGTGCGATCCGCGCCGCGGGCCGCCCACCACCGTCGCATCTCGGCCATCGGTCCGTTGAAGTTCGGCACGCGCTTCTGGCGGGGATCGAACGCGTCGCGCAGCCCGTCGCCGACGAAGTTGATGCACAGTGCGATGGCGATGATGAACACGCCCGGCCACCAGAACAGCCACGGCCGTGTCGAGAACGCCCCCTGATACTCGTTGATGAGCTGGCCCAGGGAGATGTCCGGGGTGCGGATGCCGAAACCGAGGAAGCTCAACGAGACCTCGATCAGGATCGCCGCGCTCATGAGCAGCGTCGCGTTCACGACGATGACCCCGACCGTGTTCGGCAGGATGTGGGTGAAGATGATCCGTCGGTCGCTGGCCCCGGCCACTCGCGCGGCGTCGACGAACTCGCGTTCGCGCAGCGCGAGGAACTCCGCGCGGACGAGGCGGGCCAGTCCGGTCCACGCCAGGATGCCGATGACCACTCCGATGGTGACGGCGTTGCCGCCCACCGTACGGGCCAGCACCGCGGCCAGCACGAGGATCGGGATGATGATGATGACATCGGTCAGGCGCATCAGCAGCGAGTCGGTGAAGCCGCGGTAGAAGCCCGAGACCGCACCGATGACGGTGCCGATGACCGTCGCGAGGATGCCCACCAGGAAGACGACGAGCAGTGACTGCTGCGTGCCGCGCATGACTCGCGCGAACATGTCCTTACCGAGGTCGTCCTGACCGAACGGGTGCTCTCCGAACTGCAGCGGCCACAGCTGAAGGGTCGGCGCACCCCCGTTGACGATGTCGTAGCGGGTCCACCAGTCCTTCGGATACCAGCCGGCTATGCGGAACCCGTCGATCACGAGCGTCCCGGTGGCCGGGTCGACCGTGTAGTCGCCGGTGCCGCCGATGACCGTCCCGACCGAGGTGAAGGCGAGCAGCACGATGAGGCCGAAGACGACCAGCGAGACGATCGCCCCGCGATGGTGCAGGAAGCGCCGCCGCACGATGGCGCCCTGGCTGAGACCAGCCGTCGAGCGCTGCTCGATCGACATCTCCCGCCCACGGTCGTCGCGGTGCCGGCTCTCGAAGTCGTCCTCGTTGGGGAGGAGGTCGTTCGGATTGGCTTCCTGGGGGTTGTGTTGATTCTGATTCGACATGTCAGCTCACCCGGATTCGGGGGTCCAGCGCCGAGTACAGCAGGTCGGCGATGATGTTGAAGAGGACGGCGAGCACTCCGGTCACGAGGAAGAAGCCCATCATCAGGTTGACGTCGGTGTGGCCCAACGCATCCGAGAAGACCGCCCCCATGCCCTTCCAGGCGAAGACCGTCTCGGTGATCACCGCACCGCCGATCAGGCCTCCGAAGTCGAAGGCGATGATCGTCGCGATCGGGATCATGGCGTTGCGGAAGGCGTGGCGCATCACCACGACCCGCTCCGACAGGCCCTTCGCGCGAGCGGTACGCACGTAGTCCTGGTTCATGACCTCGAGCAGACTCGCACGCGAGTACCGGGTGTACGCCGCGAGCGAGATCAGCATGAGGGTCAGAGTCGGCAGGATCAGGTGCGTGAGCGAGTCGAGCATCTGCAGCCAGTAGTCATCGGTGCGGTCGATCGCCGGCGTCGACGCGCCGATGGTCGAGATGACGCCACTGGAAAGCGGGATGATCGACTCGTACGTCGCCCAGCGCTGGAACATCTGGTCGAAGACGAGCGGGATCGTCCCGAGGCCCGCAGCCAGTCCGACGATTCGCGCCATGTACGCCTTGCGGTCACCGCCGAACAGGAGGCCCACCAGCACGCCGATCGCGACGAGGGCGACGGCGGCGATGAGGATCGTCCACCAGGCGTTCCCGAAGAAGAACAGGTACTGGAACGGGTAGTAGAGCGCGACCGGTCCGACGACGGCGGCCAGTCCGAAGGCGATGAGCGCCGTTCGGTCCTTCAAACCTGTCGTCAGGCTCGCGACGATGAGCGCGTTGCCGATCGCGAACACGATGACGCCGACCAGGCCGATCGAGGGCTGCTCGAACCAGTTCGTGACCGTGAGGATCGCCAGGAACACCCCGCCGGCGATGCCGGTGAACACGAACGTCTTTATCCGTGTGCTGAGCGATCCACCGACGATCGCCATGAAGACGAAACCGGCCACCAAGGCGAAGATGAGGATCGCCCACCAGGGGATCGTCGGGTCCCCCAAGAACTGGTTGAAGGCGATGCCGCCGTACTGCTTCAGGATGACGGCCACCCAGAACACGGGCAGCGAGTAGAAGACGAAGGTGGCGAAGGTCACCGTGTAGTCGTATCCGCTGTACTGGCGCAGCGCGGTGGTCATACCGATCGCGACACCGAACAGGATCGACAGCACCGTTGCGACGGTGATCAGCTGCAGGGTCGAGCCCATCGCGGTGGCGATGACCTCGGTGACGGGCAATTCACCTCGGGCGACGGAGATGCCGAGGTCGCACTGACCGATCAGACATCCGGCGGCGCCGGGCAGCCACGTGAAGTAGCGGAGGGTCGGGGGGACGTCGAGCTGCAGCTTCTGGGTGAGGTCCGCGATCAGGAACTGTGCGTTCTGATCACGGCTCTGCCGCAGTTCTTCGAGGGGGTCGCCGGAGATGGCCGTCAGAACATAGACGACGTATGAGGCGACGAGGAGTACGAGAAGGGTGGCGACGAGTCGCCGGGCCACGAACGAGAGCACCGAGAGGGGTCCTTTGGGTCATCCAACGTGGGTGGTGGGCCGGATGCGGAGCACCCGGCCCACCACCACAGCGTTTCGCTTACTCGGCGTCAGCGCCGGCCGTCGGCGCCCACTCCCAGAAGTTCCAGAAGTAGTACGGCGCGAGCGGAGCCGGGGCGATGCCCTCGACGCCCTTGTCCCATGCCGTCAGACCCGGGAACTGGTAGAGGGTGATGCCGTAGCCGTCGGTCCACAGCTCCTTCTCCACGTCGATCTGGATCTGGATCTGCTCGTCCTCATCCAGCTCGGTCTCCAGGTCCTTCAGACGCTGGTCGACGATCTCGTTCGAGTAGCCACCGAAGTTCGAGGGCTGCCCCGTGCCGAGGTACTGGTCGGTGCCGGTCAGCGCGAGGCTGGTCGACGCCCAGGCGAAGATCACCGCGTCGTGCGGGTTGATCGGGTTCGCGGCGGTGTCGGTGAACTCCCAGTTGGGCTCGGAGTCGTCGATCACGTTGAAGCCCGCGAGAGCGCCCGAGGTGGCGATGAGCTCGTACTCGGCGGCGCGACGCTCGTTGCCCTCCGGGTACCAGAACTTCACGTCGACGGGGGCCTCGACGCCGGCGTCGGCGAGGAGCTGCTTGGCACCCTCGATGTCGACCTCGCCGTACTCGGCCGAGCCGTTCGCCTCGACGATCGGGTCGTACATGGGCGAACCGGGGATCTGCAGGATCGAGTTGCGGACCTCGGCGTTCGGGTTCAGCGGACGGATCAGCTTCTCGACGATCTCCTCGCGCGGGATGGTCTTGAGGAACGCGGTGCGCACCATCTGCGCCTTGTCCTCGTCGCCACCGTAGGTCGCGGGGTCGAACGGACCGCCGTTGTTGAAGGTGAGGTCGACGTGCTCGTAGGTCGCCTCGTCACCGGTGTAGTAGTCGGCCGTCTCGGTCTCCTGGACCAGCTGCAGCACGTCGGGCGTGGGCTGACCCGAGGCCACCTGCACGTCCTGGTTCTGCAGCGACTGCACCTGAGCGGTGGGGTCGGCGATCTGACGGATCGTCACGCGCTGGTACTTCGGCGACGGACCCCACGCGAAGGACTCGTTCGCGACGAGGGTCACGTAGTCCTCCTCGACGAGCTCCTCGACGATGTAGGGACCGTACGACAGGGTCACCAGCTCGTTGTCGGGGGTGTTCGCCTGCTGGAATTCGAGCTCCCAGGCCTCCGCCACGGGGGCGAGCCACCCCTCGTCACCGTTCTGGATGGCCTCGACCAGCTGGTCCTTGGCCTCCTGCGGGTCTTCGATCTCGGGGTAGGCCAGCATGACCGCGGCGTGCGCGGCGACCGAACCGGTGCTGAACTGCACCTCCCAGTCGACGTAGGGCACGTCGTAGACGAGGGTCAGCTTGTTGTCCTCGATCTCGGGGACCTGCGTGGCCAGCTCCGGACGCGGGTTCGCGTAGTTGAAGAGGAAGCCGTCCTCGGTCTCGAAGGCGCCGAAGATGTAGGCCCACGACAGGAGCATGTCGGCCTCGTCGACGGGGGTGCCGTCCGACCAGACGACGTCCTCGTTGATGGTGTACTCGACGGTCAGCGGGTCGTCGCTGGTCTTCTCGTAGGAACCGAACTCGGTGTTCTGAACGAGTTCAGGCGAGTCGTTGTAGTAGTTGAACGCCGACGTCGTCATGTAGGTGACGTTCGAGTTGGCGACGTTGTTGCCCGATGTGCTCGCGGTGTTGAAGTTGTCGATGATGTCGTTCCAGGAAACCGTGATCTCGGTGTCCTCGATGACCTCTGACTCATACGGGACCGAGCAGCCGGCGAGAGCGAGAGCTCCCGCGGTGATCAGACCCGCACCCGCAGCCAGACGTGTTCTCTTCACGCTGATGTCCTCCAGTGCATGGTGATTGCAGTCCCGGTTGAGTCACCGGTGACCGCCAGATATCACTGAACCCTAAGCACCCGGTAAGCAACTATCAAACTTCCGCCCCAAAACGTTACATACCCTTAACTCGTTTCCCCCGGCCTGTGGCAATCTGACAACGTGGCTGTCTCCCCTGCTCCTGCTTCTGCACGTTTCGGCAATGCCCGCACGTGGTGGGAAATCGGCTTGGTCCTGGCGATCACCGTCGGCCAGTCCGCGATCTACAGCGTGCTGTCGCTCGCGCGTCGGTTGCTGGTGGAGACCCCTCTCGGCGAGCAGCAGGCGCAGCTGAACACCGCGCGCGACGAACTGGCCCTGTGGGATGCGCTCTACCGCGTCCTCGACGTCTTCTTCGACCTCGCCCTGGTGGGGCTCGTCGTCTATCTGCTGTGGGAGCCCGGTCGGAATGCCCTGCGCGGCATCGGCCTGGATTTCTCGCGCTTCGGCGTCGACGTCGGCCGCGGTGTGCTCTTGACGGCCGTGATCGGCATCCCGGGCCTTGCCCTCTATGCGGCCGGCCGCGCGCTCGGAGTGACCGTGTCGGTCGTGGCCTCCCCGCTGGACGCGGCGTGGTGGACGGTGCCACTCCTGGTCCTCTCCGCCCTCCGCGCGGGGCTGACCGAGGAGGTCATCTTCATCGCGTACCTCTTCGACCGGCTCCGGCGTGTGGGGTGGTCGACCTGGACGATCATCCTCTCGACCGCGGCGCTGCGCGGCGCTTACCACGCCTACCAGGGGTTCGGCGCGATCGTGGGGAACATCGCGATGGGCGTCGTCTTCGGCTGGTGCTACCACCGCTGGGGGCGCGTGATGCCCCTCGTGATCGCCCACACCCTGCTCGATGTGGTCGCCTTCGTCGGCTACCCCCTCGCCGTCGCCCTCTGGCCCTCCCTCTTCTAACCCTCCCGCCCCATCCGCCCCGCCCCGCCCCGCCCCGCCCGCCCCGCCCCGCCCCGCAGCGCCGAGACCCGCGTTCGCGTCCGAGACCCGGTTGCGTGCGGCCAGGTTTCGGACATCGGGCCGGGTCTCGGCGGTGCGGCTCTCCTGCTGCACAGCGCAGCAGTCTGGGGGATCATCCACAGATCTGGGCCCGGCGGACCTCGGTCGGAGAGGATGCGGCCACGCTCGAGGGCATGCAGAGCTCGCCGGTCCCGCTCACCCTCGCCTCGGATGAAGCGTTCGGAGGTGTGCGGTTCCGCACCGACCCGGGGTGGGTGCGCGTGCGGCGCGGGGTATACGCGCCCCGCATCGCGTGGGAGGCCCTCTCACCGTGGGAGCGATACCTCGCTCGGGTGCACGCGGTGGGTGCGCAGCATCCCGGAGTCCTGTTCGCCTTCGAGTCGGCGGCCGCACTGCACGGGCTGCCGATCTTCGGGGAGCCTCGCGACGTGCATCTGATCGACGACGCGGGTGGGAAGTCGCGGCGCTATGGCGACCTCGTGATCCACTCGACACGACGACCGCCGCACGCGGCCGCCCTCGGCACGGTCTGGGCGACCGGCATACGGGACACCGCGCTCGGCCTCGCCCGCGTCCTTCCTCCCGCGTACGGACTCGCCGTGGTCGACGCCGGGCTCCGCCGGGTCGGCGAGACCGCGGCGACGTGGCGCACTCTCACCCAGGGCCACCTCGGTCAGCGCGGAAAGCGGCGAGTGCAGTGGGTGCTCGACCGCGCGACGCCCCGTTCCGAGTCGGTCGGCGAGTCCGTGAGCCGTGCGGTCATCGAGTGGCTCGGATTCCCGGATCCCGAGCTGCAGGTCGTCTTCTCGTCCCCGGGTTTCGAAGATCGTGTCGACTTCTTCTGGCGGTCCGTTCGCGCCATCGGCGAGTCCGACGGCTTCGGGAAGTACGACCGCGGCGACGTCGACGCCACGACGCGGGCGCTCGTCGACGAGAAACGGCGCGAGGACCGGCTCCGACGCCAGGTGGACGGCTTCGCCCGGTGGGACTGGGCGGACACGATGCGCGCTGACCCGCTCGCCGCAGCGCTGAGAGCGGCGGGCCTCGACACGATCCGGGCGCCACATCGCGCCGCGCTGGCGACGCTGCGACACCATCCCCGATCTTGGCGACACGGCGAGACCCGGCCGCCCGTCTGAGACCCGACCGCACGCGGCCGGGTCTCAGACGCCAAGCCCGGTCTCGCCCGCAACGCGGTGCGCCGGAGGCGGGGCGACGCGAGGTCGGGGGCGGGGCGAGGCACGGGCGGGTGCGCTCAGGCGAAGGCCTCCGGGGGCGGGCACGCGCACACGAGGTTCCGGTCGCCGTAGGCCTGGTCGATGCGGCGCACCGGTGGCCAGTACTTGCCGCGGACGAGGCTGCGCACGGGGTACACCGCCGTTTCGCGCGAGTACGGGTGCGGCCACTCGGCGATGCTGATCGACTCGGCGGTGTGCGGGGCGTTCACGAGCGGGTTGTCGCTTGCCGGCCAATTCCCCGCCCGGACACGCTCTGCCTCCGCCTTGATCGCGACCATCGCCTCGACGAATCGATCGAGTTCCGCGAGATCCTCCGACTCGGTCGGTTCGACCATGAGCGTGCCTGCCACCGGGAACGACATCGTCGGCGCGTGGAAGCCGTAGTCGATCAGGCGTTTGGCGACGTCGTCCACGGTGACGCCGGTGCTGTCCCGGAGAGGGCGGAGGTCGAGGATGCACTCGTGCGCGACCAGGCCGTTCTCGCCCGCGTACAAGACCGGGAAGTGATCCTTCAGCCGCACCGCGATGTAGTTCGCCGCGAGCACCGCCGCGGCGGTCGCGTCGGTGAGGCCGCGCGATCCCATCATCCGCACGTACGCCCACGAGATGGGCAGGATCGACGCCGAACCGTACGGCGCAGCCGAGATCGGACCACCGGAGAAGACGTATCCGCCGGCATGCGCCTCCCGCTGCGCGGCCGGATGGGAGGGCAGGAACGGCGCGAGGTGCGCTTTCGCCGCGACCGGCCCCACCCCGGGTCCGCCCCCGCCGTGCGGGATCGCGAACGTCTTATGGAGGTTCAGGTGCGACACGTCGCCACCGAGGTCGCCGAAACGGGCGAAGCCGACCAACGCGTTGAGGTTCGCCCCGTCGACGTACACCTGTCCGCCGGCGTCGTGGACGGCCCGAGTGACCTCGACGACGTCGTGCTCGAACACCCCGTGCGTTGACGGGTAGGTGATCATGAGCGCCGCCAGCGAGTCCCGGTGCGCCTCGATCTTCGCCCGGAGATCATCCAGGTCGACGTTGCCCGCTTCGTCACATGCCACCACGACGACCCGCATCCCGGCGAGCACCGCCGACGCCGCGTTCGTGCCGTGGGCGGAGGACGGGATGAGGCACACCGTGCGCTCCGCATCCCCGTTGGCGCGGTGGAAGCCGCGGATCGCGAGCAGACCCGCGAGCTCCCCCTGCGATCCGGCGTTGGGCTGCAACGACACCGCGTCGTAGCCGGTGAGATCGGCCAGCCACTGTTCGAGCTGGGTGACGAGGTCGAGGTATCCGGCCACGTGCGCCGCGGGGGCGAACGGGTGAATCCTCGCGAACTCGGGCCACGACACCGCCGCCATCTCGGTGGCGGCGTTCAGTTTCATGGTGCACGAGCCGAGCGGGATCATGCCGCGGTCCAGCGCGTAGTCGCGGTCGGCGAGCCGCTTGAGGTACCGCATCATCGCCGTCTCGGAGTGGTGAGTGGTGAACACCGCGTGCGTCAAGTACTCATCGGTGCGCGCGAGGGCGTCGGGAAAGGACCGAGCCGCACCCGGCGCGAAGGCATGCCATCCCTGTCCGGTGCCGCCGTATCCGCGCCCGCCCGGCCATCCCGGAGCATCTGCCACGCCGAAGACGGTGAGGAGTGCGGGAACGACGTCGGGCGAGGTCGCGGAGACCTCGTCGAAGGCCACGCCCACGGTGACGTCGTCGACACGGCGCAGCAGGATGCCGCGTTCCCGGGCGGCATCCACGACGGCGTCGGCGTCGGAGACGCGGACCTGGATCGTGTCGAAGAACGCCTCCGCGACGACCTCCAGGCCTCGAACCCGCAGGGTGTCGGCGACGAGGGTGGCCTGCGCGTGCACCGATTGCGCGATCGCCCGCAGCCCTCGCGGGCCGTGATAGACGGCGTACATCGCGGCCATCACGGCCAGCAGCACTTGGGCGGTGCAGATGTTCGAGGTCGCCTTCTCGCGACGGATGTGCTGCTCACGCGTCTGCAGAGACAGACGGTAGGCGGGGTCGCCCGCGGCATCCTGCGACACCCCGACCAGGCGTCCGGGCAGTTGCCGCTCGAGTCCCGCACGCACGGCCATGTAGCCGGCGTGGGGCCCACCGAAGCCCATGGGCACGCCGAATCGCTGGGTGGTCCCGACGGCGATGTCGGCGCCGAGCGAGCCCGGCGAGCGCAACAGGGTGAGGGCGAGCAGGTCGGCCGCGACCACGACGCGACCGCCGCCGTCACGCACGGCCGCGATGACCTCGGTCGGGTCCCACACCCGCCCGGAGGCCCCGGGGTACTGAACGAGGGCCCCGAAAGCCTCGCCGTCGGCGATGGCGCCGGCGGCGAAATCCACCTCCCGCACCTCGATGCCGAGCGCCTCGGCACGGTGCGCGAGCAGCGCGGCGGTCTGCGGCATCGTGTCCGTGTCGACCAGGAAGACGTTCGAGGAGCTCTTGGATGCGCGGCGCGCGACGAGCATCCCCTCCACGACCGCCGTGGACTCATCGAGCATGGACGCGTTGGCGGTGTCGAGGCCGGTCAGATCGGTCACCATCGTCTGGAAGGTGATGAGGGCCTCGAGTCGGCCCTGCGAGATCTCGGGCTGGTACGGCGTATAGGCGGTGTACCACGAGGGGTTCTCGAACACGTTCCGCGCGATGACGGCCGGTGTGTGGGTGTCGTAGTAACCGAGCCCGATCATGGAGCGCGCGACGGTGTTCGCCTCCGCGAGCGCGCGGAGCTCGGCCAGCGCCTCCGCCTCTCCCGCCGGCTCCAGGGCGAGGCCCTCCTCCTCTGCGAGACGGATGGATGCGGGCACCGCCGCGGCCATCAGGGACGACGTGTCGTCGTACCCCACCGCGGCGAGCATCTCCCGCTGCGCGGCGGTGTCGATCCCGATGTGCCGGGCGGCGAAGGGCGTCGATCCGACGCTCACGCCGGTCCGCCGGTGAGTTCGGCGTACGCGGCGTGGTCGAGCAGATCCGCGACCGCGGCCGGGTCGACGGTGAGCTTGACGAGCCAGCCGCAGCCGAACGGGTCGGAGTTGACCAGCGACGGGTCGTCGACGGCGGCGTCGTTGACCTCGACGACCGTTCCGGACAAGGGCGCGTAGAGCTCCCCGACGGACTTCGTCGACTCGATCTCGCCGCACACGGCATTCGCCGAGACCTCGGACCCGACACCCGGCAGCTCGACGAAGACGATGTCGCCCAGCTTCTCGGCGGCGAACGCGGTGATGCCGACCGTGGCGACATCGCCCTCCAGGGCGATCCACTCGTGCTCGGCGGTGTACTTCAGGGCGGTGAGATCGGTCATCGGTTCCTCCGATAGAAGGGCAGGGCGGTCACGGTCGCGGGGATCAGTGTTCCCCGCACATCGAGCAGAAGGTCGGTTCCGGGGGCGGCGGCGGCGGGGTCGACGAAGGCCATCGCGATGGGGTGGCCGAGGGTCGGACTCAGAGCGCCGCTGGTCACCTCGCCGACGATGTCGTCTCCGGCCAGGACGGCGTACCCTGCCCGCCCGGCACGGCGGCCGGATCCGGTGAGTCCCACCAGCACGGGCGCGTCGGGCGGCAAGGGGTTCTCCAGCGCGGATTTTCCGACGAAGTCCGCCTTGTCCCTGGCCACGACCCTGCCGAGGCCGGCCTGTTCGGGACGTACATGGCGGCTGAGCTCGTGGCCGTACAGCGGCATTCCCGCCTCGAGCCTCAGCGTGTCCCGCGCGGCGAGACCGGCCGGGACGAGTCCGAGGGGCGCGCCCACCGTCAGCAGCGCGTCCCAGAGCGATTCGCACAGCGAGTTGGGCACGAGCAGTTCGAACCCGTCTTCCCCGGTGTAGCCGGTTCGCGCGATGAGCACCCACTCCCCCGCCATCGAAGCCTGAGACCACGCGTAGTACCCGAGTGCGTCCAGCGGAGGCGAGATGTCTTCGAGGAGGCTGAGGGAGCCGAGCACCTCCTGGGCCCGAGGCCCCTGGACGGCGATGAGCGACAGATGGTCGGTCACGTCCTCGATCACGGGCATGTCACTTGCACCGGGGATCAGTGCAAAGGAGGTGGAGGGGTCTGGAGCGTTCGCGGAGAGAGCTTCAGCGGTGGGTCGCCGCCGGGATCGCTCCGCGAAGGCCCGCGAGACGGCTTCCCGGTTGGCGGCGTTGGCCACGACGAGGAAACGGTCGGCGGCGATCCGGTAGACGATGACGTCGTCGACGATCCCCCCGTCCTCGGAGAGGACGAGGGAGTACTTCGCCTTCCCATCGACCATGGCCGAGGGCTTCCCGGATAGCGCGTAGTCCAGGAAGGGGGCGGCGTCGGGCCCCGTGATGAGGAACTCGGCCATATGGGAGATGTCGAACAGGCCCGCCGCCTCGCGGACGGCGCGGTGCTCGGCGAGATCCGAGGTATAGCGGACGGGCATGAGCCAGCCGCCGAAGTCGGTGAACGAGGCGCCCAGGGCCTCGTGTCGCGTGTGCAGCGCGGTGGTGCGGGGGTCGGTCATGAGTTCTCCCGGTTCTCCTCGGGCACCCGCTCGGCTGAACGGATGTGAACTCCCCCTCTGTCATGGGCCTGAGAGTTTCGTCCGGGGGCCGGACTTTCACCGTCGGCGGACCCCCGCGGACGGGGATCGCTTTTCAGAGTCGGCCAGATCGGAGCGGTACGCGTTACCTGAGAGATTGGCGGGGAGGCTTGCTCCTTCGGTGCCCGGTCACCCGGGGCTCTCCCGACCCGATCATCGGCCTGTATTGACGTGCGGGTCCAGCATAGCCAGTCGGTCACGCGGAGTAACACGATTGTGCAGATCCGAGCGGCATGCCGCAGGCTGGTTCTGTTCCCACACCGACGGCGGTGCGCCTCACCGCCCGGTGGAGCGCCCGTCGTGCCTCATCATGATCACGACATCACACCTGTTCAAAACCTTCTCCGGCGTCCGCGCCCTCGACGATGTGTCCCTGACGGTCCCCGAGGGCGAGATCTTCGGCGTCGTCGGCACCAGCGGTGCCGGAAAGAGCACGCTCATCCGCACCATCAACGGGCTCGAGAAGCCCGATTCGGGCACGGTCGACGTGGCAGGACGCCAGATCACGACGCTCACGGGCGAGGCGCTTCGCGACGCGCGACACGACATCGGAATGATCTTCCAGCACTTCAACCTGCTGTCGCGGCGGACGGCGGCCGGCAACGTCTCCCTCGCCCTCGAAGCGCGGGGCGTGCCGCGCGCCGAGCGCTCGGCGCGCGTCGGGGAGATCCTCGACCTCGTCGGTCTGGCCGACAAGGCGGGCGCGTACCCCGCGGAACTCTCCGGCGGGCAGAAGCAGCGCGTGGGGATCGCCCGTGCGCTGGCGACCAATCCGCGCGTTCTGCTGTCCGATGAGGCCACGAGCGCCTTGGATCCCGAGACGACCCTGAGCATCCTCGAGCTCCTGCGCCGACTGAACCGCGAACTGCGACTGACCGTGCTGCTCATCACGCACGAGATGGATGTCGTCAAGGGCGTGTGCTCGTCGGCGGCCCTCATGGAACGTGGACGGATCGTCGAGACCGGTCGGCTGCAGGATCTGCTGCGCACCCCGGGCTCGGTGATCGCACGGCAGCTGTTTCCGCTCGGTGCCGTACCGACGGCCGCCGAAGGCACCGTCCTGGATGTGACCTTCACCGGGCTGTCCGCCGATGAGCCCGTGATCACGCGACTCGCGCGTCGGCACACCGCCGATGTCGGACTGCTCGGCGCGGCGATCGAGACGATCGACGGCGTGCAGACCGGTCGCACCCGCCTCCGGATCCCCGTCGGTGCGGATGTGGCTGCGGTCGTCGCCGACCTCCGCTCTCAGGATCTCGTCGTCGAAGAGGTGAGCCGCGCATGATCGACTCCGCGGACCCCGGATTCTGGTCGGATCTGGTCGAGAACGTCGCCCGGGCCACGTGGGAGACCCTGTACATGGTGCTGGCGACCATGATCATCACCTGGGTCGTCGGCCTGGCGATCGGCGTGGCGCTCGTGGCGACCGACCGCGGCGGCATCCTCCAAGCCCCCTTCGGCAGTCGGGCGCTCGGCCGTGCGATCAACATCGTGCTCGCGGTCATCGTCAACGTCACCCGTTCGGTGCCTTTCGTGATCCTCATGATCGCCCTCATCCCGGTCACCTTCGTGCTCATCGGGACCTCGTTCGGATCGACGGCCGCGATCGTCCCGCTGAGCGTCGCGGCGATCCCGTTCTTCGCCCGCATCGTCGAGATCGCGGTACGTGAGGTCGCCCCCGGCAAAGTGGAGGCCGCCGACGCCCTGGGGGCGACCCGCTGGCAGATCCTCACGAAGGTCCTCGTGCCGGAGGCGATGCCCGCCATCGTGCTCGGGTTCACCACCACGGTCGTCTCGATCATCAACTTCTCCGCCATCGCCGGCGTGATCGGCGCCGGCGGGCTGGGCGACCTCGCAATCCGCTACGGCTATCAGCGGTACAGCACCGAATACATCGTGGCGGTCGTCCTGGTGCTCCTCGTCCTCGTCCAGGCGCTGCAGTCAACGGGAGGGTTCCTCGCGCGGCGCCTCGACCACGAGCGGCCGCGTGCGCGCCGCCGCGAAACATCCGCCGCCGACGCGGATCCCCCAGGCTCTCCCACCGACCGCCCCGTCGGCTGACCTTCCACCGAAAGGACTTCCATGTCTCGCTTTCTCCGTCCCGCCGTGGGACTCGCCGCCGTCGCGGCCGCCGCTCTGACCCTGTCCGCGTGCTCCGGCACCGCCGACTCCGAGCCCGTCTCGGCGGACGATCTCGGCACCCTCGTGGTCGGTGCGACCGCCGTCCCCGCCGGCGAGATCCTCGCCTTCGTGCAGGAGAACCTCGCCGAGGAGGCCGGTCTCGACCTCCAGATCACCGAGTTCAGCGACTACAACACGCCGAACCCCGCCCTGGCCCAGGGCGCCACCGACGCGAACCTGTTCCAGCACAAGCCGTTCCTCGATCTGTTCACCGAGGACTCCGGGGAGGACCTGGTCTCGGTGGGTGAGGTCTACCTGCCGCCGCTGGCTCTCTACTCCGAGACCGTCGACTCCATCGAGGAGCTGCCCGACGGCGCGTCGATCGCCCTGCCCAACGACGCGAGCAACGAGTCCCGCGCTCTGCTGCTGCTCGCCGACGCCGGACTCATCGAGACCACGGACGCACCGACGACCGTCGCAGACATCACCGCCAACCCCCGCGATTTCGCCTTCACCGAGATCGACGCCGCGAGCCTGCCGACCGCCCTGCAGCAGCAGGACGCCGCCATCGTGAACTTCAGTTTCGCCGCCGCGGCGGGCTTGTCCGGTGACCTCCAGATCCTGACCGAGTCGACCGACAGCCCCTACTTCAACATCCTCGCCACGCGCGGCGACCTGAGCGAGGACCCGCGCATCATCACGCTGTACGAGCTGCTCACCTCCGACGAGACCCAGGAGTGGATCATCGAGAACTACGACGGGCTGGTCATCCCCGCCGAGTGACTCGGAGGAGGACAGATGAAGGGGGTGGGACGCTTCGGCGCCCCACCCCCTTCATGAGTGTTCGGTGAAGAGACCGGTCAGGTGGTACAGGTGCCCGAAGAGACCGCGTCGACCAGGGCCGGCGCGGCGGCGACCACCTCGATCAGCTCGGAGTTGGTCGCCGCGTAGCCCCGTGTGTCGTCGTTCTGCCCCCGGGCGAAGACGATCCCCACGACGACTCCGTCCCCGGTCAGCACCGGGCCGCCGGAGTTGCCGGGTCGGACAAGGGCCTCGAGCGTGTAGATCTCACGTGGCGCGGACTGCTCGGAATAGATGTCGGGAACGGGCACGGTGCCGGTGGAGAGCACCTGCGCGTTGTTCTGGGTGAACGGGCCGCCCAGCGGATAGCCCTGCACGACGGCGGCGGACCCGGGGGTGAGCACGTCGCCGAGCTCGAGCGGGTCGGCATTCAGCCCCTCGACGGCGATGACGGCGATGTCGTCCACGGCGTCGAAGTAGACCACGCGACCGGCGAGCGCCTGACCGCCGGGAAGTTGGACGAGGGGCTCGTCGACCCCCGCGATCACGTGCGCGTTGGTCACCACCCGGTCGTCGGCGATGACGAACCCGCTGCCGGTGGAACTCGTGCCGCATGCGTAGGCGGTGCCGGACACGCGGGCGACCGATGCCGCCGCGGCGGACAGCTCCGGATCGTCCAGCGCGATCGGCGGCTCGGTGGCCTGCACCTGTGGGGCGAGCAGCTCACCGACACGGGGGATGCCGTCATCGAGCACGAGGGAGCGCAGCTGGGCCATCGCCTGCGCGACGGGGGTCGGCGTGTAGCGATCGACCGTCTGCAGGACGCGGGACGATCCGATCATGGGCGCCAGGGTCGGCGCACCGGTGGCCGTCACACTCGCGCCGATCAGTGACAGGGCGAGGGCCGTGACGACCACGCCTGCGGCGGCCCCGAGGAGGCGGTCCACCACGCGCAGGGGCGTGCGATCGACACCCGAGCGGATGCGGCCGGCGATGCCGGCGCCGATCGCCGTCCCGCCGAGGACGAGCAGCAGCGCGAGACCGACGACCACGAGCGAGCGCCACTCCGGATAAGGCCACGCGTCGTTGACGAGGGGGACCAGCCACCACGCCGCGAGCACCCCGGCGACGAGGCCGATCAACGACCCGAGGCTGGCGATGAATCCCCGCACCGCACCGACGACCAGCGCGATGACGAGCATCACGATCAGCACGATGTCCAGCAGCAGCACGACCCCTCCTCCTCGAACCCTAGAGGGCGCACCTATGAGAGCGCCCGATGCCTCACGGTTGGAGTTCTGGTCATATCGACACTAAGATCGGTCGAGGAGGTAATGGTCATGGTGACACGAAGTCGGTCGACGGATGAGGACATCACGCGCGTCGCCGTTTCGACGGTGATCTTCACCGTGCGCCGCAGCGGCGACGCCACGACCCTGAGCATTCCGATGGTCCGCCGCACCCGCGACCCGCATGAGGGGCAGTGGGCACTCCCCGGCGGATGGCTCGACGCGGCCGAAGGGCTCGACGCCGCGGCGTCGCGGACGCTCGCGGAGACCACCGGCCTCCAGCCCAGCTACCTCGAGCAGCTCTATGCCTTCGGCGACGTCGACCGGTCCCCCAGCCGGGTCGTTTCGATCGTGTACTGGGCACTGCTGCGTCAGGACGACGTGGACGCGCAGCTGGCCGCGCACGCCGCAGACGGCGATGCCCCCGAGAACGTCGCCTGGTTCGACGCGGCGGAGTTGCCCCGACTGGCTTTCGACCACAACGACATCGTGGACTACGCGCTGTGGCGACTGCGGAACAAGGTCGGGTACAGCCGGATCGCCCACGGGCTCCTGGCCGACGAATTCACCCTCGCGGAGCTGCGCGAGGTCTACGAAGCGGTCCTGCGCCGCCGCCTGGACCCGGCGAACTTCCGGCGCCAGGCGGAGGGGTCGGGCACGTTGATCCCGACCGAGCGTTTCCGCACCGGCAGCCATCGCCCCGCCCGCCTGTACCGCTACAACCGCGACGTGGAGCTGGCCGACCGCGGCCCGCTCGGCGTGCGCGCCTGAGTCCGAGACCACCCGAAGAGAAGAGGACGCCATGACCACCACATCCGTCACGGTGCAGTCCCACCCGGTCGACCCGTCCGTCGATCACCTCATCCAGCAGATCGTCGCCGGCCCCGACACCTCGGCGACATGCTCAACCGATCTCGCCGTCGGCCCGTGGGAGATCGACCGCGATCCCGGCTACGGACCGGGGGCCTCGATGGGGGATGTGATCCCCACGGGCGCGCCGCGCCAGGGCGAGCTCCCCGCCGAGTACCGCGAGGCGGACGACGAGGCGCTCGATGCCCGCATCCGAGCCGCCAAGAAGGCCCTCGGCGAGCGCGTCGTGGTCCTCGGCCACTTCTACCAGCGCGATGAGGTCGTCACCCACGCGGACTACGTGGGAGATTCCTTCCAACTGGCCAACGCGGCACTCGAACACCCCGATGCCGAGGCGATCGTCTTCTGCGGTGTCCATTTCATGGCCGAGACGGCCGACCTGCTCTCCGGCCCCGAGCAGGCCGTCATCCTGCCCAATCTCGCCGCGGGGTGCTCGATGGCCGACATGGCCGACATCGACCAGGTCGAAGAGTGCTGGGAGCAGCTCGAAGAGGTCTACGGCGACATGACCACCGCAGATGCGGACGGCCGCGTTCCGGTCGTGCCGGTCACGTACATGAACTCCTCCGCCGCCATCAAGGGCTTCGTCGGTCGCCACGGCGGCATCGTGTGCACGTCCTCGAACGCCCGGACGGTGCTGGAATGGGCGTTCCAGCGAGGCCGCCGCGTCCTCTTCTTCCCCGATCAGCACCTGGGCCGCAACACCGCCAAGGCAATGGGTGTCCCACTGGACCGCATGCCGATGTGGGACCCGAACCGCCCCCTCGGCGGGACGGACGCGCGGACGCTCGCCGACGCCGAGGTGATCCTGTGGCACGGGTTCTGCTCGGTGCACCGCCGGTTCACGGTGGATCAGATCGCCAAGGCGCGCGCCGAGCATCCCGGCGTGCGCGTGATCGTGCACCCCGAGTGCCCCATGCCCGTCGTCGACGCGGCGGACGAGTCGGGGTCGACCGACTACATCCGCAAAGCCATCGCCGCGGCCACCGAGCCGACGACCTTCGCGATCGGCACCGAGATCAACCTCGTCCAGCGTCTGGCCGCCGAGCATCCGCAGCACACGATCTTCTGCCTGGATCCGGTCGTCTGCCCCTGCTCGACGATGTATCGCATCCACCCGGGCTACCTCGCCTGGACGCTCGAGGGTCTCGTCGCCGGAGAGGTGCGCAATCGGATCACGGTCACGCCGGACGTCGCCGATCCCGCGCGCGTGGCCCTCGAGCGGATGTTGGCGGCCAAGCCGCCGGCATCATGAGGGTGATCCGATGACCTCTCTGGTCGTGGTCGGAAGCGGCATCGCCGGGCTCACGACAGCACTGCGCGCCGCCTCCCTCGGCGCGGAGGTGACCGTCGTGGCCAAAGCTGCCCTCGAGGACACCGCGACCGCGTGGGCGCAAGGCGGCATCGCCGCCGTGACCTTCCCGGACGACTCCGTCGAGGACCACGTCCGCGACACCCTCGCCGCCTCGGCCGGACTCGGTGACGCCGCCGCAGCGGGGATCGTCGCCGCCGGGGGCGCCGAGGTGATCGCCGAGCTGATCTCCCACGGCGTCGTCTTCGACACCGACTCCTCAGGCCGTTTCGTCCGCGGGCTCGAAGCCGCGCACTCGTACCCCCGTGTGATCCATGCCGGCGGCGATGCCACCGGGCTCGAAATCCAGCGGGCCCTCTCCGCCGCCGCCCGCGCCCACGACGGGATCGTCGTCCGCGAACACGAGATGGCCGCCGACGTGGTGCTCGACGGGGGACGCGCCCGCGGCATCCGCCTTCTGCGCGGCGGGGTCCTTCACGCCGACGCGGTGGTCCTGGCCACCGGCGGCGCCGGTGCGCTGTTCGCACACACCACCAATCCTTCGGTCGCCACCGGAGACGGCCTCGCCATGGCATTGCGCGCCGGTGCCGCGGTCGCCGATCTGGAATTCGTACAGTTCCACCCCACCGTGCTCCACGCCCCCGGGGCCTTCCTCGTCTCCGAAGCCGTGCGTGGGGAGGGCGCCTTGCTCGTGGACGAGACCGGCCACCGCTTCGTCCTCGACGTGCATCCCGATGGCGAGCTCGCCCCGCGCGACGTCGTCGCACGCGCGATCGCCGACGCGATGGCCCAGGGCCGGCAGGTGTTCCTCGATGCGACCTCCCTCCGCGGCGGCACGGCGGGGAACGCCGCGTTCCTCGCGAGCCGCTTCCCGACGATCGACCGCGCGGTGCGGGCCGCGGGAATCGACTGGTCGGCGCAACGGGTGCCCGTCACCCCTGCTGCGCACTACCTCATGGGCGGTGTCGTGACAGACCTCGACGGTCGCACCAGCATCCCCGGCCTGTTCGCCGCCGGAGAGACCGCCCGCACCGGACTGCACGGCGCCAATCGACTCGCGTCCAATTCCCTCCTCGAGGGGGCGGTCTTCGGCTCCCGGGTCGGTGCCGCGGCCACCTCGGCGCCGCGCTCCCGCGGTCGCGTCGGCCCCGACGCGGCGGGGCCGGGGCCGCTGCCACGACAGGCCCCGCCACGCGCGGACCTGCCCTTCTCGCGACGAGCGTTGCAGCGGCTCCTCTGGGATCATGCCGGCCTCCGCCGCGACGCGATCGGACTCACCCGCGCCGCGTCGACGGTCGCATCGTGGCGCGCCAGCCGTGCCGCCCAGGTCGCCGACGCCGCCGCGGCCGAGGACGACAACCTGCTGCTGGTCGCCGAGCACCTGCTCGCTGCGGCACACGCGCGGCGGGGTTCGGTCGGAGCACACGTGCGCAGCGATGATCCCTCCACCTCGGGCAAGACCGCGCCCCTTCCGGAAGCCACTCTGATCGGAGCACCATGCTGACACCGCGCGTGATCGACCGGGTCGTCGAAGCCGCCCTCGACGAGGACGCACCGTGGGGCGACGTCACCAGCGAGACCCTCATCCCCGAAGATGCGATCGCCCGCGCCGAGCTGACCTCGCGCGAACCCGGCGTCTTCGCCGGCGGCGAGGTGTTCTCCGCGGCGTTCCGCCTCACCGACCCGTCCATCCACGTCGACGTGCGTTACCGCGAGGGCGAGGCTTTCGCCGCGCGCCGCACCCTCGCGGTCGTCACCGGACCCGCCCGGGCGGTGCTGACCGCCGAGCGCGTCGGGTTGAACTTCGTGCAGCGTATGTGCGGCGTCGCCACGCTCACCGCCCGATACGTCGCAGAGGTCGCCCACACCGGCGCGCGCATCGCCGACACCCGCAAGACGACGCCGCTGCTTCGGGCTTTCGAACGTCACGCGGTCCGCTGCGGCGGAGGCCACAACCACCGCACCTCGCTCAGCGACGCGGTGATGGCCAAGGACAACCATCTGGCCGTCCTCCGCGAGCGGGGGGTCTCCGTGACCGCCGCGCTGAACGGCGCGATCGCGCGCCTTCCCCACACGACCCACGTCGAGGTCGAGGTCGATCGCCTCGACCAGATCGATGCGGTCCTGGCCGCCGGCGTGGGAACGATCATGCTCGACAACTTCACCCTCGACGACCTGCGGGCCGGTGTCCGGCGCATCGGCGGACAGGCGACCGTGGAGGCGTCCGGCGGCATCTCCCTCGACACCGTGAAAGACATCGCCGAGACCGGCGTGGACGTCATCTCGGTCGGCGCGCTGACCCACTCCGCGCGCGCTCTCGACCTCGGTCTCGACATCCGCGTCGACCTCGACGAGTGACACCGTGACCGCCCTCTACCTCGACAACGCCGCCACGACGCCGATGCGGCGTGAGGTGCTCGAGGCCATGGCCCCCCTGCTGACGACCACGTACGGCAACCCCTCCAGCCACCACACCGTCGGCGAACGGGCGGCAGCGTCGCTGGATGACGCGCGCCGTCGCGTCGCGCGCGTGCTCGCCGTACGTGCCGGCGACATCGTGTTCACCTCCGGGGGCACCGAAGCGAACAACCTTGCGGTCAAGGGGATCGCCCTCGCCGCGATGCAGGCCAGCGGGGCACGGCACGTGGTGACGACCCCGATCGAGCACGAGTCGGTGCTCGCATCGGTCGATCATCTGCAACGCCTGCACGGCTTCGAGGTCACGATGCTCACGGTCGACCGGCACGGGCGCGTCGACCCCGGCGAGATGGCCCGCGCGGTCCGCGCCGACACGGCCGTCGTCTCGATCGGATTGGCCAACAACGAGATCGGCACCGTGCAGGACGCACCCGCCCTCGTCGAGGCGAGCGGGCGGGTACCGCTGCATCTGGATGCCGTCCAAGCGGCGGGGTGGTTGCCGTTGGCCTCCCTCGGCGCCGACGCGTTGAGCCTGGCGGGCCACAAGTTCGGGGGCCCGAAGGGGATCGGCGTGGCGATGGTGCGAGGGCGGATCCCCGTCGAACCCGTCCTGCACGGCGGTGGCCAGCAGCGCGGGCGCCGCTCCGGGACCGAGAACGTCGCCGGGGCCGTCGGGCTGGCCGCCGCCCTCGAACTGGCTGAAGCCGAGCGCGCGGATGCCGCGGAGCGCGTCAGCCGCATCCGCGACGCGTTCATCGAGAGGGTGCTCGCATCCGTTCCCACCGCCCGGCTGACGGGGCACCCCGTCTCACGCCTGCCCGGGACGGCGAGCTTCACCTTCGCGGGAACGAGCGGCGAAGCGGTGCTGCTGGAGCTCGAACGTCGTGGCGTGGTCTCCTCGAGCGGGTCGGCCTGCGCGGCGGGAAGCGACGACCCCTCGCACGTTCTCACCGCCCTCGGACTCGCCCCCGACCTCGCCCGCACCGCCGTGCGGTTCACCCTTCCGCACACCTGGGACGGCCCCCTCGACACGGTCGCGGATGCCGTTGCGGACGCGGTCCGCGCCGTGTGAGGACTGCGGCGACCTAGGATCGGGGACGTGATGCGCACCTCGATCACGATGATCGTGCCCGGATGGAACGTGGGCCCCTACGCCCCCGCCGCCCTGGCGTCGCTGCGGGCGCAGACGCGCACCGACTGGAACGCCGTCCTCATCGACGACGCCTCGGATGACGACACCGCGGAGATCTTCGACGCAGCGGCTGCCGCCGACGAGCGGTTCCGGGTGGTCCGTCACGGCGCCCGCCGCGGTCTCGGTGCCGCCCGCAACACCGGGCTCACCCTCGTCGGGACCCCCTTCCTCGGGTTCCTCGACGCCGACGACGAACTGACGCCGTCGGCGCTGGCCGTCCTCGTGGGCGCGCTCGAGGAGACCGGGAGCGACTTCGTCGCCGGCGCGTACACCCGGCTTCGACCCGACGCGAACGGCGGATACCGCGAAGGCGAGGTGCAGCCGTGGGTGAAGGCCGCGACGGCTCCCGCCCGCCGCGCCACGACCCTCGGCGATCATCCGAGCGCCGGCGGCAACATCGTGGCGTGGTCGAAGGCGAGTCGGACCTCGTTCTGGCACCGCGCCGGCCTCGCCTTCCCGGAGGACCGGCTCTACGAGGATCAGGTGATCGCGCAGCAGATGTACACCCGGGCGCGACGCTTCGACACCGTGGCAGATGTCGTGGTGCGGTGGCGGGTTCGCCCGGACGGTTCGTCGATCACGCAGCAGGAGGAGCGTCTCGAGGTCCTGCGCGATTGCCTGGATGCGATGGAAGGCGGCCTCGACGTCCTCCGGACGGCAGGATTCCCGGCCGCGGTGCAGGAGCGCGTGCACCTGATCCTGACGATGGATCTCCCGCGCCTGACAGCGATCGCGCACTCCCACCCCGATCCGACCTACCGCCGGCTTCTCGGCGCCTTCACGCGACGGGTCTGGTCGCAGGCCGAGGCTGCCCGGGCCCGCCTGGACCCGACGCAGCGTTCGTGGGTGGACGCCGTCACCCTCTGGTGATCGGACCGCGCGCCACCGGGTCGTCCGGCGCCCGGTCGGCGCGTCGATCGGGCAGCGGCGGGTGTGGTTCGGACTCCTCGGTCTCGAGGATCCGCGAAGCGGCGAGCTGCTGCGCGGCCAGCTCGGCGTACAGACCTCCGTGCGCGAGAAGCTCGGCGTGGGTACCCGACTCGACGATGCGCCCACCGTCGACGACGTGGATCACGTCGGCCGAGATGACCGTCGACAAGCGGTGGGCGATCGACAGCGTCGTCCTCCCCCGCGATGCGGCGTCCAGAGCCGCCTGCACCACACGTTCCGACACCGTGTCCAACGCCGAGGTGGCCTCGTCCAGGAGCAGCACGGGCGGATCCTTGAGCATCACCCGCGCGATGGCGATGCGCTGCTTCTCCCCGCCGGACAGGCGATACCCACGTTCGCCGACCACGGTGTCGTATCCGTCGGCGAAGCGCTCGATGACGTGGTGGATGTGCGCCGCCCGGCAGGCTGCCTCTAGCTCATCGTCGGTGGCGTCGGGCTTGGCGTACCGAAGGTTCTCGCGGATGCTGGCATGGAACAGGTACGTCTCCTGCGAGACGATCCCGACGTGGTCGATGATCGAGGCCCCCCGCAAGGTCTCCACGTCGGCACCGGCGAAGCGGACCTCCCCCGCGCTCGCCGCATACATCCGCGGCGTGAGGTAGAGGATCGTGGTCTTCCCCGCCCCGGAAGGCCCCACGAAGGCCACGTGCTGCCCGGGCTCGGCGCGGAAGGACACCCCGTCGAGGGTCGCCGTCGTTCCGGCGGCGGCATCGGGGTACCGGAACTGCACGTCTCGGAACTCCACGCTGCCCAGCGGACCGGGCGCCTGCCCCACGTCGATCGCATCGGACCGGTCGACGATGGCCGGGGTCAGGTCGAGGTACTCGAAGATTCGCGCGAACAGTGCCGCCGAGGTCTGCAGGTCGAGGGCGACGCGCATGAGGCCCATGAGGGGCATCAGCAGCCGCGCCTGCACCGTGGTGAAGGCGACGATGGTGCCGGCGGTGAGATCGTCGCCGCCACCGACGATGAGCCAGCCGGCGACCAGGTAGATCACCGCCGGGACGCTGGCCATCAGCACCTGCACCACCGCGAAGAAGCCCTGCCCGCTCATCGCGCGGCGCACCTGCAGGCGGACCTGATTGCGGTTCTCGTCCTGGAAGCGTCGAGACTCGGTCCGTTGACGGTTGAAGGATGTGGACAGCAGGATTCCCGAGACACTCAGGGTCTCCTGTGTGATGGCCGTCAGCTCCGACAGCGACTCCTGCGTCTCACCGGCGATCCGCGCGCGCACCTGACCCACCCGCCGTTGGACGACGACCAGGAACGGCATGATGGCGACCGCGATGAGGGTCAGGCGCCAGTCGATGATGATCATCGCCACCAGCGACGCGACGACGGTGACGGCGTTGCCGAGGATGCTGGTGACGGTGTTGGTCAGGACCCCCGCCACACCTCCGACGTCGTTCTGCAGCCGGGACTGGATCGCCCCGGTCTTGGTGCGCGTGAAGAACGCCAGTTCCATCGACTGGAGGTGCTCGAACAGACGGATGCGCAGGTCGCCCGTGACCCTGTTGCCGACCGTCGCGGTCAGCCAGGTCTGCACCACCGACAAGCCGGACGAGAGCAGGAACAGACCCACCATCGCGGCGACCAGCGTGGTCAGCAACGTCAGGTTCGGTGCCGCACCGTCGACCGGGAACAGCGCATCGTCGAAGATGCGCTGCACCAGCAGCGGCGGGATGACGGCGACCGCCGCCGCGACCACGACGAGCACGGCGGTGATGAGGATCCGGCCCGCGTACGGTCGGAACAGCGCGATCACGCGACGACCGAGGTCCGGCACGGTCGGTGCTTCGGCGTTCCGACGACGTTGCGCCGCTTCGTCCACGCCGCGGAACGCCCCGCCGCGACCGGGGGGCGGTCCGAGCATCGTCATGGTTTCAGGCTAATCGCGCACGGTAGGCTCGGCTCCATGAGCACCTCCGCCGAACACCCCGCACACGACGGATCCGACCTCGCAGCCCTGCGCGAAGAGATCGACGAGCTGAAGAAGGTGCCCGAGGAGGAGATGGTCAACCCGACCCCCCACGGGTGGGAAGGCCGCGAACCGACCCCGGCGCCGACCGACTCGATCGGCTCGGAGCGGTGGGAAGACCGGCCCTCGCAAGACTGACGTCCCGCGCGTTCGAGGTCGTGGCCGCGATCGGGAATAGCGTCGTCGGTGGGGTCCGTTAGCCTCCTGTGAGCGGCACTGCCGCTTGTGCGCGCGTGCGCGCCTTCATGACCTCGCTCACGCGACCGATCCTCCGGAGACTCCATGGCCGCCACCGACGTGACCCCTTCGACGGGGAGCGCCTCTGTCCCGCGCCCCGAGGGCGGCACCGTGTCCGCTGACGGCAACCGCGTCATCTGGTTGCTGCTGGCGGCGGCATTCGTCGCCATCCTCAACGAGACGACGATGAGCGTCGCGATCCCGCACCTCATCACCGATCTCGACATCACGGCGGTCGCGGCGCAATGGCTGACGACGGCCTTCATGCTCACCATGGCGGTCGTGATCCCCATCACCGGGTTTCTGCTGCGACGCTTCCCGACGCGGGCGATGTTCATCGCCGCGATGAGCCTGTTCTCCCTGGGGACGCTCATCGCCCTCGTGGCCCCAGGATTCGCGGTGCTCCTGGTGGGCCGCATCGTCCAAGCGTCGGGCACGGCGATCATGATGCCGTTGCTGATGACCACCATCATGAACGTCGTCCCCCCGCATGCACGGGGGCGCATGATGGGTCGCGTCAGCATGGTGATCGCGCTGGCCCCGGCCATCGGACCCACGATGTCCGGGGTCCTGCTGGACACGCTCGGCTGGCGATGGATCTTCGGGATCGTCCTCCCGATCGCCCTGGCCGCCCTCGCCGTCGGCGCCATCTGGATCCGCAACATCGGCGAGACGATCCACGAACCCATCGATGCCCTGTCGGTCGTCCTGTCGGCCTTCGGATTCGGCGGCGTCGTGTACGGACTCAGCCAGATCGGCGGCGCAGCCGCGCACGGCGGTTCCGCCGCGGAGGAGGCGGCGGGCGCGCAGGCGACGACGACGCTGATCGTCTCGCTGTCGATCGGGGTCGTGTCCCTCGCTCTCTTCGCGTGGCGGCAGATCGCCCTGCAGACCCGCGGCGTGCCGCTGCTGGATCTGCGGGTCTTCCGCTCGGGCAACTTCTCCCTGTCGGTCGCGCAGTTCGGGTTGCTGTCGGTGTCGTTCTTCGGCGCGATCACGATCATCCCGCTCTACATGCAGAATGTTCTGCAGGTTTCCGCATCGGTCACCGGGCTCGTGGTACTCCCCGGCGCGCTCCTGATGGGCCTGGCCGGGCCCGTCGTCGGCCGCATCTACGACCGGTTCGGCCCGCGGGTGCTGCTGTTTCCCGGCTCTGTGATCGCGTCGGGGGTGCTGTGGATGTTCACCACTTTCGATCAGAACACGTCGATCTGGATGATCCTCATCGCGCAGACCGCTCTGTCGCTCGGATTGGCGATGTCCTTCACGCCGCTGTTCACGGCGTCGTTGGCTTCCCTCCCGCGCCGCTACTACTCCTACGGGTCCGCGGTCGTCAGCACGATGCAGCAGGTCGGCGGGGCGGCCGGCATCGCCCTCCTGGTCGCGGTGATGTCCGGCGTGCAAACGTCCGCGATGGACGCCGGTGTGGAGGAGATCGCCGCGGGGGCCGCCGGGACCCGTGCAGCGTTCCTGATCGCCGCGGTCGTCTCCCTGACCCTCATCGTCGGCGCGTTCTTCATCCGCAAGCCGGCCGACGACGGTGAGGGTCCCGCGCCATCGGCTCACTGAGGTCGGTAGCGGCCTCCGCCCCGGTCGGCAACCCCTCGGCAGCGGTTGCCGGGTCCTCCTACCGTGGAGGCCCACCGACCGGAGGGAGTCATACCGTGACCGAGAACATCGATGGCACGAAGGTCGCCTTCCTCCTGACCGACGGCTTCGAGGACAGCGAACTCACCAGCCCCTGGGCGGCCGTGACCGATGCGGGGGCGACGGCAGTGCTGGTCTCTCCCGCGGAGGGGTCCGTGACGGGCAAGAACGGCCACGAGCAGGCCGTCGACCTGGCCGTCGGTCGCGCCGATACGGGCGATTTCGACGCCCTGGTCCTCCCCGGAGGCGTCGTGAACGCCGATCACCTCCGGATGGACGAGGACGCGGTGCACTTCGTCCGCGGTTTCTTCGAGAGCCATAAGCCCGTGTCGGTGATCTGCCACGGGGCATGGATCCTCGCCGACGCCGGAGTCCTCCAGGGACGGACGCTCACCAGCTACCCCAGCCTGAAGACCGATCTGCGGAATGCGGGTGCGACGTGGGTCGACGAGGAGGTCGTCGTGGACCAGGGTCTGACCTCCAGCCGGACCCCCGACGATCTTCCCGCTTTCAACGCCAAGACGGTCGAGGAGATCGCCGAGGGACGGCACGCGGGTCAGACCGTGTGATCCTCACCGGATGTGAGAAGGACCGGTGACCGCACAGGTCCTTCTCACATCTGCATCACTCGCCGCCGCACGCGCTCCCGCCGCAGCAGGAGCCCTGTGACTCGGTCTGGATGGTCGTGAGGAGCTTCTTGTCGTCGACCTCGGGGGTCGGGGTGTTCGATGTCGCCATCCCCCGATGCTAACCGCGTCCTCAGGCCGTCGGCACCAGCTCGGCGTAGAGGTCGCGCACACGCCGGGCGATCTCGTCGCGGATCCCGCGCACCTCTGACAGGGGCAGGCCCGCCGGATCGTCCAGGGCCCAGTCGAGGTAGCGGCGGCCGGGCAGCACCGGGCACGCATCACCGCATCCCATGGTGATGACCACGCTCGCCGCCTGCACGGCCTCGTCGGTGAGCGGTTTGGGGAAGTCGCCGGTCGCGGGCACGCCGATCTCATCCAGCGCGGCCACGATCGTCGAACGCACCTCGGTCGCCGGTTCGGACCCGGCCGTCGCCACACGTACGCGATCACCGGCGAGGTGACGGAGGATCCCCGCGGCCAGTTGCGAGCGCCCGGCGTTTTGGACGCAGACGAAGAGCACCTCCGGGGTGTCGTCCGGCTCCCCGGCGGCGCGGGCGAGCGCGTCGAGCCTCGAGGAGGCGAACGCAGCCGTCCGGGAAGCCAGGTACGGCGTGGCGGCACCGTCGCGTCGCAGGAGCTCCAGGCTGTCCGCCACGATCGATCGAACCGTTTCCGCGGCGAAGACGCCTCGGAAACGCAGCGCGAGGTCGTCGACGATACGGTCCACGTCGGGGTCGGCCGAAGCGCTCCCCCCGAGGAACGCGGAGACCCGGTCGTACTCATCGGGCGCAATCGCGTACCAGACGCGTCGGCCCTCCGGTTCGCGGACGACGAAGCCCTCCGCCAGGAGGGACTTCATATGGTGACTCACGGTCGGCTGGGTCAGTTCCAGCGCACCGGCGAGCTCGCCCACCAGCGCGCGCTGGTCGGCGCGATCCCGGATCAAGCGCAGGATCCGCGATCGCGTCGGGTCCGCGAGCACAGCGAGACGACGCTGTTCGACCTCGAGTGCGGGATCCATAGACCTCAGTCTATCTCTGCGGGGTCTCGCCCTTTCGATCCGGCCCGGGCTCTATGCGACAGCTGTAGATTAGAAGTGGGTTCGTGACGTCAGCCGAAGACCCGAGCCTCAACGAAGAGAGAAAGGTGCAGACATGGCACGCGTACAAGACAAGGTCGTTCTCATCAGCGGTGGCGCCCGGGGAATGGGAGCGTCGCACGCTCGACTCCTCGCCTCCGAGGGGGCGAAGGTCGTCATCGCCGACATCCTCGACGAGGAAGGCGAGGCGCTCGCCGCCGACATCGGTGACGCAGCCCGCTACGTCCACCTCGACGTGACCGACTTCGACCAGTGGCAGGCAGCGGTCGCGCGGGCGGTCGAGGCCTTCGGCGGCCTCGACGTCCTGGTCAACAACGCGGGGATCGCCAACTTCGGTTCCATCGAGGAGTACTCGCTCGAGGACTGGGACAAGATCATCGCGATCAACCTCACCGGCGTCTTCTACGGCACCAAGGCCGTCATCGATGCGATGAAGCAGCGCGAGAGCGGATCGATCATCAACATCTCCTCGACCGCGGGGTTGCAGGGCTACGAGGCGCTTCCGGGGTACAACGCTGCGAAGTTCGGTGTCCGCGGGCTCTCGAAGAGCACCGCCCTCGACCTCGGGAAGTACAACATCCGCGTCAACTCGGTTCACCCCGGTGTGATCCGCACACCCATGACCGAAGCGCTGGAGACACCGCAGAACCATGTCGCGCTCCACCGCGTGGGCGAGCCCATCGAGCTGTCGAACATGATCCTGTTCCTCGCGTCGGACGAGTCGAGCTTCTCCACCGGCTCCGAATTCGTCGCGGACGGCGGCGAGACGGCGGGGCTGTCCCACTACGAATCCTGAACCGGAGCGGGGACGCGGTCGGCTCTCGCCATCGCGCCCCCGCGCTCCGGCTAGCCTGGGGAGCGAGGCGGGCGCCCGGTCAGGCGAGAGGGGAGAGCCGATGCGGGAGGATCCGCGGTTCGTCCGCAGTCGCACCCTTCTGACCGGCACGCTCCACCGCCTCGTCCGCACCGTTCCGTTGGCCGAGATCTCGGTGTCGGCTCTCTGCCAGGAGGCGGGCGTGCACCGCACGACGTTCTATCGACACGCCGGGAGCGTGCGCGAACTCGCCATCACGACGTTCGCGGCCGACGTCGGCGAGCTGACGACCGTCACGATCGCACCCGACGCGGAGTCACCGCACGAGGCCGCCCGCCGGTACCGGGACTCGTTGCGCGATGTCCTCACGTTCGTCGCCGCCGACCGCGGGCTGTATCGCGCCCTGTTCGGCTCCGACGCCCACGATTCCCTCGCCGGCGCCCTCGGAGCGGTCATGCGTCCGCAGGCTCGGAAAGCCGTGCAGGTCTTCCGCCGTCAGGGCGTCGCGGGCGCGCCGACCTCGGACCACGCGGGCGAGGAGGCCGCAGCCTTCATCGCCGGCGCTTTCGTCGGTGTTCTCGAGGCGTGGGTCGACTCGCAGGAGACCGACGCCGAGGCGGCGGCGGATCGCATCTCCACGCTCATGCCCGGCTGGTGGCCGAACCCGCGCGCGGGCCGACCCACTAATCTGGGGCGGTGAACCCGCACTCCCTGCCCCACGGCGCCGTGCTGCGCCCCGCGCGACCCGGCGACGAGGCGGGCCTGCTCGACTGCATCCACCAGCTCGCCGCGTACGAACGCGAGCGCGACGCGGTCCGCAACACCACCGAGATGATCGCCGACACCTTCTTCGGCCCCGACCCGAAGGCCTTCGCCCACGTGGTCGAACGCGACGGCCTGATCGTGGGCATCGCCGTATGGTTCCTCACCTATTCCACGTGGACCGGCACGCACGGCATCTGGCTCGAGGACCTCTTCGTCTGTGAGAGCGAGCGGGGACGAGGCTTCGGCACGGCGCTCATCGCCTCCCTCGCGGCGTTGTGCCGCGAACGCGGGTACGCACGTCTGGAATGGACCGTGCTCGACTGGAATGCGCCGTCGATCGCCTTCTACCGCTCGCTGGGAGCCGCGCCCATGGACGAGTGGACGACACAGCGCCTCGCTGGAGACGAGCTCGCTGCGCTCAGCACAGCCCTGCGTCGACGCGCCGGTACTCAGCCCTGACGGCCCTTGAAACGCGGGTTCAGCTTGTTGATGACGTAGACGCGCCCCCGGCGACGCACGACCTGCGCACCGGGCTGGTTCTTGAGGGACTTGATCGACGCGCGCACCTTCATGGCGGTCCTTTCTGTTGAGAATGATTTTCATTCTAGGCTAGAGTGGCGGCCCTGCCCCCGCAAACGGAAGCGAGACTCCATGCAGCGACGGACCGTCCTCACCACGGGCCTGTGCGCGCCGGCGCGTCGTCGCTATGCGGGCGAGATCTCCGTCGCCCTCGCACAGCCGGTCATCACAGCCTCCGCACTGCCGCGCGACGAACGCGACCGCCTCCTCGAACACACGATCACCCGGGCCCGAGACAGCGGTGACACGATCGTCGTCGACACGCCGACCGACGCCGACCTCCCCCCGCTGCTCGACGCCGTCGCCGGCGAGGTCGTGTGCATCGTCGACGCGCGCCGCCTCCTCGACGACCTGCGCGACCGCAGCGCACTGGCCCCTCCGGCGCACGCGCAGGACGACCGCGGCGACGTCGGCGCGCGCGCCCGACACGCCGCACATCTCGTCGAGTGCGCGTCGCTCGTGGTCTTCATCGACTGGGAGGGCGTCGAGACCTCCCGCTTGTCGGTCATGATGGCCGTCGTGTCGCACCTGAACCCCACAGCGCGCATCCGACTCTCCCGCAGCGCGACCGAGGATCTGCGGGCACTGGCCGAGAGCCCTCCGGGGCCGGCATGGCGTGAGCGCGCCGGGTGGGTCCACGCCCTCAATGACGAACACACGCCCTTCATGCGCGACCCCCGCGTGGTTACCGTCCGTTACGAGCAGCTACGCCCGTTCCACCCGGCGCGCCTGGCGCACCAGCTCGACGTGATCGATGCCGGCACGTGTGGCACGCTCGTGCGCTCGGTGGGATTCTGCCGACTCGCCACTCGACCGGGGGTTCTGGCGCGATGGGAGCAGGCGGGGTCGGCGATGTGGCTGGACCCCCTCGAGGCGGACGAAGGGTGGCGCACCACCGTTCAGGAGATCGCATTCACCGGGATCGACCTCGATGTCGCCGAGTTGACACGCCGCTTCGACGACGCCGCCCTCACCGACGCGGAACTGGCCGCGGGGCCGACCGCCTGGGAGCAGCTGCCGGACCCGCTCCCCCCGTGGCCGGCGACGATCGACGAGACCGGCAGCTGACGCCGCCGTCCCGCTCGGCTGCCGCGAGGTCAGACTGCCGGCGACACCTCGCTGAGCAGCTCTTCCACATGGGCGCGGATCTCATCACGGACGGCGCGCACGCCGTCGATGTCCAACTCGGCCGGATCCGCCAGGTGCCAGTCGAGGTAGCGCTTGCCGGGGTAGAGCGGGCACGCGTCGCCGCACCCCATCGTGACCACCGCGTCGGCGGCGCGCACCACGTCGTCGGTGAGGGGCTTGGGGAACTCTTCCCCCACCTCGACGCCGATCTCCTCGAGGACCGTCACGACCGCGGGAAGGATCCCCACGCCCGACGGGTTCGATCCGGCGGAGCGGACGTGCACGCGTCCCTTCGCCAAATGGCGCGTGAGGGCGGCCGCCATCTGCGAGCGGCCGGAGTTCTGGACGCACACGTAGAGGACCTCGGGGACCGGCTTGGCGAGGACACCCTTCGACTGCGCGAGCGCCGTCAGGCGATCCAACGCGAAGCGCTCGGCGAGGGAAGAAAGATGGGTCTTGACCACCGCGGTCCGGCCGAGCGCCGCGTAGGACTCGAACACCACACGATCGACCGTCTCCGGGTTGACCATGCCGTCGAAGCGGTGAGCGAGCCGCTCCGCCGCGCGGTGCAGGACGGCGTCGGCCGACAGCAGCGCGTCTTGGCCGTGGACGCCGCTCACGCCGCGCCCTCTTCTGCATCCTCGAGCAGGTCGGCGATCAGCGCTTCGACGCGGGTGCGGATCTCGTCCCGGATGGGCCGCACCGACTCGATGCCCTGGCCGGCCGGATCGTCGAGTTCCCAGTCCTCGTAGCGCTTGCCGGGGAAGATGGGGCACGCGTCACCGCAGCCCATCGTGATGACGACATCCGACTCCTTGACCGCCTCGACGGTGAGGACCTTGGGGGTGTTCTCGGCGATGTCGATACCCTCCTCGGCCATCGCCTCGACGGCCACCGGGTTGATCTGGTCCTTGGGTGCTGACCCCGCCGAGAGCACCTCGATGCGCCCGGCACCCAGCTCGCGCAGATAGCCGGCGGCCATCTGCGACCGGCCGGCGTTGTGGACGCAGACGAACAGGACGGTCAGCTTGTCGGCCATGGAGACTCCTCGGGTGTCGGTGAATGGTCTTCTCAAAGCATAGACCACTATCTATGCTTTGAGAAGACCTCGTGCCGCCACGAGGAAGCTCACTGATCGATCACCGGCGCGGCCTGCCACGGCATTCGGACCGGCGTCGTCGGCCGCGCCGGAGACGTCGCCGACGCACCCCTCACAGAGGTCGGATCCTTCGCTTCGATCGTCCCGCCCGCACCGCGACGACGCGCGTTCGGCCGGCGTGCCTGACTCAGTTGTTGAAGCGGAACTCCACCACGTCGCCGTCCTGCATGACGTACTCCTTGCCCTCGAGGCGGGCCTTGCCGCGCGAACGCGCTTCGAGGACCGACCCGCACTCGACGAGGTCGTCGAAGGAGATGACCTCGGCCTTGATGAAGCCCTTTTCGAAGTCGGTGTGGATGACGCCCGCCGCCTGCGGGGCCTTGGCACCCTGGGGGATCGTCCAGGCGCGCGCCTCCTTCGGGCCCGCCGTCAGATACGTCTGCAGTCCCAACGTGTCGAACCCGATGCGCGCGAGCTGATCGAGTCCGGACTCCTCCTGGCCGGTCGCGGCGAGCATCTCCGCCGCGTCCTCCGCGTCCAACTCGATGAGTTCGGACTCGATCTTCGCGTCGAGGAACACCGCCTGCGCGGGGGCGACCAGGGCCGCCAGCTCGGCCTTGCGGACATCGTCGGTCAGCACACCCTCGTCGACGTTGAAGACGAAGATGAAGGGCTTCGAGGTCAGCAGACCCAGCTCCCCGATGGGGGCGAGATCGAGACCCGATCCCGAAAGAAGCGCGCCGGCATCCAGCGCCTCCTTCGCCGCCACCGCGGCGGCGAGGACCGCCGGGTCCGTCTTCTTCCCCTTGACCTCCTTCTCGAAGCGCGGGATCGCCTTCTCGAGGGTCTGAAGATCGGCGAGCTGGAGTTCGGCGTTGATCGTCTCCATGTCGCTGGCCGGATTCACCTCACCGTCGACGTGGACGACGTCGTCGTCGGCGAAGCCGCGGACGACCTGGGCGATCGCATCCGCTTCGCGGATGTTCGCGAGGAACTGATTGCCCAGCCCCTCTCCCTCGCTCGCTCCGCGCACGATCCCGGCAATGTCCACGAACGAGACCGTCGCAGGCAGGATGCGCTCGCTCTTGAAGATCTCGGCGAGGCGGTCCAGACGCGGATCGGGCAGATTCACCACCCCGACGTTGGGCTCGATCGTGGCGAACGGGTAGTTCGCCGCGAGCACCTGGTTCTTGGTCAGCGCGTTGAAGAGAGTCGACTTGCCGACGTTCGGGAGTCCGACGATTCCGATGGTGAGAGCCACGGGAGTCCAGTCTACGGCGGCGCGCCTGCCCGCACGCACGGCGCGCACGGGAGATCCTGAGGTCGTGGCACTGGATTTCACCGCGATCGACTTCGAAACGGCGAATTCGAGCAGCGCGTCGGCCTGTGCCGTGGGGCTGGTGCGGGTGCGCGCCGGCGAGATCGTCGCCGCGACCGGCTGGCTGATCAGGCCACCCGCCGGTCACGACGCCTTCTTCGAGGTGAACACCCGCATCCACGGGATCACCGCAGGTGACGTCGCCGGCGCCCTCTCCTGGAGCGCCCAGCTCGCCGATATCGCCGCCTTCGTCGGCGACGACGTGCTCGTCGCCCACAACGCCGGTTTCGACATGGCGGTCATCAAGCGCGCCTGCGAAGCGACCGGGGATGCCTGTCCCCCCTACCGCTATGCATGCAGTCTGCATGTGGCGCGCCGGGTCTACACGCTCGATTCCTACCGTCTGCCGTCCGTCGCGGCCGAAGCCGGGTTCGCCGACTTCCTGCACCACGACGCAACGGCTGACGCCTTGGCCTGCGCACACGTCATGATCGATGCGGCACGTCGCACCGGCAGCGACGACATCGAGGGACTCGCCGAGGCGACCGGCGTGCGGGTATCGCAGATCGTGGCCGCCTCGGCGAGTCCGGCGACCCGAGAGGCCGCCGTCGTCGCAGCCTGATCCCCCGAACAGACCGCGACGACCGTCTGTCAGACCCTCGAGACCGTCGAGGTCACCGGGGTCGGGTTGGAGAAGAGGTCCAAGACCGGGCAATGCGCGTCGACGACCGACGCCAGATGGTCGTACCGTTCCTGTGTCTCCGTGCCGCTGACACGCACGTCGAGCTCGATCGACTGGAACCCCGCACGCACCTGGTCGTCCTTGCCGAACAGCCGCGCCGCGTCGAGTCGCCCCGTCGCGGTGATCGAAATGTCGTCGAAGGGGATTCCGAGCGCGTTCGCGTACAGGCGATACACCACCACCTGACACGAGATCAGGGCGCCCAGAGCGTACTCGACCGGGCTGGCTGCGACGTCGTCGCCGGCAAGAGCCGCGGGTTCGTCGACGAAGAAGTCGTGTCGCCCGGCGCTGATCCGCGTGGCCACGGCACCCTCGCCGGTGCCGTGCACACGGTAGGTCAGGTGCGCGGCGGCACGGTCGGCGTCGATGCGGTCGTTCCAGGCCGTGCCCGCCCCGACGAGACGGGCGCTTCGGTCGTCGGCGTCGACGGGTGCGGGACGGGCTGCGTCGGTGAGGAGAGTCATGGGGAGACCGTACGGGTGCCGGCGGCGGCGTGCACCGTCACCCGACACGAGCGGTCATCGTCCGTCACACGCCGTCACATCAGCGTGCCGACCGTTCGTGTCGGAGGGGTGCGGCAGAGTGACGACATGGACGTGCTGCTCCCCCCTCTTCTCGCTCTCGCGGCGCTGGCCGCCGGACTCCTGCTCGGGTGGGCGGCGGGCACGGCACGCGGCGCCGCCCGCGCGCACCCAGAGCTAACCGAGCTGCGATCCAAGGTCGCCGCCGGCGAGGCCGCGAAGGCCGGCCTCGCATCCGAGCTGGACCACCAGCGAACGCTGTACCGCGATCTGACGGCGCAGGCGAGATCCGATCAGGCCGCACGAGAAGAACGCGACCGGCGTGAGCAGGCGGTGCTCCGCGCCCTGGCACCGGTGAGCGAGACGCTGCAGACGATGCAGGCGAAGGTCGACGAGCTCGAGAGGGACCGGCACCACCAATTCGGGTCGCTCGCCGAGCAACTGCGCCGCTCACAGCAATCCGATGAGCAGCTGCGCGCCACAACCGAAGCACTCGCCGGAGCGCTGCGCTCCGGCAGCACACGGGGCGTATGGGGCGAGACGCAGCTGCGACGTGTCGTCGAGGCGGCCGGCCTCACGCGGTACGTGGACTTCGACCTCCAGGAGTCGATCCGCTCAGACGCGGGGGCGGGGCGGCCGGACATGGTGGTTCGACTCCCCGGAGACAAGGCGATCGCCGTCGATGCGAAGGTCCCGCTCGACGCGTACCTCGAGGCCAGCTCGATACCGCTCACCGCGGTCGGAGAGGAAGCCGCGCGGCGCGGGACGCTCCTCCGCGCTCACGTGAAGGCGGTGCGTGCACACGTCGATGCCCTTGCGAAGAAGCAGTACTGGGCGGGACTGACATCCAGCCCGGAGTTCGTGGTGTGCTTCATCCCGAGCGAGGCCCTGCTCGCCGCGGCGCTGGAGACAGACCCGACCCTGCTGGAGTACGCGTTCGGCCGGCGCGTGGCACTGGCCTCGCCGGTGAACCTCTGGGCCGTGTTGAAGACGGTTGCGTTCACGTGGACGCAGCAGAACGTGTCCGAAGATGCACGCCGTCTGTTCGATCTCGGCAACGAGCTCTACGCACGACTGTCGACGCTCTCCGGCCACGCCGACGATCTCCGGCGCGCGATCGAGCGCACCATCGACAGTTACAACGGACTGATCGGATCGCTGGAATCGCGCGTCCTCGTCACCGCCCGACGGTTCCCGGGAATCGATGAGACCAAGCTCGACGCGGCGACCGCGCCGGCTCTCATCGAGAACGGGCCACGTCGCGTCACCGCCGAGGAGCTTCTTCCCCCATCCGGTGCCGACCTGGATGCCGTGCGCCGACGACTGGATGATCCCGTCGGCGAGGAGGCGGCGCGGGACGAGCCGTGGCCTGAACGCAGCGACGAGGTGGCGCGGTAGGTCAGGCCCCGCCGGGAACGAAGCTGAGCAGCACGATGACGGCTGCCGAGACACCGATGAAAGCCCCGATCATCCACCACGCGGACGGCTGCTGCCCCTCCTCGCGACGGACCCGGAAGAGTACGTCGGGGCGGCGCGCCGGGTCGGTCGCATCTGCGACGACGGCCTGCGCGCCGGTCTGCGTGGTGGTGCCGCTGGTGGCGGACATCGAGATCTCCCTCGCTGGGTTGAAGGTTCGGCGTCTCCGCTGACGGACGGCTCCAGTGTCCCACAGCGATGCTGGGAGGCCGGTCACATACCGATCACGATCTCGACTCCCGCCGACTCAGCACCCTCCGATCGTCACAGCCACTTCGAGGTCAGGTGTTCGGAAGAGATTCGACGGAGCGTTCCCGATGCACCGCGCAGGACGACGCTCTCGGTGTAGACGTACCCGCCCTCGCGTCGCACGCCGGCCACGAGCTGCCCATCGGTGACACCGGTGGCCACGAAGATCGTGTTCTTGCCCCTGACCATGTCGTCGGCCTCGTAGACGTGACCGTCCGTCTTCAGACCGGCATCGGCGCCCTTCTGCTTCTCGTCGTCGTCCCGCGGCCAGAGGCGGCCCTGGATGTGGCCGCCGAGCGCCTTGATCGCGCACGCCGTGACGATACCCTCCGGGCTTCCCCCGACGCCGACGCACATGTCGGTGCGTGCGTTGTGCCGCGCGGCGTTGATGCCGCCCGCCACGTCGCCGTCGCTCATCAGACGCGTACCAGCCCCCGCCTGCCGGATCTCCTCGATCAGCTTCTCGTGGCGGGGCCGGTGGAGCACCGAGACCACCATCTCGTCGACAGGCTTCCCGAGGGCTTCGGCCAACAGTCGGATGTTCTCCCCGATCGGCAGCCGGATGTCGACGACCCCCACGCCGGCCGGGCCGGTCACGAGCTTGTCCATGTAGAACACGCTCGACGCATCGAGCATCGAGCCCCGGTCGGCGACCGCGATCACCGAAAGCGCGTTGTTGCGCCCGGCCGCGGTCAAGGACGTTCCGTCGATCGGATCGACCGCGACGTCGCATTGCGGACCACGACCGTTCCCGACCCGCTCGCCGTTGAACAGCATCGGAGCGTTGTCCTTCTCCCCCTCGCCGATCACGATCGTGCCGTCGAAATTCACCGTCGTCAGAAACGCCCGCATCGCGTCGACGGCCGCGCCGTCGGCATCCTCTTTGCGCCCGCGGCCGATGAACGGCACGGCGCGGATCGACGCCGCCTCGGTAGCTCGCACGAGCTCGAGAGCGAGGTTGCGATCGGGGTGGAGGGGGCTCATGTCGCCGGTAAGACTCACCATGGCTCGACCCTACCCAGGGCGCTCATGAAGAATGGCGGAAATCACGACCGATGGAGGCGAAGGATTCCCCGTTCTTTCGCGAGCGCCGAAATCCGGAGTCCGATCTCGAGGGCAGGCCGAGATCTTGACGCGGTCCACCACCACACGCCGCCGAGCAGCGACCGCCGTCATCGTTACACTCGAAGCGTCGACCCCGTCACGAAGGAGCACTCATGCCCGTCGCCACTCCCGATCAGTACGCCGACATGCTGGACCGCGCGAAGGCGGGCGGGTTCGCGTATCCCGCGATCAACGTCTCGAGTTCGCAGACCATCAACGCCGTGCTGCAGGGCCTCACCGAGGCAGGCTCGGACGGCATCATCCAGGTCACCACGGGCGGCGCCGACTACTTCGCCGGCCACACCGTGAAGAATCGCGCCGCGGGCGCTCTGGCGTTCGCCCGCTACGTCACCGAGGTCGCCAAGAGCTACCCGATCACCGTCGCACTGCACACCGACCACTGCCCCAAGGATGCGCTGCCCTCCTTCGTGCTGCCCCTCCTCGAGGCGTCGAAAGAGCAGGTCAAGGCCGGCGGAGACCCGATCTTCCAGTCGCACATGTGGGACGGCTCGGCCGTGCCGCTCGACGAGAACATCGAGATCGCTGCCGAGCTGCTTCCCCGCATGAAGAACATCAACTCGATCCTCGAGGTCGAGATCGGTGTCGTCGGCGGTGAGGAAGACGGTGTGAAGCACGAGGGCTCGAACGATGCGCTCTACACGACCGTCGCGGACGTCACGAAGGCCGTCGAGACGCTCGGGCTCGGCGAGAAGGGCCGCTACATCTCGGCGCTGACCTTCGGCAACGTGCACGGTGTGTACAAGCCGGGCAACGTCAAGCTTCGTCCCGAGCTGCTCGGTGAGATCCAGGAGGGCATCGCCGCCGCGTTCGGCACCGGCGCGAAGCCGCTGGACCTGGTGTTCCACGGCGGCAGCGGATCCACCGATGAGGAGATCGCCCTGGCCGTGGCCAACGGTGTCGTCAAGATGAACATCGACACCGACACGCAGTACGCCTTCACCCGCTCGGTCGCCGGCTACATGCTCTCCAACTACGAGGGAGTCCTGAAGGTCGACGGCGAGGTCGGCAACAAGAAGCAGTACGACCCGCGCGCATGGGGCAAGGTCGCCGAGACCGCGATGGCCGCCCGTGTCGTGGAGGCGACCCGCCAGCTGGGTTCGCACGGCAAGAGCCTCGGCGCCTGACGCCGCTCGACGGATGCCCCGCGCCCGGAAGGGCGCGGGGCATCCGTCTTTGTCTATCGGCCTCGCCATGCACGAACTCAGGCCAAGCAGGCCGAGAGAGGCCCACGGCGCTGCGGATTCCGCACGCAGCCTGAGTTGGTGCCGGCGGGCGGGAGACCATCGACGGGCGCGGAGTGGGAAGCGCGGGTTCAGCCGCTCGCGCCGGAGACGAGCACGTCCCACACCGCCGGGTCTTGAAACAGCGGCACGGTCAGCAGGATGCCGCTGGCGAAGGAGAAGACGAGTGCCCCGACCAGCGGGATCCACCAGCTCGCGCGGCCACGCCTGAGGCTCGCCCAGGATGTCACCGCCGTCAGCAACCACCCGAGCCCGAGCACGATCGCGGCTGCAAGACCCCAGATCCGCGCCCCCTCGGGATCGCTGAGGGCCGCGTCGATGCCCATCATGTCGAACAGCGTCTCGGCATAGGCCCCGTAGTCGGTGAACAGGGGGATGCTCGACACGACGTTGATCAGGCCGTAGACGAGCAAACCCATCGTGATGACACGGTCGACGAAACGACGTCGACGCGTCTGCTCGCTCCGGGCGGGGTCGTCCTCGGCTTCCGGTGTCGGCGGGCCGGGCGGTGGCGCGTCGGCCATCGGCGCCGGCTCGGCGACGGCCTGTCGGCCGCTCTCGAGCGCCCATGTGGCGTCGGGCTGCTGGATGCGACGTCGCTGCTCCTCCGCCGTGGCGTACTCGCCGAACTGCGGTCTCGGGCGAGCACCGCCCTGGTCGGGTTGACTCATGCCTCGCTCCGTCCGGGCGCGCGGCCTCCGCGCGGGCCGGAATCGCCGCGCAGTTCCTTCGGCAGCGAGAAGATGAGGTCCTCCTCCGCGGTGCGCACCTCTTCGACCTCCCCGTAGCCGGCATGGGCGAGGTCGGCGAGGACCTCTTCGACCAGCACCTCGGGCACCGAGGCGCCACTGGTGACCCCGATCGTCTCAACGCCGTCGAGCCACTCCTGACGGATCTCGTCCGCGTAGTCGATCCGGTGGGCGGCCGTCGCACCGTACTCGAGGGCGACCTCGACCAATCGCACCGAGTTGGACGAATTGGCCGAACCCACCACGATCACCAGGTCGGCGTCCCGGGCCACCTTCTTGATCGCGACCTGCCGGTTCTGGGTCGCGTAGCAGATGTCGTCCGAGGGCGGATCCTGCAGCTGCGGGAAGCGTTCACGCAGGCGACGCACCGTCTCCATCGTCTCGTCCACCGACAGCGTCGTCTGCGACAGCCACACGAGCTTCGACGGGTCGGAGACCTCGACCGTGTCGGCGTGTTCGGGGGAGGTCACCAGGGTGACGTGTTCGGGGGCCTCCCCCGCGGTCCCTTCCACTTCCTCGTGCCCCTCGTGGCCGATGAGGAGGATCCGGTAGTCGTCCCGCGCGAAGCGCACCGCCTCTCGGTGGACCTTCGTCACGAGCGGGCACGTGGCATCGATCGCCTGCAGACCGCGATCGGCGGCCCCGGCGACGACGGCCGGTGAGACACCGTGGGCGCTGAAGACGACGTGTGCGCCCGACGGCACCATGTCGACCTCGTCGACGAAGACCGCACCGCGCTGCTCGAGCTCGCGGACGACGTGCTTGTTGTGGACGATCTCCTTGCGCACGTAGACCGGCGCGCCGTAGCGCTCCAACGCCTTCTCGACCGCGACCACGGCACGATCCACACCCGCGCAGTATCCACGGGGCGCCGCCAGCAGCACCCGCTTGCGTCCGACCACCGCGATATCCTGAAGCCGGTCTCGCCGCCCGGGCACGCGCGGAACCGGCAGGCTGACAGCCACAGCGGGCGCGGACGTGATCACCCCTCGATTCTACGGTCGCGGCCTGAACGGGCGCCCAGCGCCAAGAAAGGACCGGATGACCTCCTTCGAGGCCGAGCCCACCCCCGGGCAGGCGCCTCCTCCTGACGCGGTCGCGCCGCGTGACTCCACGTCGTCCGCGCCGACATCGGTCGGGCGGCTGAACGACACCATCCGGGGTTTCATCGAGCGCTGGGGCTCGGTGTGGGTCGAAGGCGAGATCACCAGTTGGAACGTGCGAGGCGGCAACGTGTACGGCCGCATCAAGGACCTCACGACCGATTCGACCGTGTCGGTGCGCCTGTGGTCGTCGGTACGACAGCGGATGCGCGGTGAGTTCGCCGTCGGAGACCACGTGGTCGCCTGCGTCAAGGCCGACTACTACTCACGGACCGGCGACTTCAGCTTCGGCGTCTCCTCACTGCGCCAGGTGGGCCTCGGAGAGCAGCTGGAACGGATCGAGCGACTGCGCGCCCAGCTGCGCACCGAGGGCCTGTTCGACGCGGAGCGCAAGCGCGCTCTCCCGTTCCTCCCGCACATGATCGGACTGATCACGGGCGAACGCTCCGACGCCGAGAAGGACGTTCACCGCAATGCCGAGTTGCGCTGGCCTCAGGTGCGGTTCCGCACCCGGCACGCCGCGGTGCAGGGCGACCGATGCGTCCCGGAGACCATCGCGGCACTCCGGGCCCTGGATGCCGACCCCGAGGTCGATGTCATCGTGATCGCCCGAGGCGGAGGGGACCCGCAGACCCTGCTCGGATTCAGTGACGAGCGGCTTCTGCGCGCCGTGGCCGAGGCCCGCACACCGATCGTCAGCGCGATCGGACACGAGAACGACAGACCATTGCTCGACGACGTCGCCGACCTGCGCGCATCCACTCCGACCGACGCGGCCAAGCGGATCGTTCCCGATGTCGCCGAGCAGCGAGCCGTGGTGTCCCAGTTGCGCGCGCGGCTGACCGGCCGCCTCACGCAGCGCGTCTCGCATGACATCAGCCAGCTGGAGCATCTGCGCTCACGCCCGGTCCTGCGCGCCCCGGAGAGCATGCTGGACACCCACTCCCATCATCTGTGGGTCCAGGTGTCGCGCGGCCGCGAGACGATCGAGCGCCGCCTCGACGCCCAGCGCCGCCGCGCAGCGGAGCTGCGGGCGTCGCTGCGCGCGCTCTCGCCCGAATCCACGCTCGCGCGGGGATACGCGATCGCCCACCTCGACGACGGGTCGATCGTCCGGGCCGCCACGCAGGCGCCCGCCGGCACCGCGGTGTCGATCACGGTGGGATCCGGGTCGTTCGCAGCGCGGTCGGAGGGCCCGTCGAGGGTTTCGGCGAGGCCCGCCCTCGTCGACGAAGACCCGATGGAACACCCCACGCCCGCGCTTAGGATGGACTCATGACCGACACGACCGGACCCGCCGCCGACGTCGCGGATCTGTCGTTCGAAGACGCGCGCGACGAGCTCGTGAGCGTGGTCGCGCAGCTCGAGCAGGGTGCGCCGACGCTCGAGGAGTCGCTGCGGCTCTGGGAACGCGGAGAAGCGCTGGCGGAGCGGTGCGAGCAGTGGCTGCTCGGTGCCAAGCGCCGTCTCGACGCCGCTCGCGCCGATGCCTCCGACGACACCTCGGGCGACGCCTCGTGATGGCCCGCCCGCCTCGGGTCGTCGCCGAGCTCGGCCGACCCGAGACCCCCGGCGAGACCGCAGAACGCAAGGCTGCGTCCTCGGCCGCATACCGGTCGAGCAAGACGGTCAGAAACCTCGTCGTGGCGTTGCTCGTGACCCTCGGCATCGTGGCGGTGATCATCCTCGCCGTCCCCCGGGGCGACCTTCCCGCCACCGACGTCGATGTCGCTGAGACGGCCGCGAAGGTCGAGTCCGGCGACGACGCAGACCTGATCGTCCCCGATCTGCCGGACACGTGGCGGGTCAACAGTGCACTGGTCGACGCCGAGGACGCGGTTCGGGCGTGGACGATCGTGTACGTGCCCGAATCCGGACGGGGATACCTCCGCGTCGAGCAGGGCTTCGACGCCGACGACGCGTGGGCCTCGCGAGTGCTGCGAGGAGCCGAGATCGAGGGAACCGAGACCATCGACGGCATCACCTGGGATCGCTACGACGTATCCGGCGCCGGCGAGACGGGCAACATCACCCAGGGCCTGGCGGCCCAGGCGGGACCGGACGTCGTGCTGATCTACGGCGACAGTGACGAGGCGAGCCTCCGCCAGGCTGCCGCATCGGTCGCCGATCAGATCCGCGAGCTTCAGGAGGAATCGTGAGTGCACCCACTCCCACACAGGCATGGCATGAGATGGCCGCGGGAAACCGACGGTTCGTCGCGGGCGAGCCGCAGCACCCGCGACAGGACGTCGAGCGGCGCAACGAGCTCGCCGCCGCGCAGAAGCCGGTCGCGGCCCTGTTCGGGTGTTCCGACTCCCGGCTCTCCGCGGAGATCATCTTCGATCAGGGACTGGGCGACCTCTTCGTCGTTCGCAACGCCGGACAGGTCATCTCCGACTCGGTCGTGGGCAGCCTCGAGTACGCCGTGGCCGTTCTGGAGGTCCCGCTGATCGTCGTGCTCGGACACGACGCGTGCGGCGCGGTGAAGGCGGCCATGGACAGCACGGCCGCCGACGCCGCTCCCCTCCCCCCGCGCATCTGGCGCCAGGTCGCGCCGATCGTCCCCGCCGCGCGTCGTCTGCAGCAGTCCCGTCCCGGCGCTCCGCTCGATCCCGAAGCCGTCGGCCGCGAGCACCTCCGGGCGACCGTCGGAGAGCTGCTCCACTCGAGTGAGCTGATCAGTGACGCTGTCGCGGCCGGCAAGGTCGGCGTGGTCAGCGCGAATTACCGCTTGTCCGAGGGCACGGCCGTGCCCGACACCATCGTGGGCGTCGAAGGCGCCTGAACAGCAACGGGAGGAACGACGACGTGACCGACACCGAGTACCGCATCGAGCACGACACCATGGGCGAGGTGCGCGTGCCCAAGAACGCCCTCTACGCCGCGCAGACCCAGCGCGCCGTGGAGAACTTCCCGATCTCGGGAGACCCGCTCGAGCCGGCACAGATCGTCGCCCTCGCACGCATCAAGAAGGCCGCCGCCCTGGCGAACAAGTCGCTCGGCACCCTCGACGACGCCATCGCCGATGCCATCGCCGGCGCGGCGGACGAGATCATCGCCGGAGCCCACATCGATCAGTTCCCGATCGACGTCTATCAGACCGGTAGTGGCACGAGCACCAACATGAACATGAACGAGGTGCTCGCCACCCTCGCGACCCGCTCGCTCGGTTCGCCGGTGCACCCCAACGACCATGTCAACGCCTCGCAGTCCTCGAACGACGTCTTTCCGACCTCGGTCCACATCGCCGCGACGCAGGAGATCATCGACGACCTCATCCCAGGTCTCGACCATCTCGCCGTCGCCCTCGAGGCCAAGGCCGAGGAGTGGAAGGACGTCGTGAAGTCCGGCCGTACACATCTCATGGATGCGACGCCGGTCACTCTCGGACAGGAGTTCGGCGGCTATGCACGCCAGATCCGTCTCGGGATCGAGCGGGTGCAGGCCGTCATCCCGCGCGTCGCGGAGGTCCCATTGGGTGGCACGGCGACCGGCACGGGCATCAACACGCCGCTCGGGTTCCCGCAGAAGGTGCTCGAGCTCATCGTCGCCGACACCGAACTGCCCATCACCGAGGCGAAGGATCACTTCGAGGCCCAGGGCGCCCGGGACGCGCTGGTCGAGGCCTCCGGCGCGCTGCGCACCGTGGCCGTATCCCTGACGAAGATCAACAACGATCTGCGGTGGATGGGGTCGGGACCCAACACCGGCCTCGGCGAACTGCACATCCCGGACCTGCAGCCGGGTTCGTCGATCATGCCGGGCAAGGTGAATCCGGTCGTCCCCGAGGCGACCCTCATGGTGTGCGCGCGGGTCATCGGAAACGACGCGACCATCGCGTGGGCGGGTGCGAGCGGATCGTTCGAGCTCAACGTGGCGATCCCCGTCATGGGCACCGCGCTTCTCGACTCGATCTCGCTCCTGGCCAATGCCAGCCGACTGCTCGCCGACAAGACGATCGACGGGTTGACGGCCAACGAGGAGCGTGCCGCGGCGTTCGCCGGGATGTCCCCGTCGATCGTGACCCCGCTGAACAAGCTCATCGGCTACGAGGCTGCCGCCAAGATCGCCAAGCACTCGGTCGCGGAGGGCGTGACGGTGCGCGAAGCCGTGATCGCGCTGGGCTACGTCGAGCGGGGCGACATCTCGATCGAGCAGCTTGACGAGAAGCTCGATCTTCTCTCGATGACCCATCCCGGCTGATCGTGACCGCCGAGTCCCCTCGGCGCGATAATCGGGGCATGCCCTCCCTCTCACGTCCGCTCTCGGCGCGGGCACGCATCCTCGGCGCGATCGTCACCGTTGCGGCGGTCGGTCTCGTCGTGGTGGGCGGCGTCACCTTCCTCGCACAGCGGGAGCGGACGCTGAGCGCCGTCGACGAGCGTCTCCGCACGCAGGTGGAACAACTTCGCACCGTCGCGGTGACCACCGACGAGGCCCTCGGCGGTGGTCCGTCCGTGGATGACACCGGATCCGGCGATGACCTGCTGCTGGAGGACTTCGCCTCCGTGGAGGAGTACCTGCAGACGGCCGTCGCACGGCTCGTTCCCGCGCGCAACGAGGGCTCGGCGGCGATCGTCGACGGCGAGGTGCAGTTTCGACCCACCACGCTGTCGGGATTCGACATCGCCGACGACAGCGCGCTCGTCGAGGCCGTCCTGACCGACGTCGAAGAATCCGGACGCACCGTTCTGGGGACGGTCTCCACCGAACGGGGCACCCTGCGCTACATCGCCATCCCGGTCGAGCTCGAGGACGACCCGGCCTCGGGTGTCTACGTCCGGGCGGTGGACCTGGATGCGGAGTTGCAGCCGGTGATCGCCTCGATGATCACGTTCGGGATCGTGGCCGTCGCGGTCGTCGTGGCGATCGGATTCGTCGCCTGGTTCGTGGCAGGCCGCCTCCTCTCCCCCATCCGTCACCTGCGCGACGCGGCAGGCACCATCACACTGGCCGACCTCTCCCCTCGCCTGAACCCGCAGGGCAACGACGATATCTCCGATATGACGCGGACGGTGAACGAGATGCTCGATCGGTTGGAGGGCTCGGTGGATGTTCAACGGCAGCTCCTCGACGATGTCCGACACGAGCTGAAGACCCCGATCACGATCGTCCGTGGCCATCTGGAGATGATGAACCCCGACGACCCTGCCGATGTCGCCGCCACGCGCGACATCGGCATGGCGGAGCTCGATCGGATGACACGCCTGGTCAGCGACATCGATCTGCTCGCGACCGTCGAGGGGGACGACTTCGCCATGAAGCCGATCAGCCTCGCGGTCCTGACCGCGCGCATCGGTGAACTCGTCGCCGTCATCCCCGGTCACCCCTGGCGCATCGAGCACACCGCGCGGGGCAAGGTCGTCGGCGACGAGGATCGCCTGCTCCAGGCCTGGTTGCAGCTGGCTGACAACGCCGCCAAGTACACCCCCGAGGGCACTCCGATCGAGATCGGCAGCACCCTGGAGCCCTCGGGTGCTCGCCTCTGGGTGCGCGATCACGGGCCGGGGATCCCCCGCGCGCAACGCCATCGGATCTTCCGGCGCTTCGATCGAGCGCACGGAGCCCGCGCCGTGGGAGGCTCGGGACTGGGCCTGGCGATCGTCGACGCGATCGCCAAGGGCCACGGGGGCCACTGCCTCGTGACCGATACCTCCGGGGGCGGGGCGACCTTCACCATCCACCTGCCCTCCCCCGCCTCCGAGCTGCCCGCCCCGGTGCGCGCCGGAGACATCCTGCAAAGAGAGGCCACATCGTGACCCTGATCCTCATCATCGAAGACGAGGCGCGCATCGCTTCGTTCGTGAGGCGCGGCCTGGAGGCGGCGGGCTACGCCACAGCCGTGGTCGAGGACGGCGCAGACGGGCTCTCGCGCGCTCTCGACGACGACGTCGCGCTGGTCCTGCTCGATGTCGGGCTGCCCACGATGGACGGCTTCGAGGTGCTGCGACGTCTTCGCGGCCACGGCTCGACCGTCCCGGTGATCATGCTCACGGCACGGTCCAGCACGCGCGACACGGTCGACGGGCTGGACGCGGGCGCCAATGACTACGTCGCGAAACCCTTCACGTTCGACGAGCTGCTCGCCCGCATCCGGTCACGACTGCGGGAGCACGCCGCGCCCGCGGGGACCTCGGTCTCGCACGGCGACGTGACGCTCGACATTCTCGGGCGCCGCGCCACCGTCGACGGACGGGACGTCGAGCTCTCCGCGCGCGAATTCGCCCTCGCCGAGCAGTTCCTCCGCAGCCCCGGGCACGTCCTCAGTCGGGAGCACCTCCTCAGTCACGTGTGGGGTCTGGACTTCGACCCCGGCTCCAACGTCGTCGACGTGTACGTGCGGTATCTGCGCGGCAAGCTCGGCGCCCACCACATCGTGACGGTACGCGGCGCCGGCTACCGCTGGGAGTAGCTGTCAGGACAACTCGCCCGCCTCCAACAGTTCCGTCACCAGGGCGGCGATGGCCGAGCGCTCGGACCTGGTCAGCGTGACGTGGGCGAACAGGTCGTGGCCCTTCAGCGTCTCGATCACGGAGGCGACGCCGTCGTGCCGACCGACGCGCAGGTTGTCGCGCTGTCCGACATCGTGGGTGAGCACGACCCGGGAGTTCTGACCGATCCGGCTGAGCACGGTCAGCAAGACGTTGCGCTCGAGCGACTGCGCCTCATCCACGATCACGAAGGCATCGTGAAGGGACCGCCCTCGGATGTGCGTCAACGGGAGCACCTCCAACAGGCCACGCTCGACGACCTCGTCGAAGACGTTGCCCGAGACGATGGAGCCGAGAGTGTCGAAGACGGCCTGCCCCCACGGGTTCATCTTCTCGCCCTGGTCACCGGGAAGGTACCCGAGCTCCTGCCCGCCGACCGCGTAGAGAGGCCGGAAGACGATGATCTTCTTCTGCTGCTGGCGCTCGAGCACGGACTCCAGACCGGCGCACAGGGCCAGGGCCGACTTGCCGGTTCCCGCCCGCCCGCCGAGCGAGACGATTCCGATCTCCGGATCGAGCAGGATGTCGATCGCGATGCGCTGCTCGGCCGAGCGGCCGTGAAGGCCGAACATGTCCCGATCGCCACGCACCAGTCGGTACGAGCCGTCGCCGGTCACGCGTCCCAGTGCCGAGCCACGCTCGGAGTGGATGATCAGGCCGGTGTTGACGGGAAGTCCGACCACGTCCTCGCTGACGGCGATCTCGCTCTCGTAGAGGTCGCTGATGTCGTCGCCCGAGACGTCGATTGATGCGATGCCCGTCCACCCCGAGTCCACGGCCTGCTCTGCGAGGTATTCCTCCGCGCTGATGCCCAGCGAGGCCGCCTTGACCCGCATGGGCATGTCCTTGGAGACGACCACCACCTCGGCGCCGTCCTGCGAGAGATGCGCCGCGACAGCGAGGATGCGCGAATCGTTGTCCCCCAGCCGCATGCCGGAAGGAAGCACGGAGGCGTCGGTGTTGTTGAGTTCGACGCGCAGGGTTCCGCCTTCACCGATCGGGACCGGGAAGTCCAACCGGCCGTGCTCGGTGCGCAGATCGTCGAGCAGACGCAGCGCCTGCCGCGCGAAATAGCCGATCTCGGGATCATGGCGTTTACCCTCGAGCTCGGAGATCACCACCACCGGGATGACCACATTGTGCTCGGCGAAACGCGTGATCGCGCGCGGGTCGCTGAGAAGAACCGAGGTGTCCAGCACGTAGGTGCGCAGCGCCTGATCCTGGCGGTCCGGGGATGCCTCCCCGAGTCCGGCGAGGCCTTCGTCCTGTCGGCGCTGCTTGTGTGGTGCTCGTGTGGTCACAACCCACTCCCCGCTCCGGGTCCCGAACCCGGGATCTCGAGTCGACCGTGGGTCACGAGTCGCGATCCTTCGAGGCCGACTCGATCAGGCGCCTTGCCCGATGTCTTGAAGCTACGACCACGGACCCTCGACACGCCATCCCGACACGCGGTCGACTCGTTACGCGTCGGTGAATTCCCGGAGGCGCCGGTGTGACACCGCTCAGCCGCCGTAGCGGCGGTCACGCTCGGCGTAGTCGCGCATCGCCCGAAGGAAGTCGACCTCGCGCAGATCCGGCCCCAGCGCCTCGACGAAGTAGAACTCGCTGTGCGCCGACTGCCACAACAGGAAATCGCTCAGGCGTTGCTCACCCGATGTTCGGATGACCAGATCCGGGTCGGGCTGTCCGCCGGTGTAGAGGTGCTCGCCGATCTGTTCCGGGGTCAGGCTCTCGGCGAGATCCTCCAATGATCCCCCACGGCGGTGATGTGCGGCGATGAGGCTCCGGACGGCGTCGACGATCTCACCGCGACCGCCGTACCCGACCGCGAGGTTCACGTGCAATCCGCTGTGACCGGACGTGCGCTGCTGCGCGTCGGCGAGCACCGTCGCGAGCCCCCCGGGCAGATTCTCGGACCGACCCACGTGCTGAACCCGCCAGTCGCGTTCGTGGGACAGCTCCTCGGCGAGTTCGGCGATGATCTCGACGAGATCCGACAGCTCCTGGGAGTCGCGCTTGCGGAGGTTGTCGTTCGAGAGCAGGTACAGGGAGACGACTCTCACGCCGATGTCGTCGCACCATCGGAGGAACTCCCGCATCTTGGCCGCGCCCGCCCGATGCCCGTGCGCGGCGGAGTCGAACCCGGACAGCCGCGCCCACCGCCGATTGCCGTCGATCATCATCGCGACGTGATGGGGCACCGTGTCCGGGGTGAGACGGCGCCGCAGTCGGCCGATGTAGAGGCGGTAGAGCGGCCCTCTGCCCTGCTTCAGCTCGGTCACCTCCCCAACCTACCGCCGCCGCCATGCACGACCGGGTCTTCGTCGCGTGCCCCGGGAGGCATATGGCGGCGCGTACGCTCGGATCATGTCCCGCCGCGAGCGCACGACCGTGTCCGACCAGGGCGCCAAAATGCCCGAGCTCCCCCTGCTCGAAGCCTCGGCGGTCAGCGCGCAGACCGAGCTGAAGCCGAGCTGGCGCGGCTGGATCCACGCGGGGACGTTCCCCGTCGCGATCGCCGCCGGGATCGTCCTCATCGCGCTCGCTCAGGGTGCACCCGCGAAGTGGTCCTCCGCGGTGTTCATGGCCACATCCCTCCTGCTGTTCGGCAACTCCGCCCTGTATCACCGCTTCTCCTGGAAACCGAAGATGCGCGCGACGCTCAAGCGCATCGACCACGCCAACATCCTGCTTCTGATCGCAGGCACCTACACCCCGATCGCGGTCCTGGCGCTCCCGACGTCAAAGTCGGTCCTGCTGCTCTCGCTGGTGTGGGGCGGCGCCATCCTCGGCATCCTGTTCCGGGTCTTCTGGATCGACGCCCCCCGCTGGCTCTACGTCGCCCTGTATCTGGTCCTCGGCTGGGCGGCGGTGATGTACATGGTCGACCTGTTCGCGGCCAACGCCGCGATGATGATCCTCGTCATCATCGGAGGCCTGCTGTACACGATCGGGGCGGTCGTCTACGCCCTCAAGCGCCCCAACCCCTGGCCGGGACACTTCGGCTTCCACGAGATCTTCCACGTGTGCACCGTGCTCGCGTTCCTCTGCCACTGGACCGCGTGCCTGCTGATCGCGCTGGAGCCCGCCTACCACGCCGGCTGACGAGCGCCGTCGTCACCGCGGGTGAGGAGAGGCGGGGTCGCCGTCGTCGTCACCCGTCCCACCCGACGCGGCTGCCGAGTCGTCCCGCGCAGCGGCTTGCTCGGCATCCAGCTGCTCATCGAGGTCCGCGCGGATCCTTCCCCGACGAATCCGGCGCATCATGTCGGTGATGAGGAGGATCACGACGACGCCGAGCAGGGCGAACACGAGGAAGCCCCACGGACCCGGCGTCACCAGATCCGGGTCGACGACCTCTGCGGATATGGGCATCGCGGTCGCCAGGGCGACGAGCGCATCGTGCATGTTTCCTCGATCCGCGCCGGAGCGCATAGCCTTGTCGTCAAGCCTAATCTTCCGGAGCACCACCGCATGACGACCCCCGACGAGCTCGACGACAGATACGGGCGCACGCCGTCACCGCGCCGTCGCCTCACCGCCGCCGTCGCGATCACCCTGGGGGTGCTCGCCGTCGGCGCGATCGCGTGGGGTGCGGTGGGGAACGTGCTCGACGACGTCGACGTCGACACGGTCGCCTTCGAGGTGGTGGACGACCACTCCGTGGCCCTCAGTTTCCAGATGACCGCCCCGGCCGGGCGCGACGTCGCATGCGCACTCGAGGCCCGCGACACCGACCACGGCGTCGTCGGGTGGAAGATCGTGGAGTTCCCGTCCTCAGATCGTCGAACCGCCGCGTACCGCGAGGTCATCCCCACCGTGGCCGAGGCCACAACGGGTTTTGTCAACACCTGCTGGGTGACGTAGTCTGTCGAGACACAGACGACTGACGCCCCGGCCGATGCCCGGGGCGTTTCGGTTATCCGCACCGGATTCTCGTGCCCAGCCCGATCCGAACCGAAGGAGATTGACGTGTCCAGTGACGCCCAGGTGACGTTCCTCACGCAGGAGGCCCACGACCGGCTCACCGCCGAGCTCGAACACCTCTCGACCACCGGTCGGGAGGAGATCGCCAAGCGCATCGAAGCGGCGCGCGAGGAGGGCGATCTGAAGGAGAACGGCGGGTACCACGCGGCCAAGGATGAGCAGGGCAAGCAGGAGGCGCGCATCCGCACCCTCCAGGCGCTGCTCAAGTCCGCGAAGGTCGGCGACTCGCCCCAGAGCCACGGCATCGTCGAGCCCGGCACTGTGGTCACCGCGGTCATCGCCGGCGGTGAAGAGACCTTCCTGCTCGGCAATCGCGAGATCGCCGGTGGCACCGAGCTCGACGTGTACAGCGAACTCTCCCCTCTCGGCGAAGCGATCCTGGGTCGCAAAGAGGGCGAGAAGGTCTCCTATACCGCACCGAACGGCCGCGACATCGCCGTCGAGATCGTCAAGGTCGAGACCTACGACGGGCAGTGACCCCGCGCCTCCGCCGGAGGCGAGCTGAACGGGCCGTATCGCCGCGCGTGTATCCGCGCCGCGATGCGGCCCGCGTCTCGTCTCAGTCCGAGACCACGGTGGCGGTGAAGCCGGCCTGCTCGAGGGTCGCGATGACGTGCGCGCGGTGCTCCTCCCCGCGGGTCTCCACGCTCAGTTGCAGGACGACCTCGGAGATCTGCAGGCCCTGACCGTGGCGAGTGTGGAGCACCTCGATGACATTCGCGCCGGCCAGGGCGAGCAGCTCCGAGACCCGGGCGAGCTGGCCGGGGCGGTCGGGCAGCGGGATCCGCAGGCTCATGTAGCGGCCGGACGCGGCCAGGCCGTGCGCGACCACCCGCTGCAGCAGGAGGGGGTCGATGTTGCCTCCCGAGAGCACCGTCACGGTCGGGCCGGTGGCGGTGATCTTGCCGGCCAGCATCGCCGCGACACCCACCGCTCCAGCCGGTTCGACGACCTGCTTCGCCCGCTCCAGCAGGACCAGAAGCGCTCGCGCGATGTCGTCCTCCGTGACGGTGACGACCTCATCGACCAGCTCGTGGATGATCTCGAACGGGAGGTCTCCGGGACGTGCCACGGCGATGCCGTCGGCGATCGTGGGACGGGTCTCGACCACGAGGGGCTCGCCCGCAGCCATCGAGGACGGGTAGGCGGCTGAGTTCTCGGCCTGCACCCCGATGATCCGGACCTGCCGCCCATCGGCGGCCGCGCGCGCCTTGACCGCGGCCGCGACGCCCGCCAGCAACCCCCCGCCGCCGATGCCCAGCACCACCGTCTCCACGTCAGGCACCTCGTCGTAGAGCTCCATCCCGAGAGTGCCCTGGCCGGTGATGACGTCGCGGTGGTCGAAGGGGTGGATCAGCACCGCTCCGGTGCGCTCGGCGTGATCGGCTGCGAGCCGCAACGGCGTCTCGACGGTCGCGCCCTCGAGGACCACGTCGGCACCGTAGCCGCGCGTCGCGAGCAGTTTGGGGACGGGCACGCCCAGGGGCATGAAGATGGTCGCGGGGATCCCGAGCGTCTGTGCGGCGAGGGCGACGCCCTGGGCGTGGTTGCCGGCGGAGGCGGCGACCACGCCGCGCTCGCGCTCTTTCTCGCTCAGGCGGGACAGCCGATACGTCGCCCCGCGGATCTTGAACGAGCCCGTACGTTGCAGGTTCTCCAGTTTGAGGTGCACGGGAACGCCCATGAGGTCGGAGAGGAATTGCGACCGGTCGACGGGGGTGCGTGCGATGACGCCGTCGAGGGTCCGTGCGGCGTCGGCGAAGTCTTCGATGGTGGGTGCGCTCACGCGCGCGTCCTCCTGGCTCTCGGGACGGTGGTCCAGATCAGATCCGCGGTCGCCCGGGGGTCGGCCCCGGTCTCCCACGCGCGCTCGCTCAGGTACACCGCGACGACGTTGACGAAGGCGGCCAGCGGGACGGCGAACAGTGCACCGGGGATACCGGCGATCATGGCACCGCCGGCGACGACGAGGACGACCGCGAGCGGATGCACCTTGACCGCCGACCCCATGAGGAGCGGCTGCAGGACGTGCCCCTCGAGCTGCTGGACGCCGAGGACGACCACGAGCATCCACAGGGCGATCCAGGGCCCGCTGTAGACCAGGGCGAGGAAGACGGCCAGCGCCCCGGTGACGACCGCGCCCACGAACGGGATGAACGCCCCGAGGAACACCAGCACGCCGATCGGGATGGCCAGCGGCACACCCAAGAGGGCGGCGCCGAGCCCGATGCCGATCGCGTCGATCGTGGCCACCAGGAGCTGCGTGCGCGCGTAGTTGATGACGGTGACCCAGCCGGCTTTGGCCGCGCCGTCGACGGCTGCCCGGGTGCGCTGCGGGAAGAGTTTCGTCGTCCAACGCCAGATCCCGGCCCCGTCGGCGAGCAGCGTGATGAGGATGAAGACCGCGAGGAGGGCGCCGGTGATCACATGACCGAGCGTCGTCCCGATCGCGAGGGCGCCGGACCACAGCAGTTCCGCCTGCTGCTGCAAGAAGCTCCCGGCTTGACTGAGGAGGTCGTCGATCTGATTCGCCGTGAGATGGAGCGGACCGCGGATGAGGTACTCGCGGAACTCGGCGATCGCCTCGACGGTCCGCGCCTGCACCGAGGGCCATTCACGGGAGATCTGCCAGGTGACCAACCACACCAGCCCGGCGACCACCGCGAACGTACCCAGTAACGCCAGGACGATGGCGATCCACCGCGGGAAGCGATGACGGATCATCCAGGAGAAGAACGGCCAGAGCAGTGCGGTGACGAGGATGGCGACCATCATCGGGATCACGAGGAGCTTCAACTGGATGATGAGCCAGATGAGCACTCCCGCCGCGGCGGCGATCAGCAGGAACCGCCACGCATACTCGGCGGTCACGCGTAGCCCGCGCGGCACCTGCTCGCTCATCTCGCCCGAGACGATGCGGGTGCGGTCGCGGAGTGCGGAGAAGAACGAGCCGCGGGACGTGTCGTCGGGACCGCTCATCAGGCCAGTCTAGGCCTCCTCCCCCGATGGCCGTGTCGGGCTGTGACGTTAGGCTGACCGCGTGAGGGAGACGCTGAGTGCGGGCGAAGCGCGCCGTGTGGCACTTGCGGCACAGGGCTTCGCACGTCCGGTCGCCGACGGCCGCGCCGGCACGCGGACCCTCGCCACGACGATACGTCGCCTCGGCACCCTCCAGATCGATTCGGTCAACGTGTTCGCCCGGTCGCACTACCTGCCGCTGTTCTCCCGCGTGGGCTCGTACGACACCGCTGCGCTGGACAGGCTCCTGTTCCGGCCGAAGCCGACGTTCGCCGAGTACTGGGCGCATGTGGCGGCTTTCATCCCTGCGGCCGACTGGGGCCTGTTCGCGTTCCGGATGGAGGATCTGCGACGAAAGCACGACGGCCCCGACGGGTGGACGCGGCGCCACGCCGACACCGTCTCCTGGGTCCGGAACGAGCTCGCCGACCGTGGTCCGCTTCGTCCGGGGCAGATCGAGCGTGACGCCCGCAGATCGTCACGGGGACCGTGGTGGGACTGGGATGACGTGAAGACCGCGCTGGAGTACCTGTGGCTTTACGGCGAGGTCGCCATCGCCGGTCGGCGCGGGTTCGAGCGACGCTATGGACTTGCCGGCGACGTGATCCCCGAGTCCGCGCGTGTGCCCGTCCCCCGCGCCGACGCCGTCCGGGAACTGGTCCGCCGCGCAGCCGCCGCGTACGGCGTGGCCACGGCGGCCGATCTCGCCGACTATTGGCGCATCCGCGACCGCAAGGCTGTGATGACCGCGGTCGAGGAGCTCGTCTCCGCTGGCGAGCTGACGCCGGTCCACGTCGCGGGCTGGCAGCGCGGCGGCCGGCCCGCGAGCGCCTGGATCCATCGCGACGCCCGGCTGCCGCGACGCATCGACACGGCGGCGATCCTCACGCCGTTCGATCCGGTGGTGTGGTTCCGCGACCGCGCGGAGCGCCTGTTCGGGTTCGAGTACCGCATCGAGATCTATACTCCGGCCGCGCGCAGACGGTTCGGGTACTACTCCCTTCCGGTTCTCATCGACGAGGACGTGGTGGGCCGAGTCGATCTCAAAGCCGACCGAGGAAGCGGGTGCCTTCTCGTCCAGGCCGCGTGGTGGGAGCCCGGCGCACCCACCCACGCGGCCGACCGCCTCGCCGATCGGCTGCGCGCCGCCGCGGCGTGGCAGCACCTGGACACCATCTCCGTGTCGCGCTGGGGGGATGCGACCGACGACCTCGCTCGAGCGCTCGGACCGGTGACACGCCATGAGGCCGGCCCGGACGTCGTCCGTCCGATCGCCGACCCGCGTACGCGGGTACTGCCGTGAGCCGCCGCATCGTCGCGCTCGTCATCGCCGTCGGGACGGCGGCGCTGCTCGGCGCCGCGCTCCTCTGGTGGGCCCTCGCGGCGGCGCCGAGCGGCTCGACGGCGACGAGTGCCGCCGAGGACTACCTCGCGGCGCTGGAGCGAGGCGACCTCGCAGCCGTCGAGGCGCTGCGCGCGGATGCGCTCCCGGCGCAGACAGCGGCGGCCTTCGCGGGCGCGATCGCCATCCGGGAGGCGCGCGTGGAGGTGACCGGGGAGCGCCAGGACGACGAGGTCGCCGTGGAAGCCTCGGCTTTCTTCGGCGACGAACGGCGCGATCTCCGGTTCTCCGTGACCGAGGGCGACGACGGGCAGTGGCTCGTCTCGGGCGACCTCGGCGAGATCGTGCCCACCACCTCGCCGGGGGCCGCGATCGCCGTCGGGGATGCCGTGGTGGCTTCCGGGACGGCGCTGCCGGTCCTCCCGGCCCGCTACCGGCTGACGCCCCTGCCCGTCGAGCTTCTCCAGGGTGAGGAGCAGGTCGCTGTCGGCCCCCGCGAGACCGTGGAGGTCTCCGTCGGGTCCCGCCTCGCCGACGGAGCCGTCGATGTCGTCCAGGATGCGCTCGACGCCCACGCGGATGCGTGCACCCGCACGGCGGCGATCACCCCGGAAGGCTGCGGGTTCGACGTGCCGTGGCCGGCGGACTTCTCCGACGTCGACTCGATCGCGTATCGCATCGACACGTATCCGTCGGTGAGCGAGGTCACCCCGGACGGACTGACGGTCGCGTCGGAGGGCATCCTCGTGGCGACCGTGCGAGGCACACTGCGCGGCGGCGGGGGTACGGGTGAGCGGACGTACCGGACGGCGGACTGGACGCTGCGGGGCACGCTGTCGTTCGAGGGCCCGGTCGCGGTGGTGCGCGCCTTCTGAAGCCTCAGAACGAACCACCGATGTCGTGGAGGCGCTCGATGCGGTCGGGAATCGGAGGGTGCGTGGCGAAGAGCTTCGCGAACGCCTTCGGGGCGAGCGGATTGGCGAACCACAGGTGGGCCATCGACGTATTCTCCTTCCGGAGTGGCCGACTGTGCTCGTCGAGCTTGGCCAACGCCGAAGCCAGTCCGTCGGGATCGCGGGTGGTCAGTGCGCCCGTGGCATCGGCGAGGTACTCGCGCTGGCGTGAGATCGCGGCTTGGACCACCCCGGCCAGAAGCGGAGCGACGATCGCCGCGACGATCCCGAACAGCAGAAACAGCAGCTGGGCCTGCCCGTTGTTGCCGCCACCGCGTCGCAGGCCGCCGAAGAAGGCCGCGCGCAGCATGATGTCGGCGAGGATACCCACCGCCACGACGAGCCCGAACACGATCAGAGACACCCGGATGTCGTAGTTGCGGATGTGTGCGAGTTCATGCCCCAAGACGCCCTCGAGTTCGCGATCGGTCATGATCTCGAACAACCCGGTCGTCACGGTGATCGCGGCCTCCTCCGGCTTGCGCCCGGTCGCGAACGCATTCGGTGCGGGGTCGTCGACGACGTAGAGCTTGGGCATCGGTGTGCCGGTCGTGATGCAGAGGTTTTCGACGAGCCGGTGATAACGGGGGGCATCGTGAGCGGATACCTGGACGGCGCCGGCCATCGCCAGGGCCTCACGATCGGCGAAGAAGTACTGGAGAGTGGCGTAGCCGGCCGCGAAGATCAGGATGAACCCGGTGACGAACCAGTTCTGGCCCATCAGCCACCCCGCCAGCCAGCCGATCGCGCCCAGGACGAGGACGAATCCGATCAGGATGAACCAGGTGTTGCGCTTGTTGCGCGCGACCGCACTGTACATGGGGAACCTCGTCTACGATCCGCCCCACCGCCGTGCCCCGGCGGCGGCCGGCGGAGCGTTCAGAACTGGACGCGCGGCGGTTCCGAGATGGCCGCACCGTCGACGACTTCGAAGAACTCCCGCTCACTGAAGCCCAGGTTCTTGGCGAAGAGGTTGTTGGGGAACACCTTGATCTTGGTGTTCAACTCCCGCACACCGCCGTTGTAGAAGCGACGCGACGCCTGGATCTTGTCCTCCGTGTCGACGATCGACTGCTGCAGCTGGAGGAAGTTCTGGCTGGCCTGGAGCTGCGGGTAGGCCTCGGCGACCGCGAAGATCGACTTCAGCGCCTGCTGCATGTGCCCCTCCGCCACGCCGGCGTCGGCGGGACTGGCGACGCTGAGCGTCTCGGCACGCGCCCGCGTGACGTTCTCGAAAACGGCCTTCTCGTGTGCGGCGTACCCCTTGACCGCCTCGATGAGATTCGGCAGAAGGTCGGCACGGCGTTTCAGCTGAACCGTGATGTCGCTCCACGCCTCGTCGACGCGCACATTCAACTGCACGAGCGAGTTGTACGTCGCCCACAGGTAGATTCCGGCGATGACGACGATCGCGACGACGATGAGGACCGGGATAAGCCATTCCCACATGTCGACCATCCTATCGGGCGCGTCTCGCCGTCACGCGCCGCGCGCCTCGACTCCCAGCACTCCCCCGGCTCCGGATGCGGGACCGGCCTCAGTCCCCGAGCACGCGCGAGAGATATCGATTGCCGAACAGCCGCTCGGGGTCGAGACGATCGCGCAGTGCGACGAAGTCATCGAAGTGCGGGTACCGGTCCCGGAGCTGGGAGACGCCGAGCGTGTGCATCTTGCCCCAGTGCGGGCGACCGCCGTGGGTGAGCATGATCTGCTCGACCGCCTCGAAGTACTCCGACGGATCCTCCCGCCAGTACCGATGCACGGCGATGTAGGCCGAGTCGCGCCCGTAGGCGGTCGAGAGCCACCTGTCATCGGCGGCGGCGAAACGCACCTCGATCGGGAACGAGACGCGCCAGCCCCGCTCCTCGATCAGAGCGCGCACCTGGTCGAAGGCATCCCCGACGGCGGCGGCCGGCAGGGCGTATTCCATCTCGCGGAAGCGCACGGCGCGCGCCGTCGCGAACACCCGGTGCGAGGCGTCGGTGAACTCGCGATCGCCCCACAGCCGGACGGACGCGCGGGTGATCGTCGGCACGGTCGCCGGGACGGCCCTGGCGACACCGCACGCCGCCTGATGCAGCACTCCTCCGACGAGGGTGTCGTCGACCCAGGCGCCGATCGCGCCGATCGGACGTCGCGGTGCACTCTCGGGCAGGCGGGTGTTGGTCTTGGTCATCGCCTTGTCGGTGTGCGGGAACCAGTAGAACTCGAAGTGATCGGCTTCAGCCGCCCGCCGGTGCAGTTCTCCTCGCACCTCGTCGAGCGATTCGGGACGTTCCACGGCATGCAGCTGGAAAGCGGGCACGCACCGGATCGTGACGTCCACCAACACCCCCAGGGCGCCGAGACCGAGCGCGACGGCCGGAAGCAGGTCGGCATTCTCCTCCTCATCGACGCGGAGCATCTCCCCGTCGCCGACGATGAGGGACGCCGCGACGACCTGCGTGGCAAGTCCTCCGAAGCGGACTCCGGTCCCGTGCGTACCGGTCGAGATCGCACCCGAGATCGACTGACGGTCGATGTCGCCCAGATTCTCCATCGCCAGCCCGTAGGGGGCGAGCAGTCGGGGGATCTGGTGCAACCGCGTTCCGGCGAGGAACGTCGCGTGGCCGCGATCCACATCGACCGAGACCAGACCCGTGAGGTCGGTGAGATCGAGGAGCACTCCGGGGGCGACGGCGATACCCGTGAAGCTGTGACCGGCCCCCACGGCCTTGACCGGCATGCCTCGCTGTTTGGCCGCCGTGACCGCGCGCGCGACCGCGCCGACGGTTCGCGGGAACTCCATCCGCTGGGGGCGCACGGCGGCCGACCGCCCCCAGTTGCGCCACATCGCACCGGGCCTGGTCACAGGAAGGCCTTCCCCTCGCCGCGATACGTGGGCACCTCACCGATGACCGCGCCCCCGTCGACCACGAGATACCGATCGACGTGTTCGGCGGTCTCCCCGCTCTTGGCGTGCCGGAACCACACCCGGTCACCGATGGCGAGGGTGCTCGCGGCGCGGCCCTGCAGGGGCGTCTGCACCTCACCCGCACCCTCTCGCGTGAGTGTGCGAAGGGGCGCCGGCCACACCGGACGAGGCTGCCGGGATGCCGCCGGTGGGCCCGACCCGACCCAGCCGCCGCCCAGCACGGTGACGATGTCGGCCGTCGGTCGGCGCACCACCTCGAGCGAGAATGCGGAGGCGGGGGCCGGCGCGAATCCGCGGTAACCGTCGAACACGTGACCCGCCAGCAGCCCGCTTCCGGCGGTGAGCTCGGTCACCGAGCGGTCCGCCGAGGTGGCCTCCAACGACCCGGTGCCGCCGCCGTTGACGAACTCCAACGCCGCAACATCGCGGAGCGCGGAGACGATGCCGGCGCGCCTGTCGTGGAGCTCGGCGATCGAACGCCGCTTCATCCACCGCATCAGCGGGGCCTCGGGTCCGACCGCATCGGGTTGGCCCGCGACCTGCGCCTCATACATCATGAGGCCGACCAGGCGAACCCCCGGTCGCGCCGCGATCGCCCGGGCCAGGCGAGTGACATCGGCCGCGTCGTGCAGCGGCGAACGACGCACTCCGACGTGCCCGAGCGCCGCCGAACGCCACGAGGCGTCCGCGTCGATGGCGACCCGCACCTCCGCGCGAACGGACGGCGGGGCGACGGCATCGAGCAGATCGAGCTGCGCGATGTCGTCCACCATGAGCGTCACACGCCGCGCGGCAGACTCGTCTGCGGCCAGGTGCGCCAGCGCTGCTCGATCGGCGGTCGGATAGCCGACGACGATGTCCTCATGCGTTTCGGCGAGCCACAGCGCTTCGGGGAGCGTGTAGGCGAGGATGCCGGCGTAGCCGGGCAGCGCGAGAACCGCGTCCAGAACCGCGCGCACGCGGACGGACTTGCTCGCCACCCGGATCGGCACGCCCCCGGCGCGCACCAGCAGGTCGAGGGCGTTGTGCCGGAGCGCCCCCACGTCGATGACCGCGAGCGGTCCGGAGAAATCCGCGACAGCAGCGTCGATGCGCCACCAGAACTCGTCCGGGTCCCGCCCCGTCTGATCCACCGGTTCGCGCGCGAGCAGCTCGATCATGTGCCCCCGCTGGGATTCGAACCCAGACTGAAGCGATTTTAAGTCGCCTGCCTCTGCCGGTTGGGCTACGGGGGCGCCGCGGCACCCTCCACGCTACCGGTCAGCGGGTGGCGGCTTTGTCCTTGTCGGCGTCCGCCTGCTTCTCGGGCTCGGCCGGGCGCGGGCGCGCGGCGAACTCCTCGAAGACGTAGCGCGGGTTCTGCACGCTCGAGAGGCTCACGATGTCACGACCCAGCCACAGGTTGTTCCACCAGCCCCAGATCACGCGGAACTTGCGCTCCCACGTCGGCATGGCCAGTCCGTGGTATCCGCGGTGGGCCAGCCAGGCGACGAAGCCCTTGAGCGCGATCTTGCCCGACTGGAACACACCGTTGTACAGACCGAGGCCCGCGACGGCGCCGAGGTTCTTGTGGAAGTAGTCCTTCGGCTCCTCGCCACGCAGCACCGCGGTGATGTTCTTGGCGAGCAGCTTGCCCTGCCGCACCGCGTGCTGCGCGTTCGGGACGCACATCCCTCCGACCCCGCCGCCGGACAGGTCGGGGACGGCCGAGACGTCGCCCGCGGCCCAGGCGCCCTCGATGATCTCCTCGTCGGTTCCCACGCGCAGGTCCGCACGCGTGCGGATACGGCCACGCTCCTCCACGGGAAGGTCGCTCCCGCGGACGACGGTGGGATTCGCCATGACACCGGCGGTCCAGATGATGAGGTCCGAGGGGAGGGTCTCCCCCGTGGACAGCTCGACGTTGCCATCGACCGCGCCCTTGACCTGCGTGTCGAGATGCACGTGCGCGCCGCGCTTCGCGAGGTCCTTCAGCACCCACTCGCTCGTCGGGAGGGAGACCTCGGGCATGATGCGCCCCATGGCCTCGATCAGGTGGAAGTGCGTGTCCTCGAACGCGATGTTCGGGTACTTCGCGAGCAGCGAGGAGGCGAACGATCGCAGCTCGGCGAAGACCTCGATGCCGGCGAAACCACCACCGACCACGACGACGGTCAGCAGTCGATCGCGTTCAGGACCGGCCGGGAGCATCGCGGCCTTGTCGAAATTGTCGAGCAACTGGTCGCGGATCGCGACGGCTTCTTCAATGGACTTCAGCCCGATCGCGTTGTCGGCGATGCCCGGGATCGGGAACGTGCGCGAGACCGCACCCGCCGTGACGACGATCTGGTCGTAGGACTCGGTGAACGGGGCGCCGACCTCGGGGGTGACCGTGGCCGTCGTGCGGGCGTGGTCGATGCCGGTGATCTTCCCCGTGAGGATGCGGGTGCGCTTCAGGTGACGACGCAGCGACACCACCGAGTGGCGCGCTTCGATCGATCCCGCAGCCACCTCCGGGAGGAAGGGCTGATAGGTCATGTAAGGCAGCGGGTCGACGATGGTGACCTCTGCTTCGCCCTTACGGAGGGTCTTCTCGAGCTTCCAGGCCGTATAGAAGCCTGCGTATCCGCCACCGACGATGAGGATCTTGGGCACGGTGTTGGTCACGAGTGGGGTACTCCCTGTGTCAGCGGCTGGGCGTTCGGGACGCCGATCGGATGCGTCGGACAGCAGCGGTGACGCCGAGCGCCACCAGTATAGCGACGCTCGACAGCATCACGAGCGGCACGGTTCCGTACAGCAGCGTCTCACGCGTGGGCAGCAGAGGCGAATCGTCGCGCGTGAGGGACTCCGCGGGCGGCAGAGCCTCGATCTCCACCGGTTCCACCGTCGGCTCGGCGACGGGACCTGCATCCGCCCGACGGTAGATGCGGATCCATTCCTCGAGGCTTCCCATCGGGTTGGCGGACACCACCGGCACAGAGGCCTCCACGGCCCCCTCGGCGTCGACGAGACCGTACCCGTACAGCACGCTGGAACCCTTCGCCGGGGTCGCCGTGCGGATGAGGCGGTTGATGACGTTGTTCGCGTCGAGATCAGGATGGGCCGAACGGACGAGAGCGGCGATCCCCGCGACGATGGGCGCTGCACCGCTGGTGCCGTCCCACTGCACCACAGCACCGTCGGCAGAGACCCCGAGGAGCTTCTCGCTGGGCGCCGCCACCCCGAGGGTGATTCCCTGCGTGGACGCCTCGACGCTCGCGGTGCCTTCCGGGTCGACGCCGGCGACGGTCAGGACTCCGGGGATCGTCGCGGGAGCGCCGACGGTGGACGTGCCGCTCCCGCGGTTGCCGGCCGCGACGATGACGACGACGTCGTTGTCGAAGGCGTACTGGAACGCGCTGTCCCAGCTCTTGTCCCAATCGGTCGTGTTGGTGGTGAAGGACAGGTTGATGATGTCGGCCCCGTTGTCGACCGACCAGCGGATTCCCTCGGCGACCTGCTCCACGAAGGGCACAGCGGCCGACGATCCGAATCCGACCGAGACCGAGAGCAGGTCGGCTTCCGGTGCGACGCCGATCATGCCCGAGTCGGGACCCGTGCCACGCGCCGCGGCGAGCGAGGCGACCCAGCTGCCGTGGCTCGCGTCGACCGCTCCGACCGGCGTGCGGCCGTCGGCCGAACCGAGGCCGGAGACATCGGTGCCGCCGATGACGGCGGGGTCGAGCTCGACGGGCCCGCGCGCGATGCCGGTGTCGATCACGGCGATCGTCACGCCTGCTCCTCGTGTGGTCTCCCACGCCTCGCTGACCCCGTAGTCCTCGAGCCAGTACTCGAGGCCTCGCACCGGATCGATGAGATCGTCCGGGGTGTCGGCCTCGACGGGGTCGGGACTGACCGTCGCCCCCGTCAGGAGCGTCGCGCCGAGCAGCACCGCCACTGCGGCCGCGGCGAGGCGTCTCATGTCGTCGCCGCTCCCGGATCCGCGCAGACGCACACCCGGGGCGACCACTCGCCGCGCTCGAGCGCCAGGTCACCGATGGGGTTCACGCCCGGGCCGGCCGCGAGGCTGTGCGCCGCGAGCGCGTGCAGGCATTTCACACGCGTGGGCATCCCACCGGAGGAGACACCGGCGATCTCGGGGACCTCCCCGAAGACGGCGCGATCGGCGAGGAATGCCTCATGCGCGCGACGGTAGGCGGTGGCCACCTCATCGTCTTCGGCCAGCAGCTCGTTGTACTCGATCATCACCTGGGTGGCCTCGAGCGCCGACATCGCGCTGGTCGCACCGGGATGGGTCAGGTAGTAGAAGGTGGGAAAGGGCGTTCCGTCATCCAGCCGCGGCGATGTGGCGACCACCGTGGGATTGCCGCACGAACAGCGGGCGGCGATGCCCACCGCGCCCCGCACCGGGCGTCCGAGTTGGGCGCCGAGCACGTCGAGCTCGGCGTCGGTCACGGGGGCGTAGGGCGAGGAGGTCACCGCGTCAATCTACCGGCCGCGACTGGGTCGCCGCTGGGGACGCTCCCGATCACGAGTCCGGCCCGCCGCCGTCGGCCGGCTGCTCGCCGAGGGGCTCGTCCGATGCCGGCACGACCGTCTGCGCGAGCCCCGCCTCGGTCACCGACCGGACCATCTGGGTCATCCAGTCCGTTCGGGTCTGTTCGACATCGTCGCTGACCGCGGCCTGCTCCTGGGGGACGTCGGCGGAGGACAGGTCATTGTCGACGAGGTACACGACTTCGCCCGGCTTGACGTAGTACAGACGCTCGCGCGCCTGGGTCGTGATGAAGGCGGGATCGCGCCACCGATCCTGCTCGGCCTCGAGCCTCTCCACGTCGTCTTGTGCGAGCGCGACGGCTGCTTCGAGTGCCGAGATCCGCTGACGTTGTTCCACGTAGGTGCCGATGGTGGGCACCAGGACGAAGGCGGCAAGGACGACCAGCCCCAGCATGATGACCATGAAGCCGGACAGCCGGATACCGCCGAGCCATCCGCGCACGTCCACCGGCCGACGTGCGCGGGAACGCGAAGGGGAAGCCGTCGTCCTGACCACGGCTCCCCCTCTCGTTCGATCTCTCAGCCTGCGAAGCGCGGGAACGCTGCGCGGCCGATGAACTCCGCCGCGTCGCCCAGCTCTTCCTCGATGCGCAGAAGCTGATTGTATTTGGCCACGCGCTCGCTGCGAGCGGGCGCGCCGCTCTTGATCTGACCGGCACCGGTGGCGACGACGAGGTCGGCGATGGTGGTGTCCTCGGTCTCTCCCGAGCGGTGCGAGAGCATCGCGGTGTAGCCGGCTCGGTGGGCCATGTCGACCGCGTCGAGCGTTTCGCTCAGCGTGCCGATCTGGTTCACCTTGACCAGCAGCGAGTTCGCGACGCCTCGGGCGATGCCGTCGGCGAGACGCTGCGGGTTGGTGACGAAGAGGTCGTCACCCACGAGCTGGGTCTTGGTCCCGAGGGCATCGGTCAGTGCCTTCCAGGCATCCCAGTCGTCTTCGGCGAGCGCGTCCTCGATCGTCACGATCGGGTAGTCGTTGACGAGGCCGACGTAGTAGTCGGTCAGCTCCGCGGCGGTCCAATCCTTGTTCTCGAGGCGGTACACGCCGTCGCTGAAGAACTCGGTGGCGGCCACGTCGAGACCGAGCGCGATGTCGGCACCCGGGGTGAAGCCGGCCTTCTCGATCGCCTTCACCAGGAAGTCCAGGCCCTCGCGGTTGCTGGGCAGGTCGGGGGCGAAGCCGCCCTCGTCGCCGAGGCCCGTGCCGAAGCCGGCGGCCTTCAGCTCGCCCTTGAGGACGTGGTACACCTCGGTGCCCCAGCGCAGCGACTCCGAGAAGGACTCGGCGCCGATGGGAGCCAGGAAGAACTCCTGCATGTCGATGCCGTTGTCGGCGTGCTCGCCGCCGTTGATGACGTTGAACAGCGGGACGGGCAGGATGTGTGCGTTGGGTCCGCCGAGGTAGCGGAACAGCGGGAGGTCCGCCGAGTCGGCCGCCGCCTTGGCGACGGCCAGCGACACGCCGAGGATGGCGTTCGCGCCGGTACGGCCCTTGTTGTCCGTGCCGTCGGTCTCGATGAGGATCTCATCGACGATTCGCTGCTCGCTCGCCTCCACTCCCTCGATCGCGGGCCCGAGCTCGTCGATGACCGCCTCGACGGCCTTCAGCACGCCCTTGCCGTTGTACCGGCCCTTGTCGCCGTCACGCAGTTCATATGCTTCGAAAGCGCCGGTGGAAGCGCCCGACGGGACGGCGGCCCGCTGGACGATGCCGTCGTCGAGGAGCACCTCCACCTCGACGGTCGGGTTTCCGCGCGAGTCGAGGATCTCGCGTGCGCCTACAGCCTCGATAAGTGCCACTGAGGACTCCTTGTCAGATGGAGGGTGGGTCTTCGGAGCGTCATCGGTCCGAGGACGAGTCTAGTGATCGTGGGCGTCGGCGCCACCGGTGTGACGGGCGGGACCCGCCTCGGCGACGAGGGCGAGGGCCACACCGTCCCATCCCTTCGCATCGAGGGTCTGCAGGGCCGTGGCGTCGAAGCGGCGGTCACGGGCCAGCATCTCGAGGCCGCGTTGTGTGCCGATGACGTGTGATTCCATCGTGGCGGGATTGGCGACCTCGCCGGCGCGACCGATGTTGTCGACGACCACCACGGTGCCCTCACGACCGAGACGCGCAGCCCAGTCCAGGTAGATCGTGTTGGACTCTTTGTCCGCGTCGATGAAGACCAGGTCGAACGGGGCGCTCCCCTCGAGGGTCGGCAAGACGTCGACGGCACGCCCCTCGCGCACCTCCACCCGCTCCGCCAGCTGCGCGCGCCTCAGGTTCGCCCGCGCCACCCGCGCATTGGCCGGTTCCGCCTCGATGGTCACGACCCGACCGCCCTCGGGTAACGCACGGGCCAGCCAGATCGTGGAGTAGCCGCCGAGGGTGCCGATTTCGAGGATCCGGCGCGCGCCGGCGATGCGCGCCAGCAGATGAAGGAACTTGCCGCCCACGGGAGCGACCTCGATCGCGGGCAGGCCGGCGGCGTTCTGATCCGTCACAGCGGCGTCGAGCACGGGGTCGTGCCCGACGAGGGTCTCGGTGAGGTAGCGGTCGACGCGACGCCAGGCGTCGGGAGTGGGTTCGGCCATAGGTCCAGCCAAGCCCTGTCGAGGGAGGTGCGTCAACCGCGCTCCTCTGCGCATGGGGATGTCGACCGCGCACAAACGATGCGGCCGGGTCGGCGATCCTCGATGAAGATGCCCTGATGCGGATGACCCCTCGACGCCTCGCGGTCGGTATGAGCCTGTGGTTCCCGAATCTCTTCAGCGGTATCCGCGTGCGGCGGTTCTCCGACGACTGGACGTCGGCGAGCGTCGAGCTGCACGTGAATCCGCTGACGCGCAATTACGTCAAGACGGCGTTCGGCGGATCGATGTCGGCGATGACCGACCCGTACTTCTTCATGTTGGTGAGACATCAGCTCGGCCCCGACTTCATCGTGTGGGACACCCGCGGCGAGATCGAGTTCGTCACACCCGGCCGGGGTGTGCTGACAGCGCACTTCCACGTTCCGCCGGAGAAGATCGCGGAGCTTCGAGAGCGTGCGCATGGCGGCGCGAAGGTCCTCGAATGGTTCGAGACGGTCATCCGGGACGGGGATGGCGATATCGTCGCTCACGTGCGGCGCGAGGTCTACGTGCGCGAGAAACGACGCGTCACCGAGGCGAAGGACGCATCTTTCCCCGGCTGACGACCACGATCATCACGATCGCCACCAGCATCCAGGAGGCGACCCCCAGCGGTCCGACCAGCGCCATGTCCGGCGTCCTGCCGGCCGCGGCCACGAGCAGCACGAATCCTCCGACCGCATTCAGAGACCCGTGCGCGAGGACGGCCGGCCACACGGAATCGCTCCGCAGCCTCAGCCATCCGAAGAAGACGCCCCACGCGACGCACCCGCCGACCATGAGAAGCACGCCGGTGAGGTCGGGCCGCCCGAAGTTGTAGCCGAGCAGGATGACCGGGCTGTGCCAGAGCCCCCACGCGATCCCCGTGAGAAGGAGTGCGGGCCAGGTTCCGAGCGGCATGAGCGCCGGCTGCAGCCAGCCGCGCCACCCGATCTCCTCGCCCGCGGCGAAGGCGCTGTTGATGACCGCCCCCAGCGGGAGCTGCACGAGCTGGAGCACGAGGAGGAGTTGCACGGGCGGCAAGGGGGTGCCGGCGGGGACGGCGGCGTCCAGTTGCTCGCGGAACCCGGACAGCTCGGCGAGGTCGATGTCGACCCAGCCGAGCGCACCGGAGATGACCACCGCGGCAACGACCACCGCGATGGGAACGACCAGGGCCAACCCGAGGAAGCCGAACCACCGGCCGAGCCTGCCCAGCGGCCAGAGGCCGAGGAATGCGCGGCGCCGCTCGGCGGGGGTGCGCAGGACGAAGACCACGGCCGCGGTCGCCAGCGTCGGTGTGAACATCATCGCCGGCAGCAGGAACGGCGCGAGCGGCGAGGACAGCCCCGCCGGGTCCATCCACAGCGGGAGAACGACCAGCCACGCCCCACCGAAGGCGACGGCAAGGAAGACGGCGACGGGGAGGACCGGCACACGATTCATCGAGACGTCCCCCCGCCCGCGGCACGATCGCGCAACACCTGCAACAGCCCCGCGGCGGTCGCGGCGTCGTCGACGGTCACGACGAAGGTGCTCGCCGCTGCCCGGTGCACTTCGAGCGCCTCGCCGCGACGCAGCACCACGCCCGTGCGGCCGTCGAGAGCCTTGCGCAGACCCCATCCCCCGAAGTCCGCCATCGGGTTCACCGACACGACCTTCACCTCGTCGATCTCATCGAGCGGGATGTGGAAGCGCGGCAGACCGAGCGGTGCAGACACGCGCAGTCCCCCTTCGTCCACCCGCACCCGGAACAGCACGGTCGCGAGGATGACGAGGGTGAGCACGACGGCAACGGCGGCGAGGATCGGCCACGCACCGCCCGCCACGGCGAAATCGAAGCCGGCGAGCGTGAACAGGATCACCGCCGCGCCGACCAAGACGATCATCCCGGCGGGGGCGAGCGAGGCCGTGCGCACCCACACGGCGCGCTCCCCGGGGCCGAGGGCGCGCAGCGGGGCGACCTCACCCACCGAACCGCCGCTGACGACCACACGCGGCTGGGAGACCCAGCCCACCACACCGAGGACGATGCCCGTGGCACCTCCCCATACGAGCGGCTCGACGACTCCCCCCGCGTCCGACCACGAGGACGATCCGACCTGCGCGACGAAGGTCCAGGTGATGATGACGACCAGACCGCCCACGACGGCCGGCGTGAGGGCTCCGAGGAAGCGCATCGTCGGCCCCCACTCCCCCTCGCGCGCACCGATCAGAGCGAAGGCGGCAAGGACCAGGGTCATCCCGCCGCCCAGGGCGCCGGTCAGCAGCGGAACCGTCCAGGGCGCGGCGTATCCATCGGGCTCGCCGCTCGCCCCCCAGTGCACCGCGACGGGGTCGGGCACCTGCGGCAGGACCGCGAGCTGGATCACCACCGCCGCGATGGTGAGGATCGACGGCAACAGGATCCCGAACCACCGGAAGGCGCGGCGGGCGCGGGCGAGCAGGGCACGCTCCTCGCGCGGGGGGACGGCGGTCATGAGGACCCCTTTCCTCTCATCGATGGGCCGTCCGTGGGGACGGCGGCGCGCACGGCGGGGTCGACGTCGGCGAGGAGCGAGGCGAGTACGCCGGGGGCGAGCCCGAGCTCTCTCGCGCGCTCGGCGAGCGCGACCACGTCATCGCGCAGGCGAGGGAGAGCTCCGGCGGCCGCGGTGACCACCGCACCGCGGCCGCGTCGCATGTCCACGAGCCCCTCATCTCGGAGCTCCTGATACGCCCGCAGCACCGTGTGCAGGTTCAGGTCGAGCGAAGCCGCCACATCGCGCGCGGACGGAAGCCTGTCCCCCGCGTGGATGCTCCCGGTCGCGATGCCCAGCCGCACCGACGCCGCAACCTGCTCCCACAGGGGGACGTCCTGCGAAGGGTCGACGCGAATGAGCACGCGACTATTATAGTTCCACTAGAACAATACGCACAATACCCGTGGTCGCGTCATCGCGAAGCCACAGGGCCCTCGTCCGCCGCGCCTCTCCCCCGGTCGAGGGGATGCCGCGTGGCGGCACTCGTTCGCCCGAATCCGAGCGCTCCGGCCACCGCCGGCAGCAGAGCTTCCGCGGTGCGCCGGTAGCCCAATGCGCTCGGATGGAACCGATCGAGACTGAACATCTCGTCCGGCTGCGAAAGGAAGAACGGGCCGACAGCGTGCCGGAGCGACACCGCGTAAGCACCCGCGGCCACTGCGGCCTCGGCCTGGGCCTCGGCGAGTTGCCGCGACATCCGCGATCCGAGCGAGCGCAGGGGTTGGGGGACCGGCCGGAGCGCGCCGAGGTCCGGGCACGTACCCACCACGACTTCGGCTCCGCGGGCGCGGAGGCGACCGATCGCATCGACGAGGTGGGCGACGGAGACCCCGACCGGCACGCGATGCGTGATGTCGTTGCCGCCGACCACGATCACCGCCACATCCGGTTCGTCGTCGTCCGAGAGCTCATCGAGCTGGTCGCTCAACGCCGAGGACTCCGATCCCACGACGGCGACCGTGCGCAGCCGGACCGGACGAGACGCCTTCTTCGCGAGACCCTTCGCGATACGCGCGCCGAGCGTCTCCTTGCGCCGCGTCGCCCCGAGCCCGGCCGCGATCGAGTCTCCGAGGACGAGCAGCTCGAGCGGTTTCCCCTCGAGCCTGCGCCGCCACACCCGGTCGGCCTCGAGGGCGTCCTCACCCAACGGCTTGCCGATCACCCGCCTGGCGTGCGTAGCCTGACGCTTCAGCGCCACGCGGGCGGCGGCCAGTGTCGCCGCCGCGGCGCCGATCGCCGCAAAGGCGGCGACGGCGACGGTACGGGTCGGACTCATGCCGCGATTGCATACCGTCGACCTGAACCCCCGCTGACGCCCGGGTGAACGATGCCGACGGCCACGCTCCAGGCGGAGCGCGCTCAGCCGAGCGGCTTCAGCTCGAGAGAGTCGGCGTCTGCACCGGCGTGCACGGCGGCGAAGTGGGAGTACCCGTCGGCCGTCGCGCGATCCAGCAGCGGCTTGAGGTTCTTGGGCCGCTGCTCGAGTCGCACGCGACGTCCCTGACCGATCAGGCGCGCCTTGAGCTCTGCCAGCTCCGTCACCGGGACATCCCGGTCGTGCACGACGACGACCGCGTCGCGGACACCGTCTTCGCGGTCGGCGACGAGATCGACGATCCGCTCGAAGCCGATCGAGAAGCCCACCGCCGGCACCTCCTGCCCGAGGAAGCGACCGATCATGCCGTCGTAGCGCCCGCCGCCGCCGAGCGAGTACGACACCGACGGGTGCGCCACCTCGAAGATGGTGCCGGTGTAGTACCCCATGCCCCGCACGAGGAAAGGATCGAACTCCAGCGGAACGCCCGCACCGCGCGCGGCAGCGACGGCCTCCCCGATGCGGGCGAGGGAATCGATCGCCTCGCCGCCGAGTCCGTCCGGGAGCGCGCCGCGGATGGCCGCCTCACCGAAGCCCCCGGTCTCGGCCGGTTCGCGGGAGAGGAAAGAGACGAACCCGTCCACCGCCTCCGGCACGGACGACCGCCCCCGGAGCTCGGCGCCGACGCCGTCCGGGCCGATCTTGTCGAGTTTGTCGATCGTGATCAGGACACCCGGGCGCTCGTCGACGGGGAAACCGAAGTGCTCGAGCATCGCATCGAGGATCCGACGATCGTTGATGCGGACGGAGCCGCCCTCCAGGCCCAGGGTGTCGAGGGTGTCGAGCGTTGCGGTGATCAGCTCCACTTCTGCACGGGAGGACGCGTCGCCGATGATGTCGATGTCGCACTGCATGAATTGGCGATAGCGGCCCTTCTGCGGACGCTCGGCACGCCATACCGGCGCGATCTGCACCGAGCGGAAGACCCCCGGCAGGTCGGCGCGGTTCGACGCGTAGAAGCGAGCAAGGGGCACCGTGAGGTCGTAGCGCAGCCCGAGGTCGGCGAGAGCGGCGGGGTCATCCGCCGCCGCGCGGACGGTGTCGGCGTCGAGACCACGCTTGAGCACGTTATAGGCGAGTTTCTCGTTGTCCCCGCCGATCCCCGCGTGCAGGCGCGCGTGGTCCTCCATCACCGGCGTCTCGATCTCATCGAATCCGTGAACGCGATAGCGCTCGCGGATCACGGACAGCACGCGCTCACGGCGGGCCTTTTCTGCGGGCAGGAAATCGCGCATTCCGCGCGGCGGGTTGACGGTCGGCACGACCCTATTGTTCCAGGCCGGAGGAACCGTCCCCACCCTCCGCGAGCCGCACGCGGTCGCCGAGGCTGCGGATCCGCGCACGCAACGCACCCTCCGCGTCCCATCCCCGCTGCCGTGCCTCTGCGGCCAGGCTCAGCAGCAGATCGCCCAGCTCCTGCTCTGATTCCGGCATCGACGCCGGCGCGGACACGTCGACTCCGACGCCCCGCGCCTTGCCTGTGACCTTCTGCGCGAGCGCGAGAGCGGGCATCCGCTCGCTCACGCCGTCGAGGACGCTCGTGCGCGCGGACTTCTCCTCGGCCTTCGCCGCGTTCCAGAGCCGCAGGACCTCCGCCGGCGTCTCGGCGCTCTCCCCCGCGAACACATGCGGGTGTCGACGGACCATCTTCTCAGTCAGGCCCCGCGCCACATCGTCGATGTCGAAAGGCGCGTCCGCATCGCGCGAGGCGATCTCGGCGTGGAACAGCACCTGCCACAGCAGGTCGCCGAGCTCCTCGCGGACATCCTCTCGGGGACCCGCCTCGATGGCGTCGATGAGCTCGGCGCTCTCCTCGACCAGATAGGGCACGAGGGCGCGGTGATCGATCTGCTGGCTCCACACGCAACGATCCCTCACCGCGCGCATCGTCTCGGCGGCGGCGCGGAGCGGGTCGCTCAGGCCGTCGCGGCGGGGATCGTCTTCTCGAGCCGACGGTAGTGCCATGCCCGCCACGATACGAGAACACCGGCGAGAACGAGCGAGATCATCGAGCCGCCGAGCACACCCAGCGTCGCTTGATCCCGGATCTCGGGATGATCCGCGAAGGCCAGCTCCGACAGCAGCAGCGAGACGGTGAAGCCGATGCCGCCCAGCGAACCGGCCGCGAGCAGATCGGTGAACGTGAGCGCCGGCGGTCCCTCACGGTGACCGACACGCAACGAGATCCAGCCGAAGATGCCGATGCCGACGATCTTTCCGACCGGCAGAGCGACCAGGATGCCCCAGAACGCCGGCGAGAGCTCGCTCGGGCTGACCTCCGGGATCACCACGAGAGCGGCGGAGAAGGCGAAGACCGGCAGCACGATGGCATTGACCCACGGCTCGAGCACGTGACGGGCATGCAGCGCCGGTTGCTGACTCATCGCCAGTCCGAGCGCCACACCGGCGATCGTCGCGTGGACACCCGATTTGTACACGAGAGCCCATGTGACGACGCCGATCACGATGAGCGCGATCGTGATCGGAATCCGCGCCCGCGTGTCGACGCGGCGGGACAGGATGCCGAACAGGACGACCAGGCCGGCCGCGCCGAGCAACATGCCGTAGTTGACGTCGGTGGTGAAGAGCACAGCGATGAAGATGATGCCGACGATGTCGTCGAGGATCGCCAGGGCCAGCAGGAAGACACGCAGCGCCGAGGGCAGCCCCTTGCCGAACACGGCGAGCACACCCAGGGCGAAGGCGATGTCGGTCGCGGTCGGGATCGGCCATCCGTTGACGACGTCCGAACCGTTCGCGATCGCGACGTAGAAGATGATCGGGACGATCACCCCGCCCGCGGCGGCGATGGCCGGCTGCAGCGCCTTCTTGGCGGAGTTGAGCTGACCGCTGGTCAGCTCGAACTGCAGCTCGACGGCCACGACGAAGAAGAACAGCGCCAGCAGACCGTCTTTGATCCAGTGCGACACCGACAACTCGAAGAACTCCGGGATGCCGATGTAGACGTGCATGAAGTCGTCGACCGCGGTGCCCGCGGGCGAATTCGCCACCGCGAGGCCCGCCGCCGCCGCAACGAGCAGAACGATCGCGGGGAACCGCTCGGAGCGGAACAGTGACAGAGGGGACTGGGACATACGGTCCTTTCGTCGTCTGGGATGCGCTGAACCACGCCGACCAGACTTCCCGGCACACCAAGCTCCCAGTCTACCGGGCGCGTCCGTCGGCGCCGTCCGCGGGAGCACGGGAGCCGTCCGTGTCAAGAGGCCCCCCGCGGCGACGCTAGCGTGGACGTATGCGCGAACTGACCAACACCGAGGCGATCGACCTCGTCGGCCGCTACGAAGCCGGCCAGGAGATCCCCGACACGATGCGCGCCGACGTGCGGCTGCTCGGCGGACTGCTCGGACGCGTGCTCCGGGAAAGCGGATCCCCGGGCCTGTTCGAAGACGTCGAACGCCTGCGGGCGGCGACCATCCAGGCCTACACGGACGCGACCCCGGAGGCGTTCGCCCGCGCCGAGGCCATTGCCGAGTCGTTCAGCATCGACCGCGCCGAGGAAGTCGCGCGGGCCTTCACGTGCTACTTCCACCTCGTCAACCTCGCCGAGGAGCACCAGCGGGTGCGCGTGCTGCGGCAGCGCGACGGCCGACCCGATCGCGAGGACGCCACCGACTCGGTGGCCGCCGCGTTCGTGCGCCTGGCCGCCGAGATCGGCGATGACTCGGCCCTGGAACGCCTGCAGGGGCTGCGTTTCCACCCGGTCTTCACCGCGCACCCCACGGAGGCGCGACGCCGCGCGATCTCGACCGGGATCCGCCGGCTCGCCGAGCTCCTCGAGGATCGTGATGCCTCGCTGCGCAACGGTGCCGACGAAGCCCGCGCCGAACGTCAGATGCTCGAAGAGATCGACACCCTCTGGCGCACCGGTCCGCTGCGCGCCGAGAAGCCGTCGCCGACCGACGAGGTGCGCGCGGTCATGGCGGTCTTCGACGACACCCTCTTCACCTCGATCCCCGAGGTCTACCGCCGCGTGGACGACGCACTCCAGGGCCCTGCCGCGGGAAGTCGCAGCCCCGTGGTGCGCCCGTTCGTCCGGATCGGCTCGTGGGTCGGGGGCGACCGCGACGGCAACCCCTTCGTGACGGCCTCGGTCACCCGCAAGGCGGCGAAGATCGCCGGAGAGCACGTGCTGCTCGGGCTCGAACGCGCGGCGCAGCGCATCGGTCGCACGCTCACCCTCGACGCGGACACGACCCCGCCCAGCGAGGCCGCGACCGCGCTGTGGCACCGCCTCCGCGCCGCAGACGAAGACGCTGCCCGCGACATCGCCAAGCGCTCGCCCGGCGAGCTGCACCGGGGCATCGTGCTGCTGACGACGCGCAAGATCGCGGCGACGCGCACGCGCGACGCCGACCTCGCCTACGGGACGCCGGACGAGCTGCTCGCCGATCTCCGCGTCGTGCAGGACTCCCTCATCCAGGCCGGTGCGCCACGCCAGGCCTACGGCCAGCTGCAGCAGCTGATCTGGCAGGTCGAGACGTTCGGATTCCATCTCGCCGAGCTCGAGGTCCGCCAGCACTCCGCGGTCCATCGCAAGGTGCTCGACGAGCTCGACGCGGGTGGTGAGCGCTCGGAGCTGACCGAGGAGGTCCTCGAGGTCTTCCGCGTGGTGAAGTTCCTCCAAGACCGCTACGGACCCCGCGCTGCCGGTCGGTACATCGTGTCGTTCACCCAGTCCGCCGAGGATCTTGCGAACGTCCACCGATTGGCCCGCTACGCCGTCGGCGAGGGGGGAACCCCTCCGGTGCTGGATGTCATCCCGCTGTTCGAGACCTTCGCCGACCTGCAGGCTGCGCCGGCGATCCTGCGCGAGATCGTGCAGCATCCCTCGTTCGCGGCGCGACTGGCCGAAACGGGCGACAAGCTCGAGGTGATGCTCGGCTACTCCGACTCGTCGAAGGACGTCGGCCCCGTCGCTGCGACGCTCGCGTTGTACGAAGCCCAGGCGGCGATCGCCGACTGGGCGACGGAGGCGAAGATCGAACTGACCCTCTTCCATGGGCGGGGCGGTGCACTCGGTCGCGGCGGCGGGCCCGCCAACTCCGCCATCCTCGCCCAGCCGCCGCACTCGGTCGACGGTCGCTTCAAGCTGACCGAGCAGGGCGAGGTCATCTTCGCCCGCTACGGCGAGCCGGCCATCGCCAAGCGGCACATCGATCAGGTCGCCGCCGCGATGCTCCTGGCGTCTTCGCCGTCGGTCGAGCGGACCAACCGGCACGCCGCGCAGCAGTTCCGCGGTATCGGCGAGGCCATGGACACCGCCAGCCGCGACCGGTTCGCCGCGCTGGTGAACGCCCCGGGCTTCGCCCCGTGGTTCGCGCAGGTCACGCCCATGGAGGAGATCGGGCTCCTCGCCCTCGGTTCGCGCCCCGCTCGCCGCGGTCTGTCGGTCGAGTCCCTCGCCGACCTCCGCGCCATCCCGTGGGTGTTCGCCTGGTCGCAGGCGCGTATCAACCTCGCCGGCTGGTTCGGCCTCGGTACGGCCCTTCAGGCAGTCGGCGACGAGGCGCAACTTCGCCGTGCGTACGAACAGTGGCCGCTGTTCCGCACGCTGATCGACAATGTGGCGATGAGCCTGGCCAAAACCGACGACCGGATCGCGATGCGGTATCTCGACCTGGGCGACCGTGAGGAGCTCGCGGCGCTCGTGCGCGAGGAGATGGCGCTCACCCGCGAGTGGGTCATCCGGCTGACCGACGGGGACGAGCTGCTGGCCAACAAGCCGGTGCTTCAGCGCGCCGTGAAGCTGCGCAGCCCGTACGTGGACGCCCTGTCGCTCCTGCAGCTGCGTGCCCTGCGGACGCTCCGCGACGACGCCGCCAACGGCCGGGACCTCGACCCCGACCAGCAGCGTCTGCTGCTGCTGTCGGTCAACGGCGTTTCGGCGGGTCTTCAGAACACCGGCTGACTCACGCTCCGTCGGCCTCGCGATCGTCCGCGTGGCGGGCGCGGCCGTCCGTACCTCTTGGTGCGCTGAGGTCGGGTGCACCCCGCCCCACCGACATGACGGTCGTCAGGGGCCGGTCTCGACCTCGCGCTCCGGGTCGCGGCTGTACGCAGACCAGCCGCCGACGAACAGGCGCGCCCGACCGATCCCGAGGTGCTCCATGGTGAGCAGGTTATGGCACGCGGTCACCCCCGACCCGCAGTACGCGATGACACGGTCGACGGTGTCGGCGGTCACGCCGGCGGTCGCGAATCCCTCCCGGATGCCCTCGTCGGCGATCAGGAAGCCGTCGGCGTCGACGTTGTCGCGGCATGGCACGCTCCGGGCCCCGGGGACATGTCCCGGGCGCGGGTCGACGGGGTCCTCTCCCCCGACGAAACGCTCCCGAGCCCGCGCATCCACGGCGATGGCGTCCTCGTGCACGAGGTCGTCGACGCCGGCGAGCATCGCCTCCGGCCACTCCCGGGCGGTGAAGGCCGACCGGGTGCGGATCGGTGTCGTCGTGGAGAGGTCGCCGCTGTGCGTCGCAAGTCCGCCGTCGAGGAGGGCGGCCCGATGCCCGGTCACCCGCAGCATCCACACGAGTCGCGCCGCGATCACCCCGCCCTGATCGTCGTACGCGACCACGATGTCGTCGTCGGCCACCCCGAGGGTGCGCATGCCCTCGGCGAAGACCTCCGGCGACGGCAGCGGATGCCGCCCCGCCGCGGGGGTCGCCGCCGCCGACAGCCAGCGCTCGAGGTCGACGAACACGGCGTCCGGAAGGTGGCCGCGGTCGTACGCCTCGCGCCCCGACCGGCCATCGAGATACCAGCGCACATCCGCGAGGACCACCACGCCGGGGAGCCGGTGGAGCTCGGCGGCGGAGACGAAAGGCGGCACCGTCTCGAGGACATCCATGCCCCGACCCTATCCACCCGCGCTGTTACGGTCGGATGGTGTCTGACTGGTGGAGCGCTTTCGTCCATTCCCTGGCCACTCGACAGTTCGCTCTCGTCGTCATGCAGATGATCGTGTGGGTAGCGATGGCCGTCGTGTGGGTGGCGGCGTTCGCCGTCGACCCCGACGTGTGGCGAGGGTTCCTCGCGACCGCCTCGACGATCCTCGCCGTCTTCTGGAGCGGTGTCTTCGTGCGCGCGCGTCACCTGCGGCGCCGAGAAGGGCACCGCTGACGACCTCGCCGCTCGGGATCACCGGCCGCTGTCGACCAGACTCGCGTCGAGACGATCGACCATCCGGCCGAAACTGGCGTCGGGATCGACCGGGAGGGCGAACGCCCCGGCGGTCTCCAAGGTCACGAACCCGTGCAGCGACGAACGCAGGAAGCGGGTCGCGTCAACCGCGTCCTCTCCCGCGAGACCGTAGGCGGCCAGCACATCGAAGACGACCTGGGCGAGTGCCGCTGACACCGCCTGGTCCTGCGGGTCATCGGGTGCAGGGGCACGCACGGTCAACGCGTATCGCGCGGGATGTTCACGCGCCCACGCGCGATAGGCCGCGGCGATCGCACGCACGGCATCGGCGCCGGACCGGCCGCGGACCGCGCGCCCCAGGACCTCTTCGAACTCCGCTTTCGCGGCGAGGGCGACACCGCGACGCAGGCCGGGGAGACCGTCGACATGCTTGTACAGTGACGGCGCTTTGACACCGAGCCGCGCGGCTACGACCGCCAGACTCAGATCCGCGGCGCCTCCCTCGTCGAGGATCTCGGCGCCGCACGCGATGACCGCATCGGCATCCAGACCGACCCTAGGCACGACGCCGCGCCTCGGCCAGGAAGTTTAGAACGGCGGATGCCGTGGCCTCGGGACTCTGCGCCTGTGGATAGTGGCCGGCGCCGGGGACCATCACCACCGCGCCACCGAGCGCATCGGCGATCCACTCCGCCTCGGCCCGTGGGCTTGCGAAGTCAGGGTCGAGCTCACCCATCACCACGAGGCTCGGCGCCGCGACGTCGTGGATCCGCCGCTCGGCCGGTGCGTGGTCGGTGCGTGCTGTGCGGCTGAAGGCGCGCGCGTACCCGGGTCGACGCATCGCGTCGGCGACCCGTTCGCGGTAGGAGTCGAAGTCAGCGGGCTTGTCACCGGCGTACAGGGTCGGCATGTACGCCTTCCAGACCGGCACGACCCACGGGCGCGCGGTCATGGCATGGAACAGAAGCTTCATCGCGGGATTCGTCGGCGGGTTCCGAACGAACGGTCCCAGCAGCACCAGCGCCTCGACGAGGTCGGGATGCTCGGCCGCGACGATCACGGCGGAGCCGGCGGACATCGAGTTGCCCACGATGGTCGCCGGTCCACCCAGGTGGCGGATGAGGGCGGCCAGGTCACGGGCCGTCGCGGTGTCGCCGTACTCGTCGAATCCGGTGTCACTGTCACCGTGGCCGCGCAGGTCGACGCTCACGACCGTATGACCGGCGTTCTCCAGGAGCGGGACGAGGTGACGGTAGGACGAGCGCAGTTCCCCCATCCCCGGGACGAGCAGGACCGTGGGGCCCGCTCCCCCTACGTCGAAAGCGATGCGCCCTCCGGGCACGGAGAGGTACTGCGTTCCATCTGTCATGCGGCTAATATACATAGCTTTCTAGCTAATGACAATAGCGGAACTAGGCCGAGGACAGCTCGGCCTCCGCCTTCCGTGGCCAGAGCTGGTCCAAGAGCTGACCGACCCAGGCCACCAGGTCCGCATCCGACAGCGCCGCCCCTCCCGCGGTCGGAAGGGGGACCACCAGCGCGTCGCCTCCCGCGACGAGCTTCGCCTTCGGGTACAGCCGCTGCAGGCGCACGCGCATGGAGTCCGGCAGATGCGCGGGGGCGATCCGGAGGTTCGGCCCCATCGCGACGACGTCGGCGAGCCCGGCGTGCGCCGCGCGGCGACGCAGGCGCGCGACCGAGACGAGGCCCGCGACATCCTCCGGCGGCGCACCGTACCGGTCGGTGAGCTCCTCGAGCACGAGATCGATCGCATCGTCCGCGGCGGTGGCCGACGCCGCCGCGGACAGCTTTTGGTACGCCTCCAGACGAAGCCGCTCACTGTCGATGTACACCTCCGGGATGCGGGCCTGCACCGGAAGCTCGAGCCGCAATTCGGTCGGCCCGTCGGTGTCTTCGCCGCGGAACTGCGAGACGGCCTCGCCGATCATGCGCAGATACAGGTCGAACCCGACACCGGCGATGTGGCCCGCCTGTTCCGCCCCCAGCAGGTTCCCCGCGCCGCGCAGCTCGAGGTCTTTCAGCGCGACCTGCATACCCGAGCCGAGGTCGTTGTTGACGGCGATGGTCTCCAGCCGATCGGCCGCGGTCTCCGACAGCGGTTTCGCCTCGTCGTAGAGGAAGTAGGCGTAGGCGCGTTCGCGGCCTCGCCCGACTCGACCGCGCAGCTGGTGCAGCTGACTGAGGCCGTACTTGTCGGCGCGGTCGATGATGATTGTGTTGGCGTTGGAGATGTCCAAGCCGGTCTCGATGATCGTCGTGGACACCAGCACGTCGGCGCGGCGCTCCCAGAAGTCGTCGACGACCTGCTCGAGCTGATGCTCGCCCATTTGGCCGTGAGCCACCGCGATGCGCGCCTCGGGCACGAGCTCGGCGAGGTCGGCCGCGACGCGTTGGATCGACTGCACGCGGTTGTGCACGTAGAAGACCTGCCCTTCACGCAGCAGTTCCCGTCGGATCGCCGCGGCGATCTGCTTGTCGTTGCGCGGGCCCACGAACGACAAGATCGGGTGCCGGTCCTCGGGCGGGGTGGCCAGCGTCGACATCTCGCGGATCCCCGTCACCGCCATTTCGAGGGTGCGTGGGATGGGCGTGGCGCTCATCGCGAGGATGTCGACATTCGTCTTGAGCTTCTTCAGCGCATCCTTGTGCTCGACACCGAACCGCTGCTCCTCGTCGATGATCATGAGGCCGAGGTCTTTGAACACCACGTTCTCCGTGAGGATCCGGTGGGTGCCGATCACCATGTCGACCGACCCGTCGGCCAACCCCGCCACCACGAGTCGGGCCTCCTTGTCGGACTGGAACCGCGACAGCGGGCGCACTTTCACCGGGAACCCCGCGAACCGCTCGGCGAAGGTCTCCAGGTGCTGCTTGACCAGCAGAGTCGTGGGGACGAGCATCGCGACTTGCTTGCCGTCTTGGATGGCCTTGAACGCCGCACGGACCGCGACCTCGGTCTTGCCGAACCCGACATCTCCGGACAGCAGTCGGTCCATCGGGATCGACTTCTCCATGTCGGCCTTGATCTCGTCGATCGTCTGCAGCTGGTCAGGCGTCTCGGCGAACGGGAACGCCTCCTCGAGCTCGCGCTGCCACGGGGTGTCCTGGCCGAAGGCGTGCCCCTTGGCGGCCATGCGCGCCGAGTACAGCTTGACCAGTTCGACGGCGATGTCCCGCACCGCCTTGCGGGCGCGGCCTTTCGCCTGCGCCCAGTCGCTGCCGCCCATCTTCGACAGCGCGGGCGCCTCTCCCCCGACGTAGCGAGAGAGAAGGTCGAGCTGGTCGGTCGGCACGAAGAGCTTGTCGCCGGGGTAGCCCCGCTTGGTCGGCGCGTACTCGAGCACGAGGTATTCGCGCTGGCTCTTGACGGCGTTCCTCCCTCCCGAGGACACCTCACGCTGCACGAGCTCGACGAACCGGCCGATCCCGTGGGTGGCGTGCACGACGAAATCGCCCGACTTCAGCTGGAGCGGGTCAACGACATTGCGACGTCGCGAGGCGAGCTTCTTCACCACCCGGGTGTCGCCGCCGATCGTGCGCCCGTAGAACTCCGACTCGGTGATGACCGCGAAGCGCGCGCCCTCGGATTGGAACCCGCGTTCGAGCACGGCGCAGGTGAGCTGAGCGGTGCCGGCGGGCACGTCGCCGTCGATCGCCTCGACGATCGTCGCCGCGATCCCGCGTTCGCTGAGCACGTCGCGCGCCCGCTCGACCAGGCCCGGTCCCGAGGCGGTGATCACCACGCGCCATCCCGCGGCGAGGAGGTCGCGGACGTGCCCGGTCGCGCCGTCCACGTTCCCCTGGAAACTCGGCACCGACCCGGCGGCGACCTTCGCAGTGGCGGCGGCCTCGAGGGCGGCATCGACGTCGATGAGCCCCTCCGCCGACGCATCGGCGGCTCCCGAATCGAATCCACTGAGGGTCCACCACACACCGCCCCGCTCGGCGATGCGCTCGCGCAGGGTCGGAAGCGCGACGAAGTCGCCCGCCCCGAGGTCGACGGGGGTGTCGGCACCGGCGGTCGCTGCCGACCACGCGGCGTCGAGGAATTCGCGGTTGGTCTCGCTCAGCGTGATCGCGCGCGTGACCGACCTCTCCGGGTCGGCCAGGGCGAGCGAGGCGCCCGCCGGGAGATAGTCGGCGAGCGTCACCAGCTCGTCCACCACCGCGGGCATGAGGGATTCCATGCCCTCCACCGGGATCCCCTCCGACATCTTCTCGAGCATGCCGCGCACGCCCGGCAGCGCATCCATGCGGGAGCGCGCCCGGTCGCGCACATCGGCCGTCAGGAGCAGTTCCCGACTGGGAACCAGGGTCACCCCGTCGACCTCGCCGGGAAGCGAACGCTGGTCGGCGACCGAGAACGCGCGGATCTGATCGACCTCGTCCCCGAAGAACTCCACCCGGTACGGGTGGTCGGCCACGGGCGGGAAGACGTCGAGAATGCCACCGCGAACGGCGAACTCCCCCCGCCGCGACACCATGTCGACGCGGTGGTAGGCGCGCTCGACCAGCGCCATGACGACGTCGTCGAGCTCATGACCGCGGCCGCCCACGGTCAGGGCGATCGGCGGCACCGCGGTCAGCCCGGCCGCCAGCGGCTGGACCGCACCGCGCACCGAAGCGGTCACGACCATCGGGGTGGACCCGTCGTGGTCGGCCAGGCGGCGGAGCACATCCAGCCGGCGTCCGACGGTCTCCGGACTCGGGCTCAGCCTTTCGTGCGGAAGGGTCTCCCACGCGGGAAAGTGGACCATCTCCACACCGGGGACGAGTGCCTCGAGGGCCGCGCCGAGCGCCTCCGCACGGCGACCCGTGGGAGCCACCGCGAGAAGGACCGGCGGATGCCCGGCGTCGGTCCGCCGTCGCAGGAACGCCGCCAGCAGCGGCGCGTCCATCCCGGTCGGGGCGGACACGTCGAGATCCCGAAGGGCCGAGGAGACCGCCTCGGCGAAGGAGTCGTCGTGTTCGAGGGCGCGAACGATCCCGGGAACTGTCACCGCACGAGTCTAATCCGCCCGGCCGACACCGAGTCCGCCCGCCGTGGGGCGCTCCTCCTATGATGAGACGCGTGAGCGAGCCCGCAGCACCACGAGACCCTGCCACGCACGCGACGGAGGCCGAGCAGGCACCTCGACCCGCGCCCCCGCTCCCGCCGGCGGGATCGGGCTTCGCACCCCCCTCGCCCCCCGCGTACGGCGGACCAGCCATCCCGCAGCAGGGTCACCCGCACCCGACGACACCTCCGGCCCCCTACGCTGCGGGACCCGTGCCGTCGGCCTTCGCCGGCACCGTTCCGCCCACCGCCACCGGTCCGGGCTACGGACACCAGCCCTGGCAGCCTCGACCCGCCTCGCGCACGGCCGGCCTCGGTATCGTCGCCTTCGTCGTCGCCGCGATCGCCGGCATCCTCGCGCCCGTCCTCGGCGCCGTCGCCGGCTTCGCGATCGGCGAAGGTCTGGGGGCCGAGCTCGGGGACGTCCCGGCCACCGCCGACTTCGATCTCGCGATCCTGGCACCCGTGCGAGGGCTCGTGCTGGTCGCCGAGATCACCTTCTGGGCGGGGACCGTCTTCGGCATCTGGGGGCTGACCCAGGGGATCATCGCCGCCGTGAAAGGACAGGGACGAGCGTGGGCCATCGCGGCGATCGTTGTCGCGACGCTCGGACCGATCGTCTACGGCACGCTCGTGTACGTGCTGCTGTTCCTCGGCGTCGCCGCCGGGGCCATCTCGACACTGCCGGCATCCTGACATCCCGCTCGCCGCGGACGATGCCACGCGGAGAACCCCACGTCAGGGGCGCGGAGCGTGGTGACGCTGCTGAGCCGCGACCAGCCCTTCATCGACGAGCTGCTCCACCGCATCCGCGGCGTCGCCGATGAGGTGGGGAAGCGTCTGCCGCTCGGCGGCACCGAACGGGTCGAGCACCCAATCGGCCGGGTCCTGGCGGCCGGGCGGGCGCCCGATCCCGACGCGCACGCGCGGGAAATCGGGCGTTCCGAGTGCCTTGGCCACGTCACGGACGCCGTTGTGGCCGCCGTGGCCACCGCCGGATTTGAGCTTGATGGTGTCGTAGGGGATGTCGAGTTCGTCGTGGACGATGACCACACGGTCGGCATCGATCCCGTAGAACCTCGCCAGCGACGACACCGGCCCGCCGGAGACGTTCATGAAAGAGTTCGGTTTGGCGAGGATGAGCTTGTCGGCGCCCGGACGCAGCCATGTCTCGACGACACGCGCACCCGCCTTGTGCGCGCGGAACCCCTCACCACGACGCGCGGCCAGGTCATCGACGACCATCTGCCCGATGTTGTGACGGGTCGCCTCGTAGCGCGGGCCGGGGTTTCCGAGGCCCACGATGAGCCAGGTGCGTGCCATGTGCCTCTCTCCGTCCGGACGGAACAGCACGAGGGGGATGCGGCCGGCGCATCCCCCTCGTGCTGATCGAGATTACTCCGCGGACTCGTCCGACTGCTCGGCGGCGACCTGGGCGTCGGCCTCGGCGATCTCCTCCTCCGCGGCCAGCGCGGCGGTGGGGACGTAGATGGCCACGACGAGCGTCTCGGCCTCCGTGACCAGCGCAGCACCCTTCGGGAGCTTCAGGTCGGCGGCGGTGACGTGCGCGCCGTCCTCCAGACCCTCGACGTCGACCTCGACGTGCTCGGGGATGTGGGTCGCCTCCACCTCGAGGGTCACCGTCGACGCGTCGAGGTTCGCGATGGTCCCGGCGAAGGGCTCACCCACGATCGTGACGGGAACGTCGACGTGGATCTTCTCGCCCTTCTTGACCACGAGCAGGTCGATGTGCTCGATGATCTGCCGGACCGGGTCGCGCTGGACGTCCTTGACCAGGGTCAGCTGGTCCTTGCCGTCGATGTCCAGCTCGAGCAGCGCGTTGGCGCGGCGGACGAGCAGCGAGACCTGGTGTCCCGGAAGGGCGACGTGGACGGGCGTGGTGCCGTGGCCGTAGACCACCGCGGGGATCTGGCCGGCGGCGCGCAGACGGCGGGCGAAGCCCTTTCCGAAGTTCTCGCGCAGTTCGGCGTGGACCTTGGCATCGATTTCGGTCGACATGGTGGATTCTCCTTGCGGGCGTACAGGCCCGTTGCGATGCTCCGTACGGAGCGAGGTATGGGGGTGTTCGACTCGAACGCGAGCGCGTGAGGAAATGCCTGTCCGCCCTCGTCGATCACGGATACCGCCGTATGGCACGCGGATCCCTCGCCGAAGTTCAGGGAAGAGTCTACCAGCGCGACCGGTACGATGAGGAACGCACCCGACCCCACCCCTCGGAGGACTCCTCATGGACTACGGCTTCGCCTCGCACGTCATTCTCTGGGCGGTCGCCGCCGTCGCCGCGGTGGGCGGCGTGGGCGTGGTGCTCGCTTTCTTCAGCATGGGGCGCCAGGGCTACCGCGACTGACCCGCCCGCGCGACGAACGCCCCGCCGGCCGGCGGGGCGTTCGTCGTCCTTGGGCGGTCAGCCCTCCGGCCACACCGCCACCACGACCTTGCCCGACGCGCGCGAGTCCCGCGCCACGGTGAACGCCTCGACGGCCTGGTCGGCCGGGACGACGTGGGTCACGACCTCTTCGATGCCCGGATTCGCATCGAGCAGGGCGATGGCGTGGTCGATCTCATCGTTGAAGCGGAAGGTGCCGAACCATCTCAGCTCCTTCGAGATGAAGGGTGCGATGTTGATGGGCCGCGGGGTGTCGGGCACCATCCCCACCTGCACGACCGTACCGGCGATGACCGCCGCCGTGAGCGCGGTGTCGATCGAGGCGCCGACGCCCGAGCATTCCAGCACGACGTCGTAGGCCCCCGACGGGACCTCCTCGCGCGTGACGTTGACGACGGCGGAGGCTCCGAGCGAGCGAGCACGCTCGAGCGGTTCATCGAAGACGTCGGTCGCCGTCACCTCGGCCGCGCCGGCGGCGACGGCGGCGGCGACGGCGAGCAGCCCGATCGGGCCGACGCCGGTGACGAGCACCTTCTTGCCGGTGACGTCGCCGGCCTTGCCGAGCCCGTGCATCGCGACGGCGAGCGGTTCGGCGAGCACGGCGCGACGCACCGGCAGGGTGGGCGGAAGGGGGCGGACCATGTCCCGATCGACGAGCAGATGCTCCACGAGACCACCCTGGGTGTGCGGCCACGTCGAGGCGGACCCGAGGTACGCGCCGCCGGGCCGCAGATGCGGCGCATCCTCAAGACCTTCGCGAGGTGCGCCGAACGTGGCGGGGTGCACCGTGACGGGAGTGCCGGGCACCCACTCGCCCGTCGGGTCGTGGTCGATACGTCCCGATACCTCGTGGCCGGGGATGAGCGGTTCCCGCACCACGAAGGCGCCGTTCGCGCCCTCGAAGTAGTAGTGCAGGTCGCTGCCGCAGATCCCGACGTAATCGATGCGCACACGCACCTGATCCGGTGTCGGCTGCGGCGTCTCGAGCTCCGCGATGCGGATGGACTCTTTGCCGTCGATGTATGCAGCTCGCATATCGCCCTCCTTCTCAGCGATCAGACGACCGCGGTCATTCCGCCGTCGACGAAGATGTTCTGCCCCGACACGAAACTCGACGCGTCCGAGGCGAGGAAGCGCAGAGCACCGTCGAGCTCGGCGAAGTCCCCCCAGCGCTGGGCGGGCGTGCGCTGTGTGAGCCACCCGCTGAAGGCGGGGTCGTCCACGAGGTCGCGGTTCATCTCGGTCGCGAAGTATCCAGGCGACAGCGCGTTGACCTGGATGCCGTGACGGGCGAGATCGGCGGCCATCCCCTTCGTCAGTTGCGCGACGCCGCCCTTGGACGCGGAGTACGGCGCGATGGTCTGCCGGGCGAGGGAGGACTGCACCGAGGCGATGTTGACGATCTTGCCGGAGCCGCGCTCGATCATGGCGGGCGCGACGAACCTCGAGACGTAGAAGACGCCGTTGAGGTTCGCCGCCATGATGTCGTCCCAGTCCGAGACCGAGAACTCCTGGATCGGCGCGCGGCGCTGCACCCCGGCGTTGTTGACCAGGATGTCGGGCACGCCGTGCTCGTCGATCATCGCGGCGACACCGGTTTCGACCGCCGCCGCGTCGGTCACGTCGAACGCGACCGACGCGGCGGGCGTGCCCGACTCTTCCGCGATCTCTGCGGCCGTTCGCGCGGCCGCCTCGGCGCTGCGGCCGTGCACGATGATCCGCGCGCCGGCGCGGGCCAGCCCTGCCGCCAGGGATCGGCCGAGGCCGCGCGTGGAGCCGGTGACCAGCGCCAGGCGGTGGGAGACGTCGAAGAGGTCGGACATGGGATTCCTCCGGGTTGTCGTTTCGTACGGATCAGGCGATCGACGCGACGCCGAACACGGCGAGCACGAACACGAAGGCGGTGACCGACTCGATGGCCTGCTGCACCGTCCAGGTCTTCAGCGTGGTCTTGACGTCCATGCCCATGAGGCGACCGACGAGCCAGAACCCGGAGTCGTTGACGTGACCGGCGAAGACGGAGCCGGCGGCGGTGGCCAGGACGATCGCGGCGATCTGCAACGGGTTGAAGTCACCCGCGAGCACGGCCGGCGCGGCCAGACCGGCCGCGGTGACCAGTGCCACGGTGGCCGATCCCTGGGCCAGGCGGATGACGACGGCGATCAGGTATGCCGCGACGATGACGGGAAGACCCAGGTCGCTGAGCGTGTCGGCGAGGGCCTCACCGATGCCCGAGGCGCGCAGCACCGCGCCGAACATGCCGCCGGCGCCGGTGATGAGGATGACCGAAGCCACCGGCCCGAGCGCGGAGTCGAGCAGCTTCTCGATCGCCGTGCCCTTCTCGCCGCGACGGGTCCCGAGCACGACCATGGCCACGAGCACCGTGATCAGCAATGCGACCGGGGACGTGCCGAGCAGCACGAGCACCTGCACCCACAGCTCATCCGCCGACACGGCACCGACGCTGGCGAGCGTGGTGAGCCCGGTGTTCATGAAGATGAGGAACATCGGCAGGAGAAGCAGCGCGACGATGGTCCCGGGCTTGGGCGGGTTGACGGGCTGGTCCTCATCGATGTCGCCGAACAGCGCGGGGACGGGCAGCTGGATGCGGGTCGAGACGAACTTCCCCCACAGGTAGCCGGAGAGATACCAGGTCGGGAAGGCGATGACGAGGCCGAGGATCAGCACGATGCCGAGGTTCGCGCCGTACAGCTCGGTCGCGGTCACCGGGCCGGGGTGCGGCGGGAGGAACACGTGCATGACCGAGAAGGCGGCCGCCGTCGGGATTCCGAACAGCAGCACGTTGTTCTTCGAGACGCGCCGCGCCACGGCGAAGACGATGGGGAGCATCATCACGAGACCGGCGTCGAAGAACATCGGGAACCCGAGGATCAGTGAGGCGATGCCGAGGGCGAAGGGAGCGCGCTTTTCTCCGAAGATGTCGACGAAGCGATCGGCGAGCGCTTTGGCGCCTCCCGAGTGCTCGATGAGCCGTCCGAGCATCGCTCCGAGGGCGACCAGGAGGGCGACGGATCCGAGTGTGCCCCCCAACCCTCCGGTCAACGTCGACGCGATGGCGCTGACCGGGATCTGGGCCGCGAAGGCCGTGAGCAGCGAGACGATGATCAGTGTCAGGAAGGCGTGGACCTTGAACACGATGATCAGAAGCAGGATGAGGGCGATCGCGCCGGCTGCGATGAGCAGGAGCGGAGCCGTCCCCAGGGTTTGGGACCAATCTTCCATCGGTGAATCTCCATTGATGTGCCGAGGGCACCGACGACCTCGTCGCGGTGACCGCGTGTACTATGCGAGCGTCCTCCGCGGCGTACCGTGGGGACACCCGATCCTTACATAAAGATCGTACTTTATCTATTAGAAGATCGTATTTATTGGAGTCGCTGTGGCACAGGCCTCGCACACGAACGTGCTCGACGACCTCGGCGTGCGCATCGCCTCCGGAGACCTCTCCCCCGGTCAGGTGCTCACCGCGGCCGGGCTCGAAGAGGAGTACGGCGTGTCACGGACGGTGATCCGGGAAGCCGTGCGCGTCCTCGAGGCGATGGGCATGGTGGCCTCGCGCCGCCGCGTCGGCGTGACGGTGCAGCCCGCCACGGCCTGGAGCGCGCTGGACACGCGCCTCATCGCCTGGCAGTTGGCCGGGCCCCGCCGATCCCAGCAGCTGGTCGTGGTCACCGAACTCCGCGCCGCGATCGAACCGATCGCCGCCCGCTTGGCCGCATCGCGCGCCACCGATCTCCAACGGTCCGAGATCCTGCGCCTGTCGGGCCTCCTGGAGGAGCTCGGCGCGCAGGGACGCGGTGACAGCGAGGACTACCTCGCCGCGGACATCGCCTTCCACGACCTCATCCTCGACGCCAGCGGCAACCTGATGCTCGCAGCGGTGAAGAAGCCGATCGCCGAGGTGATCGCGGGGCGCTCACGCGTCGGACTGACCCCCGCGACACCGGAACACGAGGCGCTGCACAACCACACGCAGACCGCCGCGGCGATCGCCCGCGGTGACGCGGAGGCCGCCGAGCACCACACGCGCCGGTACGTCGACACGGTCCTAGGCGAGGTCAGGGGTGAATCGGGCTGACCGCGTGGGGAGACCCGCTCCCGCGCAGCACCGCCAACAGGTCGGCGATCGATTGATCCGTCATCCGCTGCACGGCCTCGCGCGTGTGACCGCCGCTGTGGGGCGTCGACACCACACGCGGATGCCCGACCAACGGTGATGCCGACGGCGGCTCGGTTTCGTAGGCGTCCACAGCTGCGCCGAACAGCGCCCCCCCATCGAGCGCGTCCCGCACCGCAGCCTCGTCCAGCAATCCCCCTCGGGCGGTGTTGATGACGATCGCTCCGGCAGGGAGGAGATCCAGACGTCGCGCGTCGATCAGGTGCCGTGTGCCTTCGGTGAGGGGAACGTGCAGGCTCACCACATCCGAGCGGCGGCACAGATCGTCGAGGTCGAGGCGCTCCACGCCGATGTCGGCGAACACGGCATCGGGAAGGAAAGGATCGTAGGCGACGGGGGTCATCCCCAGCCCGCGTGCACGCTCGGCCACCAAGCGACCGATCGCCCCGAACCCGACCACCCCGAAGGTCGCCCCGGTCAGTTCGCGGCCGTCGATCCGCGGCCATCCACCCGCCCGTACGCCCGCGTCGGCGACGGCGATCCCCCGCGCGACCGCGAACGCGAGTCCGATCGTCAGCTCGGCGACCGACAGGGAGTTGGCGCCCGGCGTCCGGGTGACGACGATGCCGTGTTCGGCGGCCGCAGCGAGGTCGACACGGTCGACGCCGACCCCGTAGCGCGCGATCACCTTGAGACGGTCTGCCGCGGCGAGCGCCTCGGCCGAGTACTCGTCGAGACCGGCGATCACTCCGTCGACGCCGGGCAGGAGCTCGGCGAGCTCGGCAGCCGTCAGGGGCCGCGCGTAGGGGTTGAGGACCACCTCGTCGACCTCGGCGCGAAGCGCGCGGAGGGCGGGCGCATCCGGCGTGCGGCTGAGAGAGGTGGGCGTGACGAGCACCTTCATCGCACAGCCCTCGATCCCGGTCGCGTCTGCGAGTAATGATCGAGGTACCGCGCGAACTCACCGTCGTAGTGGGCCTTGCGTTCGGCACGGGGCGCGATGCGGCCCGGGGTGGCGTCGTCGAACGCGACGTGCTCGGCCGGCAAGCCGCTGGCGAGCAGCCCCATGCGCACCGCCCCGACGACCGAACTGTGCTGGAGGGCCGAGACCTCCATCTCCGCTCCGAACACGTCCGCCACCAACTGGGTCCAGAACGGCGACGACAGCACACCCCCGGACAGCACGATGCGCCGCGGCATGCCGTTCAGCGCCGTGAGCTCCTTGAAGCAGTGGTAGAGCGAGAAGACGATCCCCTCGAGCACGCCCTGATACATGTCCGCTCGGCTGTGGGTGGGCTTGAGGTCGAGGAATCCCCCCCGACGCTGGTCCTGCCAGCCCGGACTGCGCTCGCCGAACAGGAACGGCAGGAACACCGGCAGGTCCTTCTTCTCGGACGAGAGCAACGGCTCGATCTCGGAGTAGTCCGTGGTCAGCCCGAACAGACGTTCCCGCGCCCAATCGACGCAGTTGCCGCACCCGGATGTGGCGGCACCGCTGAGCGCCCCGAGGGGGGACCGATAGGACCACGTGCTCATCGCGGGCGAGAACGAGGGGTGTCGCGTCGCGAAGCGCAGCGCACCGCTGGTCCCCATCGAGAAGGTCATGTCACCCGGCTCGGTGGCCCGGTCGCCGACCTGACTGAGTCCGCCGTCGGGCCCGGGCGTGAGGACCGGGATGCCCGAACGCAGCCCCAGGAGAACCGCGGCATCGGGCGACAGCGGTGCCGTGTACGAGGCGTCGCGCAGCTCGGGGAGCCGCACATCCGAGATGCCGAGCCGCTGCAGGACCTCGGCGTCCCACCCGAGGGACTCCGCGCCCAGCAGGCCGGAGCCGGAAGCGAGCGAGACGTTGGTGGATGCCTCGCCGGTCATCCGAGCGAAGTTCAGGGTCGCCTGGTCGAGCGCGAGACGTCCGCCCAGCGCCATACCCTGTTCTTGCAGCCAGGCCAGCTTGAAGGCGGGGTAGATGGCATTGACCATGCAGCCGGTGCGTTCGTAGAACCACCAGGTGAAGTCGGCATCTGCGCGCTCGCGGGCGGACAGGTCCTGCGCGCTCGTATCGGGCCACTCCCGGACCCGGGTGACCACGCGGAGATCTTCGTCGACCAGGGTGAGACCGTGCCATGTGCCGCTCAGCACGATCAGATCGACCGGGACACCCGCCGCCGCTTCGCGACCGAGGGCCATGAGCTGGGTGTAGATGGCGTCGGGATCCCGCACGGAGGTGTCCGGGCCCTCGACCTCGAACCGGCGACTGCGGACCGCGAGGCGTCCCGTGTCGGAGTCGAACAGGAGTGTCTTGGCCGAGGTCGTACTTGATTCGAGCGCGAGAATGATCATGATCCAGGTCCGTCGTCTGTGACTTCCGGGGCATCGGTCGCCCCGTACTCAATAGTATGATTTATTCGATCGTGTCACGAATGGACTGGGAAATGAACAACGTCGTCGATCTCCTCCGCCCGCATGGCGTCATCCCCGTGGTGGTCGCCGAGACCGTCGATCACGGCATCGACATCGGTGAGGCGCTCCTCGCCGGCGGCCTGCCGGTGGCCGAGGTCACCTTCCGCACTCCCGTGGCGCCGGAGATCCTGGCGGCCCTCGTCGCCCGCGGCGACCTCCTCGTCGGCGCGGGCACGGTCACGACCCCCGCTCAGGTGGACATCGCCGCGGACATCGGAGCGGCGTTCCTGGTCTCCCCCGGCCTGACCGAGTCCGTCGCGGATCGCGCGCGCGAACGCGGCATCCCCCTCGTGCCGGGCGCCGCGACGGCCACCGAGGTGCAGCGCGCTCGCGAGCTGGGCTTCACCACGCTGAAGTTCTTCCCCGCGGAGGCATCCGGCGGGCTTCCCGCCGTCCGCGCCCTAGCCGCGCCCTTCGGCGACGTGACCTTCATCCCCACCGGTGGGATCGGGCCCGACTCCTTCGCGGACTACCTCGCGGAACCTGCCGTCGCGGCCGTCGGAGGATCGTGGATGCTGCCGCGCGAGGCTGTGCTGGCCCGCGACCGGGACGCGATCACCCGACTGACCGCGGCGACCGTCGCGCGGGTCGCGCGACCCACACCCTAGGCTGTACAACGGCCCGGATGCCGCGCGGCGGCCCGGGCGACCCCGACGAGCGGATCAAGAAGGAGCGCGCGTGAGCGAGAACTCAGCGAACATCGGCGTGGTCGGTCTGGCGGTGATGGGCTCCAACCTGGCCCGCAACCTCGCCAGCCGCGAAGGAAACACGGTAGCGGTGTACAACCGCTCCCGGGCCAAGACCGACGAGTTGGTCGCCGAGCACCCCGAAGCCGGATTCGTTCCCGCCTTCTCCTACGAGGAGTTCGCCGCGTCGCTGCAGAAGCCGCGCACCGCGGTGATCATGGTGAAAGCCGGGCGCGCAACCGACGCGGTCATCGAGTCGCTCATCGAGGTCTTCGAACCCGGCGACATCATCGTCGACGGCGGCAACGCCCTGTTCACCGACACGATCCGGCGCGAGAAGGCTGTCCGCGAGACCGGCATCAACTTCGTCGGCATGGGCGTCTCCGGCGGCGAGGAGGGCGCTCTGCGCGGCCCCTCGATCATGCCGGGCGGCTCGGACGAGTCGTGGGTCACCCTCGGCCCGATCCTCACCTCGATCGCCGCCGTCGCCGAAGGCGAGCCGTGTGTCACCCACGTCGGCCACAACGGTGCGGGCCACTTCGTCAAGATGGTGCACAACGGCATCGAGTACGCCGACATGCAGCTCATCGCGGAGGCATACGACCTCATCCGCCGCGGCACCGGCAAGACCCCGGCCGAGATCGCCGATGTCTTCGCCGAGTGGAACCGCGGCGAGCTGGAGTCCTACCTCATCGAGATCACCGCCGAGGTGCTCCGCCAGGTCGACGCCGACACCCAACAGCCCCTCGTCGACGTGATCCTCGACCAGGCCGGCGCCAAGGGCACGGGCGCCTGGACGGTGCAGACGGCTCTGTCCCTGGGCGTGCCCGTCTCCGGCATCGCCGAGGCCACATTCGCCCGGTCGCTGTCCAGTCACGCCGAGCAGCGGGCCGTTTCACGGGACCTCCCGGGCCCCGCCGACGACGCGCAATCGACGTGGACGGTCGAAGACCCCGATGCGTTCATCGAGAAGATCCGGCTGGCGCTCTACGCGTCCAAGATCGTGGCGTACTCGCAGGGGTTCGACGAGATCCGCGCCGGCGCCGCGGAGTACGAGTGGAATATCGACCTCGGCGCCGTGTCGAAGATCTGGCGCGGCGGCTGCATCATCCGTGCGCAGTTCCTCAACCGCATCGCCGAGGCGTATGACACCGAGGCCGATCTGCCGGTCCTGCTGACCGCGCCCTACTTCGTCGAGGCGCTCGAGCGTGCACAGGCGGCGTGGCGCGAGGTCGTCGCGACCTCGGCGCGCGTCGGCATCCCCGCACCCGCCTTCTCCTCGTCGCTGGCCTACTACGACGGCCTGCGGGCGGACCGCCTGCCGGCCTCGCTCATCCAGGGCCAGCGCGATTTCTTCGGCGCCCACACGTACAAGCGCATCGACAAGGACGGCACCTTCCACACGCTGTGGTCGGGAGACCGCACCGAGATCGAGGCCGAAGACACGCACTGAAGCCCCTCGAGCGCTGACATCCGGAGCCGTCGAGGCTAGGGTCGGGGAGCGTGAGCTCCCTCCGCATCCTCTTCCTCGGCGGCTCCGGCGTCATCAGCACCGCGTGCGTGCGCGCCGCGGTGGCCGTCGGTCACCACGTGACCGTCCTCAATCGCGGTCGCCGCAGCCGCGCCGTCCCCGACGGCGTGCGCGAACTCGTCGCCGATGTGCGCGACGGGGATGCGGTGCGCGCCGCGCTCGGGCGGGAGCGCTTCGACGTCGTCGCCGACTTTCTCTCGTTCACGCCCGAGCACGTCGAGACGGCTCTGACGGCCACGGGCCCGTCGGGACAGTACGTCTTCGTCAGCTCCGCGTCGGCCTATCAGAAGCCCCCACGGCGCGTCCCGGTGACCGAATCCACGCCCCTGCACAATCCCTTCTGGTCGTACTCGCGCGACAAGATCGCCTGTGAAGATCTTCTGGTCCGTCGCTCACGCGACGAGGGTCTGCCGATGACCATCGTGCGCCCGTCCCACACGTACGACCACACGTCCCTGCCCACCCTCGGCGGGTGGACCGACATCGCCCGCCTGCGCGCAGGCAAGCCGGTCGTCGTCCACGGCGACGGCACGAGCCGGTGGACCATCACCCACGCCGACGACTTCGCCGTGGCCTTCACCGGAATCCTCGGTCACCCCGCGGCGATCGGAGACAGCTTCACGATCACCGGATCGCACGCACCGACCTGGAACGACATCTATCAGTGGACCGCCGACGCGGCCGGCGTCGTGAGCCCGCGGTTCGTCCACATCGCGAGCGAGACCATCGCGCGATGGGCGCCGGGCCTGGGCGCCACCCTCGTCGGCGACAAGGCCCACTCGATGGTGTTCGACACGACGAAGGTCGCGACGCTCGTTCCGGAATTCCGGACGACGATCACCTATGACGAGGGGGCGCAGCGGATCATCGACCACTACGACGCCCATCCCGAGTTGCAGCGTGTCGACGACGACCTCGACGCTCTGTTCGATCGCATGGTCGCGCACGCCGATGCGGCCGGAGCGTAACCGTTCCGGCCGCATCGCGGAGGTCCGCCTCACCGTGTGATGTCGGTGACAGTCCCCTTCGCGAGGCGGAGGCGGCGGCGCGCCCGGCGGGCGACGGCGGAGTCGTGCGTGACGGCGATGAGGGTCAGCCCCTCTCCGTTGAGCTGCTGGAGCAGCGCGAGGATCTCGTCCCGCATGCTCTCGTCGAGGTTTCCGGTGGGTTCGTCCGCGAGGAGCACGCGAGGACGCTTGACGATCGCGCGCGCGATCGCCACACGCTGCTGCTGACCACCGGAGAGCTCCGACGGCCGATGGTCGGCCCGCTCGGCGAGCCCCACCTGGGTCAGTGCCTCAGCCACCCGCTCGGCACGCTCGTCCCTCGGTATCGAGAGGGGCTCCAGCGCCATGTCGACGTTCTCCGCCGCCGTGAGCGTGGGGATGAGGTTGAATCCCTGGAACACGAAGCCGATCTCGTTGGCCCGGAGGCTCTCCAGGCGCGCACGCGACGCCGTGGCGATGTCGACGTCCCCCAGCGAGACGCTGCCCGCGGTCGGCTTGTCGAGGGCGCCGAGAAGCTGCAGGAGGGTGGATTTCCCTCCCCCCGTCGGCCCCTGGATGGTGACGAAGTCTCCGGCTTCGATTTCGAGGTCGACGCCGGTGAGCGCCTTCACGATGCGCCCCTTCTGGTGATAGGTGCGCGTCACCCCCTCGAGGCGGTACAGCAGGGCCGGCGTCGGGGTGGCGTCGGGGGCGACGCCGGGTTCGGTATCGGTCAGGGTCATCGGGTTCCTCCTTCGTGGTGGGCGGTGTCGGCGAGCGCAGAGTGGGTCATCCGACCGACCTCAGCGCCTCGGCGGGGCTCAGCCGGGATGCCCGCCATCCGCCGAACGCGCCGGCCAGAAGGCCGCCGAGCATCGACAGGCCGATGGCGGCAGCCACCACCCAGAGGGTGATCGGCGCCTGCAGCACGATGTCCGCTGCGTTCTGCGCGGCGGCCTGTCCGAAGGCCTGGCCGCCGGGACCGCCCGCTCCCTCGGCGCCGCCCGGACCGGATGGCGTCGTCGCGGCGCTGGAGGTCGAGATGGTCGGGGACATGAGGTTGATCGCCCCGATTCCGATCAGGCCGATGACCAACCCCGCGGCACCGCCGATGAGGCTCTGGACGACCGATTCACCGGCGACCTGGCCGACGACCCGCCCGTTGGACCACCCGATGGCCTTGAGCGTGCCGAACTCCCGCGTGCGTCGACTCACGCCGGAGATGGTGAAAAGGACCGCCAGCGCGAGAGCGACGACCAACACGATGGCCGACAGCCAGGTTCCGAGGTTCGTGATGAGTGCGGACGCGCTGGAGAGCGATCCTGAGACGGTCGAGGCGAGGTCGCTCTGTGAGCTGATCGTCGCATCGGGCAGTGATTCCTCCAGCTCGGCCTGTACGGCGGCGATCGCGTCCGATGTCGCCGCCTGCACGTAGACCGTCGACAGCACATCGCCGACACCGGAGAGCTCCTGCGCGACGTCGAGGGGGATGTAGACGTTCGACGCGGTGTCGGCCTCGTCCGACGTGGAGGCCACGATGCCGACGACCTCGAACTCGTCGCCGGCGATCTCCAGCGTGGAGCCGACAGCCAGCTCCGCCGTGGCCGCGTAGGTGGCATCGACGACCGCGACGCGAGCGCCGGCGTCGTCCGCGGCCAGGCCGCGTCCGTCCTCGACGCTGACCGCGGACAGCGGCCCCAGTGCGGCCGCATCCGTTTCGACGCCCATGACGCTGAAGGAGTCGAGGTCGAAGGCGCCGCCGCCGAATCCTCCGCCGCCGTCCGCACCACCCTCCGGTGGGGCCTGGCCTCCCGCGCCGGACTCGGCCTCATCGGGCCGCTCGGGGAGCTCGCCCGAGAAGGTCGTGTTGGTCAGCGCGAGCGTGCCGGTTGCGGCCGAGACGCCGTCGGTTGCCAGGACGGTGTCGAGGACGGACGCATCGAGCGTCGAGCGGAATCTCTCCGTGGTCAGCTGCGACTGCGCCAGCGATGTGGTGCCCTCGTCGTCGGTCGAACCGGCGTCCTCGTCGAAATCGAACTGCTGGCCGCGTCCTCCCTCGCCCGGCTCTGCCTGCGCCCCCGAGACCGTCAGATCGGTTCCCACGCCGTACACCGACTCGAGCGCTTGCGCCTGTGCGTCTCTCACGCCCGCCGCCAGCGACGAGACGATCATCACGAGTGCGATCGCCAGGGCGAGGCCGGAGGCCACGATGACGGTCTGTTTCTTGCGGCCGGCCAGCTCCCGCCGCAGGTACCTTGCGTACATGGATCTCCTCTCGGCGGGCACCATGCCGGCCGTCGGGTCGACGCTAGGGAGCCCGTCGATGACGATCCACAGGATCGGTTATGAACCGCTTTAGCATCCGCACCGGCCCGCCTTCATAGGATTCGCATAGGCCAGACCATAGGAATCGCATAGGTCGACGCGCACAATGGAGGACATGACCACCCCGACCTCCGCGACCTCCCTCACCCGGCCCGACGGCTCGCCGCTGCGCGTGCTCGTCGTGGACGACGAGCAGATGCTCACCGACCTGCTCTCCATGGCGCTGCGCATGGAAGGGTGGGATGTGCGCACGGCCGCCTCCGGGCTGCAGGCGCTGCAAGAGGTGCGCGACTTCGCGCCCGACGCGCTCGTGCTGGACATCATGATGCCCGACCTCGACGGCATGGCCGTCTTGCAGCGCCTGCGGCAGTCCGGCAACGATGTCCCGGTGCTGTTCCTCACCGCGAAGGACGCCGTGACCGACCGGGTCGCCGGCCTCACCGCGGGAGGAGATGACTACGTCACGAAGCCCTTCAGCCTCGAGGAGGTCGTCGCACGCCTGCGCGGTCTCATGCGTCGAGCCGGTTCAGCCCTGTCCGCGGAGGCCGAGCCCATCCTGCGGGTGGGCGATCTGTCGTTGAACGAGGACAGCCACGAGGTGATCCGCGGCGGCGACGAGATCGAACTGACGGCCACGGAATTCGAGCTGCTCCGCTTCCTGATGCGCAATCAACGCCGCGTCGTGTCCAAGGCGCAGATCCTCGACCGTGTCTGGAACTACGACTTCGGCGGGCGATCGAGCGTCGTGGAGCTCTACATCTCCTACCTGCGGAAGAAGCTCGACGCGGGACGCGACCCGCTCATCCACACGGTGCGCGGGGTCGGGTACATGATCAAGGCGCCCCAGTGACATCCACGAGCGCACCGCGGCGTCGCCGCTGGAGCCTGCAGGCGCGTCTGATCACGGCGATCGTCGCCGTCGTCGCGCTGATCCTGGTCATGGTCGCGATCGCGACGAGTGCCGTCCTCGGGCGCGTCCTGCAGGACAACCTGAACGCGCAGGTGCAGTCCGCAGCACAGCAGACGGCCGGCACGCTGCTGGACCTGAAGGTCCCCCGCGACGAGCAGGAGGTCACCGCCTCCGACGTCCTCCAGTCGGGCAATCAGCCGCAGGGCACCGTTCTCGTCCTTCGCGGCGGTGGGGGCGGAGCCACCACCGGCGCCTATGTCGCAGGTCCCGGCGACATCGAGGAGCTCACCGACGACCAGATCGACGACGTCCTGCTCGGGGTGACGACCCCCGAGTACACGACGGTCGACATCGACGGGCTCGGCGACTACCGGATGTTCCCCTACCAGTCACTCGGCTACGTCGCCTACGCGGGGATGCCCGAGTCCGGGGTGCAGCAGACGGTCACCCCGATCATCACCTCCGTCGTGCTGATGACCACGGGTGGCCTGATCCTGCTCGCGGCCATCGTCGCGTGGATCGTCCGCCGCTCGCTCGCCCCCCTGCGTGCCGTCTCCGCAACGGCCACGCGGGTCGCCAACCAGCCGCTGGCCGAGGGTGAGGTGTCCATCACCGAGCGGGTGCCCGCCGATCAGACCGACGAGGACACCGAGATCGGCCGAGTGGGACACGCACTGAACACCCTGCTCGACCATGTCGATTCCTCCCTCGACGCGCGACAGCGCAACGAGGAACGCATGCGGCGCTTCGTCGCCGACGCGAGCCATGAGCTCCGCACCCCGCTCGCCTCGATTCGCGGGTTCTCCGAACTCTCCCTCCGCGCGATCCGGACGCAGCCGGATTCCCCTCACGCCGCCGAGACGACCGAGCAGTCACTCGAACGCATCCAGGCTCAGTCGGTGCGGATGACCGATCTCGTGGAAGACCTCTTGCTGCTGGCCCGCCTGGACGAAGGCCAGGAACTGGTCTACAGCCCGATCGATGTCACTCAGATCGCCGTGGAGGCCGTCGCCGACGCGCGCCCGGCCGGCCCCGACCACGACTGGGTGCTGGATGTGCCCGACGAGTCACTGCACGTCGCCGGCGACGCCGCGCGTCTGCACCAGGTCGTCGCGAACCTTCTCGCCAACGCGCGCACGCACACCCCCGCCGGAACGACCGTGACCGTGCGGGTCACCCGCGACGGCCAAGACGCCGTGCTGAGCGTCCACGACGACGGGCCCGGCGTCGACCCCTCGATCGCGGACGAACTGTTCGAGCGATTCTCCCGCGCCGACCGATCGCGCGCCCGCAAGAGCGGCGGCACGGGCCTCGGCCTCTCGATCGCAAAGGCGATCGTCGGCGCCCACGGCGGTCGCCTGTCGGTGCGAAGCGAGCCGGGCGACACCGTCTTCGAGGTACGTATCCCCGCTCGACCGACCGACCCGGCGGCCCGGGTGACGGAGCCGGAGGCCGCGGCGGACGATACGACCGTGGCGGACGATACGACCGTGGCGGACGATACGGCCGTGATCGAGCGGGACACCGGCCGTGCGGATCCGCGTCAGTAGCCCGAGAACGCGTCGGTGGTGATCGACCGGGCCTTCTCGAGAGCGGGTGCGAGGTCGGCGATCAGTCGCGGCGGACCCGAGATGTAGGCGTGCCGGGAGGCGATGTCGGGCACCACCCGCAGGAGACCGTCCGCGTCCAGGCGCACCCCTCTGGCCCATCGCCAATGCGCGGGCAGCCCGGCGGGCTCGTCCCGGGTGAAGACGACGACGGGCACACCCGATGCTTCGATCTCCTCGCGGAAGACCAGCTCGGAGGCCTCCCCGGCGACGTAGACCAGCACGATGTCGCGATCCTGATCGGTCAGACGCCCCTGACGCAGCTGCGACACGAACGGCGTCACCCCGATACCGGCAGCCACCATGAGGACGGGACTGGCCGTGCTGGTCGGGAGGAGGAAGTCCCCCCAGACGCCCGTGACCGCGAGCGACGACCCCTCGGTCACCTCCGCGAGTGCCCGCTTGTAGCTGCTCTGGGGCGTGCCCGCACCGACGGCGTCACGGAAAGCGACCTTGACCTCCGGCGCATCCGCGGGAGCCGACACGATACTGAACTCGCGCCGGGTTCCCCGCGCATCCGGGTGGCGATGCGGGACATCGAGCTCGAGGAACTGCCCGGGGGCGAAGCGCAGCGGGCGCTTGCTGCGGAAGGTCAACTCCTGCACCGTCGGCGTGAGGTGGCGACGCCCGGTCAGGGTGAGACGCACCGCCGTGCGGAAGGTGAAGGCGAAGGCGAGCAGGTTTCCCACGAGAAGGGCGCGTTCCTGTCCGAGGGAGACGGCCCCGAGATCGATGGGCCACCCGGCGAGCACGCCCACGAGGACGGCGACGGTCAGCTGCTGCCACCGTCGCGGCGGCAGCGTGAGCGGCTCCGAGAGCATGAACGCACCGAGGAAGAGGAACGGCGAGGACCACACCACGGGCCAGAGGATGTCGGCCCCCTCGACGGCGACCCCCGCCTCCTGATACTGCAGCGACGTGCGCACGACGCCGACGCCGACCGCGACGACGAGGAAGAGCGCGACCATGCGCACCTTCTCGGTCCGCCAGAGGACGGCCAGGCCGAACAGCACGACCGGCGCGGCCAGCACCGGGGTCCCCACCCACCACGAGGAGGAACCGAGCGCGGGGACCGCGACCCCGAGCACCGTGAGCACGGTCGCACCGACGGCGGCCGGATTGAAGATGTGCCGGCCCCGCCACGCGAGCAGGTACTTCGAGGCCGAGGCCACCACCGCGGCGAGCGCGATGCCCGCCAGCGCCACGGGCTCGAGCGAGGGACGCAGCACGAACAACAGGATGAACGCCGTGATCATCGCCGACTCCACCCGCAGCGGGAGGCGCAGGATCCGGTGGGCGGCCGCATCGGTCGCCGCGCACCCGACGGACAGCACCGCCAAGCTCGCCAGCAGCTCCCCCGGGTTCGGCGCGACCAGTCCGAACGCCGAGACGGCGAGCGCCACCACGGTCAATCCGGCCAGCGCCAGAAACACCACGCGGTACATCGACATGCGGCCGAGCACCGCGAACACGCGGTTCGAGAGCGAGGTCAACGATGCGATCACTCCTCCACGCTAGCGGTCCGCACACCGCACGACCCGGCGCCGAAGGCGCGGTGCACGGTCAGCGCGTGTAGAGCTGCGCGGTGCAGCCCGGCGAGTAGTCCACGCGCCCGTCCGAGGTCATCCTCACCCACTGAACGCCCCACTCGTGTGCGAGGCGTGGCCCGCCGTCGAAGAACAGGGCCGTCGCCACCGCGTCGGCGTGCATCGCATCCTCGCCGACGGCCCATGTCGCCACCACCGTGTCCACCGGCCGTCCGGTCCGACCGTCGATCACGTGGTGCAGGCCGTCCCCCCACGCTCGACGATTCGTCGCCGACGCGCACAAGGCCGCATCACGGATCTCCCACACGCCGACGACCCGGTGGCGGTCGTACGGATGCTCCAGCCCGATCCGCTCCGTGACTCCGCGGGTGCGAAGATCTCCGCTGCCATCGACCGTGACCGGTCCCCGCAGCCCCGACAGCTCCGCGAAGACGAGGTCGACCAACCGGCCCTTGCCGAGGGACCCCACATCGAGGACGGCGGGTCGCGCGAGCTCGATTCGGTCCTCCGACCAGGAGAGCACCTCCCGCCAGCCGGGTGCGGGGCGCGGTGGCCCCGCACGGAGGGTGAGGGCGGCGTCGTATCCGATCGCCTGGAGGGCGTCGCCGGCCAGTGGGGTCACCGCATCGCCGGTGGCATCCGCAGCCGCGGCGAGCGTGTCGAGCATCGCGAGCGTGTCGCGCGGGGCACGGACCGCTCCCTCGCCTGCAGCGAGCCGGGCGACGCTCGAGTCGTCCCGGAATCGTGACCAATCCCGGTCGAACTCCCGCACCACGGTCAGGATCCGATGCCGGTCGGCCTCGTCGACGGCGGCGGCGGTGTCGACGCGCCAGGGCACCCCGATGGCCTCGAAGTCCCACGAGACGCACGGGGGAAGGGCGCTCACGCCGCGGCGTCCGCCTTGATCTCGTCCAGCGCCTGGGCGAAACCGCCGCTGGTGAGGGAGGAGCCTGCGACCCGCGAGACGGAGACCTCGTCGATGTCCTTCCCGACGACCTCGGCCTCGACACCGCCGATGAATTCGGACTGGTATCGCTCGGACTCGGCGTTGGTGGGCTCCCCCACGACCTCCACCGCGGTGACGACATCGTCTGCCAGGGTCACCGTCACGGTGACGCTCTCGACGGACTCGGGCGTCGCGTACGAGCCCTCCGCCGTGTACGTGCCGTCCGCGTAGGAGACCGCTTCGGACGTGCCCTCGTCGCCGCCGGCGGTGTCTGAGGCCGCCCCGCTGGTTGCGCTGGAGCATCCAGCCAGCACGGCTGCGCCGAGCACTCCGAGGCTCGCGGCGGTCAGGCGGGCGGGTGTGGCGACGCGGACGGACATGGCCTCTCCTCGGTTCGGGCGGTTGCCCCTACCTTGACAGCGCGAGCGCATCGGGGGGCCTGTCGGCGCTATGAATGCGCTGTGGAAGCGCGACTCACGCGGCGCCGTTGAACATGCTCGTGACCGAACCGTCTTCGAACACCTCGTGGATCGCCCGCGCCAGAAGGGGCGCGATCGGCAGCACCGTCAGCGTCGGGAAGCGCTTGTCGTCGGGAATCGGCACCGTGTCGGTGACGACCACCTCGTCGATCGCATCGCTCTGGAGGCGCTGTGAGGCAGGATCGCTGAAGATCGCATGAGTGGCCGCGACGATGACGCGCAGCGCCCCGTTCGCTTTGAGCGCCTCGGCGGCCTTCACGATCGTGCCGCCGGTGTCGATCATGTCGTCGACGAGAAGGCAGACGCGCCCTTCCACATCGCCGACGATCTCGTTGACGGTGACCTGATTGGCGACATTGGGGTCGCGCCGCTTGTGGATGATCGCCAACGGTGCGCCGAGGCTGTCGGACCAGGTGTCGGCGACACGCACACGGCCGGTGTCGGGCGAGACGACCGTGAGCTGCTCACGGTCTGCGGCGGAGAGGTTCTGTTCGAAGTACTCCAGCAGGACCGGTTTGGCGAAGAGGTGGTCGACGGGCCCGTCGAAGAAGCCCTGGATCTGCGCCGCGTGCAGGTCGACGCTCATGACGCGGTCCGCCCCCGCCGTCTTCAGCAGGTCCGCGACCAGACGCCCGCTGATGGGCTCACGACCGCGGCCCTTCTTGTCCTGGCGCGAATACGGATAGTACGGCGCGACGACGGTGATGCGCTTCGCGGATGCCCGCTTGGCGGCGTCGAGCATGATCAGCACCTCCATGATCCACTCGTTCACCGGAGGTCCGAACGACTGGATGAGGAAGACGTCGCATCCGCGGATGGACACCTCGAACCGGGTCAGGATCTCCCCCGAGGCGAAGGTGCGGTACTCGGTGGGCACCAGCTCGGTGCCCAGCGCCGTTGCGACGTCCTCGGCGAGAGCGTGGTGCGAGCGACCCGAGGCCACCACCAGCCGCTTCTTCGTCTTCGCGACCAGCCCGGGGGCGACCTCGTGCTCCCGATCGAGCTCGACCGTCTTCTTCTTACGCGCCATCGTCCGCTTTCTGTGCCGACTGGGCCTTCGCCGCCGCCTCCGCGGCTCCGGTACCCGGCCTGTTCTTCTCGACCCATCCCTCGACGTTGCGCTGGGGGGCCACGCTCAACGCCAGTGCACCCGGGGGGACGTCCTTGCGGATGACCGCTCCCGCGCCTGTCTTCGCGCCGTCACCGATTCTAACGGGGGCCACGAAGACGTTGTGCGAGCCGCTGTGCACCTCGTTCCCGATCACCGTGCGGTGCTTGGCGAGATCGTCGTAGTTGGCGGTGATCGCACCGGCGCCGAGGTTGACACCCGCACCGATGTCGGTGTCGCCGATGTAGGAGAGGTGCGGGACTTTGCTGCGCTCACCGATCACGGAGTTCTTGACTTCCACGAAGGTGCCCACCTTGCCGCGACGGCCGAGCTCCGCGCCCGGTCGCAGATACGCGAAGGGACCCACCGTGGCGCCCTCGCCGATGATCGCGAAGGTCGCATCCGTCCGGGTGACCGTCGCGCCGGCGCCGACCTCGCATCCGACCAGGCTCGTGTCGGGACCGATCGTGGCACCTTCGCCGATCGTCGTCGCCCGCAGCACCTGGGTGCCGGGCAGCAGCGTCACATCGGGTGCGAGGGTCGCCGTGACATCGATCCAGGTCGTCGCCGGGTCGAGGACGGTGACCCCCTCGAGCTGCCAATGGCGGACCGTGCGGGCATTGAGGGCCCGCGCCGCTTCGGACAGCTGCACCCGATCGTTCACGCCGAGCGCGGCCGCGGTGTCGGGGGCGACCGCCGCCGCGACCGGGCGCTGCGCGGCGCGCGCAAGCGCCACGACATCGGTGAGGTACTTCTCGCCCTGGGCGTTGTCGGTGCCGATCTCGGCGAGGTGCATGCGCAGGGCCTCGATCGCGAAGACATACACGCCGGCGTTGATCTCGCCCACGCCGCGCTCGTCGTCGGTCGCATCCTTCTGCTCGACGATGCGCAGGACGTCACCGGAAGCGTCTCGGATCACGCGCCCGTAGCCGGTGGCATCCTCCAGCAGCGCGCTCATCACGGTGACACCCGCCGAGCGGTTCCGATGCGCGTCGACGAGGGCGGCCAGCGTCTCGGCCTGCAGCAGCGGGACGTCGCCGCTGAGCACGACCACGTCGCCGTCGAAGTCGACGAGCGCATCCAACGCGACCTCCACGGCGCGCCCCGTGCCCGGAACGTCGTCCTGGTCGACGACGATCGCCTCGGGCGCCTCGTCGAGGATCTCGGCGGCGACGAGATCGCGCTCATGCCGTACCACCGTGACCACGCGCGACGGCTGGAGAGCACGCGCCGTGGCCAGCACGTGGCCGACCAGCGAGCGTCCCCCGATGCGGTGCAGCACCTTCGGGGTCGCGGACTTCATCCGCGTGCCCTGGCCCGCGGCCAGGACGATGACGGCCAACTGCGTGTCGGTGCTCACCATGCTCCGCCGCCAGGACTCGAACCTAGACCTCACAGCTCCAAAGGCTGTCGTGCTGCCATTACACCACGGCGGACCGCGGCCCCGTGGGGCCGCTCCCCCAGTCTGCCAGCCTTTCCGCTGTGCGTCCGCCGCACGCCGCCATCACAGACTCGCATGGGCCGCGACGCCCCCTGCCCGCGGGACCTCCACGCGCGGGAGCGCCCAGGCCGAGAACGCCGCACCGGCGGATTGCAGCTCGACCGCACCGTCGTCGCCGACCGCCAGTTCCGCGGGGCCGAACACGCGTCGCGCGCCGGCGGGCTCGAGGAGATCGCCCGGCTCGAGGACGACGCGCGCGGCCGCCCGCGAGGCCAGCACGAGCACCGCTTCGTGCGGGTGCTCGCGCACGAAGGCGATCGCGTCATCGCCCCGGTGCAGCCAGCGCAGACCGCCGGTTGCGAGAGCGGGGTGCGTGCGTCGCAGACGGATGAGGTCGCGATACAGATCGAGTCGCAGAGCGGTCTCCGGTTCGCTCTCGGTGCCCCAGGGCATCGGGGTGCGACTGGTCTCCCCGTCTGCGCCGGTCAGTCCGAACTCATCCCCCGCGAACAGAACCGGCAGTCCGGGCAGTGTCATCGACAGTCCGACGGCGACGGGAACCACCTCAGGGCGCGCATGAGTCGCGAAACGCGCGGTGTCATGGCTGTCCAGGGTCTGCATGTTCCCGAGACGCACACGCCAGGGGATCCCGGCGGTGAACCGCTCGACGGCGTCGACGAACTGCCGCCCGGTGTAGCGGGGGATGCCACCGAGGGGTTGACCGAAGAACCACGGCTCGGTGCGCATGGCCCCCTCGGCCGTGAGATACGGCTCCTCGGACGGCGTGCACAGCCAGCCCCAGAGCGGACGGGCGAAGGAGGGGTAGGTCATCGCACCATGCCACGCGTCGCCCGTGAGGTCCTGCGACGCGTCGTTGGTGATCTCGGCGATGAGGAGCGTGTCGGGGTTCACCTCGATCATCGTCCGGCGGAGCGTCTGCCGCACATCCGCGTTGAGGTCCACCTCGCCGAGGCGCCCGGTCATGTTCGCGACATCGATCCGCCACCCGTCCGCGTCGAAGGGCGGTGACAGCCACTTCGCAACGACCGAGTCCGGCCCCTCGATGAAACGCCGCCGTAGCTCGGCGGAGCCCCAGTTGAACTTCGGCAGCGACGGGGTGCCGAGCCACGACTCGTACGTGGTGTTGTCCGGATCGGTGAACAGGTAGAAGTCCGACTCAGGCGCCTCGGGCGAACCGAGGGCGGCCCGGAACCACTCGTGCCGATCGCCGGAGTGGTTGGTGGTGAGGTCGCCGATCACGCGGATGCCGCGTCGATGGGCCGCTTCGATGAGCCGGATGAGCGCCTCGTCGCCGCCGAGCAGGGGATCGACCTCGTCGAACCGTACCGCGTCGTAGCGGTGGTTCGACGCAGCCGGGAAGAAGGGCGTAAGGTACAGCAGGTTCACACCGAGGTTCACCAGGTGGTCCAGCCGCTCGGTGATGCCATCCAGATCGCCGCCGTACCACTGCTGCGAGCGGCCGGGCAGCACCGGGTCGACCGGGTCGCTCCACGACGCCGGGGTCGCCCAGTCGGGGGCCGCGCGGGAGTCTGCGTGCACCGATCGGGCGAATCGGTCGGGGAAGATCTGGTACATGACGGCGTCGGTCATCCACGCCGGCGGGGCCGGATGCGTGACGAGCGCGAAATCGTCGGCATCGCGCGTCTCGATGTCGTGCACACCGCTCTGGTTCACCCACTGCACACCACCGTCCCCCCGCACGATCAGCCATCGATAGCCGTGACGCGGATTGCGCACCGTGATCGACGCTTCCCACCACTCCCATGCGTGATCGACGCCCAGCGACCGAGCGGGAGTCCACTCCGGCTCGTGGTCAGGGTGTGCCAGGACCCGGACGGAGGCGGCGGGGCCGTCATCGTGCGGGACGCGCAGCCGCAGGACGACCGCCTCCCCGAGCGCGGGGCTCTGCGTGGACACGTACAGGGGGGATCCGTCATGGTGCGGCCGTCGAGGCATGGGCTCACCCTTCCTTCTATTTGACGCTGCCCGCGGTCAGCCCGCCGACGATGTACCGCTGCAGCGCGAGGAAGAGGGCCACCGGGATGATCGCCGCGAGAACGGCCCCCGCGGCGAACACGCTCCAGTTCTTGGAGAACTCGTCCGAGATGAACTTGTACAAGCCGACGGCCAGCGTCTGCTTCTCCGGATCGATGAGGATCACGCTGGCCAGCACGAATTCGCTGGAGGTGCCGATGAAGGAGAGCAGCCCGACGACCGCGAGGATCGGCGAGACCAGACGCAGGATGATCGTGAAGAAGATCCGGGCGTGTCCGGCCCCGTCGATCTTCGCCGCCTCGTCGATCGAGGCGGGGATGGTGTTGAAGAAGCCGTACATCAGGTACGTGTTCACCCCGAGCGCCCCGCCGAGATAGACCATGATCAGTCCGATCTGGGAGTTCAGACCGATCGCGGGGAAGATGTCGCCGATCGCCACCATCAGGAGGAAGATCGCGACGACGGCGAGAAGCTGCGGGAACATCTGCACCACGAGCAGAGTGGTCAGCCCGAAGCGGCGCCCGGTGAAGCGCATCCGCGAGAACGAATAGGCCGCGAGCGCCCCCAGCAGGACCGTGGCGGCCGCGGTGACCAGCCCGATCACGAGCGTGTTGACGAACCACGCACCATAGGGTTGCTGGGCGCTGGTGAACAGCTGTGCGTAGCTGTCGAGGCTGATGCGCTGGAACAGGCCGTTCGCGGTCAGCAGCGTTCCGTTCGGGTTGAAGGACGCCGACAGCACGTACAGCAGGGGGAAGATCGCGAAGATCCCGACGCCGATCCCGACGAGGTGGCGCCAGCCCGTCTCGCGGAAGTAGCGACGGAACGGTCGTCGCGTGTGGATGGCCTCCCCGCGCACGCCCGCTCCCGGACGTGTCGGGCCGGTTGCGGCGATCTGCCCGTCATCGTCTCCGACGTTGTCGAGCAGCCCCCGGGCTGCGCGGGCTCCTGGGCGGAAGTCACTCATGTCAGTTCAGCTCCTCGAGGGCCTTGGTCTGCCGGAAGGCGATCACCGAGATCGTGCCCACGATCAGGAAGATCATGATCGAGAAGGCGCTGGCCAGACCGTAGTCGGCCGTGGAGCCCACGAAGGCGACCTTGTAGACCATGGTGATCAGGATGTCGGTGGCACCGACGTTCACTCCCGCCGCGGCATCGCGCGGGCCGCCCCCGGTGAGCATGTAGATCAGGCTGAAGTTGTTGAAGTTGTAGGCGAAGGATGCGATCAGCAACGGCGCGACGGCGACCAGCAGGAGCGGGAACTTGATGCTGCGGAACACCTGCCAGGCACTCGCGCCGTCCACCCGGGCCGCTTCCTGCAGCTCGTCGGGGATCGCCTGGAGCGCGCCCGTGCAGATCAGGAACATATAGGGGAAGCCGAGCCAGAGGTTCACCAGCAGGATGCTGAACTTGGCGAGCCACTCGTTGGTCAGCCACGGGATGTCCGCTCCGCCGAAGAGGACCACGTTCAGGAATCCGAACTCCTGATTCATCATCCCGGCCCACACGAGTGCGGACAGGAAGCCCGGAAACGCATACGGGAGGATCATCAGCACGCGGTAGTACTTCTTGGACTTCATGCGCGGGTCGTTGAAGACGATCGCGATGAACAGCCCGAGCACGAAAGTCGTCGCGACCGACAGAAAGGCGAAGACGAACGTCCAGACCAGGACGGACAGGAACGGTCCACGAATCGAATCCTCGGCGAACGCGCGCTCGAAGTTGTCCGTGCCGACCCAGATCCGCCATCCGGGGAGCAGCTCGGCGCCGTCCTCGGCGGTGAAGGCCCCGGTGCCGATGTCGGCGTAGACGACTCCCGTGCGCGTGTCGGTCATGGTGTCGGCTGTCTCGTCGTAGACGAGCTTGGAGGTGTACACGTACGCGGTGGAGCCGTCAGGAGTGCGCAGAGACCCGTCGTTCGGGTCATCGCTCATCGGCACCGCCATCGCCGCGATCTCGCTCTGATTCGCCACGATGTCCGCGAACCCGAGGCTCGAGTACCCGTCGAGCCCGACGGCTTTTCCGCCGTCCATCTGCGCGTTCTCCACCGGAGCGAGGGGGTCGAGGTCGTTGCCGATCTCCACCGCCCCGGTGGGATCGGTGACGAGGAAGGACAGCTCGCCGAACTGCTCGACGATGGTGAGACCGTAGGCGGGTGAGTCCGGCACGCGTTCCTGCGCCTGGAGCAGAAGCGCGTTGACAGCCGAGTCCTTGTCCGCGTTGTGGCCGGTGCCGTAGTTCGTGAAGGCGACGTACGCGGTGTACCCGGCGGCGAAGATCTGGAAGACGAACAGGAAGATGAGGCCCGGGATGAGGTACTTCGCGGGCAGGTTCCCCCGACTGAAGTACACGTAGTTGGCGAAGCCGGTGACCAGGAGGATCACGACGATCGGCACCCACTGCTCACTCTGCAGGAGCACGACCACCGAGTAGAGAGCCAGCGCGTCGATGACCCCCATGGCGAGGATCTTCACGAGCAGCACCTTCCACCCGACCGACGCGTGATCGGCCATTCTGCGCGCGCGCGACGAGGGTTTCGGGTCGTGGCCCGCAGCGGTGGTCTCGCTGTCGTCAGTGACCGGAGCAGACATCTTCATCCCTTTCGGACAGGCTCCGGTGGGGGCGGCGCACCGCCCCCACCGGAGGGAGATCACTCGATCGCAGCCTGGACGTCGTCCGCCATCTGCGTCCACAGAGCCGGCGCGTCACCACCGTTGATGATGGCTCCTTCCGTCACGCCCCAGAACTGCCAGACCGAACCCATCTCGGGGATGCTCGGCATCGGTACGGCATTGGCGCCGACCTCGCCGAAGCCGGCGACCACCGGGTCGCTGGCGACGACCTCGTCGAACGCGGCCGTCAGGGCGGGCGCTCGCCCGCCGACCTCGTACAGCGCCATCTGCACATCAGGACTTCCGATGTAGTTGACGAGGAACTCGTTGGCGGCGAGAGGGTTCTCGCTCTCGCTGCTGAGGAAGAAGCCCTGCACACCGGCGAACGGCTGCGCGTCCTGCCCCCCGGCCGAGGGGATCGGGTCGACGGCGAAGGACACCCCGGCTTCTTCGATCGCGGGCACGTTCCACGGTCCGGTCAGGAAGTAGGGCGCCGCACCCGACGTGAAGTTCTCCAGCGCGAGATCACCGGTGATGTTCGTGTTGAGGACCCCGCTCGCGCCCTGTTCGCCGAGCCACTCGGCGAAGGCGACGCCGCCGTCGTTGCCGAGCTGGAGGTCGTCGGGGTTGTAGCTTCCGTCCGCGTTCGTGCCGAAGACCGGCGCCCCGAAGGACGTCTGGAACGGATAGAGGTGGTACGGGTCGGCAGCCTCGGGGTCCAACCCCACGAGGAGCTGATACTCGGTGCCCGCGGCGTCGGCCTTAGCGAGCATGTCGTCGTAGTCGGTGGCGACCTCGTCGACGAGGTCGGTGTTGCGCACGAGCGCGATGTTCTCGATCGAGTAGGGGACGGCGTAGGTCTGTCCGTCGTAGGCCCACGCGTCGAGAGCCACGTCTTCGAAGTCGCCTGCGGTGTCGCCGAGTTCGACGGGGGCGACGACGCCATTGGTGACGAGGACGCCCAGCCAGTCGTGGGCGCCGACGGCGATGTCCGGCCCCTCGCCGGTCGGCACCTGCTGCACGAACTGGTCACGGATCTCGCCGAACTCCTTCTGGACCAGCTCGACCTCGACACCGCTGGTCGCGGTGAAGTCCGCGGCGACCTCTTCCATCACGCCCGCGCGGTCCGCGTCCACCCAGACCGTGATCGAGCCGGCCATCGCGGCGTCGTCGGTCGTCGAGTCCTCGTCCGTGGCCCCGGCTGAGCAGCCGGCCAGTGTCAGCGACGAAACGGCCACGATCCCGCCGAGTGCCGCAATGCTCCTCGTACTCACCTTCATCGGTGTCTACCTCTCTTGGTTGCTCGTTCACGCCCCATTGACGCGCCGACCGCCCGGCAGTCGTCGCCGGATTGTGCAATCGCTTACATGTGTATCAGCACCTCCCCGCCCGCTCTAGACCTGAGCACAGCTGATACCTATTCGTGATGTTCGGTGATCATCATGGTGAACCCGGCGACCTCGGGGTGGGCAGTCTCAAGAGGTACGTGTCGATTCGCCCGCCAGCGCGGGGGTGGACCAGGAATGTCCTTGCGTGCGATGTAAGCGCTTGTACTACGCTGTGCGCCATGTCTTCTGCACAGGACCCTCGCTGGTGGCGTTCGGCGGTCATTTATCAGATCTATCCGCGGTCGTTTGCGGATTCGTCGGGTGATGGGGTGGGGGATCTGCGGGGGGTGACCGCGCATCTGGATGATCTGGCCTCGTTGGGGGTGGACGCGTTGTGGTTGAGTCCGTTCCAGGTCTCGCCGCAGAAGGATGCCGGTTACGATGTGGCCGATTACTGCGATGTGGATCCGATCTTCGGCAGCCTCGCGGATTTCGATGAGATGCTCGCCGGTGCGCACGCCCGGGGTATCCGGATCATCGTGGATCTGGTGCCGAACCATTCCTCGGACCAGCATGCGTGGTTCCAGCAGGCGTTGACCGCGGGCCCGGGCAGTGCCGAGCGGGCCCGGTACGTGTTCCGTGACGGGAAGGGCGAGGACGGTGAGGTTCCGCCGAACAACTGGGAGTCCGTGTTCGGTGGGCCCGCGTGGAGCCGGGTCACCGAACCCGACGGGACGCCCGGGCAGTGGTACCTGCACCTCTTCGACGCGTCACAACCCGATTTCGACTGGTCCAACCCCGAGGTTCGGGAGATGTTCCGCGGAGTGCTGCGGTTCTGGCTCGACCGCGGTGTCGATGGATTCCGGGTCGATGTCGCCCACGGCCTGGTGAAGGCCGACGGGCTCCCCGATTACACCCCGCCGGCCGATACCGGCTCCATGGGAGGCGAACAGGCCGACGTGCCCTACTGGGGCCAACCGGGCGTGCACGAAATCTGGCGGGACTGGCGCACCGTGCTCGAGGAATACGACGGCGACCGGGCCCTGTGCGCAGAAGCATGGATGCCCAGCCCCGACATCACCGCACTATGGGTCCGCCCCGACGAGATGCACCAGGCGTTCAACTTCCCCTACCTCGAAACCCCCTGGAACGCCCCCGCACTCCGGAAGGTGATCACCGACTCCCTCCGCGCCTTCGGCGGCGTCGGAGCCCCCGCCACCTGGGTCCTGTCCAACCACGACGTCGTCCGCCACGCCTCCCGACTCGCCCTCACCGCGGAAAACCCCCAAGGCGCCGGCATCGGACCCGACAGCCCCGGCAAACCCGACCCGATCATCGGAATCGCCCGCGCCCGCGCCGCCACAACCCTCATGCTCGCCCTCCCCGGCTCCGCCTACCTCTACCAAGGCGAAGAACTCGGCCTCCCCGAAGTGATCGACCTCCCCGACCACGCACGCCAAGACCCCACCTGGTTCCGCACGAACGGGCAACGCTACGGCCGCGACGGCTGCCGCGTCCCGATCCCCTGGACCTCCACCGCCCCCGCCTACGGCTTCAGCCCCGACGGCGCATCCTGGCTACCGCAACCAGAAGAATTCGCCACCCTCGCCCGCGACATCCAGGAAACCGACCCCGACTCCACACTCTGGCTCTACCGCACCCTCCTCGCCGAACGACGCGAACGCCACCTCGGCACCGGCACCCTGACCTGGCTCAACGAATACCCCGACGACATCATCGCGTTCCGCAACGGCACCCTCACCATCCTCGCCAACACCGGCACCCACCCCGCCCCCCTGCCACCCGGCACCATCATCGCCCAATCCGGCCCCCTCCCCCACGGCACCCTCCCCCCCGACACCACCGCCTGGCTCACCACCCCCTGACCACCCCCACACCACACACCCCCCACGAGCATGGGATAGTCGACGAGATGGTGAGTATCGACGATGTCGCCCGCGAGGCCGGAGTCTCGACCGCGACGGTCTCGCGGACGCTGAGCGGCAAGAACAACGTCTCGGACGCGACACGTGCCCGTGTCGAGTCCGCGGTGAAGACGCTCGGCTACTCGGTGTCGGCGTCCGCGTCGAATCTGGCCTCCGGCCGCACCCGTACGATCGGCGTGATCGTCCCCTTCCTGGACAGATGGTTCTTCACGGTGATCCTCAGCGGGATCGCCGCGGCACTGGCACGCGAGGGCTACGACATCACGCTGCACCACGTCGCCGGTGACGCCGCCCACCGACGCGACATCCTCGACGGATTCCTGCGGCGACGGCGCGTCGATGGGATCATCGCGGTGTCGATCGAGCTCGACGAGCGGGAGACCGACGGCCTACTGTCCTTGGGGATCCCGGTCATCGCCGTCGGTGGGCCGAACCCCCGCATCCCGACCCTCTCGGTCGATGATGTCCAACTGGCGAGACTGGCGACCGAGCACCTCCTCACGCTCGGGCACGAACGTCTCGCCCATATCGGCGCCGACCCGGATTTCGACCTGGACTTCCACATCCCCACCCGGAGATGGCAGGGGTTCCTCCAGGCCCTCGCGGACGCGGGGATCTCCCCCCCGCCGACGCACTATGAACCGGCCGATTTCACCGTCGAGGGCGGCTACCACGCCGCGAAGCAGATCCTCGGCCGACCCGGCGCCCGCCCGACCGCGATCTTCGCCGCCTCGGACGAGATGGCCATCGGTGCGATCCTCGCTGCGAAGGATCTCGGATTCCGGGTGCCGGAGGACATGTCGGTCGTGGGCATCGACGGCCACGAACTCGGTGGGTTCTTCCAGCTCACGACCGTCGACCAGTTCCCGCTGCAGCAAGGCGAACGCGCCGCCGTGGCCATTCTCGATCAGTTGAACACCCCTCGAGCGTTCGTCGAGCACCGTGAGGACTCGCCGTATGAGCTGATCGTCCGCGGGAGTACCGCGCGCCCGTCGACGCTCCGCGATGACTGAGCCGCTGCGTCGATCCTCGTCATCCGGCCGACGACACCCGCGATAATGGACCGATGAGCACCCCCTCCGACGAAGTGGACCGCATCGTCGGCGCGTGGGGATCTCAGCGTCCCGACCTGGATTTCTCCCCCCTCGAGGTCCTCTCGCGCGTCGACCGCCTGTCGCGGCATCTCGACCGGGCCCGTCGGGAGGCCTTCCAGCGCAGCGAGCTCGAGCCATGGGAGTGGGACGTGCTGTCCGCACTGCGGCGGGCCGGTGACCCCTTTCAGCTGAGCCCCAAGCAGTTGTTGACCCAGACCCTCGTCTCGAGCGGGACGATGACCAACCGGATCGATCGGCTCGTGGCGCGCCGACTCGTGCGGCGCGAGGCCGACCCGGTCGATGGACGCAGCATCCTGGTGACACTGACCGACGACGGACGCACGCGGGTGGACGCCGCCATCACCCGCTTGGTGGACGCCGAGGCGCTGCTGCTGCACGCGTTGTCGGCCTCGGACCGGGACCGCCTGGCCGCGCTGTTGCGCAAACTCAGTCTCGGGTTCGACGCAGCATCTGTCAGCCCGCCTGCTCCGTGAGGGCGAACCACGCCTCTTCGACCTCGTCGCGCTCGGTCTCCATGGCGGTGATCTTGGCCATCTCCTCGCCGAGGCCGACGTAGTCAGACTGATCGTGGTCGGCGAGCGCGGAGCGGGCGGAGTCGATGGCTTTCTCCAGCTTCTCCAGCCGGCGCTCCAGCGATGCCATCTCCTTCTGAGCCGCCCGCCGTTCCGCGCCGGACAACCCCGCGCTCGTGCCGCCCGTCGACGACACGGGCGCGCTCCCGCCATCCCGCTCTTCGAGCGCGCGAAGGCGCAGGTACTCGTCGACCCCGCCGGGCAGATGCCGCAGGTGTCCGCCGAGGATCGCGTACTGCTGATCGGTCACACGCTCCAGGAAATAGCGGTCGTGGGAGACGACCAGCAGCGTCCCCGGCCAGGAGTCGAGAAGGTCTTCCATGGCGGCGAGCATGTCGGTGTCGAGGTCGTTGGTCGGCTCGTCCAAGATCAGCACATTCGGCTGCTCGAGTAGGATGAGCAGCAACTGCAATCGACGCTTCTGCCCTCCCGAGAGGTCCTTCACCGGGGTGGACAGCTGCGCACTCGCGAACCCCATCCGTTCGAGCAGCTGCCCCGGGGTGAGCTCCTGCGCCTTTGACCCCGCCCCGAAGGTGTACGTCGTGCGAAGACGCCCGACGACGACCCGCACGGGCTCGTCGAGGTGCTCGTCGAGCTCGTCCAAGCGCTGAGTGAGCGTCGCGACCTGCACGGTCTTGCCTCGCTTGACCCGGCCCGCGGTGGCCTCGACCTCGCCGGAGACGAGCCCCAGCAGGGTCGACTTGCCGGCACCGTTGACCCCGAGGATCCCGGTGCGCTCCCCCGGTGCGATGCGCCACTCCACGGGGTGGAGGATCGTCCGCTCGTCGCCGGTGAGCGGGTCGGGATAGACCACCGACGCGTCCAGCAGGTCCACCACGTCCTTCCCCAGTCGGGAGACGGCCAGCGATTGCAGCGACACGGCGTCGCGGATCTCCGGCACATCCTCGATCAGTTCGTTGGCCGCATCGATGCGGAACTTCGGCTTGGATGTGCGGGCGGGGGCACCGCGCCGGAGCCAGGCGAGCTCCTTGCGCGCGAGGTTGCGCCGGCGCTGTTCGATGGCCGCCGCCTGACGGTCGCGTTCGACGCGTTGCAGGATGTAGGCCGCATACCCGCCCTCGAAGGGCTCGACGATCCGGTCATGGACCTCCCAGGTCTTCGTGCACACCTCGTCGAGGAACCACCGGTCGTGGGTGACGACCAGGAGCGCACCGGAACCCGCGGACCAGCGCCGCTTGATGTGATCGGCCAGCCACGAGATCGCCTCGACGTCGAGGTGGTTGGTCGGCTCGTCCAGGAAGAGCACCTCGTGATCTTCGGAGAGCAGTCGCGCGAGCGCGACGCGCCGCCGCTGGCCCCCGGAGAGATCCCGCACCGGCGCTTCCCAGGGAAGAGCCCCCAGGAGGCCGCCGATCACGTCGCGCACCCGGGCGTCCCCCGCCCACTCGTGCTCGGGCCGGTCGCCGACGACGGCCTGCGCGACCGTCATCGCGTCATCGAGCGTGTCGGCCTGGTCGAGGACGCCCACGCGGACACCGCCGCGGACGGTGACCCGCCCGCCGTCCGGCTCGAGCCGACCGGCGAGCATGGCGAGCAGACTCGACTTGCCATCGCCGTTGCGCCCCACGATGCCGATGCGGTCCCCCTCGTCGACGCCGAGCGAGACGGAGTCGAAGACCACACGGGTCGGGAATTCCAGGTGCAGGGCCTCGGCCCCGAGAAGATGCGCCATAGACCTTCCAGGCTACGCGGTGGCGGGGCCATGCCCGCCAGGACTCCCGCGCGTTGATACCCCCAGGGGTATGTTAGAGTCGACCCCGAAGCATACCCCGGGGGGTATTGAAAGGAGCACCATGCGCATCATCGTCGTCGGAGGCGTCGCCGCGGGCATGAGCGCGGCCGCGCGGGCCCGCCGCCTGGACGAGTCGGCAGAGATCATCGTCCTCGAACGCGGCTCGGAGGTGTCCTTCGCCAATTGCGGCCTCCCCTACCACCTGAGCGGTGAGATCGCCGAGGCGGAAGACCTCCTTCTGCACACGCCCGCCTCGCTCCGCGCCGCTCTCGATCTCGACGTTCGCCTGCGTCACGACGTCATCGGGATCGACCCCGACGCCAAGACGGTCACCGCCACCACGCCCGATGGTGCCGTCGAGATCCCTTACGACGCGCTCATCCTCACGCCGGGAGCGGCGGCACTGCGCCCTCCGCTTCCCGGCCTGGACTCGGCCCGCGTCCGCACTCTGCGGACCGTCGGGGACGCCGTGGCGCTGCGCCAGCAGGTCACCGCCGGCGCACGCCGCGCGGTGGTGCTCGGCGCCGGCTTCATCGGTGTCGAAGCGGCCGAGGCGCTGCGCGCGGCAGGCTTGACGGTGGATGTCGTCGAGCTCGCTCCGCACGCCCTCCCACCGCTCGAACGCGAACTGGCCACCCTCGTCCACGACGAGCTCGGCGCACTCGGCATCACGGTGCACGCGGGGGTGGCCGCCGAGTCGATCGAGTCCGACGACGCCGCGGACCATGTCCGTCTCGCGGATGGCACGGTCCTCGACGCCGACCTCGTCGTCCTGTCCGTGGGCGTCCGCCCCGACACCGCTTTCGCGGCGGACGCGGGCATCGAGACGCTGCGGGAGGCGATGATCGTGGACGACCGCGGGCGCACCTCCGTCGCCGATGTGTGGGCCGCCGGCGACGCCACCGTCAGCATCGACGCCGTCACCGGAGTCGCGCGCCCCGTCGCCTTGGCAGGCCCCGCCAACCGCGCCGGACGCCTCATCGCCGACGACATCCTCGGCGGGGACACCACCGCGCGCCGCATCCCGGCGGCCCTCGGCACCGCGATCGTCCGGGTGGGGTCCCTCACCGTCGCGATGACCGGCGCCAACCGGCAGAGCCTCGACGACGCGCAGATCCCCTACGAGACGATCCATCTGCACCCCAATCAGCACGCGGGGTACTTCCCCGGGGCCGCGCCCGTCCACCTGCTCGCTCACATCGATCCCACCGACGGCCGGATCCTCGGCGCCCAGGCCGCGGGCGTCGAAGGCATCGACAAGAGGATCGACGTCATCGCGACCGCGATGCGGGGCGACCTCCGCGCTCCGGACCTCATCGACCTCGACCTCAGCTACTCGCCGCCCTACGGCTCGGCGAAGGACGCGGTGAACATGCTGGGCATGGTCGCCGAGAACGTCGTCACCGGCCGACTCCGTCTGTGGCACGCGGCAGATGCCGTCGACGGGTCGGATGCGCTGATCCTCGACGTGCGCACGCGCGCGGAGTTCGCCACCGGCCACCTGCCCGGCGCGCTGAACATCCCCCACACCGACCTGCGCGAGCGCATCGACGATGTGCGCGACGCCGCCGATGGCCGCCCGGTCCGCGTTCTGTGCGCCGCCGGTGTCCGATCCCACATCGCCCACCGCGTCCTCGTGGCGCACGGCTTCGATTCGACGTCGCTGTCCGGCGGCACCCGCACCCTCCGGCAGTGGTTCGGGGACGCCGTCGACGACGTCCTGGTCACCGAAGGAGTCCTCGCGTGATGATCACCGGCACCCCCGAAGAGCAAGCCGCCGCCCGCAAGAAGATCGTCCACCGGCTCCGACGTGCGCAGGGGCAGCTGAACGCGGTCATCAACGCCGTGGAATCGGACGCCAGCTGCCGCGAGGTCGTCACGCAGCTGGCCGCCGTCACCAGCGCCCTGGACCGCGCTGGATTCGCCATCGTGTCCACGGCCATGCGCGACTGCGTCATCGACCCCGACGGCGCGGAAGCGACCGAGGGCCTGACCGTCGACGAGCTCGAGAGACTCTTCCTCACGCTCGCCTGACCCCGAACCTCCCGAAAGGAGCACGACATGTGTCGACAGGTCACCTGCAAGACCTGCGGAAAAGCGACCTGGGCCGGCTGCGGCCAGCACGTCGAGCACGCGCTCGCCGGCGTCCCCCGGGCCCAGCGGTGCGCCGGTCATGAGACCCCCGCGAAGAAGGGCTTCTGGAGCGCCTTCCTCCGCTGAACCGCTCTACCGAGCTGCCCCCGTTCGCGCCGAGCGGCCCCTTTCGCGCCGAGCGGCCCCGTTCCACCCGTCAGCAAAGGGCCCGGTCGGCGACAACGGGGCGGCTCGGCGCAGGAGCACACGAACGAAGGGGCCCCACCGTCGTGACGGTGGGGCCCCTTCGTCGTTCGGGTCAGCTGAGGCCGTTCTCCGAGAGCCACTGAGCCGCGATGTCGGAAGCCGACATCTCGTCCTCCGTGCTCTGGACGTTCATGGCGACGAGCGCTTCGGGCGTCAGCGCCGCACTGACGGCGTCGATCGTCTCGGCGATCTCGTCGGCGATGTCGGCGTTGACCACGGGGACGACGTTCGAGGCCAGGAAAAGACCCTCGGGATCCTCGAGCACGACGAGGTCCTGCGTCTGGATCCGCGGGTCGGCCGTGTAGACATTGGCCACGTTCACGGTTCCGGCGACGAGGTCCTGCACAGTCGTGTCACCGGTGGCCGAGAACTCCACCGACACGCCGTACGTCTCCTCGAGGCCGGCGGGACCGTACGGCCGCTCGGCGAGCTCGGGCGGGCCGCCGAGGGTCAGCGTCTCATCGACGTCGGCCAGATCGGCGATGCTGGTCAGCCCGTTCGCGTCCGCGAACTCCGCGGTGACCGTGTACGAGTCCTGGTCGCTCGCGCTGGACTGCTCGAGCACCGTCAGGCTCTCGGGCAGCGCATCGGGCAGGGCCGCGTAGACATCCTCCGCGGTGCGGGCCTCGGTCTCGGGGTCGAAGAACTGCAGCAGGTTCCCCGAGTACTCCGGGAACACATCGACCGACCCGTCCTCGAGGGCGGGGATGTAGGCGTCGCGCTGTCCGATGCTGAACTGCCGCTCCACCTCGAATCCCGCGCCTTCGAGAGCCTGCGCGTAGATCTCGGCGATGATCTCGTTGGAGTAATACGCCTGCGAGCCGACGACGATGGTGCTGTCATCGCCGGAATCCCCCGACGTGTCGCCGCTGTCGTCGAGCGGATCGCTCGACGAGCATCCGGCCAGGACGAGTGCGACCGACGCCGCCAGAGCTGCTCCTGCCGCGACCTTGGACCTGCGTGCTGTGAACATTGCTGTCTCCTTCTGCTGTGTTGAGGACGTACCTGCGGTGGTGGGAACGGATGCGGGGGGCGCGGCTCACGCGGCGGGCGCGGGCCGCCCGCGGCGAGCCGCCCGGTTGCCGGACGCGGCCTTGATGCCACGCGGGACGACCGCGTGCTGGATTAAGGCGAACAATCCGTCGAGGATGAGGGCCAGAGCCGCGACGAGCAACGCGCCACCGAGCACCATCTCGATGCGGCGCAGCGCGATGCCCGTGATGATGTACTGCCCGAGGCCGCCGAGGCCGATGTAGGCGGCGATCGTAACGGTCGCGACGACCTGCAGCGTCCCGGCACGAAGCCCGGCGACCAGCAACGGCAGGCCGAGCGGCGCCTCGATCTTGCCGAGGATCTGCCACTCGGTCATGCCGGTGGCGCGTCCGGCGTCGATCACGCGTCGGTCGATGGCCTCGAGCCCCGCGTAGGCGCCCGCGAGGACGGACGGGATCGCGAGGATCACGAACGACGCGACGGCCGCTTCGGCTTTGTGGAGGACGCCGAAGACCAGGACGAGCAACAGGATCAACCCGAAGGAAGGAATCGCCCGGGCCGCACCGGAGATCGTCACCGCCAGTTCGCGGCCCTTCCCCGTATGTCCGATGAGCCATCCGACGGGGATCGCGACGACCGCTGCGATCGCGACCGAGAAGAAAGTGAACCCCAGGTGTTCGAGGACGGCCAGGCCGATCGGGGACAGGCCGGCTCCGGGCTCCCCGGAGAAGATCCAGGCGACGGCGTCGACGAACAGGTTCATGCCGCCGTCTCCTGTGTGCCCATCCGCAGGATGCGCTTCCGGGACCGGTTGCGACTCCACGGCATGAGCGCCCGCCCGCCCAGCACCAGAAGCCCGTCGATCACGAGGGCGATGACCATGACCGCGACCACTCCCGCGGCGATCTCGGCGATGATCTCGCGCTGGTAGCCGTTGGTGAACAGGTATCCCAGGTTCGTGACGCCGACGAGGATCCCGACCGTCGCGAGCGAGATGGTGCTGACAGCCGCGACGCGAAGTCCCGAGAGGATCACCGGTCCGGCGAGGGGAAGTTCGACGGCGAAGAAGCGACGGAACGCCGCATACCCCATCGCGGTGGACGCCTGACGCACGGAGGGGTCGACCGAGTCCAGCCCGTCGGCCACCGATCGCACGAGCAGGGCGATCGCGTAGATGGTCAGGGCCACGATCAGATTGGTGTCGCTGAACAGGTTGTAGCCGAACACCGACGGCAACAGGATGAGCAGCGCCAGCGAGGGGATCGTGTAGAGAAGCCCCGTGATGGTGATGATGCTGCTGCGCACGAGCTTGTAGCGCCACGCCACCCATCCCAGCGGGACCGACAGGAGGAAGCCGAGAACGATCGGGATGATGCTCTGACGCAGGTGGATGAGCGTCAATTCGCCGATGAGGTCGAGGTTGTCGAGAACCCAGTCCACGTCACGCGCCGTCCTCGACGAGCGCCCCCTGAGCGCGCCCTTCGCCGTCGACGACGACAGTGCCGCGATCGGTCCGCTTCAGGCGGAGTGCGCGCTTTCCCTTGTCCGCGCCGATGAAGCTCTCCACGAACGCGGTCGCCGGAGCCTCGGTGATGTCGTTCGGGGTGCCGATCTGCGCGACCTCGGCGCCCTTCTCGAGGATGACGACCTGGTCGCCGAGGAGGAAGGCCTCGTCGATGTCATGGGTGACGAAAACGATGGTCTTGCCGATCTCGCGCTGCAGCCGCAGAAGCTCTTCCTGAAGCTCGGCGCGGACGATCGGGTCGACGGCGCCGAAAGGCTCGTCCATGAGGAGGATGTTCGGATCGGCGGCCAGGCCCCGCGCGACGCCCACCCGCTGCTGCTGACCGCCGGAGAGCTGACTCGGGTACCGCTTGGCCATGGATCGGTCCAGCCCGACGGTGTCCATCAGCTCGAGCGCACGGGAACGCGCTTCACGGCGCGGCGTGCCGCGCAGCACCGGCACCGTCGTGATGTTGTCGAGGACGGTGAAATGCGGCAGCAGACCCGAGTTCTGCATCACGTAACCGATGCTCCGGCGAAGGCGGACGGGGTCGCGGCCGGCGATGTCCTCCCCGTCGATCGTGATGGTGCCGCTGGAGGGCTCGACCATCCGGTTGATCATGCGCAGCAGGGTGGTCTTGCCCGACCCGGAGGACCCGACCAGCACGGTCGTGCGATGCGGAGGGATGTGGACGGTGAACTCCCCGACGGCTCTCGTGCCGTCCGGGAAGACCTTCGTGACGTCGCGGAAGGCGATCCCGCCGGGGGCGTCGCCGGACGGGTCGGGTGTGGTCTCGGCCATCATCGCTCTCTGTCGTCGTGGGCGTCAATCGCGTCGTTCGCGTCGCAAACCACCGGTCGGCCGCAGCGCAGCCGATGCCGGGTCAGGAGATCTCGACGCTCCGGTCGAACGCGATGAACCCCGCGAAATCCGAGCCGACCCGATCGGCCGCGCCGGGGCGAAGGTCGGGATAGGCCCATGCTCCGTCTTCGAGCGTCTGCCCTCCGGCGGCGACGTGGTAGTACTGCGCGGCGCCTTTCCAGGGACAGGTGTAGGCGGTCGGGCTCGGCGAGAGCGCACTGGAGACCACGCTGACGGGCGGCCAGTACCAGTTGCCCTCGATGCGGACGAGGTCGTTCTCATCGGCTTCGGCGATCACCGTGCCGTTCAGTCGTGCCTTCATGGTTCCTCCCGAGGGACGTCTCCCCCACCGTAGCGGCTGAGAACGACACCTGGGCGGGAAGGCGATGGAGATTGCGCCCGCCGCGCGGATGGGATATGCGTCCGTCACATGATCCGCGCGCCGTGGACCGGCCCGTGCACGTGGAGTGCGTCGTACCCGGAGGCCGACAGCGACATCTGCACGTCCAGGGCCTCCTCGGGACCGTCGGCCAGGAATGCCACGGTGGGGCCGGATCCCGAGACCAGCCCGGTCAGCGCCCCGGCGCGCTCTCCCCGTTCGAGGAGCTCGCGCAGATCGGGTCGCAGGGTCAGCGCCGCCGCCTGCAGGTCGTTGCGCGCGTGGGCGGCGAGCGCGACCGCATCACCGGACCGGAGGGCGTGCAGGACGCCGGGGTCGACCGTTGGCGAGCCGGCTGCCGGACGGATGTCCGGACGGCGTCGCATCTCATCCAACCGCGTGTAGACCTCCGGTGTGGACAGCCCCTCGCGGGAGGTGACGATCACCCAATCGAAGCGCCCTTTCGCGAGAGCGGGGCTGAGTCGATCTCCGCGACCGATTCCCACCGCCGTCCCTCCCATGAGAGCGAACGGCACATCCGCACCCAATCGCGCGGCGAGGCGGTGCAGCTCCGCCGATCCGAGATCGCCGCCCCACAGCGCGTCGCAGGCGATGAGCGCGGCCGCGGCGTCGGCGGACCCTCCGCCCATGCCGCCGGCCACCGGCACCTGCTTGACGATCTCGAGGTGGACGCCTCCATCGTGCCCCAGGCGCTGAGCGAGCAGGCGGGCCGCGCGCAGCGCGAGGTTGCGGTCATCGGAGGGGACGTCCCCGACGAAAACGGACCCGCTCATGCTCACCCGGAAGCCGTCCGCGGGGGTGGCGTACACGTCCTCCCAGAGGGAGACGGCCTGATACGCCGAAGCCACATCGTGATAGCCGTCGTCCTGCACCGCACCGACCTCGAAGAAGAGGTTCAGTTTGCCGGGCGCGCGCGCGTGCACGCGGTCGAAGACGGCCGACGTGCTCACAGCGTCGCCGAGTCCGCCCAGAGATCCACGTCGATGCCGCCGGCGAGCGCGTCGATGCGCTCCAGTTCCTCGCCGGTGAACGGCGGGCCCTCCAGCGCGGCGAGGTTCTCGTCCAGCTGCGCGGTACGGGAGGCGCCGATCAGCGCCGAGGCGACGACACGGTCCCGCAGCACCCACTGCAACGCCATCTGCGCGAGCGATTGCCCCCGTTCCTGCGCCACGGCATTCAACGCGCGCAGGGTCGACACACCCGCCTCGGACAATCCGCCCGACGGCAGCGAAGACCGCTGCTGGGCCCGTTCGGCGCGTCCGTCGCCGAGGTACTTGTCGGTGAGCAGGCCCTGCGCGAGCGGGGTGAAGGCGATCGCCCCCATCCCCTCCTCGGTGAGGGTGCGCGTCAACCCGTCCTCGACCCAACGGTTGAGGATCGAGTAAGCGGGCTGGTGGATGACCAGGGGCGTGCCCAGCGAGCGGGCGACCTCCGACGCCTCGGCGGTGCGCTCCGCGCTGTACGACGAGATGCCGACGTAGAGCGCCTTCCCCTGGCGCACCAGGGTGTCCAGAGCCGCCACCGTCTCGGCGACCGGTGTGACGGGGTCGGCTCGGTGCGAATAGAAGATGTCGACATACTCCAGGCCCATGCGTGTGAGGGACTGTTCGGCACTGGCCAGGAGGTACTTGCGCGAGCCGAAGTCGCCGTACGGGCCCGGCCACATGTCCCACCCCGCCTTGGACGAGATGATGAGCTCGTCGCGGTAGGGGCGGAGGTCCTCGGCGAAGATGCGCCCGAAGTTCTTCTCGGCGGCCCCGTAGGGCGGGCCGTAATTGTTCGCCAGGTCGAAGTGCGTGATCCCCCGGTCGAACGCGTGCCGGAGCAGCTCCCGCTGGGAATCCAGCGGGATGTTGTCGCCGAAGTTCCACCACAGTCCGAGGGAGATCGGAGGCAGGTACAGACCGGATGCGCCAACCTGCCGGTAGCCCCGCCCGTCATAGCGATCCGGGGCCGCGGCGTACGGCCGGTGGAGGTCGGGGACATCGCTTCGGAAGCGGGACGCGTCGCTCATGGTTCGAGGCTAGCGCGCGGAATCGGAAGGCGGCGCCCGGGCCCGACAACTGATTCGGCACCGTCGGCGCAGGTCCGCCGCGATCCCCATGAACACGGGGGAAACAGTGCTGTAATAGTTTCCTCGTAAGGTTGCTTCGTCGGCGCCGATCGCGCCGTGCTCCACCAGAAGGAATCGCCATGACCGTCGTGTCTTCCCTGCCGCTCGAGCGGCATCCCTGGTCCTCGCTCCTCCAGCGCGACGATGTCGTCGTCGACCGTGGCCTGCTGCACCTGTTGCACGACACCGTGACGCCCGACCGCGCCCGCGCGATGGACCTCCTCCTCGTCGCCGATCTGCTCGAATCCGCCGGCGTGCGCGTCCACCTCATCCGGCACGACCGGCACACCCCCGCGCTGGTGGTCGACCTCGACCAACGCGAGGCGGTGCACAACGCCCTCGCCCGCGCGTGCGAGACCGAACCCCTGCACGTGAAACCCAAGGGCGGCACCGCGACTCTGGCCGTCGACGCCGATCCGTTCCCCGATTCCCCCGCGGCGATCCGCGTGTATCGCCCGCGGATCGCGCGCACCGGCGGGCTCCGCTATGGCGCCACCACCGGCGTCCGCCTGCAGTTCTGGCGGTTCGGCGATGAGGTGACCGAGGCCCCGGTCGACAACGTGTTCTCGCGCCGGCGCACGTCGACGCGCGACCTGGTGGCCACGACCGTCGAAGAAGAGGGGCGCACGTGGCGCACCTGGGAGGGGATGTTCGATGTCCAGCCGGACGAATTCACCGGCGACGTCGACATCGTCTTCTCGTGGGTGGACGGCTCTTCGACGGACTTCCAGCGTCAGCGGGCCGCGCGCATGGCCGGGTACGTCGTCGGAGCGGGGGACGACGGACCGGCCCGGTACCGCCACGTCGACGAGCTTCGCTACGCCCTGCGCAGCGTGCACATGTACGCCCCCTGGGTGCGCCGCATCTTCATCGCCACCGACTCCCCCGCCCCGGGGTGGCTCGTCGACCACCCCAAAGTGACCATCGTGCGCAGCGAAGAGTTCTTCGCCGACACATCGACCCTCCCCACCCATAACTCCCACGCCGTCGAAGCGCAGCTGCATCGCATCCCCGGACTGGCCGAGCACTTCCTGTACTCCAACGACGACATGTTCTTCGGTCGACGTGTCCATCCGGAGATGTTCTTCACCCCGGCCGGTGTGACGAAGTTCGTCGAGTGCGACGTGCGGATCGGCGCCGGCGATCCCGCCACCCACCGCAGCGGCCACGACAACGGGCTGCGGGTCAACCGCGCCCTGTTGCGGGAACGGTTCGGCCGCACCATCACCCGCGACCTCGAGCACTGTGCGACGCCGCTGCGCCGAAGCATTCTGGCAGAACTGGAGGCCGCGTTCCCCGACGACTTCGCCCGAACGGCCGGATCGCGGTTCCGCTCCGCATCGGACATCTCCGTCACCAACAGCCTGTACCACTACTACGCCCTCATGACCGGCCGCGCGGTGCCGACCACGCGTCCGCGCACCCGCTACGTCCAGACCACCATGCTCAGCGGGCTGCGTCGCATGGAACGGCTGGCGGACCGTGATCAGGTCGATATGTTCTGCCTGAACGACGGCGGCGAGGTGGAGGTGCCCGAAGACGTCCGCGCGCACACCGTGCGCGCGACGCTGGAAAGCATGTTCCCCGTCCCGGCGCCGTGGGAGAAGGTCGAGGTCAGGACCGGCTCAGGTCGTCGCGACGCTCCGGAGCACGCCCGCGCGACGGCGAGCTGAAAGGACGCACCCCGGCATCGTCAAGCCGACGCTGCGCCTCGAGGGGATCGATGTACTCCAGCACCTGCGGAACGTCGACGGGAACGACCGAGTGGACCACGGTGTCGTCGTAGACGTGCACCAGGTTGTACGACTGTGCGCCGTCTTGCGGACGAGTCCCGCCGACCGGGACGGTCAGATCCTGGGCATAGCAGGTCGACGATGCCACCGAGACCGGGATGCCCGCGAACGTCGCGAAGGTGGAGTAGTGCAGGTGGCCGGCGATGATGGCCCGCACATCGGTGCCCCGCAGCACCGTCGCCAATCGGCGCTGATCGCGCAGCTCCACGCTCGCGGCGAGGTCGAGCACAGCCGGAACCGGTGGATGATGCATGGCCAGTACGGTCCCCAACGGCGCGGGCTCGGCGAGCACCTCGCGCAGCCAGGAGAGCTGCGCCTCGGTCACCTCGCCGTGGTGGCGCCCGGGCACCGTGCTGTCGAGGGTGACGATCCGAAGCCCGTCGATCTCGTCGACCCGGTCGACAGGTTCGATGCCACCGCCGTGGTCGTCGAGAAGGCGAGAACGGAACACCGCGCGATCATCGTGGTTCCCCATGACCCACAGCAGCCGTGCATCGAGGGCCGCCGCCGCGGGCTCGACGAGCTCGCGAAGGCGACGGTACGCCTCGCCCTCGCCCAGGTCGGCGAGGTCGCCGGTGAAGATCAGCGCATCCGGCCTCACACCGGACGCGACGATCTTCTCGAGCGTGCGCTGCATCCGCTCGCCGCCGTCGATCAGGTCGAACAGGCGGTCGCCGGCTGCACGCAGGTGCGTGTCGCTGAGGTGGAGCAGGGTCCGGTCGGGCGCCGGGTATTCCGCGGTGTGCATCGCTTCATCTCCCACCTCGGGGTCGAGCCGAGGTTGCCGAGAATGTTACCGGCATGTTTCGCACTTCGGGTGCGACACGGGTGAACGGATCGCGAACGGTCCGTGCCGCGCGCTCAGCCGGCGGCCACCGCCGCAATCCGCTGGAAGTCGCCGATCGCCAGTTCTTCACCCCGCGCCGTTGCGACAACCCCGGCGTGCTCGAGGATCGCCGAGGCGGACGCCGAGGTGCCTCCGAGCGTCTCCGCGAGCGCCTGACGCAGCATCTTCCGACGCTGTCGGAAGGCAGCATCGACGACGGCGAAGGTGCGCACCCTTTCCTCCTCGGTGCCGCGCGGCGCATCGTCGCGGACGAAGGAGACCAGCACGCTGTCGACGTTCGGAACGGGCCAGAAGACCTGACGAGACACGGTGCCCGCCAGTCGCCACCGCCCGTACCACGCGGCTTTCGCGCTCGGCGCCCCGTACACCTTCGAGCCCGGCGGCGCGGCGAGGCGCTCACCGACCTCCGCCTGCACCATCACGACGCCCCGCTGGAGGTGCGGGAAGGTCTCCAGGAAGTGCAGCAGCACCGGCACCGACACGTTGTACGGGAGGTTGGCCACCAGCACCGTCGGGTCCCCCGGCAGCTCCGTCACCCGCAGCGCGTCGGCATGCACGACGTCAAGCTCCCCGGCTGTCACACCGTGCGCGGACGCCGTCGCGGGAAGCCTCTCGGCCAGGCGCCGGTCGATCTCGACGGCGGTCACACGCGCGCCCGCCTCGAGGATCGCCAGGGTGAGCGAACCCAGCCCGGGGCCGATCTCCACCACGCTCTCACCGGCGCGCACGTCGGCGACGTGGACGATCTTTCGCACCGTGTTGGCGTCGACGACGAAGTTCTGGCCGAGCTTCTTCGTCGGGGTGACGTCGAGCTCGGCGGCGAGGGCGCGGATCTCTCCCGCACCGAGCAGCTGCACGGGCATGGGTCTCACTGTAGTCAAGCCCCCGAGTCCCGCCGTGCGCGAGACCGCCCCGGGGTCTAGGGTGACGCATGTGATGTCATCCGGTTCCACCCCCACGGCGGGTTTCTCCCTCAGTAGCTCGTACGGACGGCGCGCGATCGCCCTCTCCATCGCCGCGGCCGTGGGCGGGTTCCTCTTCGGCTTCGACTCGTCGGTGATCAACGGCGCGGTCGATTCGATCGAGACGGACTTCGCGCTCAACGACGTGGTGACCGGTTTCGTCGTCGCCATCGCGCTGCTCGGATGCGCCTTCGGCGCCATCCTCGCGGGAACCCTCAGCGACCGGTTCGGGCGCCTCAAGGTCATGCTCATCGGCGCGGTGATGTTCCTCACGAGCGCCTTCGGCTCCGGATTGGCCTTCGGCGTCTGGGATCTGACGTTCTGGCGCCTGATCGGCGGCATCGGCATCGGCATCGCCTCGGTGGTCGCCCCGGCGTACATCGCGGAGGTCGCGCCCCGGCAGATCCGCGGCACGCTCGGATCGCTGCAGCAGCTGGCGATCACCCTCGGTATCTTCGCCGCACTCCTCTCCGATGCCCTGCTGGCCAGCATCGCCGGTGGCGCCAACGAGCCGATGTGGTTCGGTCTGGACGCGTGGCGCTGGATGCTCCTGGTCGAGGCGATCCCGGCCCTCGTGTACGGCCTGCTCGCGCTGACGATGCCCGAGTCGCCACGCTTCCTCATCGCACAGGGACGCAAGGACGAGGCACGGGAGATCTTCTCGCGGCTCATGCCCCCGGACGACCTCGAGATCACCGTCAACGAGCTGGAGAAGAAGATCCAGGCGGATCGGAAGAACGCCGGAGTCTCGTTGCGCGGACCGGTCTTCGGACTTCAGGGGATCGTGTGGATCGGCATCATCCTGTCGGTGTTCCAGCAGTTCGTCGGCATCAACGTCATCTTCTACTACTCCACGACGCTGTGGCGCGCGGTCGGTTTCACCGAGCAGAACTCGCTCCTCATCAGCGTGATCACGTCGGTGACCAACGTGCTCGTCACGATCGTGGCGATCGTGCTCGTGGACCGCATCGGACGCAAGCCGATCCTGTTGACCGGCTCGGTCCTCATGACCGTGTCTCTGGCGGCGATGGCCCTCTCCTTCGCCTTTGCCACCGGATCAGGCGACGAGGTGTCGCTTCCCGACCCCTGGGGCCCGATCGCCCTGGTCGCCGCCAACCTGTTCGTGATCGGCTTCGGCGCGTCGTGGGGGCCGCTGGTATGGGTGCTACTCGGAGAGATCTTCCCGAGCCGCATCCGCGGGAAAGCGCTCGGCGTCGCCGCGGGCGCCCAGTGGATCGCCAACTTCCTCATCACCGTGAGCTTCCCGGTGATGTCCGGCTGGTCGCTCCCCCTCACGTACGGGATGTACGCGACGTTCGCCGCTCTGTCGTTCTTCTACGTCGCGTGGAAGATCCCCGAGACCAAGGGCATGGAGCTGGAGCAGACGGAGACGCTCTTCGTCAAGAAGTCCAAGGGCTGACGCCGGCCGGTCAGAATCGGCCGTAGACCTCGAGCGTGTTGGCGGCGAGTTGCGCACACAGCACGTCGAGCTCGACCCCGAGTTCGGCAGCCATGAAGCGAACCGTCACCGGAATCAGGTAGGGCGCGTTGGGCCGCCCGCGGTGCGGCGTCGGCGTGAGGAAGGGCGCGTCGGTCTCCACGAGAAGGCGCTCGAGCGGAGTCACCTTCAGGGCGTCGCGCAGGTTCTGGGCGTTCTTGAACGTGACATTCCCGGCGAAGGACAGCCAGTATCCACGATCGGCGGCGATCCGCGCCATGGCCTCGTCACCCGAGAAGCAGTGGAACACCGTGCGATCGGGCGCCCCGACGCGCGACAGCGTCTCCAGGACCGCGTCATGGGCGTCGCGGTCGTGGATCTGCATCGCGACGCTGTGCTTCTTCGCCAACGCGATGTGCGCTTCGAAGGACTCGTGCTGGGCGGGGATCCCGTCGCTGTCGGTGCGGAAGAAGTCCAGTCCGGTCTCGCCGATGGCGCGCACACGCGGCTGCGCGGCGAGTTCGTCGATGACGGCGATCGCCTCGTCCAGGCGGCCCGCTTCCCGATAGCGGGGAGCCTCATTGGGGTGGATGGCCACCGCCGCGAGGACCCGCGGGTCCGATGACGCCGCCCAGGCCGACCAGCGGCTGGACTCGATGTCCCCGCCGGCCTGCACGACGCCGAGGACGCCCACCGCGGCGGCCCGGTCGAGCTGGTCGGTGAGGGTCAGAGGGTCGTCCCCGTCCTCGATCTCGAGGTGGGCGTGGTTGTCGTAGACCGGGACGGCGAGCGCTTCCGGCACCTCCGGATAGCGGGTGTCCCGCGCGCCCTTCTCACGGGTGCGCACGTACGCGCTCGGATCGCTCATCTGTCGCCTTTCCTCCATCCTCGCTCCCCCATCCTTGCTCCCCCATCCTGTGGCATGTCCCACTTTCTGCCCGCATCCGGCCCCATGGAGACAGAAAGTGGGACATGCTGCCGACCGTCACGCCGCACGGCGCCGGAGCATGTCCCACTTTCGGTCGCCATAGCTGCCCACACGGACAGAAAGTGGGACATGCCTCTGGCCGTCACGCGGCAGGGACGCCGGGCGGATCAGGCCTGCTCGACGCGGGGGAAGAGGGGGGCCAGGCCCTCGACGGAGACGCCGGGGCGCAGCGCCCCCCACTGTCCGGCCTCGCGGATGGGCTGATCCTCCAGCGCTCCCAGCGACTCACGCACTCCGAGCGCGTTCCACAGTGTCGTGGTGGACTCGGGCATCACCGGCGACAGCAGCACCGTCAGCGCGCGCAGCCCTTCGGCGACCGTGTAGAGAACCGTCGCGAGCCGATCTCGTTGCGTCGCGTCCTTGGCCAGAGCCCAGGGTTCGTTCACGGTGATGTATCCGTTGAGTTCGTCGACGATCGTCCAGATGCGCTCGATCGCCTCGTCGATGCGGAAGCGCTCCATGGCCGCGTCCGCCGCCGAAGCGGCGTCGGCGACCACCTTCTGGATGGCGAGATCGCCCTCGGCGTACTCCGCCGGGGCAGGAACGACGCCGTCGAAGTACTTGCCGATCATCGCGACCGTGCGCGACGCGAGGTTCCCGAAACCGTTGGCCAGCTCCGCCTGGTAGCGGGCGGAGAGGTCCTCCCACGAGAAGGAGCCGTCCTGGCCGAACGCGATGGCAGACAGGAAGTAGAAGCGGTAGGCGTCCGACCCGAACACGTCCGTGATCTCGGTCGGCGCGATGCCGGTGAGCTTGGACTTCGACATCTTCTCGCCGCCCACCAGGAGCCAGCCGTGGGCGAAGACCCCGCGCGGGACCTCCAGACCCGCGGCCATCAGCATCGCCGGCCAAATCACGGCGTGGAAGCGGAGGATGTCCTTCCCGACCACATGGTAGGCCGGCCACCGCCGGTCGAACTGCTCGGGATCGGTGCCGTATCCGACGGCCGTGGCGTAGTTGAGCAGAGCATCCACCCATACGTAGATGACGTGGCTGTCGTCCCAGGGAACCTCGATGCCCCAGTCGAACGTCGATCGTGAGATGGACAGGTCCTTCAGGCCGCTGCGCACGAACGAGACGACCTCGTTGCGCGCCGATTCGGGGCGGATGAAGTCGGGCCTCGAGGAGTAGAGCTCGAGGAGCCGGTCTTGGAACTCGCTCAGCTTGAAGAAGTAGTTCTTCTCCTGCAGCAGTTCCAACGGCTTCGAATGGATCGCGCAGACCTTCAGCCCCTCGAACTCACCGGCGCCGGGAAGGATCTCCGCTTCGGTCTTGAACTCTTCGCAGCCGACGCAGTACAGCGCCTCGAACTCGCCGGCGTAGATGTAGCCGCGGTCGTAGATCGCCTGCACGAATGCCTTCACGCGCTCCTCGTGGCGGTCCTGGGTCGTGCGGATGAAGTCGTCGTTGGCGACATCGAGGGTGTCCAGCAGCGGGAACCACGACTCGCTGACGAGGCGATCCACCCACTCCTGGGGTGTGGCGCCGTTCGCCGCGGCCGCGCGCATCATCTTCTGCCCGTGCTCGTCGGTTCCGGTGAGCATCCACGTGTCGTCACCGGCCTGCCGGTGCCAGCGCGCGAGCGTGTCGACGGCGACGGTCGTGTAGCCGTGGCCGATGTGCGGCACATCGCTCGGATAGTAGATCGGCGTCGTGATGTAGAAGGATCGCCCGGAAGTCACCCGAGAATTCTAGTTGCCTCGCACGGGACGCCGGGACGGATACCCGGGGCGGACGGTCAATGCCGCGCGGCCAGGACCGCCTGATAGAGATCGCGACGCGAGTGTCCGGTGGCGTCGGCGACTTCGGCGGCCGCATCCTTCAGTCGCGCCCCGTCGGCGACGAGCCGGGCCACCTGCTCCACCGCGTCGTCGAACCGCACGGCGCGCCGCTCGGCGCCGGCCACGACGATCACGACCTCTCCGCGCACCCCCTCGTCCGCCCACGCCGCGACCTCGGCGGAGGTCCCCCGCACGACCTGCTCGTGGAGCTTGGTCAGTTCGCGGCACACGGCGACGCGCCGGTCCTCGCCGAACGCCTCGACCATCGCGTGGAGAGTCGCCGCCGTCCGGGAAGGAGACTCGAAGAACACCATGGTGCGCGGCTCGGCGTCCAGCGCCGCGAGGGTACGCGCGCGCTCCCCGGGTTTCCGCGGCACGAAGCCCTCGAACGTGAATCGATCCGTCGGGAGACCGGACACGGCCAGCGCGGTGACCACCGCGCTCGGCCCCGGGATCACGGTGACGCCGATGCCGGCTGCCGCCGCCGCGGCGACCACGCCGAATCCTGGGTCGCTGACGGTGGGCATGCCCGCGTCGCTGAGCACGAGGACGTCGCCGGTGCGCGCCATCTCGACCAGGTCCGCAGCGCGTTCCTTCTCGTTGTGATCGTGCAGCGCGATCATCTGCGGGCGATTGGCGACGCCGAGCGCCGCGAGCAGCCGTACCGTTGTCCGGGTGTCCTCCGCGGCGATGGTCGGCGCCTGCTCGAGGGCCTCGACGAGGCGGCTCGACGCGTCGCCCAGGTTGCCGATGGGGGTCGCGGCCAGGATGATCACCGCCCCAGCATAGGCTGGACGACGTGTCGAACCCCGAGTCGCCCGATCCGTCCGTCACGGGTCCGGAGCCGGAGACGCACGCCGGGCAGGAGCGCACCGTCGCGCCGACGTCCGATGCGGCGCCGACCTGGTACGACCGGGTGACCACACGTCTGCGGTCCGACCCCGGGTCGGCCCGGCTCGCGGGAGTGCTCGCCCCTGTTCTGCTGACCCTGTTCGCCGGCATCCTCCGCCTGTGGAATCTGGGGCATCCGCCGAGCCTCGTCTTCGACGAGACGTACTACGTCAAGGACGCGTGGAGCCAGTGGGTCCTCGGATACACCGCGCAGTGGCCCGACGGCGCCGACGCCGGATTCGCCGACGGTGCCGTGGACGCGTTCCTGACCGACGGCAGTTTCTCGGTGCATCCCCCGCTGGGCAAGTTCCTCATCGGGGCGGGCATGGCGCTGTCCGGCGCCGAATCGTCCTTCGGCTGGCGCATCTCCGTCGCCCTGTTCGGGACGGCGCTCGTCCTCGTGCTCTACCTTCTCGCGAAGACACTCACCCGCTCGGTGGCCTTCGCGACGGTCGCCGGAGTGCTGCTCGCCGTCGACGGTCAAGCGATCGTCATGAGCCGGGTGTCGCTCCTGGACACGTTCCTGGCGTTCTTCGTGCTCCTGGCAGCCTGGTTCGTCGCGCTCGACACGCGTGGTCTGGGGGCGCGGGTCGCTGCCATCACCGCCGGACGCCCCGCTCCGCACGAGTGGGGACCCGTGCTGTGGAACCGACCCTGGGTGGTGGCGGCGGGAGCGGCCGCCGGTTGCGCGGTCGCCGTCAAATGGTCGGGGCTCTACGTGCTCGCCGCGTTCGGTCTGTATCTCGTCGTGGCCGATGCGTGGGCCCGGCATCGCGCCGGCGTCACGTTCTGGCCCGCCGACGCGCTCCTGCGACAGGGGCCGACGACCTTTCTGCTCCTGGTCCCGGTGGCCGTTCTCGTCTACACCGCGACGTGGTCCGGATGGCTCCTCACGCGGGGTGGGTGGGGCCGCGATCTCGGAGCCGACGATCCCGGCCCGTGGAGTTGGGTCCCCGCGCCGCTGCGGTCGCTGTGGCTGTTCCACAGGGCGATCTACGACTTCCATGTGGGGCTGACCAGCGAGCACGGATACGCCAGCCCGGCGTGGCAGTGGCCGTTGCTGCTGCGTCCGACGTCGATGTACTACGAGAGTGCGGACTGCGGTGGCGCGACCTGCGTGCAGAACATCTACAGTCTCAACAATCCGCTGATCTGGTGGGCGGGCACGGCCGCCGCGCTGTGGCTGATCTACCGGTTCGCGGTGCGCCCGCGGTGGCAGTCGGGGCTGATCCTCACCGGGCTCGCCGCCACCTATGTGCCGTGGCTGCTGTACCCCGAGCGGACGATCTTCCAGTTCTACACCGTCGCGATGCTTCCCTTCGTGGTGCTCGCCCTGACCTGGGCGTTGCGCGAGATCGCCGGTTCGTCGTCCTTCGACCCGGTCCGTCGGACGGGCGGGCAACGGCTGGTGTGGGTCTTCCTCATCGCCGTTCTCGTCCTCACGGCGTTCTGGTACCCCATCCAGACGGCCACGACGGTGCCCTACGACTTCTGGCGACTGCACAACTGGCTCCCGGGCTGGATCTGACCCGCGCGGCGAGACAGAAGCCACCCCCGAGGCGTCAGGGCGCGATCGCGTGGGCCGCGGCACGAGCGGCGTGCGGCAACGCCTCTTCGATGCGCGTCAGAGCATCTTCGTCGTGAGCGGCGGTCAGGAACCATGCCTCGAACACGCTCGGCGGCAGCGAGACGCCGTGATCGAGCATCGCGTGGAAGAACGGACCGTAGCGCCAGGCGTCCTGATCCTTCGCGTCGGCGTAATCGCGAACGGGCGCGTCGCGGAAGGCGAGCGAGAACAGGTTGCCGGCGAAGGACAGCGTGTGTGCGACACCCACCGCGGTCAGCGCCTCGGTCAGCGCGGCCGAAACACGGGTCGCCGCGGCGTCGACGCGGGCATACACCTCGTCGTCGGCGAGCCTGAGCGTCTCGACGCCGGCCGCCACCGCGAGCGGGTTGCCGCTGAGCGTGCCCGCTTGGTACACCGGACCGAGGGGCGCCAGGAGTTCCATGAGCTCCGCGCGGCCGCCGATCCCTGCGAGGGGCATGCCGCCGCCGATGACCTTGCCGAAGGTGAGCAGGTCGGGAACATACCGGGCGCCGCGCGCTCGCTCGAGGCCCCACCATCCCGCCGGGTCCACCCGGAATCCGGTGAGAACCTCGTCGAGGATGAACAGCGCCCCGTCGGCGTGCGCGGTGTCGACGAGGAAGTCGTTGAATCCGGCGTCGGGGGCGAGGATCCCCGCGTTCGCTCCGGCGCCCTCGGCGATGACGGCGGCGATGCGCCCGGGGTGCGCGGCGAACGCGTCCCGTACGGCCTCGCGGTCGTTGTACGGCAGCACCAGGGTGAGGCCGGCGATCGGCCCGGGGACCCCGGCGGAGCCCGGAAGGCCGAGGGTTGCCACTCCGGATCCGGATTCGGCCAGCAGCCCGTCCGAGTGCCCGTGATAATGGCCGGCGAACTTGATGATCACGTCGCGCCCGGTCGCGCCTCGCGCGATGCGAATGGCCGTCATGGTCGCCTCGGTTCCCGTCGACACGAGGCGCAGCCGCTCGATGCCACGGGCGCCCGCGACGGTGAGACGGTCGACGACGAGCTCGGCGAGTTCGGTCTCGCCCGGCGTGGAGGCGCCGAAGGACAGTCCGCGCGTGGCCGCCCGCTGGACCGCGTCCACCACCCGCGGGTGCGCGTGCCCGAGCAGCGCCGGCCCCCACGAGGCGACGAGGTCCACGTACTCCCGGCCGGTGACGTCGGTGACCGTGGCCCCGCGTGCCGCCACGATCGACAGCGGCGTGCCGCCGACGGATCCGAAGGCGCGCACCGGGGAGTTCACCCCGCCGGGGATCACCGCACGGGCGCGGGAGGCGGCGGATTCGTTGGTCGGGGCGGTGTCGGCGGCGGTCATGCGTCCTTCCATCGTTCGGCGGCTTCGACCGCCCAGTACGTCAGCACGGCATCGGCTCCGGCACGCACGATGGCGGTGAGGGATTCGTCGATCGCCCGCTCCCGGTCGATCCAGCCGTGTGCGGCGGCGGCCTCGATCATCGCGTACTCCCCGCTGACCTGGTAGGCCCATACCGGTACCGGTGAGACGGCCGCGGCGTCGGCGAGGACATCGAGGGAGGTCATCGCCGGCTTGACCATGACCACGTCGGCGCCCTCGGCGACATCCAATGCGACTTCGCGGGCGCCTTCGCGGCGATTCCCCGCATCGAGCTGATAGGTGCGACGGTCCCCCTGGAGGGAGGACTGGACGGCTTCACGGAACGGACCGTAGAACGCGGAGGCGTACTTCGCCGAATAAGCCAGAAGGGCCACGTCGCCGCGCCCGACGGCGTCGAGGCTGCTGCGGATCGCGTCCACTTGACCGTCCATCATCCCGGACAGCCCCAGCAGGTGCGATCCGGCGGCGGCCTGCGCCAACGCCATGTCACGGTAGCGCTCGAGCGTCGCATCGTTGTCGACCGCCCCGTGGGCATCGAGCACACCGCAGTGACCGTGGTCGGTGAATTCGTCCAGGCACAGGTCGGTCTGCACGACGAGGCTGTCGCCGATCTCGGCGACCGCGATTCGGGTCGCGACGTTGAGGATGCCCTCGGGGTCGGTCGCGCCCGTCCCGACGGCGTCCTTGTGCTCGGGGATGCCGAAGAGCATGATGCCCCCGACACCCGCCTCAGCGGCCCGATGCAGGGCCGCCCGGAACGTCTCGGTGGAGTGCTGGAGGACGCCGGGCATCGACGAGATGGGGCGCGCCTCGGGAGCGCCCTCCGCGACGAACATCGGCAGGACCAGCTGCGAGGCGTCCAGCCTGGTCTCGCGCTGCAACCGCCGCCAGGCAGGCGTCGCCCGCAGGCGTCGTGGTCGGATGCGGGGTCCGGTCACGGGTTCCTCCTCGGTGACGGGGTGTCCGCCTCTGCGGGGGTCGACGGGTCGAGCGGCGCGATGCGGGCCGCTCCGCGTTCGATGAGGTCGACGCCGACGAGCGTGGCCAGCTCCGCCGGGGCGTCCGTGTCCAGCGGCATGGCGCGCGAACTGTCGATCATCTCTCCCCCGTCGGGACGGTAGACGCGGGCGGTGAGGAACAGCAGTCCGTCATCGACGAAGCTCATCGCGGCGATCGGGGCCGCGCAGCCCGCTTCGAGGCGTGCCAGCACGCCGCGTTCGGCGTCGGCTGCCGCGCGGGACTCGGGATGGTCGATACGGCGCACGAGGTGCTCGTCCCCCGCGCGCACCTCCACCGCGAGCGCCCCCTGCGCGGGAGCGGTCGGCCACCGGTCCAGATCGAACATCTCGGTGACGGCATCGAGCCTGCCGATCCGGCTGAGTCCGGCGGCGGCGAGGATGACGGCGTCGAGGGCTCGTTCCGGATCTTCGTGCCCCACCCGCCCGAGACGCGTGTCGATGTTGCCGCGGATGTCGACGAGGTCGAGGTCGGGACGGCGCATGGCCAGCTGCGCGCGGCGGCGCGGGGAACCGGTCCCGACGCGCGCGCCTTCGGGCAGCTCGTCCAAGGTCATGCCGTCGCGGGCGCAGAGCGCGTCTCGGGCGTCGACCCGGGGAGGCACGGCTGCGATCACGAGCCCCGGCTCGGCCGCGGTCGGAAGATCTTTGAAGGAGTGCACGACGGCATCCACATCGCCGCGCAGCAGCGCGTCACGCAGCGCCTTGGCGAACACGCCCGTGCCGCCCAGCGTGGCCAGCGACGCCGTGGAGGTGTCGCCCTCGGACACGATCGGCACCAGGTCCGCGCCGAGCATCTCGGCGACGGTACCGGCTTGGGTCATGGCCAGGGCGCTCGCCCGCGTTCCGATCCGCAGTGCCATGGCGGTCAGGAGACGACGTCGCGCACGTCGGCGATGTCGATGCGGCGCCCCGTGAAGAAGGGCACCTCTTCACGGACATGGCGGCGCGCCTCGGTCTTGCGGAGGTAGCGCATGAGGTCGACGAGATCGATGACGTCGTCCGCTTCGAGCGCCAAGAGCCACTCGTAGTCACCGAGCGCGAACGATGCGACCGTGTTGCTCTGCACCTGGGGGAAGTCTCGTCCCATGCGACCGTGCTCGCCGAGCATCGCCCCGCGCTCCTCGGCGGGCAGCAGATACCAGTCGTAGCTGCGGACGAACGGGTAGACCGTGACCCATTCCTTCGGCGGCAGACCCCGCGAGAAGGCCGGAGAGTGGTCGCGGCTGAACTCGGCGTCGCGGTGCACACCCATCGCATTCCAGGTGGGCAGCAGCGGGGCGAACTCGCGTGAACGACGCAGCGCGCGCAGGTCGGCCTGCAGTCCCTCGGCGGTGTGACCGGTCAGCCACACCAGAACGTCGCCGTCGGCCCGCAGACCCGATACGTCGTACACCGCGCGCATCGATGCGATGCCACGAGCGACCTCGACCGCCGGCAGGGCGTCGAGGGGGACCTCGGCCGGATGCGGGTCGCGGCGGAAGACCGCCCAGAGTCCATAGTGCGTCTGGGCGCCACCGTCGGCGTGCGCGCGGGAATCGACGGACGGGACGGTCTTCTCAGCGGTCATGGGCGTACTCCACGATTCGGGTCAGGACGGTCGGGTCGGTCTCGGGAGGAACTCCGTGACCGAGGTTGAGGATGTGGCCCGGCAGATCCGCACCCCGGGCGAGCACGTCATCGATGTGGGCGGACAGCACCGGCCATGGGGCGGTCAGCAGCGCGGGGTCGATGTTGCCCTGCAACGGCATCGACCGGCCGACACGGGTGGCCGCGACGTCCAGGGGCAGACGCCAGTCGACACCGATGACGTCGGCGCCCAGCGGGGGCACGAGGTCCAGCACCTCCGACAGACCGAGTCCGAAATGGATCTTCGGCACATCGAACCCGCGCAGCGCGTCGAACGCACGCCGGGTGTGCGGGGCGACGCGGCGCTGGTAGTCGGCGCGGGAGAGCGACCCGGCCCAGGAGTCGAAGAGCTGCACGACGCTGGCACCGGCCTCGACCTGGGCGCGCACGAACGCCCCGGTGACGTCGGCGCACCAGTTCAACAGCGACGCCCACGTGTGCGGGTCGGTCTTCATCAGCGCCCGCGTGCGCAGCTGCTCTTTGCTCGGGCCCCCCTCGACGAGGTAGCTCGCCAGGGTGTACGGCGCACCGCCGAAGCCGACCAGTGGGGTGTCGCCGAGCTCGGCGACCACGCGTTCGACGGCCTCCCGGATCGGCTGCAGCGCCGCCGGATCGAGCGGACGAAGCGCCAGCACGTCGGAGGCGGTGCGTACCGGCTCGGCGAGCACCGGACCGCGTCCGGGGACGATCGACACGTCGACGCCGGCGAGCAGCACCGGCGTGACGATGTCGCTGAAGAAGACGGCCGCGTCCACCCCATGGCGCCGGACGGGCTGCAGGGTGATCTCGGCTGCCAGGTCCGGGCGCAGGCAGGCGTCGAGCATGTCGACGCCGGCGCGGGATGCGCGGTACTCGGGCAGCGAGCGTCCGGCCTGCCGCATGAACCAGACCGGCACGGTCTCCGGGCGGTCGCCGCGCGCAGCACGCACCAGTGCCGAGCGGGCGGTGCCGCCGTCCGTCAGGGGATGCCCGGAGGGCAGGATCGATGCGGCGGATGACACCCCTCCAGGCTACGTCCTCGCGCGGGGTCCCAGGATCGGACGTTACGATGGAGGGGTGCTGTTCTGTCTGACGGCCAGCCACCGCAACACCGAGTTCGACGTCCTCGACCGCATCTCGCGTGTGAGCGAGTCCACTGGCGCCGATCTCGTCGCCGCGCACTCCTTCGTGCGCGGCGCCGTGGTGTTGTCCACCTGCAACAGGTTCGAGGCGTACCTCGAACTCGACGAGCCACTGGCCGCCCCGGCCACCCTCGCCCGCGAAGCGGTGCTCGAGGCGCTGGCCGGATCGATCGGCGACGATGCGGCACTGATCCGCGACAGTGCCGAGGCGATCGCCGGCGACGACGTCGTCCAGCACCTGTTCACGGTCAGCTCCGGCTTGCACTCGATGGTCGTCGGAGAAGAGGAGATCACCGGCCAGGTGCAACGCGCCCTCCGTGACGCTCGCACGGCCGGAACCACCAGCCCCGCCCTCGAGCAGGCCTTCCAGCGCGCCGCCCATGCAACCCGGGAGGTACGCGCGACGGCCGACATGGGTGCCGCCGGCCGCTCCCTGGCCCGCCTCGCCCTCGATCTGGCTGAGAGCCGGGTATCGGATTGGGCCGACGTGCCGGTCCTGCTCGTCGGAACCGGAAGCTATGCGGCCACGACGATCGCCGCCCTTCAGGCCCGCGGGGCCACGGACGTGCGGGTCTACTCCGCGACCGGCCGCGCCCAGCGCTTCGCGGCGCGGTACGGGGTCCGAGCCGAGTCCGATCTGCGCGAGGCCATCCGTGCTGCCCGTCTGGTCATCACCTGTACCACCCGGTACGTCATCACCACCGACGATGTCGTCGCCGACGCCGCACCACGGCTCTTCGTCGACCTGGGCCTGCCCCGCAACATCGACCCCGAGGTCGGAACGGTCGACGGCGTCGAACTGCTCGATCTGGAGCTGATCGGCCGTCACGCCGCGCTCCCCGAGCTCGGCGCGGGCGCACACGAGGTTGTCGGGTCAGCCGTGGCGACCTTCACCGCGGAGCGCGACGCCGCACCGGCGATCGTGGCCGTTCGCACCCACATCCAGGACGCGCTGGAGGCCGAACTGGGCCGACTGCGCACCGACGGGTCCGACGCCCGGGCCGAAGCGGCGCTGCGTCACCTCGCCGGTGTGCTTTCGCACACCCCGTCCGTGCGTGCTCGGGAATTCGCCGCGGCCGGACGCCTGGGCGAGTTTGAAGCCGCTCTCGAGACGGTGTTCGGCGTCACGGTGGCAACCGACCGCGCAGCGACGCAGCGCGACGCCGCCTGCTGAGTCACGACACGGCGGAATCGGGCAGGTCGACCTCGTCGACCGCGGCCTGCAGTCGCGCGAGCGTCTCGGTGACGATGCGGTCCTCTTCGGGGGTCATATCGATGACGGCCGCCAGCATCCTCTCGTGCATCTTTCCGAGTGTGGCCCGCACCTCGTGATCGGTCTCGGTGGTCGGGATCACGTGGATGCTGCGTCGGTCGGTCTCGTGGCGTTCGCGTCGGACGTGGTTCGACTTCTCCAGGCGGTCGATGATCGCGGTCATCGACGCGGTCGACACGCCCAGATACCGGGTCAGCTCGCTCGGCGACACCAGGCGCCCCTCGCGTTGCGCCCTGAGCAGGTAGCGCAGAACGAGAAGATCGTTCTCCCCCATCGACATCGCCTCGCGTGTGCGACGTCGCATCGCCACCTCAGCGGCACGGTACATCCGGAAGGACTGCAGGAGCGCGACGGCACGGGCGTGACGGTCGTCGCGGTGCTCGCCGTACCAGTAGGCGTCCTCGGTACCCATCGGTGCAGTTTATCCGGCCCCGCCTCCCGGTCGGCGGACGAGGAGGCGGGGCCGGTACGGGATCAGTTCAGTTCGGTCGGGTGGGCACCGACGCGGCCGCTGCCGTCACCGGGGTCCATCGCATCGATCGCAGCCATCTGCTCGGCGGTCAGCTCGACGTCGAACAGGTCGATGTTCTCCTCCAGCCGCGCTCGCCTCACCGACTTCGGGAACACGACGTACCCCTTCTGCAGGTGCCAGCGGAGCACGACCTGCGCGGGGCTCTTTCCGGTGGCCTCGGCGGCGGCGACGACGGGTGCCGCATCGAAGAGGTCGTACTTCCCCTGGCCGAGCGGACCCCATGACTCGATCACGGTTCCGTGCGACTGCGCCCAGGCGGTGATGTCGCGCTGCTGGTAGGCGGGGTGCAACTCGATCTGGTTCACGGCGGGCACGACATCGGTCGCGGCGACGATCTTCTCGAGGTGCTCGACGAGGTGGTTGGACACGCCGATGCTCCGGGCGAGACCGCGGTCGCGGATGCCGATCATCTTCTCCCAGGCGTGGACGAAGTTGTCCTTGGCCGGGGTCGGCCAGTGCACCAGGTACAGATCGACGGCGTCCAGGCCCAGCTTGTCGAGACTCTCGGAGACAGCCGCGTCGGGCTGGTCGCCGTCGTGACGGTCGTTCCACAGCTTGGTGGTGATGAACAGTTCGTCGCGGGCGATGCCGGAAGCCGCGATCGCGGCGCCGACGCCTCGCTCATTGCCGTAGATCGCCGCGGTGTCGATATGACGGTAGCCGACCTCGAGCGCTTCGCTGACGGCACGCTCGGTCTCTTCCGCGGGGACTTTGAAGACCCCGTATCCCAGCTGCGGGATGAGTCGACCGTCGTTCAGTTCGATGTGAGGGATGTTCGCCATGAGGCCAAGCCTAGAAGGCCCCCGCAGAGCTGAGGTGCCCCTTGACGAGGCACCTCCGACGACCTCCGGTCAGGAGTCCTTGCGTGAGATCGACCAGCGCTGAGCCGCGCCGGGTGTGCCGCCGAAGTGGATCGGAAGGGCGATGCCGAGCGAGAGCACGAGGATGCCGAGCGCGAAGAAGACGCCGGGCGCCACGGGCATCGAGATCGCCAGCCCCAGCAGAGCGATACCGCCGATGAACAGCAGAAGGGACAGGATGAACACGGGCGGCCTCCTCGGGGGTCGAACACACCCACGGTACCCGGTCGCGGCTGTCTCCCGCACACCGATGCGGTGTCGTCGTACGATGGAGGGCTATGTCTGCGCCCGTGCCCGTGATCTCCTATCCGCCCGAGCTGCCCGTCAGCGCCGCGCGCGACGAGATCGCGGCGGCCGTCCGCGATCACCAGGTCGTGATCGTCGCCGGCGCCACCGGGTCGGGCAAGACGACCCAGCTGCCCAAGATCTGCCTGGAGCTCGGACGCACCGCGATCGCGCACACCCAGCCGCGCCGGATCGCCGCCCGGACGATCGCCGAACGGATCAGCGAGGAGCTGCAGGTGCCGTTGGGCTCCACGGTCGGGTACAAGGTCCGCTTCACCGATGCCGTCTCGGACGACACGCGCGTCGCGCTGATGACGGACGGGATCCTCCTCAACGAGATCCATCGTGACCGCCTGCTGCGACGCTACGACACGATCATCGTCGACGAGGCGCACGAGCGCTCGCTCAATGTCGACTTCCTCATCGGCTACCTGGCGCGCATCCGTCGGCAGCGCCCCGACCTGAAGGTGATCATCACCAGCGCCACGATCGACCCGGAGAGCTTCGCGAAGCACTTCGCCGACCAGCACGGTGCTCCTGCCCCCATCGTCGAGGTGTCGGGACGGACCTATCCCGTCGACGTGCGCTATCGACCGCCCGCCGAGACCTCCGATGACGAGGCGGACGACATCGACGCGCTCACGCGGGCCCTGCGGGAGCTCGATCGCGAGCCGCCGGGCGATGTGCTGGTCTTCCTTCCCGGGGAGGCGGAGATCCGCGACGCGATGGATGCGGTTCGCGGCATGTACGCGAAGGATGCCGCCCCCACAGAGGTCCTGCCGCTGTTCGGACGTCTCTCCGCGGCCGAGCAGCACCGCGTGTTCGAGCGGTCCCGCATCGCCGGCGTGCGCCGTCGCGTCATCCTCGCCACGAACGTCGCCGAAACGAGTCTGACCGTGCCGGGGATCCGGTACGTGGTCGATACCGGGACGGCACGCATCTCCCGGTACAGTGCCCGCAGCAAGATCCAGCGGCTTCCCATCGAGCCGGTGTCGCAGGCCTCGGCCCAGCAGCGTTCGGGGCGCGCGGGGCGCACCTCCCCCGGGGTCGCCATCCGGTTGTACGCCGAGGACGACTTCACCACGCGTCCGGCGTACACCGAGCCGGAGATCCTGCGCACCAGCCTCGCGTCGGTGGTCCTGCAGATGCTCTCCCTCGGGTTCGGGGAGGTCGCGGACTTCCCCTTCCTGACGCCGCCGGACTCCCGCGGTGTGAAGGCGGCGTTCGATCTGCTCATCGAACTCGGCGCCGTCCGTTCGACCCGGGGCACGGACGGCGCCCGGCTCACCGATGTCGGCAGACGCATCGCCCGGCTGCCGATCGACCCGCGCTTCGCGCGCATGCTCGTCGAGGCCGAACGCACCGACGTCCTCACCGAGGTGCTGCCGATCGTGGCCGGCATGTCGATCCAGGACGTCCGGGAGCGCCCGGAGGCCGACCGTGCCAAGGCGGACGGTTTCCACGCACGTTTCGCGGATCCGACCAGCGACTTCCTGGCGTTGCTGAACCTCTGGGGGTACCTGCAGGAGAAGCAGGCCGAGCTCGGGTCCAGTGCCTTCCGACGCCTGTGCCGCGCGGAGTTCCTGAACTACGTCCGGGTCCGGGAGTGGATGGACGTCCACCGACAGCTGCGTTCGCTCATGGGCCGCGGAGGGGCGAAGGTCCGCTCGCACGGTACCGGCGCCGCCGCCGATCCCGATGCGATCCATCGCGCGATCCTCGCGGGTCTGCTCTCGCACCTGGGGATCCTCGACACCCGAGGCGATGGCGGGCGGGACGTACGCGGTCGCGGGGCGAAGGGCGCGCCGCAGAAAGCCGAGTACCTCGGTGCGCGCGGGACGCGGTTCGTGATCTTTCCCGGCTCGGGGCTGCGGAAGAAGCGGCCGTCGGCGGTCATGGCCGCGGAGCTCGTCGAGACGTCGCGGTTGTTCGCGCGCACCGTCGCGGCGGTCGATCCGGCCTGGGCGGAGTCTCTGGCGGGCGATCTCACCCGACGACAGCTCAGCGAACCGCACTGGTCGAAATCGCAGGGGGCGGCATCGGCGTACGAGAAGGTCACGCTGTTCGGGCTGGAGATCATCCCGAAGCGGCGGGTGCAGCTCGCACGATTCGACCGGCCTCTGGCCCGCGAGCTGTTCCTGCGTCATGCGCTGGTCGACGGCGAATGGGACACGTCGCACCTCGACAAGCGGCTCAGCGCGTTCGAACGACGCAATCTCGACCTGCGCCGACGACTCGAGAAGGTCGAGGAGCGCGAACGCCGCCGTGACATCCTCGTCGGTGACGAAGCGGTCTTCGGGTTCTACGACAGCCGCGTCCCCCAGGACGTCTTCGACGCGCGCTCCTTCGAGGCCTGGTGGAAGGACGCGTCCGCGCGAACGCCGCGCCTGTTGGACATGACCGAGGCCGATCTCCGGGAGGATGCCGGACGGCGCGACGAGCGCGACTTCCCCGCTCGCTGGCGTCAAGGCGATCAGGTGCTCTCCCTGGCGTACCGCTTCGAGCCGGGCGCACCCGATGACGGTGTCACGGCGGTGATCCCCCTGGCGCTGTTGGCGCAGGTGGATCCGGCGGGGTTCGACTGGCAGGTTCCGGGTCTGCGCGACGAACTCATCACCGCCCTCATCCGCTCCTTGCCCAAATCGATCCGGCGCCACGTCGTTCCCGCCGCGGATTGGGCGGCGACCTTCGCCGCGGACGTCGCCGCGCTCGGACCGGAGTCCCATGACGGGCGCCCGCAGACGTCGTTGCGACAGGCCCTCGCCGACCGTATCCGCCGCGTCGCGAGTCAACCCGTCCGGGAGGAGGACTTCGACCTCGACCGGGTCCCCGCGCACCTGACGATGTCGTTCCGCGCGGTCGACGGGAGGGGACGCACGATCGGCGCCGACCGCGACCTGCGGTCACTGCAACGGCAGCTGGCCGACCGCGCCCGTTCGTCGGTGGCGCGGTCGGTCGAGCGGGCCGCGGCCCCGGCGTCGATCGCGGCAGCCTCCGCCGACCCGGAAGCGTCGCGCCCGCGCCACGCGGCGCCGACGGCCTTCACGCAACGAAGCGGCGTCGACACATGGGACTTCGGAGATCTCCCCGCGGTCGTCGACAGCAAGGTCGCCGGCGGCGTCGTCCGCGGGTACCCCGCCGTCGTCGACGAGGGCGACACGGTCTCGCTCCGCATCGAGACGTCCGCCGACGCGGCGGCGACAGCGACCCGCGCGGGGGTGCGCCGGCTGCTGCTGCGTGCCGTCGCCTCCCCGGCGTCGTACGTGCTGGATCATCTGACCAGCGGGGAGAAGCTCGCTCTGGCCGCCTCCCCGTACCCCTCCGCGAAGGCGCTCATCGAAGACGCGCGCCTGACCGTCGCCGACCGCATCCTGCGCGAGACGGCCTCCGATGGCGCGCTGCGCACGCAGGCCGGCTTCGACGAAGCGCGCGCGGCGTACGCCGGTGTCGTCGTAGACGAGACGTTCGCCGTCGTCTCTCTCGCCGCCCGCATCATCACTCTCTCCCGCGACGTCGAGAAGGCTGTGAAAGGGCAGAATTCCCTCACGCTCCTCGGCGCCCTCAACGACGTGAAGTCGCAGGTGTCCGGGCTCGTCTTCCCGGGATTCCTCTCGCAGGTCGGCGCCGACCGGCTGACGCACCTCCCCCGGTACCTCACGGCAGCGCGAGATCGGGTCCTCGGGCTGGCCGACAACCCGGGGCGGGACCGACAGCGGATGAGCGAGTTCGAACGCTCCTCGACCGCCTTCGCCGAAGCGGGGGGCACCATCCCTCTCGCACCGGACGCCGCGGACGCGATCCGTCGGGTTCGGTGGATGTTGGAGGAGTACCGTGTGAGTCTGTTCGCGCAAGGACTCGGTACGGCCGAGCCCGTCTCGCCGCAGCGCATCGCGAAGGCGCTGCGCGACAGCTAGAGGAGGACCGTCGTGACACACGCCGTCGTGTATCGCCGTATCGGCGGGCCGGAGGTCTTGGAGTACACCTCCGTGCCGACCCCGTCCCCCGGCGCGGGCGAGGTGGCCGTGCGGATCCAAGCCGCCGGGGTGAACCCGATCGACGCCAAGCTTCGAGGCGGGATACGCCCTTCACCGCCACTCGAGGGACCCCGGCGTGTGGGGGCGGACGGCGCAGGCGTCATCACCGCCGTCGGCACGGGCGTGGAAGGTCTGCGCGCCGGCATGCCGGTCGTGGTAGCGGGAGCGCAGGGGCTCTACGCGGAGGCCGCGGTCGTCCCCGCATCGACGGTGACGGCCCGACCGGCCGATGTCGATGCGCATCTCGGTGCGGCGGTCGGAATCCCGGCTGCGACCGCCTACCAGGCTCTTCGGTCGCTGTCGGTGGCGTCCGGCGACCGCATCCTCGTCCACGGCGGCTCCGGATCGGTCGGGCAAGCTGTGATCCAGTTCGCGGTGTCCTGGGGCGCGACCGTGATCGCGACGACCTCCGCGCGCCGCGCGGATCGCGTGGAGCGCCTCGGCGCTCTGCCGGTTCGATACGGCGAGGGCCTGCTCGATCGGGTCCGTGCCGTGTCCGATCACGTCGACGTCGCGTTGGACTGCGCCGGCACCGACGACGCGATCGAGACCTCTGTCGCCGTGGTGGGAGATCGCTCCCGTGTGGCAACCCTCGTCCGTGGTGCCGACGCTCCACGATGGGGCATCGAAGCCTACGCCGGGGGCGCAGCGCACGGGCTCACCGAGCAGCAGCAGATGTGGCGCAGGGAGGCGATCCCGGTGACACTCGCGCTCGTGGCGGCAGGCGCGTTCGAAATCGAGCTGGGTCCGCGCTACCCGCTCTCACAGGCTGCGCGCGCACACGAGGACGTCGAGCGCGGGACGGAGGGAAAGATTCTGCTCGTACCGGATCAGGACTGAGGGTCGTCTTCGTCGGCCTCTGACTCGACGTCTTCTTCCTCGACGTCGTCGACCCACACGGTCTCACCCGCTTCGAACCCGCTGGCATCATCCAAGGCGTCCGCGGCGACCGCAGCTCGTCGGTGCCACTGCTCCGCTTCGTCGCTGCGGCCGAGCTCTTCCAACACCGCCGCGCGGGCAGCGAACAGCGCCGGACTCCACTCGAACGCCCGATCCGGGTCGAGTTCGGGAATGTCGAGCTCGAGCAGAGCACGCTCCGTCTCCCCGAGATCGAGGCGCGCGCCGGACATCGCGATCGCAAGCTCCACGCGCGCAGAGGTGGGCAATGCGGCACGATCGACAGATCGACCGATCTCGAGCGCGCGATCAGGGCGCCCGACGCCGCGCTCGCTGTCCACCTGCAGTGCGATCTGGTCGTCCTTGCCGCTGATGCGACGATACGTCCGCAGCTCGCGCAGCGCCAGGGCGTAATCGCCCACCGCATAAGACGTGATCGCGACGGTCTCACGGACGACGGCGATCCGACCCGCGCGGTGACTTGCTTCCAGGGCGTGGCGGTGCGCGAGCGCGGGGTCGTCATCGATGAGCAGACCGGCCATCGCGAGATGGCGCGCCACCGCGTCAGCGTTCTCCTTGCTCAACGTCTTCAGCTCATTTCGCGCGGCGCTGGGGAGTGAACGAGCGGTGATCTCCTCGGGGATCTCCGGGACGTCGCGGCGCGGCGCACGATCCTCGCGCGGTGCCCTGTCCCGGCCCGAACCACGATCGTCGCGCTTCTGATAAGGCTTTCGGTCATCCCGGTTCCCGTACGACCGATCACCATCGCGCTTCTGATACGGCTTTCGGTCATCCCGGTTCCCGTACGACCGATCACCATCGCGCTTCTGATACGGCTTTCGGTCATCCCGGTTCCCGTACGACCGATCACCGTCACGCTTCTGATACGGCTTTCGGTCATCCCGGTTCCCGTACGACCGATCACCGTCACGCTTCTGATACGGCTTCCGGTCATCCCGGTTCCCGTACGACCGATCACCGTCACGCTTCTGATACGGCTTTCGGTCATCCCGGTTCCCGTACGACCGATCACCGTCACGCTTCTGATACGGCTTCCGATCGCCGCGCGCGGGCGTGGTGCGGTCGTTCGAGGTGTAGCGAGGGCGACGAGCGCGCTCGCGGTCTTCGTCATCTGCCATCAGCTGCTCCTCCTGTTAACGCGGAAATGGCCACCCTGCGTTGGGTGGCCATTTCCGGTAAGGGAAGTCCGGCGGTGTCCTACTCTCCCACAGGGTGGCCCCTGCAGTACCATCGGCGCTGAGAGGCTTAGCTTC
>NZ_JAWHUE010000004.1:0-434070 GCF_034531355.1 Microbacterium xanthum
TCGCCGCCTCGAACTCCGCGACCGCACCACCGATCACCGCAGCACCCGCGACACCGTACGAATCACCCTCCAGACGACCGTGGAAATCGTTGATCGTCAACACCTGGATCTCGGTGGTCTCGGTCGGTGCGTCAGCCGACAGTCCGACCAGAACCGGATCGTGATCCGACGAGCGGTAGACGTCGTCGGCGTGGAACAGCGTGCCGTGGTTGTTGTAGCGGCTGTACTCCAGCGCCACCGACTCCCCGGAGTTGATGTTCCAGATGTCCCCGCCGGTGGCGCGCGCCCGCGCGTCGGCGTCGAGGAGGATGTGGTCCAGCGACCCGGACTGCCCCGAGAACGAGTACGACGACGTGTCGATGTCGAAGGTGGCCTCGGCATCGACGAAGCCGGCGTCGTACAGGACCTGCATGGGCTCTTCACGGCTGTACGCGTTGAAGTCCCCGGCGAGGATCACCCCGTCGACGCCTTCGGCGAGACCGTCGACCCACGCGGCGAGTGCGGTGGCCTGTCGCACGCGCGACTCGTTGCTGCTGCCTTGTCCGTCGCCGGTGTCGGCATCGCCCGGCCACGGGCCCTCCGACCCCTTCGACTTGAAGTGGTTGACGACGAAGAGGAACGCGTCGCCGCCCGCAGTGGGGGCGAAGGCCTGAGCGATGGGTTCGCGGGCGTTGCCGAAGGCCTCGCCTGAACCTGACTGGTCGCCGAGGGCGAGGGCGGCACCCACCGGTGTCACGTCGGCGGGCTGGTAGATGATCGCGTTGGTGATCACATCCTGCTCCGGCAGCGGCGGCAGGTCTGCAGAGGAGGGCACGAAGGCCCAGATCTCCGCGCCGGCAGCGTCATTCAGAGCCTCGACGAGGGTCGCGACGGCCTCGTCCACGGTCTCACCGAGCTTGGCCGAGTTCTCGATCTCCATCAGGCCGACGACGCTCGCGTCGAGCGCGCCGATGGCCGCGACGATCTTCGCCTGCTGACGGGCGAGGTCTTCGCCGTCCCAGGCGCCACGCTGATCGCAGCCCGTGCGGACGTTGTTCCCGTCCCCCGTGCGGTCGGTGTACGCCTGGCACGAGGGGTTCTGCTCGCCCAGGGTCGTGAAGTAGTTGAGGACGTTGAAGGAGGCGACCGAGATGTCGCCGCCGACGTCGCCCGGGGCGACCGTGCGGGGGTTGGAGAAGGACACCCCGTCGTCTCCGGACCCGTCGCCGACCACCGGGGCGACAGGAGCGAACCGCCAAGCGTCGAATCCGTAGTGGAGGACGACCGGCTCGTCGAAGACGACGGTGCCGCCGACGACGACCGGCTCGACGAGGGAGACGTACGGCGGAGTGAGGGAGGAGTTGTTCGAGGTCGTGAAGTTCGTCGTGCGCCCGTCGTCGAGGATCACGGCTCGCGCGGCGTTGTCCGCCACGACCGCTGCGGCCTCCGCCGAGCCGGGCAGGGCCACGTCCGTCGGCTGGCGGAGGGGCTCGTCACCGAAGGCGAGACCGACCTCGCCGTACGAGTTGGTGCTGTAGGTGTTGCTGATGGTGTAGGTGCCCTGCGGGTCGAGGAGCATCGATTCGAGCGTCTCACGCTCCGCTTCGTCGCGCGGCCACGCCACGGAGGCGGCGGCGACGGGGGCCTGATCGGCGAGGACCGTGGCCTGCCCGGAGGCCACGGACAGCTGGGTCAGGCCGTAGAACTCGCTCACCTGACCGGTGACCTGCACCGTGTCGCCCGGGGAGACATCGCCCACGGTGGCCGACGAGTAGACGAAGATCGCGTCGGATGCGTCGTGTTCGTCGAGATCGAGGGGTCCGCCGGTGCCGGGCGTCTGCAGCACGTAGCCGTTCAGGCCCCCCGTCGGGTAATGCGCCGTGACGATCCCGACGGTGGTCACCGTCTGGCCGACCATGGGCGAGGCGTCTCCCGTTCCCTGGATCTGTGCGATCGCGACCGGAGCGGGCGGCGTCGTCGGGGTGGGCGTCGGCGTCGCTGTGGGGGTCGGCGTGGGTGTCGGGTCGCCGGGTTCCTCCGAGCTCGAGCCGACGGGTGTGGGCGCTCCGGCGGTGAAGTCCGCGGCGTTGTCGGCGGTGTGGGTGTGGGCGGCGTCTCGAGAAACGCTCGTGGCGTTCGACGTGGCGGGGGTCGCTCCCGAACCGGCGAAGATGGCGGCCGATCCGTAGCCGACGAGGTCGACGACGCTCGCCTGCGCGGCGACGTCGGTCGTGGGCAGAAGGGTGTCGGAGTCGACGAGGGCGACCGTGCCGTTGGAGCTGCTCATCGCGATCGACCCGTCGATGTCGGCGGTGTAGCCGGGCAGCGCCGAGTTCGATCCGAACGCCTGGCCGACCAGGAGCGACCCGCCGGCGGCGATCGATCCGGTCAACGGGGTCGCCTGCCATCCGTTGCCGCTGGACGGTGCGTACTGCACGGTCCAGCCCGCGAGGTCGACAGGCGCGGTTCCCGGGTTGTACAGCTCGATGAAGTCGCGGTTGTATGCGGCGCCGCTGTTGCCGCCTCCGCCGTAGACCTCGTTGATGATGACGGGGGCGTCCGCGGACACGGCCGCCGTGGCCGCGACGGGGAATGCGACGCCGGTGGCGGCGAGTGCGACCGCGGTCAGAGCTGCCGCGGTCGAACGCGCGCGGGACGCGCGCGCAGAGGGGGGTGTCGGATCAGTCACGACCGAGGACTCCTTCATGAGGTGTGTTCAGGCGTCGGCGCGGTCGCCGGCGGCCGTGACAACTCTCGGCGACTTCGGGACGTTTTGCGAGAGTCTTGCGTGAACAATGCGTTAACTGCGGATGTCGGAGCGGTTCTGCACCTGCGCGCGTCCTCGACGTCGACCCCCCGTAGAATCGTCGGGACATGTCACCGCGCGCACTCGAGCCCCTCCAGCCTTCCGCGACCCCGCCGGAGTCGATCCGGAACTTCTGCATCATCGCCCACATCGACCACGGCAAGTCGACCCTGGCCGACCGCATGCTGCAGATCACCGGCGTCGTCGCCGATCGTGACATGCGGGCCCAGTACCTGGACCGCATGGACATCGAGCGCGAACGCGGAATCACGATCAAGTCGCAGGCGGTGCGGATGCCGTGGGCCGTCGCGGACGAGTCCGGCGTCGACCGAACGTTCGCCTTGAACATGATCGACACGCCCGGGCACGTCGACTTCACCTACGAGGTCTCGCGCTCCCTCGCCGCCTGCGAGGGAGCGATCCTGCTCGTCGACGCCGCGCAGGGCATCGAGGCGCAGACCCTCGCGAACCTGTATTTGGCACTCGAGAACGATCTGCAGATCATCCCGGTGCTGAACAAGATCGATCTGCCCGCCGCCGATCCCGACAAGTTCGCCGCCGAACTGGCCGGACTCATCGGAGGCGAGCCGGAGGATGTCCTGCGGGTCAGCGGCAAGACGGGCATGGGCGTCGAGGCGCTCCTGGACCGGCTCGTCGAGAAGGTCCCCGCACCGGTGGGCGATGCCGATGCCCCCGCTCGGGCGATGATCTTCGACTCGGTCTACGACTCCTATCGCGGTGTCGTGACGTACGTGCGCATGATCGACGGCAAATTGGAGCCGCGTCAGCGCATCCAGATGATGTCGACGCGCGCGACGCACGAACTCCTGGAGATCGGCGTATCCAGCCCCGAGCCGAAGCCGACGAAGGGACTCGGTGTCGGCGAGGTCGGGTACCTCATCACCGGCGTGAAGGATGTCCGACAGTCCAAGGTCGGCGACACCATCACCGACCAGCGCAAGCCCGCCGCGGACGCGCTCCCGGGGTACACCGACCCGAAGCCGATGGTCTTCTCCGGCATCTATCCGATCGACGGCAGCGACTACGCCGACCTCCGGGAGGCACTCGACAAGCTGAAGCTCTCCGACGCGTCGCTGCAGTACGAGCCGGAGACCTCGGTGGCTCTGGGCTTCGGGTTCCGCTGCGGGTTCCTGGGTCTGCTGCACTTGGAGATCATCACCGAGCGGCTGACCCGCGAGTTCGACCTCGACCTGATCACAACGGCGCCGTCGGTCACCTACGATGTGGTCACCGACACGGGGGAGACCGTGACGGTTACCAATCCCAGCGAGTACCCCGACGGGCGGGTGGCCGAGGTCTCGGAGCCCGTCGTGAAGGTCGGGATCCTCCTTCCCAAAGACTACGTCGGCACGGTCATGGAGCTGTGTCAGTCCCGTCGCGGGACCCTCCTCGGGATGGACTACCTCAGTGAGGACCGTGTCGAGCTGCGGTACAACATGCCCCTCGGTGAGATCGTCTTCGACTTCTTCGACCAGCTGAAATCCAAGACCCAGGGGTATGCGAGCCTCGACTACGAGCCCGCGGGGTCACAGACGGCCGATCTCGTCAAGGTGGACATCCTGTTGCAGGGGGAGAAGGTGGATGCGTTCAGCTCGATCGTCCATCGTGAGAAGGCGTACGGGTACGGCACGCTGATGACCGAACGGCTGCGCAAGCTCATCCCGCGTCAGCAGTTCGAAGTGCCGATCCAGGCGGCCATCGGCGCGCGCATCATCGCGCGCGAGAACATCCGCGCCATCCGCAAGGACGTGCTGGCCAAGTGCTACGGCGGCGACATCTCCCGGAAGCGCAAGCTGCTGGAGAAGCAGAAGGAGGGCAAGAAGCGGATGAAGATGGTCGGGCGCGTCGAGGTCCCCCAGGAGGCGTTCATCGCCGCGCTGTCGGGTGACGTCGAGACCAAGAAGTAGTTCGCGACCGGCTCCCGGCGGATGCTCGGGAGGGGATGGGTAGGCTCGGAACATGCGCCGCGGAACCTTCAAGGACGACACGGTCGACTACGCCGCCGTCGGGGCGACACAGGCGCCCGATCTCATGCACTTCCCTCCGGAGCGCAGCCTTCCCGCGGAGCAGTCTTGGCGGATCGGATCCGGGCAGGCGCGTTTCGCCTCAGCGGGGGAGGCGCTGCTCGGATGGGCGGCCCAGCGTGGCACCGGGTTGACGCTGAGCGACGTGCGCCCGGCTCCCGGGCCGATGTACTCGGGCGTGAGTTTCGACGCCGAGGGGGCCCCGATCGCCCCTAGTCGTACCGAGGCCGATCAGCGCTTCGACGCCGATGGCACACCGTTCGTCGGGGCCGGCACCACCATTCACCTCTCCGGTCGCGTGGCCGGTATGAGCGCCGACGCGGAGCTCCGCGTGATCTTCGCCGTCGAGGAGCCGCGCAGGACCGGGTTCGCCCTGGGAACCGTGGGCGGGTCCGTGGTCAGCGGTGAGGAGTCGTTCATGGTCGAGTGGTACGACAACGACGAGGTGTGGTTCACGGTTCGTGCCTTCGATGCGCCGCGTTCTCTGCTGTACCGGCTCTGTCCGGCGCTGACGCGCCGTCGTCGCCGCGAACTGTTCACCCGCTACCTGCGCGCGATCTCGCCGCTCTACACGACGTCAGCGTGACTCGCGGGGGGTCTCGCTGATGGGCGCCGCGCTGCCGCTGGGTGATCCGGCGCCGCGGGATGGGATGCTGCCGAAAGACCTCGTCATCGATGCGGACGCCGCGTTCGGCGTATACCTGCACGTGCCTTTCTGTCGGGTTCGATGCGGCTACTGCGACTTCAACACCTACACGGCCTCCGAGTTGCGGGGGGCACGGCAGGACACCTACGCCGACACGCTGCTCGGCGAGATCGAGCACGCCGGACGCGTGCTCGCCGTCCGTGCGCCGCTGCGTCCTGCGGCGACGGTGTTCTTCGGCGGGGGGACACCGACGCTCCTCCCTGCGGGCGACCTCTCTCGGATGCTGTCGGGGGTGCGCGACACCTTCGGTATGACTCCCGGTGCCGAGGTGACGGTGGAAGCCAACCCCGACACGGTGACTCCTCGCGTGGTGGCGGAGCTCGCCGATGCGGGCGTCACCCGGATGTCGATCGGCATGCAGTCCGCCGTGCCGCACGTCCTGGCGGCGTTGGACCGCACCCACCGGCCGGAAAACGTCGAGACCGCCGTCCGGGCGGCGCGGAGCGCGGGCCTGAAGGTGAGCGTCGATCTCATCTACGGTGCGCCCGGGGAGCGACTCGAGGACTGGGAGCGTTCGCTCGGAGCCGCCGTGGCCCTCGAACCTGATCACGTGTCGGCGTACGCCCTGATCATCGAGGAGGGCACCAAGCTCGCCCGGCAGATCCGTCGGGGTGAGGTACCGGCTCCCGATGACGACCTCCAGGCCGACATGTACGAGATGGCGGAGTCGATGCTGACGGCGGCGGGGCTGGGATGGTACGAGGTGTCGAACTGGGCACGGACCGACGCCGACCGGTCCTTGCACAATCTGGCCTACTGGCGCGGCACCGACTGGTGGGGATTCGGACCCGGCGCGCACAGTCACGTCGCCGGTCTGCGCTGGTGGAACGTCAAGCATCCCGCCGCCTACGCCGCACGGCTGGCGGCGGGCGACTCGCCCGCCGCGGGGCGCGAGCGGCCGGACGCTGCCTCGCGGGCATTGGAGAAGGTGCTTCTGCGCTCGCGCATCCGGGAGGGACTGCCGATTCTTGAGGTGTCCGAGGACCGGCGCGGGGCCGTCCCCGCACTCATCGCGGACGGACTCATCGACGGCGCTCGTGCGATCTCCGGGGTGATCGTCCTGACGATGCGCGGGCGGCTGCTGGCCGACGCCGTCGTGCGGGCTCTCACCGACTGAGCGCACGCTCCGGGTCGGGCACGATAGAATTGGCACTCACTCGAGACGAGTGCCAGGGAAGCCGGACACGTACGCGGGAGGATCGATGGTCAGCGCACGCGGACTGGAGGTCCTGCGCGCGATCGTGCAGGACTACGTCGAAACGCGTGAACCGGTCGGCAGCAAATCGATCGTCGACCGTCATGCGTTCGGCGTGTCGGCGGCGACCATCCGCAACGACATGGCGCTCCTCGAAGACGAGGACCTCATCACCGCCCCGCATACGTCATCAGGCCGCGTTCCGACCGACAAGGGGTATCGCGTCTTCGTCGACCACCTGTCGGAGGTGCGGCCCCTCTCGCCGGCCCAGCGCACGGCCATCATGTCTTTCCTGGAGGCACCCGGGGATCTCGACGACCTCATGGTGCGCACCGTCCGCGCCTTGACGCAGTTGACCGGTCAAGTCGCGATCGTGCAGTACCCGTCCTTCGCGCAGGCTCACGTGTCCCATGTGGAGTTGGTCGGTCTGGACGCCGGGCGCATGCTCGTCGTCCTGGTCACCGACACCGGCCGGGTCTCGCAACGTCTGCTGTTCCTTCCCCACGAACCCGTCGCCGAAGACCTCGTCCGGATGCGCGCGACGGTGGCCGACCTCATCGTGGGCCGCTCGATCCGGGATGGCGCGCAGGCCATCGCCGACCGTCTGGCGTCGGTGGCGACGGGGACGCGCTCCCCGCACGACACCGTGGTGGACCTCATCGCGAGCGTGGTTGCCGAGGAACTCGACGAGTTCCGGCAGGATCGTCTGGTCATGGCCGGGACCGCGAACCTCGCCCGCCGCGAGGCGGATTTCCGCGGCAGCATCTACCCGCTCCTGGAGGCGATCGAGGAACAGGTGACCCTGATGCGACTGATGGGCGAGATGGTCGCCGACGAGCACGGGCTGGCCGCGAGCATCGGACGGGAGAACGAACCGTTCGGTCTGGCCGAGGCGTCGGTCGTGGCCGGTGAGTACGACGCACCCGGCACTCGGGCCCGTGTGGGTGTGCTGGGGCCGACACGCATGGACTATCCGAGCAATCTCGCGTCGGTGCGCGCTGTGGCGCGCTACCTGTCGCGGCTGCTCGACGAAGACGAGAACGCCCGCTGAGGCGTCCGACGACAGACGAACCCGTGGCGACACGGGTGGGAGAGGCGAACGTGGCTGACCACTACGAAGTACTGGGTGTCTCGCGGGACGCGAGCCCGGAGGAGATCAAGAAGGCCTATCGGCGGCTCGCGCGCGAGCTTCACCCGGACGTGAATCCGGGGGAGGACGCCGCCGAGCGGTTCAAGTCGGTGACGCACGCCTACGACGTGCTGAGCGACCCCGACCAGCGCGCGCGCTACGACATGGGTGGAGACTCGCCGTTCGGGGGTGGCGGAGCCGCCGGTTTCGGTTCCTTCGGCGACATCTTCGAGACCTTCTTCGGTGCCGGCGGCGGCGGGGGAGCGCGGGGGCCGAGGCCGCGCTCGCGCCGCGAACGGGGCCAGGACGCTCTCGTGCGGGTCACCCTCGACCTGGGCGACGTCGTGTTCGGCGTCCACCGCGACATCGAGGTCGACACCGCTGTCCTGTGCGAGACGTGCGACGGCTCGTGCTGCCAGCCGAACACCCAGCCGGTCACGTGCGACATCTGTCACGGGTCCGGCCATGTGCAGCAGCAGGTGCGAAGTCTGCTGGGCAATGTCGTCACCAATGCGCCGTGTCGCGTGTGCCAGGGCTACGGGACGACGATCCCGTACCCCTGCGCCGCATGTCAGGGACAGGGTCGTGTGCGGGCGCGTCGCACGGTCTCTCTCGACATCCCCGCTGGTGTCGAGACGGGTCTGCGCCTGCAGCTGCCGGGCTCGGGAGAAGTCGGTCAGGCGGGCGGGCCCCACGGTGACCTCTACATCGAGGTCACCGTCAAGGACCACGAGACCTTCAGCCGAGAGGGCGACGATCTGCTGGCGACCCTCGACGTGTCGATGCCCGATGCCATCCTCGGGACATCGACGACGATCGAATCGCTCGACGGACCGGTGGAACTCGAGATCCGCCCGGGCGTGCAGGCCGGAGACGTCCTGACCATCAAGGGGCGCGGGATCACTCCGCTTCGCGGCAGCCAACGCGGGGACCTGCGCGTGGGCGTCCATGTGGTCACGCCCACGCGGCTGGATCACAAGGAACGGGCCATCATCGAGGACTTCGCCAAGCGCACCAAGGCGCCCTCGCCTCAGCTCGCGCAGTTCCATCAGGGCCTGTTTGCGAAGTTGCGCGATCGCCTCCGGAACGGCTGAGGTGGCGCTGCACTTCGTCCTCGAGGACGGCGGAGGGCTCGAGGGCGATGAGGTGGTGCTCGAAGGCCGCGAGGCTCATCATGCGGCGGCGGTGCGTCGTCTGCGTGCGGGGGAGCAGGTGACCGTCGGCGATGGTCGCGGCACATGGCTGAGGGGCGAGGCGGCGGAGGTCTCCTCCGGCCGGGTGGTCATCACGGTTCAGGAGCGACGCCACGTCCCCGCCGCCGAGCCGCGCCTGGTGCTCGTGCAGGCGTTGGCCAAGGGCGACCGCGACGAGTTGGCCGTCCAGGCGGCGACGGAGATCGGCGCAGACGAGATCGTTCCCTGGCAGGCCACGCGGAGCGTGTCGCGCTGGGAGGGCGCCAAGCGTGAGAAAGGGCGCGCCCGTTGGCGGACCATCGCCCGCGAGGCGGCGAAGCAGGCCCATCGCGCATGGATCCCCGAGGTCGCAGAGCCGGTTTCGACCGCGCAGCTGATCGAACGCGGCCGCGGTGCGCGGGTTCTGCTGCTGGTGCCGGGTGCGGCGGTGCCGTTGAGCGGCACCGTGCTGGACGCAGCCGACGCCTCGGACGTCGTGCTGGTGGTCGGGCCCGAAGGGGGTATGGCGCCGGAGGAGATCGAGCGGCTGTGCGAGGGCGGTGCCCGCCCCGTGCGACTGGGGCAGAACGTGCTGCGCACGTCTACCGCCGGTCCCGCGGCGCTGGCGATCGTCAGTGCGGCGCTCGGACGATGGTGAAGCGCCGCCCCGCCCGCGGCGTGACGCCGCGCCGATAGACTCGACGTATGACGGAATCGTCTGTTTTCACCCGCATCCTTCAGGGCGAGATCCCTGCGGAGATCATCGCCCAGACCGAGAACGCCTTCGCGATCCGCGACATCGCCCCCCAGGCGCCGGTGCACTTTCTCGTGATCCCGAAGACGGAGCGCTACCGTGACGTCGTCGAGCTCGCCGACGGCGACCCCGCTTTGCTGGCCGAGGTCGTCGGTCTCGCCCGCGCCCTCGCGGACGAGCACGCGGGCGGCGAGTTCCGCCTCGTCTTCAACACCGGTCCGGGGGCGGGTCAGACCGTGTTCCACGTTCACGCGCACGTCCTTGCCGGCCAGCTGGAGGAGAAGACCCTCGGTGCCTGATCAGGAACCCACTGTCGATCGCGTGTACGCGGACGGTGTTGCGATGGTCCAGTTGCTCGGACCCCAGGACCGTCTGTTGCGTGTTCTGGAGCGCGAGCATCCCGACGTGGACGTGCACGTGCGCGGGAACGAGATCACGCTCACCGGTGACGCCGGTGCGGTCGCGTCCGCGCGTACCCTCGTCGACGAGCTGCTGGTCATGACCCGGGCGGGCCATGACATCGCCCCGGCCGACGTCTCCTCGTCCAGCCGCATCCTGCGCTCCGAGACGGGGATGCGGCCCTCCGAAGTGCTCGGCGAACAGATCCTCTCCTCGCGGGGCAAGGTGATCCGTCCCAAGACGCTCGGGCAGAAGTCCTACGTCGACGCCATCGACGATCACACGATCGTGTTCGGCATCGGCCCGGCCGGTACCGGTAAGACCTATCTCGCCATGGCGAAGGCCGTGCAGGCGCTGCATCGCAAGGAGGTCAGCCGCATCATCCTGACGCGGCCTGCGGTGGAGGCCGGCGAGCGGCTGGGTTTCCTGCCCGGCACGCTCACCGACAAGATCGACCCATACCTGCGCCCGCTCTACGACGCGCTCAACGAGATGATGGACCCGGAGATCGTTCCGAAGCTCATGGCGACGGGCACGATCGAGGTGGCACCGTTGGCCTACATGCGCGGGCGCACGCTCAACGACTCGTTCGTGGTGCTCGATGAGGCTCAGAACACCACTCCCGAGCAGATGAAGATGTTTCTGACCCGGCTCGGCTTCGGCACGCGCATGGTCGTCACCGGGGACATCACGCAGATCGACCTGCCCCAGGGTGCTTCCGGGCTTCGACTCGTCACGCGTGTGCTCGGGGAGGTCGATGACATCCACTTCTCCTACCTCACCAGCGAGGACGTTGTCCGCCACACCCTGGTCGGGCGCATCGTCGACGCGTACAGCGAGTACGACGAGAAGCGTCTCGCAGCGCGGCGCGACCGCGATGAGGCGACGGAACTGGCCAACCGGGTGGAGCGGCGTGCCGCCGATCGTCCCCGCAGACCCCGCGATCACCTTCCGAAACGAGGACGCTGATGACCATCGAGATCACGAACGAGTCCGGCGTCGCGGTGGACGAGACGGTGCTGTTGCGCCTCATGGAACACGACCTGGCCGAATTGCGGGTGAGTCCGGACGCCGATGTGGCGATCCTGCTCGTCGACGAGGGGGCCATGGAATCGCTCCACGTGCAATGGATGGACGAGCCCGGCCCGACCGACGTCCTGAGCTTCCCGATGGACGAGCTGCGCCCGGGCACCGAGGACGCCCCGACCCCGGCGGGCCTTCTGGGAGACATCGTGCTCTGCCCGCAGGTCGCCGAAACGCAGGCGATCGCGGCCAAGCACACCACGATGGACGAGATCGTCATGCTGACCACGCACGGGCTGCTCCACCTGCTCGGGTTCGATCACGCCGAACCCGACGAGGAACGCGAGATGTTCGCCCTGCAGCGCGACTTGATCGCGGGCTTCCAGGCGGCTGAGCGCCGCCGACGCGCATGACCGAGGCGATCCTCCTCGTCGCGGCAGCGCTGCTGCTTGCCTTCGGTGGGCTCATGGCCGCCGTGGACGCGGCGCTCAGCGTGACCTCGCGCGCCGACCTCGAGGAGCTGGGTGAGGACGGCCGCAGCCGGACCGCGTTGCGCCGCATCGCCGCCGACCCCGACGCGCACACCACGGCGGTGGCCTTCATCCGCGTCGTGGTGGACACGACCGCGGCGGTGCTCGTCACCGTCGCGTTCACGTTGCTCTTCGAGAACCTCTTCTGGGCGACCCTGGCGGCGGCCGTGCTGATGTCGGGGATCTCGTTCGTGGTCGTGGGTGCCAGTCCCCGCAACTTCGGCCGCCAGCACGCGCGGGGCCTCCTGCGCGGAGCGGCGCCGGTCGTGCGCGGTGTCCGGATCATGCTCGGGCCGCTCGCCCACGGGCTGGTGCTGCTGGGCAACCGCGTGACGCCGGGAGTCGCTCGTGGCGCGTCTTTCGCGTCTGAGGAGCAATTGCTGAGCATGGTCGATGAGGCGGCGTCGCGCGACCTCATCGAAGAGGACGATCGGGAGCTCATCCACTCGGTCTTCGACTTCACGGACCGCTACGTTCGCGAGCTCATGGTGCCGCGCACCGACATGGTCACCGTCGACGCGGGCGCCACGACCCGCGACGCCATGACGATCTTCCTCGACCGCGGCGTTTCCCGCATCCCGCTGATGGACGACGATGCCGACGACGTGGTCGGCGTGCTCTACCTCAAGGACCTCGTGCAGTTCGGCTTCCGCGATGAGTCCGGTTGGCGCGACACGCCGGTCGCCCGTATCGCCCGACGAGCCGTCTTCGTCCCGGAGTCGATGAAGGCCGAGACGCTGCTGCAGCAGATGAAGCGCGACAGCGTGCACGTGTGCATGGTCGTCGACGAGTACGGCGGGGTCTCCGGGCTGGTCACGCTCGAGGACATCATCGAGGAGCTCGTCGGCGACATCTCCGACGAATACGATCCGCGCGCGGACGAGATCACCCCGCTCGAACAGGGACGGTTCCGCGTGAGCGCGCGTCTCGGGCTCGATGAGGTGGGAGAGCTCTTCGACATCGATCTCGAAGACGAGGATGTCGATTCGATCGGCGGCTTGCTCGGAAAGGCCATCGGTCGCGTTCCCCAGCCGGGGTCGACAGCACAGGTCTTCGGTCTCGTCATCACCGGCGGTGCCTCGCGAGGCCGCGGGCGCGGCATCTCGTCGGTGTTCGTGTCCCGGTCGGAGAGCCCGCGTGTCGACGATGCTCCGCCGCGCACCGGAGAGATCACCGTTCCGAAGACCCCCACCGGAGAGATCCGGGTCATCCGAAAGGGCGGTGACGCATGAGCGGCACGTCACGATCAGGATTCGTCACCTTCGTCGGTCGTCCCAACGTGGGCAAGTCCACCCTGACCAACGCGCTCGTCGGCGAGAAGGTCGCGATCACCAGCGACAAGCCGCAGACCACGCGTCGCGCGATCCGCGGCATCGTCAACCGTCCGGGTGGGCAGCTGGTGATCGTCGACACACCCGGCATCCATCGGCCGCGTACACTCCTGGGCGAGCGTCTGAACGATCTCGTCGAACAGGTTCTCGGCGACGTCGATGTGATCGGGTTCTGCGTGCCGGCGACCGAGAAGGTCGGCCCCGGCGATCGCCGCATCGCCCAGTCATTGGACGGCTATCCGCGTGCGCGCAAGGTGGCCATCGTGACCAAGACGGACATCGCTGACCGGTCCCAGGTCACCGACCGGCTGGTGGAAGTGGATGCGTTGCGCGAGGACTGGGATGCGGTCATACCGTTGTCGGCCTCGACCGGGCAGCAGCTGGAGGTCCTTGCGGATGAGCTGCTGGTCCTGATGCCGTCGGGACCCGCACTGTACCCCGAGGGTGTCGTCACCGACGAGGCCGTGGATGATCGCATCGCCGAGATCATCCGCGAGTGCTCCCTCGAGGGCGTGCGGGACGAGCTGCCGCACTCCATCGCCGTGGTCGTCCAGGAAGTGGCGCCACGCGAGGACTCCGACCTCACCGACGTGTATGCCGACATCATCGTCGAACGTGACTCGCAGAAGGCGATCATCATCGGGCGCAAGGGCGCTCGACTCCGCGACGTGGGTGCCGCGGCCCGCGGCCAGATCGAACCTCTCCTCGGCGCCCGGGTCTATCTGTCCCTTCGCGTCAAGGTCGCGAAAGAGTGGCAGCGCGACCCCAAGCAGCTCGGACGCCTGGGTTTCTGAGATGATCCCCGGCTGCGCCCGGGTGTACCCTGGAGCCATGCGCTTCGGTGGGCTCCTTCTTCTTAGCCGCCGCGACGAGGCCTCGATCTAAGGGCCTTCCTCGTCGCGGAGCCTCGCCATGGCCCTGGGGTAGCACCCCGTTCCCCGACGTAGAGAAGACGCGAGCATGAAGAACACCCAGAAGCCTTCCGGGATGCCGGTCCACAAGTACCGCCCCTTCCACGAGCAGATCTCGGTCGACCTGCCGGACCGCACCTGGCCGTCGAAACGGATCACCGAAGCGCCCCGGTGGTGCGCGGTCGACCTGCGCGACGGCAACCAAGCGCTCATCGATCCGATGAGCCCCGAGCGCAAGCGCCTCATGTTCGACCTGCTCGTGAAGATGGGCTACAAGGAGATTGAGGTCGGGTTCCCCTCGGCGAGTCAGACCGATTTCGACTTCGTCCGCCAGCTGATCGACGAGGGCCTCATCCCCGATGATGTGACCATCCAGGTTCTCACCCAGGCGCGCGAGCACCTCATCGCCCGCACGTACGAGTCGATTCGCGGTGCCAAGCAGGCCATCGTCCACCTGTACAACTCCACGAGTGTGCTCCAGCGCGAAGTGGTCTTCCGCACCGACCGGCAGGGCATCATCGACATCGCCCTGGAAGGGGCGCGGCTGTGTCGCGAGCTGGAGAAGACCATCCCGGACACGCAGGTCTTCTATGAGTACTCACCCGAGAGCTACACCGGAACCGAGCTCGAGTTCGCGGTCGAGATCTGCAACCAGGTGATCGAGGTCCTGGAGCCCACACCCGACCGCAAGGTCATCGTCAACCTGCCGGCGACGGTCGAGATGGCGACCCCGAATGTCTATGCCGACTCCATCGAGTGGATGAGTCGGCGGCTCGCGCACCGCGAGAACGTGATCCTCTCCCTGCACCCGCACAACGACCGCGGCACGGCGGTCGCCGCTGCTGAGCTCGGGTACATGGCCGGCGCAGACCGCATCGAGGGGTGCCTGTTCGGAAACGGGGAGCGCACGGGCAACGTCGACCTCGTCGCGCTCGGAATCAACCTGCTGACCCAGGGCATCGATCCGCAGATCGACTTCGGCGACATCGATCAGATCAAGCGCACCGCCGAGTACTGCAACCAGCTCCCGGTGCACGAGCGCAGTCCGTGGGCAGGAGACCTGGTTTTCACCGCGTTCAGTGGATCGCATCAGGATGCGATCAAGAAGGGGTTCGACGCCATGGCGGCGCGCGCCGCCGAGGAGGGGGTCACGGTCGACGAGATCGAGTGGGCGGTTCCTTATCTGCCGATCGATCCGAAGGACCTCGGGCGCTCCTACGAAGCGGTGATCCGGGTGAACTCGCAGTCCGGGAAGGGGGGAGTCGCCTACCTGCTGAAGTCCGATCATGCCCTGGACCTCCCGCGCAAGCTGCAGATCGAATTCTCCGGGGTCGTGCAGGCCAAGACGGACGCCGAGGGCGGTGAGGTCACCAGTGACCAGATCTGGAACGTCTTCACCGATGAGTACCTGCCCGCCGACGACGCCGACGCGCGGTGGGGCCGATTCGAGCTGCTGTCGACGCGGACCGAGAGCGATATGACGGGGGATGTCACCCTGGACGTCCGGCTCCGAGACGGCGACCGCGTCCTCGAGGCGCGGGGCACCGGCAACGGCCCCGTTGCGGCGTTCCTGGAGGTGCTCCGCGCAGAGGGCATCCACGTGACGCTCTACGACTACGTCGAACACGCCCTCAGTTCCGGAGGGGACGCGCAGGCCGCGGCGTATGTCGAGCTGCAGGTCGACGACCAGCGCCTGTGGGGCGTGGGCATGGACGGAGACATCTCCACGGCCTCGCTCAAGGCGATCGTCTCCGCGGTGAACCGCGCGATCCGCACCCGTTCGCGCGCGCGCGACCTCGCCGCGGTCTGAAAGATGCCCGTGGAGACGTCTCTCGCCGTCATCGGGGGAACGGGGCTCGAGCAGGCGTTCGACGCGTTCGAGGAGCGGGTCGTCGTCGACACCCCCTACGGCCCGACCAGTGAGCCGGTGGCGGTGGGGGAGATCGCCGGGCGTCGCGTCGCCTTCCTGCCCAGACACGGCCGGGGGCACTCCCTGCCGCCGGGATCGATCCCGGCACGGGCCAACGCGTGGGCCCTCGCCGCGCTGGGAGTGCGTGGGATCGTCTCCTCGGCGGCCGTCGGATCGCTCGATCCGGACCTGCCGCCGCCGACGCTCGTGATCCCCGACCAGCTGCTCGACCGCACCCGGCATCGCCCCGACAGCTTCTTCGACGGGACCGCCGCGGATGAGCCGGTGCGGCACCTGCCGCTGGCGGACCCGTTCTGCCCCGTGCTGCGGCGCGCCGCGACGACAGCGGCACCGGATGCGCGCGCCGAGGGGACGGTCGCGGTCATCGAGGGACCGCGGTTCTCGACGCGGGCAGAGTCGCGGAGCCTCTTCCGCGACGGCGCCCACATGGTGAACATGACGCTGTTCCCCGAGGTCGCCCTCGCGGCGGAGCTCGGCATCGGCACCGTCACCGTCTGCGTGGTCACCGACATGGACGCCGGAGCGACCGAGCATGACGAGACGGTCAGCGCCGATGTCGTCTACGCGCGATTCGCCGCAGCGCTCCCGGGCGTGGTCACCGCCATCGAGCGGACGATCGCGGCCGTCCCAGACGACTACGCGGGGCGGACGCTCCTCGACGACCGGGCGCGCACGGACGTCCTCGCACGACCGGTGCGGAGGCCGACGAGATGAGGCTGCTCGTCACCGGCGGCGGGGGCTTCATCGGGACGCGTCTCGTTCTTGAGGCGCTGGCTCGCGGTCACGAGGTGCGGGTCCTGGATTCGTTTCGCACCGACGTCCACGGCGCGGTCGCGGCGTTCCCCCGCGCGGTCGAGGTTCTGCACGGCGACGTCCGTGATCCGGAGATGCTCGATCGGGCGCTGCGGCAGGTCGATGCCGTGTCGCATCAGGCGGCGAAGGTGGGACTCGGCGTCGACTTCGCGGACGCCCCCGACTATGTCTCCTCGAACGTGTCGGCAACGGCCGAACTGTTGGCGGCCATGAAACGAGCCGGCGTCGCTCGACTCGTGTTGGCGTCCTCGATGGTCGTCTACGGGGAGGGCGTCTACACCGCGGGTCCCGGCGGCCCGCCGGCGCGGCCGGCCGCGCGTCGCGTGGCCGATCTGGAGGCCGGTGTGTTCGACCCTCGCGACGAGGAAACCGGAAAGGTGCTCGTGCCCGGGCTGGTCGAGGAGGACACCCCGGCCGACCCCCGCAACGTGTACGCCACGACCAAGCTGGCCCAGGAGCACCTCGCGGCGAACTGGGCGCGGGAGACGGGCGGCGTCGTCGCGGCGCTGCGGTATCACAACGTGTACGGGCCCGGGATGCCGCGCAACACACCCTACGCCGGCGTGGCGTCGCTCTTTCGCTCGGCGCTCGAGCGAGGCGAGGCCCCGACCGTGTTCGAAGACGGCGGCCAGCGCCGCGACTTCGTGCACGTCGATGATGTCGCCGCGGCCAATCTGGCGGCACTGTCGTGGACGGGGACATGTCCACCGGGGACGGCCCGACCCTTCAACGTCGCCAGTGGGCACGTGGTCACCATCGGAGAGGTCGCGCGGATTCTCAGTGAGGCGGCGAAGGGGAGCTCTCCGGTGGTCACCGGTGACTTCCGGCGCGGCGATGTGCGTCACATCACGGCATCGCCGGAACGTGCGCGGGCAGAGCTCGGCTGGTCCGCGCTGATCCATCCCGCGGAGGGTCTACGCGGTTTCGCGACCGCACCCCTACGGGCCTGAGGTCACGCCGGCTGCGAGGAGGAGACGGCGGGCAGCCGGATGTCGAACCGGCAGCCGCCGCTGATATTGGTGGCGACGACCTCTCCGTTGTGAGCCGAGACGATGCCGCGCACGATCGCGAGCCCGAGGCCGGCACCGGGGGACGTGCCCGCACCGGCATACGGGGTGCGAGCCGTCGAGCCGCGCCATCCCGGTTCGAACAGACGGGGCAGGTCGTCCGGGTCGATGCCCGGGCCTCTGTCGAGCACCGACACGGTGGGACGGTCATCGATCATCTCGACGCGGACGGCGATCGGCGTATCCGACGGTGTGTGCTGGACGGCGTTCATGAGGAGGTTCCCGATCGCGCGCGACAGCTCCCCGGGGTCCACGTGGACGGAGAGGCCTCGAGGGAGCGTACTGTCGACGCTGATCTCGCGCGCCGGGGCTGCTGGGCGAACGTCGGCGACGGCGTCGCTGACGACGTCGAGCAGCGAGACCTCCTCGAAGCGCAGCCGGAGGGCACCGGCATCGATGCGCGACAGATCGAAGAGGTCGTCGACCATCGAGGAGAGCAGGTCCACTTGCGCCCGCATCTGACGGTGATAGCGGCCGGGGTCGTCGACCATGTCGTCCTCGAGAGCTTCGGCCATCGCGCGGATCCCCGCCAACGGTGTGCGGAGGTCGTGGGATATCCACGCGACCAGTTCCCGGCGGGACGCCTCGACGCGGGCCTCCCTCTCGCGAGACAGGCGCAGCTGCTCACTGGTGTGAGCGAGGGCACCCTCGACACGTGCGAACTCGGCGCTCCCGGCTCGAGTGGAGGCGACGACGAGTTCGCCCTTGCCGATGCGCTCGGCAGCCCGCGACAGTGCGCGCATGTTGGCGACGACCCACATGCACAACGTCACGGCCACCACGAGGGAGCTGACCCCGGCGGCCACGGCGACGGCGATGGCCACGACGAGGTCGTGCGGCGAGAGGTACATCAAGTTCGCCACCGCGATCATGCTCGCGACGACCGAGACGACCCCGACCGACAGTGCGGTCGCCAATTGCACGTAGAGGGGTGTTCGGCGCAAGAGCAGGAGCACACCGACGCCGACGACACCGGTGGCCAGGCTGATGGCGAGCGTGATCGCGACGACGGAGGCGAGATCGTTCAGGCTCACTCCGGCCTCACCTCCGATGGGGGCGACCCCGTCGGATCGAACCGATACCCGACGCCCCACACCGTGACGAGGTGACGGGGCTCGGTCGGATCCGGCTCGATCTTCTCGCGGAGCCTGCGCACGTGCACCGTGACGGTCGACAGGTCCCCGATGGACCAGCCCCATACCGCCTGGAGGAGCCGTGCGCGGTCGAACGCCTGGCCGGGGCGTCGCGCGAGGTACTCGAGGAGGTCGAACTCGCGCGCGGTCAGGTTCAGTTCCGATCCCTCGTACGTCGCGATCCGTGCGGCGGGGTCGACGCGGTACCCGCCGCACACGATGGGGGCGTCGATGGGGGCCGCCAGGGTGGTCCGTCGCAGCACGGATTGCACCCGCAGCACCAGTTCGCGCGGGGAGAACGGCTTGGTGAGGTAGTCGTCGGCGCCGGCCTCGAGTCCGATGATGCGGTCGTCCTGGGACGTGCGGGCGGTGAGCATGAGGACGGCCGTGTCTCCGGCCGCGCGGATGCGCCGACATGTCTCAATGCCGTCGATGTCCGGGAGCATCACGTCGAGGACGACGAGATCGGGTGCCAGTGCCGCCAGCCGGCGCAGTGCCTCGCCGCCGTCGGCGGCGCGGTCCACGACGAAGCCCGCGGCGGACAGGTAGGTACCGGCGACCTCGGCGACGGTGGGGTCGTCATCGACGACGAGGATGCGTCGACCTTCGAGGTCGCCGCTGCGATGGGGCGACGTGCTCACGCACTCACCCTATGGCCCGAGATGACGACCGGCGCCGGTCGCGCCCGTCGTCGTCCGCGTTTCGTAATGGCTCTCGACGGCCCATCCGGCCACCGCAGGGGTTAGCGTCGGAGCATGCCACCGGTGGATGTCGTGCTCCCGTGCCTCAACGAGGCGGAGGCGCTCGCGCGGGTCCTGGGTGGGGTGCCGGACGGTTATCGCGCGATCGTCGTGGACAACGGATCCACCGACGGTTCGGCAGAGGTCGCGGCCGCCGCGGGAGCGCTCGTGGTGCACGAGTCGCGTCGCGGCTACGGCGCCGCCGTCCATGCGGGGTTGCTCGCCGCTGAGGCGCCCGTGGTGGCCTTCGCCGACGCCGATGCGTCGTTCGATCTCGCTCAGCTGCCCCTCGTGGTCGATCCGGTCGCGGACGGGAGAGTGGACATGATGCTCGGGCGCCGGGTCGTCGACGGTCGCGGCGCATGGCCGTGGCACGCGCGTCTGGCCAACCGATACCTGGCCCGTCGGATCTCGGCGGCGGCGAACGTGAGGCTGAGCGATCTGGGGCCGATGCGCGCGGCACGCCGCGGGCCCCTTCTCGAGCTGGGCATCGCCGATCGGCGCAGCGGATATCCGCTCGAGACCGTTCTGCGGGCGGCCGCGGCGGGGTGGCGGATCGACGAGATCGGGGTTGCCTATCGACCGCGGGTGGGTGTGTCGAAGGTCACCGGCACGGTTCGCGGTACGGCGACGGCCGTCTCGGACATGTCCCGCGTCCTCCGGGAGTTGTCATGACAGCCCTCACGATCGCCGTCGTCGCCAAGCAGTGTCTCCCCGGTCGGGTGAAGACGAGATTGACACCGCCGCTGCGACCGGAGGAGGCGGCGCGGCTCGCTCAGGCGAGCCTGGACGACACGCTCGATCTCGTCCGGAGCATTCCTGCCGCACGACGGGTTCTCTTCTTCGCCGGTGACGCACCGACCGATGCGGGGGATTTCGACGTCCTGGCGCAGCCCGATGGCGGGCTGGACGAGCGACTCGGCCATCTCTTCGACGTGATCGAGGGGCCCCTGCTGCTGATCGGCATGGACACCCCGCAGCTGACGCCGGCCGACCTCACCGGTCCCGCGACAGCGTGGCCGGGATCGGTCGACGCCTGGTTCGGGCCGGCCCTCGATGGAGGATTCTGGGCGCTGGCGATGAGGGAACCGGACGGATCGATGATCCGGGGTGTCCGCATGTCGGCGCCGAGCACGGGCCGCGAGCAGCGCGCTCGCCTCGCGGCGGGCGGGCAGCGGGTGGCCGATCTCGCGACGGTACGCGACGTCGACCACGTCGAGGACGTCCGCCACGTCGCCGCCCTCGCCCCTCACGGGCGATTCGCCGCGGTGTGGCGCGACATGCAGCGAACGGACACGCGCCGTGCGGGCTGAGATCCCCGCGGCACGGTTCGCGGCGGGTGGGGAAGACCCGTACGCCCGAATGCTCGACGGCGGGAGCGACGGTGTTCTGCGCCTTCGCCGCGTGAGCTCCGGCGCGATCGCGGAGGAGTGGGATTTCGTCGCGCTCAGCGCGCCCGCAGACGGTGACGACCTCGCGGTGCTGGGCGGATGCGACGGTCCCTTGCTGGACGTGGGCTGCGGCCCCGGCCGCATGGTCAGGGCGGCCGCGCAGCGAGCCTCCGCGGCGATGGGCATCGATGTCTCGGCGGCTGCGGTGCGACGCGCTCGTGCCGACGGGACGCCGGCCCTCGAGCGATCGATCTTCGATCGGCTCCCCCTCGAGGGGCGGTGGCGGACCGTCCTGTTGATGGATGGGAACGTCGGGATCGGAGGCGACCCGCGCCGTCTTCTCGAACGGTGTCGGGATCTGCTCGCCCCCGGCGGAGTCCTCATCGCCGAGGGCGCCGCCGACCCAGACCTCGACGAGCAGTCGCTGTTCACCGTGGTGGATGCGGCGGGCGCCGAGAGCGCCGCCTTCCCGTGGGCGCGCGCGGGCTGGCGCGTTCTCATGGCGGCGGCGACGGCGGCTGGCCTCGCCGACGCCACGCACGTGCGCAGCGGCGCGCGTCACTTCGTCCGCGCGGTCGCCGTCGCTCCACGACCGATCAGCACGGCGCTGACCGCGACGGCCAACGCCGCCGACCACAGGCCCACGAGAACGAGCGGGTAATCGACCGCGTGGATGGTGGGGTTGCGCGCACCGGTCGCACGGACGACCAGGCCCGGGATCAGCACGAGCGAGCAGCAGGCAGCGGTCACCAGGGCGGCGCGGGCAACCGCGGCCGCACGCCTCCCGATCCGCGCAGTGGTGCGGCGCCCGAGGGCCCCGAAAGCGATGACCAGGGGAGCGAGGACACCGTCGTGCAGCACGATCGCGGCCACCAGCCACCACACGACGGCGGGATATTGCGCGGGTGCGACGGTGACCACGCCGAGGAAAGCCGCGTAGCCGAGCACCGCGACGCCCGTTGTGCCGAGGAGAACGCGGGTCGTGTCGACGCGCGACCACGTGCCGGCGGTCACCGCGGCGCCTCGATCGTGCTGAGCCATTTGGTCTGCATTACCCCGGGGCGCCCCGGCGCGATGATGCGCGCCGGGAATCCGTGGTCGATGTCGAGGTCCTCGCCGCCCAGCTTCAGCGCGACGAGAGTCAGGGGATCGTCGACGTAGACCTGCGGCATCGCGGTGCGGGAGAACGCGCCGCGTACCTGCAGGCTCGTGATGCGTACGCCCGCTCCGGTGGAGCCGCCCGCCAGATCGAGCAGATCGCGGAGTGGGACGCCGGTCCAGGTCGCGGTCTGACTCCACCCCTCGACGCAGGCGATCGGAAGGTCGGCGGTGGTCTGCGGCAGGGCCTGGAGCTCGCGACGTGACAGGGCGATGGTGGAGGTCGCGCCCGCGATGCGGAGTGACCAGGTCGGATCCAACGCGCTTCGGTCGGCACCGGCTTCGGTCGCGGTGCGGTTCACCGGAAGGCCCTGTGGGCCGATGCCGGGTCGTCGCGGGGAGAGGACCGCGAGCGGCGCGAGCGGTGCGATGGTCTGCCCCGCGGTACCGAGGAAGATCGCGCCGGCCGAGGCGGCCACGGCGATCATCGCACCGCGACGGGACACGACCTCCGTCTCGGACGGACGCTGGTCGGGATCGGGCGCGGGCTGCTCCGGCCACGTGGGGGCAGGGGGGCGGTCAGTCGCCTCCGGGTCGGCGGGTCGCGCGTGCCAGAAGCCGATGATCGTGGGCAGCTTGACCGCGATGTGGAGCAGGACCGCCCCCACGATGACCCACGCCAGGACGAAATGGACCCGCCGGAAGGAGAAGTCGAACGCGTACCACTGCGCGATGTTCATCACGCCGATCGCGACCTCGACCAGTGACGCGCCGACGAGGACGGCGATCGAGGCCCGTTCGAGCAACGACACCGGACCGGTCACCGGCGGCCAGGCGAACAGGCGCGGGTACACCGCCCACAGCTTCGCCAGCAGCACCGGGATCATCACCAGCCCTGCCAGGACGTGTGTGCCCTGAGTGACCTGATACAGCCACACCGGCCGGGGGAACAACGGCACCCACCCGATGGGGTTCTGGAGGATGTGGCTGTAGAGGCCCGTGAGGAAGCACACGATCACGAGCACTCCGAGGACCCGGCCGAAGACCACAGTGGTCCGCGTCCGACGCGGCGGTGTCGATGCCCCGCGTCGGGCCGCGTCGACGACGCGCTCGAGACGGGCCGACGCGGCCGCGGTGAGTCCGGACATGACTTCAGACAAGCACGTCTCGCGACGGATGCGCCTTACGAATCGGAGACGACAGCGCAGCCACGCGGAGTGGGCGTGCATAGTCTCGGAGTATGTCCGTCGACACCGCCCCCGCCCGTGCGGGCCGCCGCGCGACCCTCATCGGCACGGGCGCGGCACTGCTGCTCATCGCTCTCGCCGTGGTGGTACCGGTGGTCACGAGGTGGGATGTCGCCACGCGGGCCGCCCGCTCGGCCGACGATCGCGCCGTCGCCCCGCTGCACGGACTGTGGGTTCCGCACGTGGGGGTCGCCACGGTCGCCGCGGTCCTGGTCGCCGTGCTCGCGTGGCGATACGCCGACACGCTCGCGGAGTCATTGCCCTGGGGCGGCCTGCTGACGTCGTCGGTCGCCGCGGCGGCATCGTGGATGCTCGCCCTGGCCCTCGTCGATGGCCCGACGGGTCTTTCACGCGTCCTGGGGAACCCGTACGAGTACCTGCGGACAGCGCGCGAGGTCGATGACATCGGTGTCCTCCTGTCGACCTACATCTCCCGTATCCCGTTCGCCGCGGAAGACAACTGGGTCACCCACGTCGCGGGCCACCCGCCGGGGATGTTGCTGTTCTTCGTCGCTCTGGTCCGTGTCGGACTCGGCGCGGATCTCATCGCCGGTCTCGTCGTGACACTGATCGCTTCGACGCTTCCGGCGGCCGTGCTGAGCACCGTGCGCCTGCTCGGTGCCGAGCCGCTCGCGCGGCGCGCGGCACCCTTCCTGGTGTTCACCCCCGCTGCGGTCTTCCTCGCCGTATCCGCCGACGCGGTGATCGCCACGGCCGGTGCATGGGGCATCGCCGCGCTCGCCGCGGCCACGCGCGGGCGCGGTGTCGTCTCGACGGTCGGCTGGGCGGCACTTGCCGGCGTGATCCTGGGATCGACGGTGATGATGTCGTACGGGATGCTGCTGCTCGGTGTCGTCGCCGTCGCCGTCCTCGCCGCCGGCGGTCGATGGTCGCCGCTCCCGGTGGCGGCTCTGACCGCATCCGCGGTCGTGGCGGTCTTCGCAGCCGGTGGATTCGCCCTGTGGGAGGCGTATCCGGTGTTGGCCGAACGGTACGCCGACGGTATCGCCTCCGAGCGGCCGTACTCGTACTGGGTGTGGGGGAATCTGGCGGCCCTCGCGATCTGTGCCGGGCCCCTGCTCGGCGGAGCGCTGGGCGCGGCGGGGGTCTCGGTGCGGGCTCGCGGTGAGCGTGTCGCACTGTGGCTGATCGCGGCCGGCTTGCTGATGGTCCTCTTGGCGGATCTGTCCGGGATGAGCAAGGCGGAGGTCGAGCGGATCTGGTTGCCGTTCGTGCCGTGGCTGACCCTCGCGTTCGCCTTCGTGCCCCGCCCGTGGCGCCGTCGGATCCTGGCGGCCCAACTGGCGTGGGCACTCCTCGTCCAGCACCTGCTGTACACGGTCTGGTGACCGCAACGGCACGTCCGGCCGACTTCCACCGCGATCGCGGGATAATCGAGGGGTGCCCACCTATCGCGACGACGTCGTGGTCCTGCGCACCCACAAACTGGGGGAGGCGGACCGCATCGTCACGCTGCTCAGCCGACGGCACGGCAAAGTGAGAGCGGTGGCGAAAGGTGTGCGACGCACCTCGTCGCGGTTCGGTTCGCGCCTCGAGCCGTTCATGGTGGCCGATGTGCAGCTCTACCGCGGGCGATCCCTCGACATCGTGCAGCAGGCCGAATCGCTGGGCGCGTATGGCGCCGACATCGTCGTCGACTACGACAGCTACACCGCGGCCAGCGCGATGGTCGAGGCGGCGGACCGGCTGAACGAAGCGGAGGCCACCCCGCAGCAGTACCTGCTGTTGGTCGGAGGTCTTCGCGCCCTGTCCCGCGGCGAGCATTCCGCGCGCCACATCCTCGACTCCTACCTGCTGCGAGCGATGGCGCTGTCGGGGTGGGCGCCCGGCCTCGATGAGTGCGCACGGTGCGGATCGCCCGGACCGCACTCATCGTTCGTCGCGCAGTCGGGCGGCATGGTGTGTCCCGACTGCGCGCCCGCCGGCGCCGCGCGGGTCGCCCCCGATGCCGTCGCGCACCTCGGTGCGCTCATCCGCGGCGAATGGACCGTCGTCGACGCCGCGCCCGACGCCGCCACGGCGGCCGCCTCGGGGCTCATCGCGGCGTATGCCCAATGGCACCTCGAGCGCGGTATCCGTTCCCTGTCCCACGTCGAAAGCCGCTCGTGAGCCCGAAGCCCTACACGCACCGCGATGCCGTGCCCTACCGCCCCGTCGATTGGACGGGGGAGTATCCACCGGACTACCCCGCGGGGGCGGTTCCCGCTCATGTGGCGATCGTCATGGACGGCAACGGTCGTTGGGCCAATCGACAGGGCCTGACCCGGGTCGAGGGACACAAGGCGGGCGAGGCGGCGCTGCTGGACGTGGTCGCGGGAGCGATCCAGGCCGGTGTGCGGCACCTCTCCGTGTACGCGTTCTCCACGGAGAACTGGTCGCGGTCACCCGACGAGGTGCGGTTCCTGATGGGGTTCAACCGCGACGTGCTGCACCGGCGCCGCGATCAGCTCAACGAGTGGGGCGTGCGGGTGCGGTGGGCCGGGCGCAAGCCGCGGCTGTGGTCGTCGGTGATCAAGGAACTGCAGTACGCCGAACGTCTCACCGCCGGGAACGATGTCCTCACCTTGACGATGTGCGTCAATTACGGCGGGCGTGTCGAGCTCGTGGATGCGGTGCGCTCGATCGCCGACGACGTGGCCGCCGGCCGGATCCGCCCCGGAGCGGTCTCGGAGAAGCTCATCGCCAAGCGGCTCTACCAGCCGGAGATGCCGGATGTCGACCTGTTCGTCCGATCCAGCGGCGAGCAGCGGACGTCGAACTTCCTGCTCTGGGAGAGTGCGTACGCCGAGTTCGTCTTTCTCGACACGCTGTGGCCGGACTTCGGTCGCACGGACCTGTGGCGTGCGATCGACACCTACCTCGGGCGTGATCGACGCTTCGGCGGCGCCGTCGACTCGCCCGACCACCCCCGCTGACCGGCGCGATATCGCTCCCGGGGAATACCGGGACGGCGAAGGATGTTGTCAACGGCATGACAGATGCCATCGCGATCGAGGTCTGGTCGGACATCGCCTGCCCCTGGTGCTACATCGGCAAGCGCAATCTCGAGAGGGGCATCGCGTCGCGAGGCGCGGATGCGCCCGAGGTCCGCGTGACCTACCGCTCGTTCGAACTCGCACCCGACACACCGGTCGATTTCGAGGGGGGAGAGGCCGATTACCTGGCCGCGCACAAGGGCGTGGATGCCGCCACGGCGCAGCAGATGCTCGAACGCGTGACCGGCGTGGCCGCCGACGCGGGTCTCGAGTACCGGTTCGACCTGCTGCACCACACCAACACGGTCAAGGCTCACCAGCTCCTCCATTACGCGAAAGAGCGCGGACGCCAGCACGAGATGTCCGAACGTCTCATGGCCGCGTATTTCACGGAGGGGCGGCACCTGGGCCGCGACGATGAGCTGGTCTCGCTGGCGGTCGAGATCGGCTTCGATGCCGACGACGTGCGAGCCGCCCTCGAGCAGGAGACGCACCTCGAGTCCGTCCGCGCCGATCAGGCGCAGGCGGCCGCGTACGGGATCAGTGGGGTGCCGTTCTTCGTGATTGACGGTGCGTACGGGGTCAGTGGGGCCCAGCCTCCCGAGGCCTTCTCACAGATCCTCGATCAGGTCTGGCGCGAGCGCGTCGACGACGAACCGGCGGAGCCGGAGCCCCGGTCGGCATGACCGCTCAGCGGGGAAGGCTCTGCTCGATCACCGCGATGATCTGAGGGTCGTCCGGCGTGGTCGTCGGCCGGAACCGGTGCACCTCGCCGGTCGGAGTGATGACGAATTTCTCGAAGTTCCACTTCACGGCGCCGGCCTTGCCGTTCGCATCCTGCGTCGTCTTCAGGGCCTGGTACAGCGGGGCCGTACCGCGCCCGTTGACCTTGATCTTGTCGTTGACGGGGAAGCTGACGCCCCACGTCGTGGCGCAGTAGTCGAGGATCTCCTCGACCGAACCCGGTTCCTGGCCGAAGAACTGATTGCAGGGGAACCCCACGACGGTCAGCCCCCGCTCGCCGTAGGTCCGCTGAAGCTGCTCGAGCTGCTCGTATTGCGGAGTCAGACCGCACTTGGAGGCGACGTTGACCACGAGGGCCACTCCGTCGCCGTACGACGCCAGGGTCGCCTCGCCGCCATCGGCGGTGGCGAAGGGGATGTCGCGGACGGACGAGAGATCGGTCATATCCCCAGGGTATGGCCGGCGCGGCGCAGGCGGCGCGAGTCTGGGAGAATGGTCGGGATGAATACCGCCGTCGCCGCACCCGAGGCCTTGCGCATCGGGCCGATCACCCTCGATGCGCCGGTCGTGCTCGCTCCGATGGCCGGCATCACCAACACCGCCTTCCGGCGCCTGTGCCGTGAGTACGGCGCGGGCCTCTACGTCAGCGAGATGATCACGTCCCGTGCCCTCGTCGAGCGCAACGCGACCACGATGCGGTTGATCACCCATCACGAATCCGAGACGCCGCGCTCGATCCAGTTGTACGGGGTGGACCCGGCAACGGTCGAGAGCGCCGTTCGTCTGCTCGTGGACGAGGATCGAGCCGATCACATCGACCTCAACTTCGGCTGCCCGGTTCCCAAGGTCACCCGCAAGGGCGGTGGGGCCGCGCTGCCCTGGAAGACCGGCCTGTTCCGCGACATCGTCACCCGTGCGGCGCGCGCGGCCGAGCACGTGCCCCTCACGGTGAAGATGCGCAAGGGGATCGATGCCGACCATCTCACCTATCTCGACGCCGGTCGGATGGCTGAGGATGCCGGGGTCGCGGCCGTCGCGCTGCACGCACGCACTGCGTCGGAGTTCTATTCCGGCACCGCGGACTGGTCGGCCATCGCCGCGCTGAAAGAGGCGATCACCGACGTGCCGGTGCTGGGCAACGGAGACATCTGGTCGGCCGAGGACGCTGCGCGCATGATGGCCGAGACCGGTTGCGACGGCGTCGTGGTCGGCCGAGGGTGCCTCGGCCGACCCTGGCTGTTCGGGGACTTGGCGAGGACGCTCGGATCCCCGGACGCGGCGGCGCCGCCGGTGGACGCGACCCTCGCCTTCGTCGCGCGGGCGTTTCGTCGTCACGCCGAGCTGCTCGTGGAGTTCTTCGATGATGAAGGCCGCGGATGCCGCGACATCCGCAAGCACGTCGCGTGGTACTTCAAGGGATACCCCGTCGGCGGTGACCTGCGTGCGCGGCTGGCCACCGTTTCGAGCCTCGCGGAGATCGACGACCTGATCGCCGAGCTCGACCTCGACGCGCCCTACCCGGGCGCTGCTGCCGAGGGGCAGCGCGGTCGTGCCGGGAGCCCCAAACGCCCCGCGCTGCCCGACGGGTGGCTGGACTCGCGTGACCTCGCCGCCGATGCGTCCACCGCGATGGCCGAAGCGGAATCGGATCACAGTGGCGGTTGACCAGGACGCGATGCGCTCCGAGCGCCCCGCCGGCTACGACGACGACGACGCTGCCCGCTTCTACGGGGAAGAGCACCGCTCGCAACGCGACGGCTTCGCGCGTGACCGGGCGCGTGTTTTGCACTCGGCCGCGCTGCGCCGGCTGGCGGCGAAGACTCAGGTGCTCAGCCCCGCATCACCCGCCGATTTCGCGCGGAACCGGCTCACGCATTCGCTCGAGGTCGCGCAGGTCGGCCGCGAACTGGCGACCGCCTTGCGATTGTCGCCGGATGTGGTCGACACCGCCTGCCTCAGCCACGACCTGGGGCATCCGCCGTTCGGTCACAACGGGGAGCGCGCCCTGAACGACTGGGCCGAGGGCATCGGCGGGTTCGAGGGGAACGCCCAGACGCTCCGCATCCTCACCCGCCTCGAACCCAAGGTGCTCGGTGCGGACGGAGTCAGTCACGGGTTGAACCTGACCCGCGCGAGCCTCGACGCGACCTGCAAGTATCCGTGGACGGCCGAGCACCCGTTGCCGGATCCCGGCGGCCGATTGAAGTTCGGGGTCTACCCCGACGACGAACCGGTGTTCCACTGGATGCGATCCGGCGCACCCGGCCGGGTGCGTTGCATCGAGGCGGAGGTCATGGACCTGTCCGATGACATCGCGTACTCGGTGCACGACTTCGAGGACGCGGTCGTCAATGGTTATCTCGACCCGCGTCGACTGTCGGACGCGGCCGAACACGACGCGCTGCTCACCGCGATCCAGTCTTGGGTCGGGTACGACTTCACGCGCGACGAGTTGGCCGACGCGCTGTATCGACTCATGCGCCTGCCGGAGTGGATCGACGAGTTCGGTGCGCGCCGGGCCGACCTGGCTCGTCTGAAGAACCTCACATCGGACCTGATCGGGCGGTTCGCGCGCGCCGCGACGACCGCCACGCGCGACGCGTACGGCGGGCCGGTGCTCACCCGCTACCGCGCGCACGTGGTCGTGCCACGGGTCATCGAGGCCGAGATGGCGGTGCTCAAGGGCATCATCGGCGCGACCGTGGTCTCGATCGACGGCCGCAAAGAGCTGTACCGGGAGCAGCGCCGCGTGCTCAAGCGGCTCGCCACGGCCCTCTGGGAGGCGCCGGCGGAGCTCGACGCGCAGTACGCGGACGATTTCGACGCCGCGCCGGATGACGAGGCCCGGCGGCGCGCGGTGGTCGATCAGGTCGCGAGTCTCACCGACCAGGTGGCCATCGCCTGGCACGGCCGGCTCGTGGGGGACGTCGACGCGGCGTCTCTCGGGGTGTGGGCGCCGCGCTACAGCGAGCCGCGCCCGTCGGGACCGGTGCGCGCGCGCGACGAGATCGGGGCCTGATGGCGGGACGCATCCGGCAGGCCGACGTCGACGAGGTCAAGGCGCGCACGGACATCGCCGACATCATCGGCGAGCGTGTCGCCCTCAAGCCGGCTGGCGTCGGTTCGATGAAGGGGCTGTGTCCTTTCCACGACGAGCGCAGTCCCAGTTTCAATGTGCGCCCGCAGGTCGGGTTCTACCACTGCTTCGGCTGTGGGGAGTCGGGCGATGTGTACACCTTCCTGCGCCGCATGGATCATCTCAGTTTCACCGAGGCGGTCGAGCGCCTGGCGGGACGCATCGGGTACGCACTGCACTACGAGGACGGCGGTGCGGCACCGCAGACCAGCGGACGAGCCCGGCTGTACGAGGCCAATGCCGCCGCCGCGGACTTCTTTCGATCCCAGCTCGCCTCTCGCGACGCCGAGACCGCGCGCCGATTCCTGGGGGAGCGGGGTTTCGACGCCGGCGCCGCGGCCCACTTCGGTGTCGGTTATGCGCCGCGCGGGTGGTCCGGCATGCTCGACGCTCTCTCCGCGCGCGGGTTCCGTCGGGAGGAGCTGCTCGCGGCCGGTCTCGTCTCCCAGGGGCAGCGGGGCGTCTACGACCGTTTCCGCGGGCGCCTGGTGTGGCCTATCCGCGACGTGACCGGACAGACGATCGGCTTCGGTGCGCGCCGCCTGTTCGACGACGACAACGGCCCGAAGTATCTCAACACCCCGGAGACGCCGGTGTACCGCAAGGCGCAGGTCCTCTACGGCCTCGATCTGGCCAAACGGGACATCTCGCGTGGGCACCGGGTCGTGGTGGTCGAGGGGTACACGGACGTCATGGCCTGCCATCTGGCCGGTGTCACCACAGCGGTCGCGACGTGCGGTACGGCGTTCGGGGCCGACCACATCTCCGTCCTGCGTCGCGTCATGGGCGATGACTCCCAGGCGGGTGAAGTCGTCTTCACCTTCGATCCCGATGCGGCCGGGCAGAAGGCCGCGCTGCGGGCGTTCGCCGATGCCAAACGGTTCAATGCGCAGACCTACGTCGCCACGGGCCCCGAGGGGCTCGACCCCTGCGATCTGCGTCTGCAGCGCGGCGACGGTGCGGTGCGCGGGCTCATCGAATCCAAGTCGCCGATGGTCGAGTTCGTCCTCGACCAGCGCATCGCATCTTTCGACCTGGCATCCGTCGAGGGCCGTATCGGCGCCCTGCGCGCCGCCGCGCCGGTGGTCGCCGATCTTCGAGATGCACTCATCCAACCCGAGTACGTCCGGGTGCTCGCGCGACGGCTCGGCCTGGACACCGAAGACGTGAGACGCGAGGTCGAGCGCGCCGGGCGACGCGAACCGGATGATCGTCGCCGTATGACGGTCGCGCCGGCGGCCCCGGAGGCGGCGCCGGTGCAACGTGCCACGGTGGCACAGCTCCCGCGCACGCCGGAGGCCGCGCTCGAACGCGACGCCCTCATGGGTTTCCTGCAGTTCGGTCACCGGCTCGACCCGGATCTGCGTCGACGTGCCGTCGACCAGCCATTCCGGACCCCCGCTCTGGAGGCGGTCCGTCAGGTCATCGCGCAGGCGCCCGACCTGGAGCGTCCAGGGTGGGCGGTGGAGGCCATCGACGGCGTCCGGGAGCCGTACCGTTCTCTCGCCTCGGAGCTGCTGACGATGCCCTTCCCCGCGTCCACGGTCGAGATCGCCGAGGCCTCGACGGCGGATCTCGCGCGCCGTCTGGTGCGGCGGGGTCTGCAGACCGAGAAGGCCGAGTTGCTGGGGGCCATTCAAAGGGTTCCGGCCGACAGCGAGCAGGGCCGACGGATCCGGCTCCGGCTGCGCGAGCTCGATGTCGAGCGCCAGCGGATCGACGCGGAGGATTGACCGGCCGCATTGGTCATCGCCCGGGCGAGAGGGCAGGATGTGGGTATGGCGTCGCGCATCGAGGAAGCGGAGCAGGCCGTCCGCGCCGATGATCTGTCGATCTCGCGGTCCGGACGCGGAGGTCCGCGGACTCGCGTGGTCGACGGCATGACGTTCACCCTGCCGTATGGGCGCACTCTGACGATCATGGGGCCCACCGGGGCGGGGAAGTCGAGTCTGCTGGCCGTGCTCGCCGGCGCTGCCGAGGCCGGGCTCTCCGTCGTCGGAGGAGACGCGCGGGTGCACGGCATCCGCGTGCGGCGGCCGGGGCGTGCTCTGCGCCGACTGACCTACCTCACGGGCTACCTCCCGCAGTCGGCCGGAGCGAAGCTCCCGTCGCGATTCACCGTCTCCGAGCTCATCGGTCATCCCATCACGCGTCGCGACAAGACCGTCAACGCCCGCGGACTGGCGGTGCGCGTCGCGGGTCTGCTGGACGAGATGCAGCTGCCTTTGGGCGCCGCCGCGAAGTATCCCTATGAGCTGAGTGCGGGTATGCGCCAGCGGGTCGCCTTCGCGCAGGCGCTCATCCTCGAACCCACGCTGCTCGTCGCAGACGAGCCCTTCGCGAACCTGGACGTGGAGGTCCGCGCCGCCGCCCTCGAGGCGGTCGTGCGCCGCCGCGACGAGCACGGGATGGCGATGCTCGTCGGGACGAACGACCGTGAGGTCGTCCACGCGCTCGACGCGGATGTGATCGTGATGCGGGGCGGCCACGCCATCGCCGCGGGGCACGGCGTGGACGACCTGCTGTGGACCCCCAGCGGCGACGCGGATCACCGCCTGGTGGCCCCCGGTCCGGCGCAGAGCTGATTTCTTCCCTCGCGGCAAAGCCTGTTAGGATCATCTGGTTGCCCGCGCAGCGGACATATTCCTCCATAGCTCAATTGGCAGAGCAATCGGCTGTTAACCGGTAGGTTCTTGGTTCGAGTCCAAGTGGGGGAGCCGAACGGCCCCGATCCTCGTCCGCGAGGTCGGGGCTTCGTCGTTCCGCGCGGTCGCGACCGGCTCGTCGTGTTGGTCCCGGGCCCGGCATTCCGATAGATTTTGTCCACATCCGCTATCGGAAGGTCCCCCCATGCCCCCGCGCATGCCTTTCCGCGCTCTCTCGTGGACGGTGCTGTACGCCCTCCTCGCGCTCGCGCCGCTGATCGTCAGCCTCGTCCAGCTCGATCCCGGGCGCGGCTTCTGGGTCAATCTGTCGGTGGCCGCGGGGTTCGTGGGTCTGTCGCTGATGGGGCTCCAGTTCGTTCTGGCCGCACACGCCGTGCGGACGGCTCGGGTGTTCGGGCTCGACCTCCTCCTGCGTTTCCACCGGCAGATGACCTGGTTGATCGCGCTGCTGATCTTCGCCCACCCGATCATCCTGTTCGTCTGGGATGCGCGCTTCCTGGCACTGCTGGATGTCACCCAGGCGCCGGCCCGCGCCCGATTCGCTGTGGTGAGTGTCATCCTTCTCGGGATTCTCATCGTCACCTCGGTATGGCGGCGCCGGCTCCGGATCCGATACGCGGTGTGGCAGGTCGCGCACAGCGTGCTGGCCACCCTGATCGTCATCACCGCCCTGGCCCATGTGCTGCTGATCGGCTACTACGTCGGCGAGGCGTGGGAGAAAGCGCTGTGGGTGCTCTATTCGCTGGCGTTCGTCTCCATCGGCGTCTGGGTTCGTGTGGTGCGGCCGATCGTCCGATGGCGTCGTCGGTGGCGCGTCGTCGCGGTGGAGAACGACGCGGCGGGATCATCGACGGTCATCCTGGAGCAGGTGGACCCGTCCGCATTCGGGCCGAAGGGGTTCGCGTTCCACGCCGGTCAGTACGCCTGGATCCACGCCGGCGGGTCGCCTTTCGCCATGACGTATCACCCGTTCTCGTTCTCCTCCAGCGCCCAGCACCCCGAGCAGGTTCGATTCACCATCAAGCCGGAACAGGGGTTCACGGCGACCGTCCCAGACCTCGCACCCGGGAGCGTCGTATACCTCGACGGGCCGTGGGGCCACCTGACGATGGAACGCAACGAGGCGGAGGCGTTCGTGTTCATCGCCGCCGGCGTCGGGGTCACGCCGATGTTGAGCATGCTCGCCACGCTCGCCGACCGCGGCGACGAGCGGCCATGCCTGCTCATCCTCGGCAATCGCCATGAAGACCGCATCATCGGCGGCGAGGCGCTCGAGCGGTTGCAGCAGCGCATGCCCGGCCTCGAGGTGGTCCACGTCATCAGTCGTCCCGGTGAGGTCTGGGGAGGCGAGTCGGGGCGTATCCGAGTGGACCTGTTGGACCGCGTTCTTCCCCGGGACCGACTGCGTCGGTCCTACTTCCTGTGCGCGAGCGGTCCGGTCATGGACGCCGCGACGGGCGCGCTGATCGACCTGGGGATCCCGGAGTCGTCCATCAGCGCCGAGCGATTCGCGATGGCGTGAGGAGGGCGGCGATGAGGAAGGCGAAGACGACGACGCGGGGTATCCGCGAGCGGCGCGTCACACGGATCGTATGGGTCATGTCGGGCGTCGTCGTCGCAGCGTGCGTCGGGTGGAGCATCCTGGTGCAGACCGTCGTGCCCGATGCGTGCCGGTACAGCCCGCCGCCGGCGAACGCGCAGTATCTGCACTGCGAATGAGCGCGACGATGGCGGAACAGGTCAGCTCTCGAGGTCGTCCACCCCGGGCATCCACGCGGCCCCCGGTCGCCCCCACCCTCGCTTGCGCGCGATCTTCTGCACGGTCTTCCATTCGCGGTCGTCGAGACGGTCGATGTAGAGGATGCCATCGAGGTGGTCGAACTCGTGCTGCATGATGCGGGCTCGCCATCCATCGACCTCGATGCGCACCGGCTCGCCTTCCAGGTCGACTCCGGTGACCAGCACCTCATCGGAGCGTCGTAGCGGGAAGCGCTCACCCGGGAAGGACAGACACCCCTCCGATTCCTCGTCCGGGTCGGGCGCGCCCGGTTCGAGGGGCCGCATCCACAGCTGGGGATTGATGACGACACCGCGCCAGGGTGAACCGTCGTCGTCCTCGTACGTGTAGGTGTAGATGCGGAGTGACACCCCGACCTGCGGGGCGGCCAGTCCCACCCCCGGGGCGGCGTCCATGGTTTCGAACATGTCGGATACCAGGGTGCGGATCTCGTCGGTGACCTCGCCGACCGGTGCGGCGGGGCTGTGCAGGACGGGATCGCCCATGATGCGGATGGGAAGAACGGCCACGTCCGACAGCGTATCCCGCACGCTGCCGGGTATCGTCGAAGGGTGATCGCGATCGATGTCGGCAGTGTCGAGGATGTCGGCGATCAGCTCGTGGGAGCCTTCCAGGACCCCGGCATCCTCATCGGCATCCCGCTGGCCCTCATCGGCGCCGTCTTCATGTCGTTCGGGGCCCAGTACCAGCATCGCGGCGTCACGAAAGTCGAGAGGCTGAGCGGCGGGGCACAGACGAACCTCACAGCGGCCCAGCTCGGTCGGCTCCTGGCACGCCCCTCATGGGTGCTCGGCACGATCATGCTGGGCTTGGCGATCGTGTGCCAGCTGTCGGCGCTGTCGTTCGCTCCGCTCATCGTCGTGCAACCGCTCGGGGCGATCGCGCTCGTGATCACCACCCTGCTGAACGCCAAGATCAGCGGACATCGCCCGACCCGCCGTTCGATCATCGCGATCGTCGCCTGCGTCGGGGGCATCTTCCTGTTCGTCACCATCGCCGCGCTGTTCGCCACGGAGTCTCCGCTCAGCGACCGTCAACTCATCACCGTGCTGCTGATCCTCGCGGTCGTCGCCGTGCTGTTCACCGCGGTGTGGCTCTGGCGCCGTCACCACGTCGGAGCGCTCTTCTACATCATGGCCGCGGGCGTTCTCTACGGATTCGTGGCGACGTTGGCCAAAGTGGTCCTCAGTCGCATCGAGTCGGGTGATTTCGAGTGGCTCACGCTGACCTGCGTCGCAGCGTTGCTGATCGTCACCGCCGTCGGTGCATACTTCGTGCAATCCGCATACTCCTCGGGGCCTCCCGATCTCGTGATCGCCGGACTGACCGTGATCGACCCGATCGTCGCCGTCGTGATCGGTCTCACCGTCCTCGGCGAGGCGCAGAACGCACCCCTGTGGGCATACATCGGCTTCGCCGTCGCCGGGGCGATCGCGGTGTGGGGCGTGCTGCAGCTGGCTCGGCATCATCCGCAGATCGTCTCGGACAGCCAGGGGCTCCCGATCGAGCGGGGCAGCTCGGGCGGCGCATTCGACGGTGCGCACCCGCAGACCGGTTCGACGCGACTCGGCGAGGCAGTGGCCAAAGTGTGGCCGGAACCGCCTGTCCGCGACCCAGACGACGACGCCCGGTAGGATTTTCTCCACGCCCCTTGCGGGCGTCGCGGGGCGGTGGCCAAGCTGGTCAAGGCAGCGGGCTCATAACCCGACGATCGTGGGTTCAAGTCCCACCCGCCCTACCGTTTCACCGCAGACGTGCTCCATCGGCTCGCCCGAAGCCACCCGGTGGGGTCGCCTGCGCGTCCTCCGCGCCGATAGAGTTTCGCGGTGCATGACTTCCACCACGCGCCGCTGCGCGATGTCGACGCGCCGACACTCTATCGGCTGCTGTGGCTCCGGGTCAGCGTGTTCGTCGTCGAACAGGCCGCCGCCTACCCGGAACTCGACGGTCGCGACCTCGAGCCGACGACGGAGCTGTTCTGGGTGACCGCGCCCGACGACGAGGTCCTCGCAACGCTCCGGCTCCTGGACGACGGTGACGCCATGCGCATCGGTCGCGTGGCGACGTCGCCGTCCGCCCGCGGCGCCGGCGTGGCGGCCGAGCTCATGCGACGGGCCATCGCCTTGTCGACACGGCGGCAGCCGAATCATGCGATCCGTCTGGATGCGCAGACTCACGTGGCCCCCTGGTACGCGCGCTTCGGCTTCGCTGTCGCCGGGCCGGCATTCGAAGAGGACGGCATCCCCCACGTGCCGATGACGCGCGAACCGCTGGCGGTGACCGGCCCCGCGGACGCCTGAGCGTCGGGCGTCCCGCTCCCGCGTCTTCCGCCGTGCCCGACACGGTCGATAGGGTCGCTGTGACCGGGAGGAGACGCGGATGCGGATGGCAATGGTGGGACTGGGCCGGATGGGGGCGAACATCGTCAGGCGCCTCATGCGGGACGGGCACGAGTGCGTCGTGTACGACGTCGATTCGTCCGCGGTCGAGGCGCTGGCCGCGGAGGGGGCGACCGCGGCGGTGGACCTTGCGGATCTGGCGGCCAAGCTCGACGGCCCCCGGGTGGTGTGGCTGATGATCCCCGCCGGCTTGACCGGCACGGTGGTCACGGAGGTCGCGCAGGTCCTGTCCGTCGGTGACATCATCATCGACGGCGGCAACTCGAACTATCGCGACGATGTCCGGCGGGCGGCGACCCTCCGAGAGTCGGGGATCCACTACGTCGATGCCGGGACCAGCGGTGGGGTATTCGGCCTGGAGCGGGGGTACTGCCTGATGGTCGGGGGCGCCGATGAGGCGGTGGCGACGATCGAGCCCCTCCTGCGGACGATCGCCCCGGGCGCCGGAGAGATCGAACGCACCCCCGGGCGCGAAGGGGAGCATTCGCCCGAGGAACTCGGATACCTGCACTGCGGCCCTCCCGGCGCGGGACACTTCGTGAAGATGGTCCACAACGGCATCGAGTACGGCATCATGGCGTCGCTGGCGGAGGGCTTCAACATCCTCCACAACGCCGACGCCGGGGTACGCGAAGCGGAGCACTCCGCAGAGATCGCGCCCCTGGAAGAGCCGCAGTTCTACCAGTTCGACATCGACGTCCCCAAAGTCGCGGAACTGTGGCGGCGCGGCTCGGTGATCTCCTCCTGGCTGCTTGATCTCACGGCTGCTGCCCTCGAGCAGAGCCCCTCATTGGAAGGTCTGGCCGGTCGCGTGTCCGACTCGGGCGAGGGCCGGTGGACGGTGAAAGCCGCCGTCGACGTCGGCGTCCCCGCGCCGGTACTGGCCGCGTCGTTGTTCGAACGGTTCGCCTCCCGCGACGAGGACCAGTACGCGAACCAGCTGCTGTCCGCGATGAGGCTGCAGTTCGGCGGCCATCAGGAGCTTCCGACGGGGGATCGGTTGGAGGCGGGAGCCCGCAAGGCCGAGTGAACGCTCCGCTCACTCGGCCCAGAGGTACGAATACTTCACGAAGACCTCCGGTGCGAGCCCGGCCTCGGAGAGAACGCCCTGCACCGCGGCGAGCATGTAACTGGAGTCCCATCCCATGTAGAGGAAGTGCGATGCATCCAGGTCGTCCCACTGCCCCGTCCACGACATATCGGGGTACACCGGACCACCCCGCTGTGAACTGTATCTTTCCACCGAAGCGCGGTTGTCGGCCCACAGTCTCTTGAACACCCGGTTGAAGAGGTACTTCACGTCGGGTACCTCCCAGTGTTCGCCGACGTACTCGACGTAGGCGAACTCCCGCTCCCACCCCCGCGGCCACCCTCGCCGCGGCACGGCATCGAGGATCGGGGTGAGACCGTCGTCGTCGATCACGAGTGGGCCGCGGCGCGGCCACACGGTCATGAAGCGCGCCGCCAACTCGGCCGAACGTGCAGAGATGGCGGCCGTGTCCCAGGTGGCGGTGTCCGCCACGGCACGGGTCAGCCCGAGAGCGCTTCGACGATACGCGTCGGCCTTCACCGGGAAGCCCGCTCCGAACACAGACATCGCCAGGTCCTCTTCGAGCAGCGTGAGGTTCCCGATCGTGCCCGCCAGCGCTCGATGTGCGTTCTGCTGGTCGTCGGTCAGATCCTGCCAGGTGGTATCGCCGTCTCCCGTCCACTCGTCGGCGGGGGCCGCCGGCAGGATGTGGTCGACGTCGAGCCCGCTGATACGGTCGACCCCGCTCAGACGCGCGAGCACGTAGTCCGCGTGGGGGAGGTCGGTGAACTTCAGCGCGACTCGAACGCGATCGTCTGACGGGGTCAGCCGCGAGATCGCCTCTTCGAGCGCGGCCGGACCGTCGTCGAGGGCGCGGAGGAGGCGGGCGACCAGGCGCGTGTTCGTCAGGGAGACGATCGCGCGACGCAGCTGCAGCGATTGCAGCTGCTCCAGCACGCACACCAGAGCGTCTTTGTCGATCACGCCCGTCGACCACTCCCGGTGCAGCCGCATCAGAAGGGGGTAGAGGCTCCGCCCGAAGACGTTGAGCCAATGCAGATGCCGTGCGACGTCGGGGTCCGTTTCGCGCCCCGGCTCGAGAAGGATGCCGTAGACCTCGGCGAAAGAGCGCCACTCCTCCGCGGAGCGGCGAAGCGCGGGCGGATCCAGTCGGGGGAACTGCGCGCGGAACGCGTCGTAGACCCCGCGCCCTCGAGACACGGCGACTTCGCGACCGCCCGTCATCACGAGGTAGTGGTTCCAGAAGTCCGCGATCCGTTCGCCGGTGTGCCGTTCGATGGGTACCCAGTACTCGTCCTCGATGGCGGTCTGCTGGGCGTGCGAGAGTCCCATCAGCACGTAGTTGTGGATCAGCTCGTGATCACGCAACGGCTCACCGGTGGAGTTGAGTGACTCGAAGATCTGCTGGGCATTCGCGCCGGGGCCCAGCGTGATCGCGACGTGCTCCAGCTTCTGAAGACCCCGCCATACGCGCGCGACCTCCTCGGGTCGGATCTGGCTGCGGAAGAAGGCGTAGTTGTCATCGAATCGCGAGTCGCGGTCAGCGTCGCCGCGCGCGTCCCGCACGACCGCATCGAAGACCTCCGCCCAGGCGCGATGCGGGCGCAACTTCGTGCGCCCGCCGCGGCGGTGCAGCATCACCCGCTCCAGCTCCTCTGCCAGTCCGGGATCCTGGCCGCGGACGGTGTGATGGAGGGCGGCGACGAGCAGCATCAGGGTCGTCACCCGCTGCTGACCGTCGATGAGGACCAGTTCCGAGCCGTTGTCGCCGCGCGTTTCCGCGCTGAGGATCGAGCCGATGAAGTGCATGTGACGCTCGTCGGAGTCGGCCACGGCGCGGATGTCGGCGAGCAGCCGCTCGCACCCGCCGATATCCCATCGGTACTGACGCTGGTAGACGGGCACCACGATCGTGGCGTCCGCGGCGGACAGCCAGGCCATGGTGTTGACGGCGTGGGCTTCGATGTTCGTGGCGGTGAGCACAGCGCGATCGCTCCCTTCGAGGCAGACCGTCGTCGAGTCTAGTGAACCCCTCGATTCCCCGGTGGCTCGCGTCGACCGCGGGGTAGGCTGGCCTCACCCGGGCCTGTCAGAACGCGCTGGCCCCGATCCGAAAGGTCTTGACTCGCATCATGGGTTACATCAAGAGCGCTGCTCTCGAATCGACCGGCTTCGTCGTGCTCGACTCGTACGACAAGGAGATCGACCCCAAGGAATGGCTCGAGATCGAGTACGTCGACTGGAAGTCCTCCGGCGACACGCGCTTCGCCCCGCTCGCCTCGGCGAAGGGGGAGATCGAGTGCAACGGTTTCTGGAACCACGAACCGCCACGCACCGACAAGGACGGCGTGTGGATCGACGAGCAGACCGAGAAGGCCCCCACGCTCACGGCCCGCGCGATGGAGCCCGGCGCGAACGTCGGCCGCTGCCGCATCATCGAGTTGCAGCCCAACTCCTACGCGGACTGCCTTTACAACCTGCACCAGGACGACAACAATCGGCTGAATCCCGATGGGACCGGCTGGGTGGTCCGCGGGTTCTTCAACCTCACCGATGACAAGGACAGCTACTTCGTGCTGCGCGAGAACCGCAGCGATCCGAGCATCGAGTACCGGATCGCCCTTCCCGCCGGGGCTCAGCTGATCGTCGACACCCAGCGTCTGTGGCATGCCGTGCACCACCAGGGTGAGCAGCCGCGCTACTGCCTGATCACGTCGTGGGAGTCCGGCCCGGAGCTCGACGCGTACATCGCGAAGTACAACGGCAAGCCCACGACCGACTACTACCCGGTATCGGACGAGGTCCGGGAAGCGGGCCAGGCCGAGCAGGCGCGTCGCGATGCCGCTCGCGCCGCGTACTACGCGGCCAAGGGTCAGAAGGAGAGGATCGCCATGAGCGAGGCCTGAGCCTCGCTGTCCGCGGGCCCTCGACGTCGTCGTCGGGGGCCCGCGGCGTGTCGACCGCAGATCCTTGAGATTCTGCGGTCGACGGGTGATAATGGCGGCAGAAAACCGAACATGTCCGCCACGTTCTCCGTGGTGCCAGGTCGTAGGGGAAGACGCACCTGACAAGAAACGGAGACATCATGGCGACATCGCGTTCGCGCGGGGTGGTCTACGTCCACTCCGCGCCTCGTGCGCTCTGCCCCCACCTCGAGTGGGCTGCCGGGCGCGCGCTCGGCCGTGCCGTCAACTTCGATTGGTCGGATCAGCCGGTGCAGCCCGGTACCCGCCGCGCAGAGTTCTATTGGGAGGGACCCGCCGGAACCGGGGCCGCTTTGGCCAGTGCCATCCGCGGGTGGGAGCACTTGCGATTCGAGGTATCGGAAGACCCCTCGGCCGGCAACGACGGCGGCCGTTGGCTGCATACCCCGGGGCTGGGTATCCACTTCGCGCAGACCGATGCCGCCGGGAACATCGTCATCGGCGAGGACCGACTGCGGTACGCGATGGAGGTCGCCGGCGGCGATGCGCGGGAGATGCAGCGTGAGCTCGACCTCGCGTTGGGGGCGGCATGGGACGAGGAACTCGAGCCGTTCCGCCACGCCGGCGACGGTGCGCATGTCGTGTGGCTCCACAAGGTGGGGTGAGGCCAGGCGCGACCGGAATCAGGGTCGGCGAGGCGCCACTACCGAGACTCGGAGGAGGATTCCCGGGGAGCGGGACAGCGAATCGCCGCCTTGCAGCGTCGGATGCCGACCGCGGCATCCGGACACGACGAAGCCCCCGCCACGTGGACGGGGGCTTCGTCGTGCCGGCTCACGCCGAGGCGAAGGCGACGACGGCGTTGTGGCCGCCGAAGCCGAAGGAATTGCTGATCGCCAGCTGATCGCCGCGGCCGAGCTCGACCTGCGCACCGGAGATGTTGAAGGGCACAGCGTCGTCCTGCGTGGTGATGTTGATCGTCGGGGGAGCGAGGCGGTCCTGCAGAGCGAGGACGGTGAACATCGCCTCCAGAGCGCCGGTGCCGCCGAGGAGGTGACCGGTGCTCGCTTTGGTCGCCGAGACCGGGATCTCGTCGATGCGCTCACCGAAGACGGCCTTCAACGCCGTGTACTCGTTCGGATCCCCCACCGGAGTGGAGGTGGCGTGCGCGTTGATGTGCGTCACGTCGTCCGGCGACGCATCGGCCGAGGCGAGCGTCATCTCCACGGCGCGTCGAGCGCCGTGACCCTCGGGGTCGTTTGCGGTGATGTGATACGAGTCGGCGGTGACGCCGCCGCCCACGACATACGCATAGATCTTCGCACCGCGCGCACGGGCGTGGTCCTCGGATTCGAGGATGAGAACGGCGGCGCCCTCGCCCATGACGAATCCGTCGCGATCGACACTGCACGGTCGTGACGCGGTCGCAGGGTCGTCGTTGCGCCGAGAGAGCGCCTGCATCGACGCGAAGGAGGCGATGGTGATGGGGTGGATCGCCGACTCCGTGCCGCCGGCGATGACGACGTCGGCGAGGCCGGAACGGATGTGTTCGGCGGCATTGACGATCGACTCGGTGCTCGAGGCGCAGGCGCTCGCAACGGTACGCGCGAACGCGCGAGCGCCGAAGTGCAACGAGAGGTTTCCGGCGGCTGCGTTGGGCATGAGCATCGGAACCGTCATCGGCATGACCCGGCGCGGCCCCTTCTCGCGAAGGGTGTCCCACGCGTCCAGCAGGGTCCAGACGCCGCCGATGCCGGTGGCGAAATCGACGCCGAGGCGCTCGGCCTCGACGTCGGGTGCGCCCGCGTCGTCCCACGCCTCCATCGCCGCGACCATCGCGAACTGCGACGCCGGGTCCAGACGCTTGGCCATGGGGCGTTCCAGGACCGTGTCGGGGCGAACGGCCGCCTGCGCGGCGAAGGTCACCGGGAGCTGAGTCTGCTCGACCCAGTCGTACTCGAGCGTGCGAGCGCCCGACGCGCCGGCCAGCAGAGCGGACCAGCTTTCTGGGGCGGTGCCGCCGATCGGCGACGACGCGCCGATGCCGGTGACGACGATGCGTGACGTGGTCATGCGGAAGGAGCTCCTCGTGAAAGAACGCTGGTGGGGGCGTTCGCCCCCACCAGAAGGGTTACGCCTGGTTCGACGTGATGTAGGTGACGGCGTCGCCGACGGTCTTGAGGTTCTTGACCTCGTCGTCGGGGATGGTCACGCCGAACTTCTCCTCGGCGTTGACGACGATCGTCATCATGGAGATCGAGTCGATGTCGAGATCGTCGGTGAACGACTTCTCCATTGCGACCTCATCGGCCGAGATGCCGGTCTCATCGGTGATCAGCTCGGCAAGACCTGCGAGGACCTCGTCGTTGGTGAATGCCATGGTTTTCTCCTTGTTCATCGGGGATGCTGGCGCCGCGGGCGGGCCGTTGATCAGTCTAGGGCGGACGCTTACGGCAGGACGACGACCTGCGCGCCGAAGACCAGCCCGGCGCCGAAGCCGATCTGGAGGGCGAGGCCGCCGCTGAGCTCAGGCTGTTCCTCCAGCAGGCGGTGGGTGGCCAGCGGGATCGAGGCCGCGGAGGTGTTGCCGGTGGTGGCGATGTCACGCCCGATCGCCACGGACTCGGGGAGGCCCAGCTGCTTGGCGAACTCGTCGATGATGCGCATGTTCGCCTGGTGGGGGACGAAGGCGGCGAGATCCGATGCCGCAACACCGGCTTCCTCGAGAGCCTGTCGGGCGACCTTGACCATCTCCCACACCGCCCAGCGGAACACGGTGGGACCCTCTTGACGAAGCGTCGGCCACGGCGCGAGGCCGTCGCGGAACTCGGTGAGCGTGTGGTTCATCCCGACGGCGTCCGCTTTCGAGCCGTCCGACCCCCAGACGGTCGGCCCGATGCCGGGGGTGTCGCTGGGGCCGACCACGACCGCCCCCGCACCATCGCCGAGCAGGAAGGAGATGCTGCGATCGGTGGGGTCGACGATGTCGCTGAGCTTCTCGGTTCCGATGACGAGGGCGTACTCGGCCTGTCCCGTGCGGACCAGGGCGTCGGCCTGCGCGACGCCGTATGTGAAGCCCGCGCATGCGGCGTTCACGTCGTAGGCTGCGGCGGGACGTGCGCCGACGCGGTCGGCCACGATCGCGGAGACCGACGGGGTCTGCTTCGGATTGCTGATGGTTGCGACGATGACGGCACCGATCCGTTCGGCGGCCACGCCGGAGCGGGCGATCGCCTCGCGGGCGGCGTCCGCGGCCAGATCGATCGCGGAGGTCTCGGCGATCGCGCGCGTCCGGGTGATGATGCCGGTACGCTGCCGGATCCACTCGTCACTGGAGTCGATCGGGCCGACGAGGTCGTCATTGGGCACCGCGTTCTCGCCGCGGGCCGCGCCGTAGGAGTAGATGCGGGTGTGTTCGGCGCCACGGGACTGCCGGAGGGTGGGGGTCATGGGGGCTCCGCTCAGCGGGTCGGTGTGGTGAGGAGGTCGTGTGCGGACGCCAGGTCCCCAGGGGTCTTCACGGCGACGGCGGGTGTGCCGCGCAGGCCCCGCTTGGCCAGGCCCGTGAGCGTTCCGGCCGGGGCCAGCTCGACGAGTCCGGTCACGCCGGCGTCGGCGAATGACGCCATGCACAGGTCCCACCGCACCGGCGAGGCGACCTGCGTGACGAGCAGGTCCACGTAGCGTCGACCCTCGGCCACCTGCGAGCCGTCGTGATTGGTCCAAAGGCGGAGTCGAGGGTCTTCGGTCTCGACCGCTTCCGCGGCCACCAGGAGCTCCGCGACCGCGGGAGCCATCGCGTCGGTGTGGAAGGCGCCCGCGACCTGGAGGGTGACCACGCGCGTGCCGCGCACGGGATCGGCCCCCAGCGCCTCGAGGGCCGGCAGCGGACCGGCGGCGACGAGCTGACCGCCGCCATTGTGATTGGCCGCCGTGAGGCCGAGCTCGTCGAGCCGGTTCAGAATCGTCTCGGTGTCGCCGCCGAGAACGGCGCTCATCCCGGTGGGCGAGGCGGCGGCGGCATCGGCCATGGCGCGGCCTCGCAGTCCGACGAGGCGCAGAGCGTCCTCTTCGGAGATCACCCCGGCCGCTGCGGCCGCGGCGAATTCTCCGACGGAATGACCGGCCACACCGTCGACGCGTCCGGGGAGGGCGTTCCACGAGAGCAGGCTTGCGGCCACGATCAGCGGCTGGGCCACGGCGGTGTCGCGGATGCGGTCCGCGTCCCACTCGGTGCCGGCCGCGACGAGGTCGACGCCCGCCCATTCGGAGTAGGCGGCCAGACGATCGGCGGCGCCGTCGAGGTCGAGCCAGGGCGTCAAGAAGCCGGGGGACTGGGAGCCTTGCCCGGGGAACATCGCGATCAGCACCATCCCATCCTGCCAAGGATCAGGCGATGCGATGTGTGGCATGCCGCACAAGAGTCTCGCGATCGTTTGTCATTTCCCCACAGCGCTCCGGTGGTCGGCTCGGTGGCGACGGTGCTCGTAGCGGATCAGGACGGGCGACGACCGTTGCCGCGGCGCCGGGTGGCATCTGTTCCGATGGAGCCCAGCACCAGTGACGTCTGCAGGATCAGCGCCTCACGCGGGCCCGTGGCGTCCCAGCCGATCACCTCCGACACGCGCTTGAGTCGATACCGGACCGTATTGGGGTGCACGAACAGCTCACGGGCGGTCGCTTCGAGGGAGCGCCCGTTGTCGAGATAGCTCCACAGCGTGGTCACCAGATCGGTGCTGTGCGCGTGGAGGGGACGGTAGATCCTCTCCACCAGGGTCTGTTTGGCCAACGGGTCGCCGGCGAGCGCGCGCTCGGGGAGCAGATCGTCCGCTTCGACCGGCCGTGGGGCGTGGCGCCATGCGCGGGCGACGGCGAAGCCCGCCAGCGCCGCCCGGGCGCTCTGACCGGCGTCGACGAGAGCGGGAACCACGGGGCCGATGACCAGATGACCGGCACCGAATCCCGGTTCCAGGCGTTTGGCGATCTCCACGAACGTGAGCTCCCCGCCCCCCTCCTCGGTGCGCACGGGCTCTTCGGCGCGCCCGATCACCAAGACGAGACGAGACCCCTGAACGCCGATCAGCACGTCGACACCGAGCTTGCGTGCCGTGCGCCGCAGCTGATCGACGTCGAATTGCGCGGGTGTCGTCCCGACGAGGACCGCGACCTCCCCGTGACCGTGCCAGCCCAGTGCCGCGATCCGGCTCGGCAGTTCCTCATCTGCTTCACCGGTGAGGATGGAGTCGACGACGAGCGCCTCCAAACGCGCATCCCACAGACCGCGTGCTTCGGCGGCGCGCGCATAGACATCGGCGGCCGCGAAGGCGACCTCGCGCGAATAGAGCAGGATGCCCTCGCGGAGGTCGTCCCCCTTTCCGGCCACGCGCTCCTCGGTGACTTCGACCGTCGCCCGGATCAGTTGCAGCGTCTGCTGCAGACTGACGCTGCGCAACAGTTCACGGGGCGCTGCCGCGAAGATGTCCGAGGCGATCCAGGGTGTCGAGCCAGGATCGTCGTACCACTGGATGAACGAGGTGATTCCGGCCTGGGCGACCAGACCCACCGCCGACCGACGTGCCGGCGGCATATCGGCGTACCACGGCAGCGACTCTTCGAGGCGCTTGATGGTGGCGGTGGCCAGATCGCCGGAGATGCGGCGCAACCACGCCAGCGTCTCCTCCTTGTCCATCTCCGCGGGGCGGGGCGGCATCGGTCGGGTCAGCTCTCGCCGCCCGCGTTGCCGCTCGTCCCCGCGGTGACGTCGTGGAGTCGGTACTTCTCGATCGCCCGGGCGGACAGCGACGCGTCGACAGCACCCTCCGCGGCGAGCGCCTGAAGCGCGCGGACGACGAGGGACGGTCCGTCGATCTTGAAGAACCGACGTGCGGCCGGGCGGGTGTCGGAGAAACCGAAGCCGTCGGCGCCGAGGGTCGCGAACTGCCCGGGTACCCACGGGCGGATCTGGTCCTGCACGGCGTGCATGAAGTCGCTGACGGCGATCACCGGGCCCTGCGCGTCGCGCAGCTTCTCGGTGACGTATGCGGTGCGCGGCTCGCTCTCGGGGTGCAGGAAGTTGTGCTCGTCGGCGGCGAGGCCGTCGCGACGCAGCTCCGTCCACGAGGTGACCGACCAGACGTCCGCGTGGACACCCCAATCGTCGCGGAGCAGCTGCTGCGCCTCGAGTGCCCACGGCACACCGACACCCGAGGCCAACAGCTGGGTCCGGGGACCCTCGCCCGTCGCCTCGGAGATCCGGTGCATTCCCCGCACGATGCCATCGACGTCCACGCCCTCCGGTTCGGCCGGCTGGACGAGCGGTTCGTTGTAGACCGTCAGGTAGTACATGACGTTCGGGTCCGGGTGGTTCCCTCCGTACATGCGCTCGATGCCCGCGCGCACGATGTGGGCGATCTCGTAGCCGTACGCCGGGTCGTAGGAGACCGTGGCGGGGTTCGTCGAGGCCAGGAGGTGCGAGTGACCGTCCGCGTGTTGCAGGCCTTCGCCGGTGAGGGTCGTGCGCCCGGCGGTGGCGCCGATGATGAACCCCCGCGCCATCTGGTCACCGGCTGCCCACTGCGCGTCGCCGGTGCGCTGGAAGCCGAACATCGAATAGAAGATGTAGACCGGGATGAGCGGTTCGCCGTGGGTCGAGTACGCGGTGCCGACGCCGGTGAAAGCCGCCATCGCGCCGGCTTCGTTGATGCCGACGTGCATGATCTGGCCCTGCGGGCTCTCCTTGTAGGCCAGGAGGAGCTCCCGGTCGACGGAGGTGTAATGCTGCCCGTTGGGGTTGTAGATCTTCGCGGTCGGGAAGAACGCGTCCATGCCGAAGGTGCGTGCTTCGTCCGGGATGATCGGCACGATCCGGTGGCCGAAGTCCTTCGCGCGGAGGAGGTCCTTCAGCAGTCGCACGAACGCCATCGTCGTGGCGACCTCCTGGGTGCCCGACCCCTTCTTGGGCAGGGCATAGGCCTTGTCGTCGGGCAGCTGCAGCCCGACGTGGTGCGTGCGACGCTCCGGCAGGAATCCGCCCAGTGATCGACGGCGCTCGAGCATGTACTCGATGGTCTCGTCCTGCTCGCCGGGGTGGAAGTACGGCGGCAGATAGGGGTTGTCTTCGAGCTGCGCGTCCGAGATCGGGATGTGCATCGCGTCGCGGAAGAGCTTGAGATCGTCGAGGGTCATCTTCTTCATCTGGTGGGTCGCGTTGCGGCCCTCGAAGTGCGGCCCGAGGCCGTAGCCCTTGATCGTCTTGGCCAGGATGACCGTGGGCTGGCCCTTGTGCTCACGCGCGGCCTTGAATGCGGCGTACACCTTGCGGTAGTCGTGGCCGCCGCGCTTGAGGTTCCAGATCTGCTCGTCGGAGTAGTCCTTGACCAAGGCCGCGGTGCGCTCGTCCCGTCCGAAGAAGTGCTCGCGCACGAAGGCGCCGTTCTCCGTCTTGTAGGTCTGGTAGTCGCCGTCGGGCGTGACGTTCATGAGGTTGCGCAGCGCGCCGTCGCCGTCGCGACCGAGGAGTTCGTCCCACTCGCGACCCCAGATCACCTTGATCACATTCCAGCCGGCGCCGCGGAAGAAGCTCTCCAACTCCTGGATGATCTTGCCGTTTCCGCGGACGGGTCCGTCCAATCGCTGCAGGTTGCAGTTGACGATGAACGTCAGGTTGTCCAGGCCCTCGTTCGCGGCGACCTGCAGCTGCCCGCGGCTTTCAACCTCGTCCATCTCGCCGTCGCCGAGGAACGCCCACACATGGGAATCGGCGACGTCCTTGATGCCCCGGTTCGAAAGGTACTTGTTGGTCATCGCCTGATAGACCGCGTTGATCGGGCCGAGGCCCATCGAGACGGTCGGGAATTGCCAGAACTCCGGCATGAGGCGCGGGTGCGGGTAGGAGGGAAGCCCGTGCGGCGCCGCGGACTTCTCCTGCCGGAACCCGTCGAGCTGGTCTTCGCTGAGGCGTCCCTCGAGGTAGGCACGCGCGTACGTGCCCGGGGAGGCGTGACCCTGGATGAAGATCTGATCGCCGCCGGAGGGGTCGTCCAGGCCGCGGAAGAAGTGGTTGAAGCCGACTTCGTAGAGGGCCGCCGAAGACGCGTAGGTGGAGATGTGCCCGCCCACACCGATTCCGGGGCGCTGCGCGCGGTGCACGGTGATCGCCGCGTTCCAGCGGATCCAGGCCCGGTAGCGGCGCTCGAGCTCCTCGTCGCCGGGGAATTCCGGTTCGGCGTCCGGGGCGATGGTGTTGATGTAATCCGTGGTGGGCACCATCGGCACGCCGAGGTGCAGCTCCTTGGATTCCTTCAGCAGGCTCAGCATGATCTCGCGGCCGCGCTCGTGACCGCGCGCGTCGACGAGCTGCTGGAGCGACTCACGCCACTCCGCGGTCTCGTCGGGGTCGCTGTCGAGAGGGCCCTGGGAGTACGGATCCTGATCGTGGACAGTCACGTGAGACCTTTCGTCGGATGGCAGATCGTGCCAGGCAATCGGAGGGGCGCGATGCCGCGTTTGTCCGCTATGCACAAACGCGCCGCCGCTCAGCCTACCCTCACCTCGGGCGCGGGACGCCGACGCGCGCGCCGCGTCGCGCTCGACCTAGACTGGGCGGGAGGGGCCTTTAGCTCAGCTGGTAGAGCGCCACGTTTACACCGTGGATGTCGTCGGTTCGATCCCGGCAGGGCCCACCATCAGCCCGACCTGCGCGTCGGCGGTCAATTATGTTGGTCGGGTGAAGGCTTCTCCCCGCGATCAGCGCGCGCTCCTCGACCTTGCCGAGCTCGACTCCCGCATCAGGCGCGCGGAGGCGGCGCGCGCCAACCCGCCGCACGCGGCGCGCGTGAAGGATCTCCTCGCGCGCCGGCAGACGCTCAGCCAGGAGCTGACGGGTCTGCTCGGCGCACGCGACGACCTTCGGACGGAGGTGTCGCGGATCGAGTCCGACGTCGCGGTGGTCGATGCGCGACGCGCACGTGACACGGAAAGACTGGCAGCGACCTCGAACGTCAAGGAAGCACAGGGGCTCGAGAGCGAGCTCGCTTCGCTCGCGCGCCGGAAGAGCGACCTCGAGGACGCCGAACTGGAGGTGATGGAGCGGCTCGAGGCCGCCGAGCAAGCCGTCGCCGTGCAGGAGGAGCTCATCGCGCGGACCAACGCGGAGGGCGCCGAACTGAGCGCCGCGGGAAAGGCCGCCGTCGAAGACGCGACCCGCGACCTGGAGGCCGCGGGCCGCGATCGCCGTGCCGTCGCCGACGGGATCGCAGCCGACCTCGTCGCCCTCTACGACAAGCTGGCGTCCCGCAACGCGGGTGCGGGGCTGCTCACCCGCAACACCTGCGGCGGATGCCACATGGTGCTCTCCGGCACCGACCTGGGCGGGCTCCGGCGCGCCGAGGAGGACGAGGTGGTGATGTGCCCCGAGTGCGGCTGCATCCTCGTCCGGACGGAGGAGTCGGGGCTATGAGCACGCTCATCGTCGAGGCCGACGGCGGCTCGCGAGGAAACCCCGGGACGGCTGCCGGCGGCGCGGTGGTCATCGATGCCGCGTCGGGGGAGATCCTGTGCGAGCTCGGCGTCTACGTCGGCGTGGCGACCAACAACGTCGCGGAGTACAACGGCATGATCGTCGGCGTGGAGGCGGCGTTGGCCCGTGATCCCGACGCTGCGATTCACGTCAAGATGGATTCGAAGCTGGTCGTCGAACAGATGACCGGTCGGTGGAAGATCAAGCACCCCGACATGCAGGTCCTCGCTCGTCGCGCACACGAACTCATCGGAGCGCGACCGGTCACGTTCGAGTGGGTTCCGCGCGCCGAGAACGCGCGCGCCGACGCGGCAGCCAATGAGGCCATGGACCGCCGTGACGGCTTCCGCCGCGACGTCGGCTGAGCCGCCCCCGACCTGGACCGTCGTCGGCGACCGCGGGGACGCGGTGGTGCTCGCGGATCTGGACCCCGACGCCCGGGAGATCCGCCGCGTGCAGGTCGCGGCGGTCGACCTCCCCGGCGTCGTCGCCGAGCGAGAACGGAGCAATCCGGCACGATGGGTCTGGCACGACTCCGCTCAGCGCTACCCGCCGTTGCTCGATGCGGGCGTGCGGGTGGCCCGCTGCCACGATCTGCGACTCGCGCGACGGATCCTCGCCGGGAACCCGCACGTGGCCGACGGCACGGATCTGCGCCGCGATGATGTCTGGTCCGACACGCCGGCGACGCCTGTGCTCGCGAACGGCGAGACGTTGTTCGACCTGGGCGCGCCCGGAGGGGGGTCCTCGACGATCGAGGAGACGCTCGCGGAGTTCGCCCGGCAGCGCCGCGCGCTGCGCTCGACTCGCGCGGGAACCGGGCTTCACCTTCTCGTCGCCGCAGAGTCGGCCGGTGCCTTGATCGCGTGCGAGATGCATGCGGCGGGCCTTCCCTGGGACGAGACCCGGCACGGCGATGTCCTCGTGAGCGAGCTGGGTCCGCGCCCGGCTCCGGGGACACGACCGGTGCGGTTGGAGGATCTTGCGAGCCGCCTGCGGGCACAGCTCGAAGCTCCCGGCCTGAATCCGGACTCGCCCGTCCAGCTCCTGCGCGCCCTCCAACGGCAGGGACTGCCGGTGGGATCGACGGGTCGGTGGGAACTCGCCGGGCTGCGCCATCCGGCTGTTCCCACCGTCTTGGAGTACAAGCGGTTGGCGCGATTGTGGGCCGCGAACGGCTGGGCGTGGCTCGACGAGTGGGTCCGGCAGGGCCGTTTCCGTCCCGTGTACATCCCCGCCGGCGTGGTGACCGGTCGGTGGGCGAGCGCCGGCGGGGGAGCGCTGCAGATCCCGCGCGGGTTGCGTGTCGCGGTGCGCGCCGACCCCGGGTGGCGGCTGGTCGTGGCCGACGTCGCGCAGCTCGAGCCGCGCGTGCTGTGCGCGATGTCGCGGGACATGGCGTTGGCGGACGCGGCCCGGGGACGCGATCTCTACGAGGGGATCGTCGCGGGCGGGGCCGTCACGAATCGCGACGATGCCAAGATCGCGATGCTCGGCGCGATGTACGGGGCCACGACAGGCGAGAGTGGACGCTTGGTCCCGCGTCTGCGGCGCGCCTACCCGCGCGCGATGGGACTCGTGGACGCGGCTGCTCGACGAGGTGAGGACGGCGAATCCGTCGCCACGCTGCTGGGGCGCACGAGCCCCGAGCCCGACGGGGCTTGGGTGCGCGCGCAGTCGCGGGCGAGCGAGGCGGACGCGCGCGAGGACGAGGTCGTTCGCGCGCGGCGGTCCGCGCGCGAGCGGGGTCGTTTCACCAGGAATTTCGTGGTCCAGGGGACGGCGGCCGAATGGGCGCTGTCCTGGCTGGCCGATCTGCGGATGCGCCTCGCATCCATGCCGGAGGGGCGGGTCCTCGCTCCCGGATCAGGCCCGGTGTTCGCCCGCCGAGCGCACATCGCCTTCTTCCTCCACGACGAGGTGATCGTGCACTGTCCCGAGGAGCAGGCCCACGACGTCGTCGGCGCCGTGCGCGCCGCTGCGAACACGGCGGGGCGGTTGCTGTTCGGAGACTTCCCGTTGGACTTCCCTCTCGACGCGCGGGCGACCCGGACGGCGGCGAAAGACTGACGGCGGCGGCGCTAGGATCGAAGCGCGAATGGGTCGGCCGGACGGTCGCGTTGCGCATGGCGCACCGAGGAACGTCCGGGCTCCACAGGGCAGGGCGGTGGGTAACACCCACCCGGAGTGATCCGCGAGACAGTGCCACAGAGAGCAGACCGCCGGGCAACGCCCGGTAAGGGTGAAAGGGCGGTGTAAGAGACCACCGGGATCGTGGTGACACGATCTGCACGGCAAACCTCGCCCGGAGCAAGGCCAGACAGGGGATGACGACGCGGCCCGCCGAGTCCCCGGGTAGGCCGCTGGAGCGTCACGGCGACGTGGCGCCGAGAGAGATGACCGTCGAAGGGGCGCAAGCCCCGGAACAGAACCCGGCGTACAGGCCGGCCCATTCGCCTCAGTCCACTGCGAGGGACGCGGCGCCGATGATGCCCGCGTTGTTGCGGTGCACCGCCGGCACGATCGGGGTCTTGATATCGAGCAGGGGGAGGAACTCATCCGCGTGCTTGGACACGCCACCCCCGACCACGAACAGGTCCGGGCTGAACAGGAACTCGATGTGGCTGTAATACCACTGCAGGCGTCCGGCCCACTTCTTCCACGAGAGCTCTTCGCGCTCCATCGCCGAATAAGCCGCGTACGCCTCCGCGTCCTTGCCGTGCTTGGCGCGGTGCACGTGGCCGAGTTCGGTGTTGGGGATGAGGGTCCCGTCGTAGATCATCGCCGAGCCGATCCCCGTTCCCAGGGTGGTGAGGATGGTCAACCCCGCCACCCCCTTGGCGGCGCCGTAGCGGACTTCGGCGATTCCGGCCACATCGGCATCGTTGGCGAAGTGGATGTCGCGACCGAGTCCTTCCTCGAAGAAGGCCTCCGCTTCGAAGCCGATCCACTCGTCCGCGACGTTGGCGGCCGACAGGGTGCGGCCGGCCTTGACGATCGCGGGGAAGGCGACCCCGAGCGGGATGCCGGCATCGGTGACGCCGAGCTTGTCCAGAACGACCGTCACCGCGTCGAGCACGTCCCGGGGCTTGGCGCCCTTCGGCGTGGACACCTTGACGCGGTCGCTGATGAGTTCGCCGCGCTCCAGATCGACGATGCCGCCCTTGATGCCCGTGCCGCCGATGTCGACGCCGACCGCACGGGTGCTGTTGGTTGCCATGCCATCATGCTATCCACCGCCGGGCGGCGCATCAGTAGGATCGGAGGCACCCGGGCGCCGGTCGGTGCGGGAGACGGAGGAGTGAGCGATGTCGGCGAGTGATGAGAAGTTCTGGTACAACCTGTCGACCGGTCAGGTCGAACAAGGACATGTCTCCCCGGCGGTCGACCGTGCCGGGCCGTTCGACACAGCCGACGAGGCGGCTCGCGCCCCGCAGCTGATGAAGGAGCGCTCGCGCGCGTGGGCCGAAGACGAGGCCAGAGACGACGCGTGGGGCGCGTCGGGTCCGGCGCCCGAGGACAAGTAGTCTGGCAGTCAGCCGACCGACTTCAGCGGAGGGAATGTGATGGACAAGCAGCGGGACTTCGTGCTGCGCACGATCGAGGAGCGCGGCGTGAAGTTCGTCCGCCTCTGGTTCACCGATGTGATCGGAACCCTCAAGTCCGTGGCGATCGCGCCCGCCGAGGTCGAGGGGGCGTTCAACGAGGGGCTCGGCTTCGACGGATCCGCCATCGAGGGTCTGACCCGGACATACGAGTCGGACCTCCTCGCGCATCCGGACCCCACGACGTTCCAGACTCTGCCCTGGCGGGGTGAGATCGACCCGACCGGGCGCATGTTCTGCGACATCACCACCCCCGACGGTCAGCCCGCGGTCGCCGATCCGCGCTACGTTCTCAAGCGCTCGCTCGCCAAGGCGGCCGACGCCGGGTTCACCTTCTACACCCACCCCGAGATCGAGTTCTACCTCCTGAAGTCATCCCGCTTCGGCGCCGAGGGGCCGCAGCCGGTGGATTCGGCGGGGTACTTCGACAACGTCCCCGGCGGGACCGCGCACGATTTCCGTCGTCGCTCGGTGCGCATGCTGGAAGACCTCGGCATCTCGGTCGAGTTCAGCCATCACGAGGGTGGGCCGGGGCAGAATGAGATCGATCTCCGCTACGCCGATGCGTTGACGACCGCTGACAACATCATGACCTTCCGCACGGTCATCAAAGAGGTCGCGATCGAGCAGGGCGTCTACGCCACGTTCATGCCCAAGCCCCTCAGCGGACGACCGGGGAGCGGCATGCACACCCACATGTCCCTGTTCGAGGGCGACCTGAACGCCTTCTACGAAGAAGGCGCCCAGTACCAGCTCTCCAAGACGGGCCGACAGTTCATCGCGGGACTGCTGCGCCATGCGAACGAGATCGCAGCCGTCACCAACCAGTTCGTCAACTCTTACAAGCGCTTGTGGGGCGGTGACGAGGCGCCCAGCTTCATCTGCTGGGGTCACAACAACCGATCCGCGCTGGTGCGTGTGCCGATGTACAAGCCGAACAAGGGACAGTCCTCTCGGGTCGAGTACCGCGGGATCGATTCGGCGGCGAATCCGTATCTCGCATATGCCTTGATGCTCTCCGCCGGTCTGAAGGGCATCGAGGAGGGCTACGAGCTTCCCGCCGAGGCCGAGGACAATGTGTGGTCGCTCACCGACTCCGAACGACGGGCGCTCGGCTACGCGCCGCTGCCGACCAGCCTGGACCACGCTCTGGAGTACATGGAGGAGTCGGAGCTGGTCGCCGAGACACTCGGTGAGCAGGTCTTCAACTACGTGCTGCTGAACAAGCGTCGCGAATGGCACGAGTACCGGTCGCAGGTGACGCCCTTCGAGTTGCAGAGCAACCTCGAGATGCTCTGACGCCGGCTCCATGGCCAGTGATCGCTCGTCCACCCTCACCGGTCTCGCCCGTGTGGGATTCAGCCGTCTGACGGCCGCCGATGCCGATCTGACCGAGCTCGGCGACCTCCTCGGGGTGGCCTGGGAGGAGCTGCGGGACGCGGCCGCCGACGCGGCCGATCCCGACGCAGCCGTCTCGGGCATCCTGTTCATCGCCCGTCGCGATGCCGACGCCGTACGCTCCCTGGTGCCGCACGGGACCGGCTGGCGCGCGCTGTGGGCGCTGCTGGGTGCGTCGTCGGGCTTCGCGGAGTTCTTCCTGCGTCACCCGGAGGAGTTGCGGCATCTCCCCGACGCCGGGACGCGTCTGCCGACGGACCTGGAGCTGAATCGGGAGCTGCTCGAGGCGGTCGGTGCCGTGGACGGCTTCGCTGCAGACGGCAGTGAGAACGCCTGGGTGGCGCTGCGCGTTCGATATCGCCGCATGTTGGCCCGGATCGCGGCCTTCGATCTGCTCAGTGCCTCACCGGTCGATCAGGTGCCGTTCGTGGCGGGTCGACTCGCCGACGCGGCCGCGGCGGCACTGGAGGCTTCCCTCTGTGTGGCACGCACGCGCGTGTCGTCCACGGGAGCGGCATTCCCGCGTGAACACGTCGCCGCCACGAAGCTCGCCGTCATCGGCATGGGGAAGACCGGTGCGCGGGAGCTGAACTACATCAGCGATGTCGATGTCATCTTCGTCGGAGACGGCGAGGACTGGCTGCGCGAGGAAGTGGGGGAGAGTCGCGTCGTCGACATCGCCACGCGATTGGCCGTGCAGATGATGCGCGGCGTTTCGGAGATGGAGATCGAGCCACCGCTGTGGGAGGTGGATGCGAACCTCCGCCCGGAAGGTAAGCAGGGGGCGCTCGTGCGCACCCTCGATTCCCATCTGTCCTACTACGACCGGTGGGCCAAGAGCTGGGAGTTCCAGGCGCTGCTGAAGGCGCGGGCCATCGCCGGCGATCTCGAGCTCGGTGAGGCTTATGTCAATGCCGTCGGTCCGAAGATCTGGACCAGCGCCGCGCGGGAGAACTTCGTCGACAGCGTGCAACGCATGCGTGAGCGGGTCACCGACAACATTCCACCCGATGACGTCGCGCGGCAGATCAAGCTCGGCCCGGGCGGCATCCGCGATGTCGAGTTCACCGTCCAACTGCTCCAGCTGGTCCACGGGTTGTCCGACCATGGGATCCGGCAGCGCAGCACGTTGGCCGCGCTGGACGCGCTGGTGGCGGAGGGGTACATCGGCCGCGCCGAGGCGGCGGCGTTCTCACGCGATTACCGCATGCTGCGCCTCCTCGAGCACCGGGTGCAGCTGCGACATCTGCGACGAACCCATCTGATGCCCGAGGAACCCGAGGCGTTGCGGGCGCTGGCCCGCGCGACGGACCTCGGCGACACCGGCGAGGCCGTCCTGGCGATGTGGGAGTCGGTCAAGCGCGAGGTCCGCGACATTCACGTGCGCCTGTTCTACCGGCCGTTGCTCTCGGCTGTGGCGGCGTTGCCGGAGGCCGAGCGTTCGCTGTCGCCCGAGCAGGCGAAAGACCGTCTCGCGGCGATCGGCTTCCGGGATCCGTCCGGCGCGCTCCGCCATATCGGGGCCCTCACCTCCGGCCTCAGCCGCAAGTCCCAGATCCAACGGCACCTGATGCCCGTGATGCTGCGATGGTTCGCGGACGGTGTCGATCCCGATTACGGTCTGATCGCCTTCCGCCGCCTGAGTGAGCGGCTGGGGGACTCGCCTTGGTTCCTTCGGATGCTGCGGGACTCCTCGGGCGCGGCCGAGGACCTCACCCGGGTGTTGTCGGGGTCCCGCTACGTCGGTGAGCTGATGGAGTGGATCCCGGAGGCCGCGGCGTGGTTGGACGACACCCAGCGCCTGCGGCCTCGGACCGGCGTCGCCCTCCAGGAGGAGGCGCGGGCGATCCAGACGCGCCACGACAACGTCGAGGACGCCATGCACTCGGTACGCGGTCTCCGCCGACGCGAGATGCTGCGCACGGCCATGGGGGGCATCCTCGGGGTCCTGACCATCGAGGAGATCGCCGATACGCTCACCACGATCAACGAGGTGACGATCCAGGCCACCCTTCGCGCCGTGCGACGGGAGGTCGTACCGCCGGAGGACGACGCGCTGGATTTCTCCATCATCGCGATGGGGCGTTTCGGTGGACGAGAGCTCGGATTCGGATCCGATGCGGATGTGATGTACGTCTACCGCCCCAACGGTGTCGATCCGCAGCGGGCGAATCAGCTCGCGCAGGCTCTCGTTCAAGGCCTGCGACGCCATTCCGAAGACCACCGCCTGCCGCTCGACCTCGACGCGGAACTGCGCCCCGAAGGCCGCAACGGCCCTCTCGTGCGCTCGCTCGATTCCTACGCCGAGTACTACCGCCGCTGGTCGCTGTCCTGGGAGGCGCAGGCTCTGCTGCGCGCGCGCGGCATCGCGGGCAGCGTCAAACTCATCCGCGCATTCATCGCACTCGCCGACGAGGTGCGGTATCCGACGGATGCCGATCGACAGGGGCTGCGGGAGATCAAACGCATCAAGGCACGCGTCGAGAACGAACGACTCCCGCAGGGCGCGGATCCCGCTCGTCACCTCAAGCTCGGCCCGGGCGGATTGAGCGACGTGGAGTGGCTGGTCCAGTTGCTGCAGCTCCAGCACGCGCACGCGGTCGACGGCATGCGGACCACCTCGACGCTGGACGCGCTCGAGGCGGCGCGCGACGCCGGACTCGTGACGGCGGCGGCGACGGACCGGCTGACGGCCGCGTGGCGATTGGCGAGCCGGTTGCGTTCGGCGAACACCCTCCTGTCGGGGCAGACCAGCGATATCCTGCCGACCGACCGGGGCAAGCTGGACGGGATCGGCCGGCTGCTGGAGATGCCTCCGCACAGCGCCAGCGCCGTGGAGGAGGAATGGGTCAGAACGGCCCGGCGCGCGCGACGAACCTTCGACAAGCTCTTCTACGGGTGAGTCGCTGAGGAGACACAGCACCCGTCGAGGCTCTGTCTCGGGCCCGCGACGACGAAAGAAGGCCCCCGGGGGAACCGGGGGCCTTCTGCACGCGCGGGCGTCAGACGCCGAAGTAGAGCTCGAACTCGAACGGGTGCGGACGCTGGGCGATCGGCTGGATCTCGTTCTCGATCTTGTACTCGATCCACGTCTCGATCAGCTCGGGGGTGAACACGCCGCCGGCGAGAAGGAACTCGTGGTCGTTGCGCAGCGCCTCGAGCGAATCCAGCAGCGAGTTGGGTACCTGCGGGATGTTCTTGGCTTCCTCGGGCGGCAGCTCGTACAGGTCCTTGTCGACCGGCTCGTGCGGCTCGATGCGGTTCTTGATGCCGTCGATGCCGGCCATCAGCTGAGCCGCGAACGCGAGGTACGGGTTGCCGGAGGCGTCGGGCGCGCGGAACTCGATGCGCTTGGCCTTCGGGTTCGATCCCGTGATCGGGATGCGGATCGCGGCGGAGCGGTTACCGGCCGAGTAGACCAGGTTCACCGGAGCCTCGAAGCCCTTCACCAGACGGTGGTAGCTGTTCAGCGTCGGGTTCGTGAAGGCGAGGACGGCGGGTGCGTGCGCCAGGATGCCGCCGATGTACCAGCGGGCGATGTCGGACAGGCCGCCGTAGCCCTTCTCGTCGTAGAACAGGGGCTGGCCGCCGTTCCACAAGGACTGGTGGGTGTGCATGCCCGAACCGTTGTCACCGAAGAGCGGCTTCGGCATGAACGTGGCCGTCTTGCCCCACTGGTCGGCGGTGTTCTTGACGATGTACTTGAACTTCAAGATGTCGTCCGCAGCGTGGACCATCGTGTCGAACTTGTAGTTGATCTCCTGCTGACCGGCGGTGCCGACCTCGTGGTGCGCGCGCTCGAGCTCGAGGCCGCTGGCGATCAGGCGGAGGCTGATGTCGTCACGCAGGTCGGCGGTCTTGTCCACCGGCGAGACGGGGAAGTAGCCGCCCTTGTAGGGGGTCTTGTTGGCGAGGTTGCCGCCCTCTTCGCTCCGCGCGGTGTTCCAGGCGCCCTCGACCGAGTCGACGGAGTAGAAGCTGGTGTTCTGCTTCACCTCGTAGCGGACGTCGTCGAAGATGTAGAACTCCGCCTCCGGGGCGAAGTAGGCGGTGTCGGCGATGCCGGTCGAGGCGAGGTACTTCTCGGCCTTCTTGGCGACCTGACGGGGGTCCTTGCCGTAGATCTCGCCGTTGCGCGGGTTGTAGATGTCGAAGACCATGATCAGGGTCTTCTCGTCGCGGAACGGGTCGAGGTAGGCCGTCGACACGTCCGGGATGAGCTGCATGTCCGACTCGTGGATGTTCGCGAAACCGCGGATCGACGAGCCGTCGAAGAGCTGTCCGACGGTGAAGAACTCCTCGTCGACGGTCGAGGCGGGGATGTTGAAGTGCTGCTGCACACCAGGGAGATCCGTGAAGCGGATGTCGAGGAACTTGACGTCCTCGTCCTTGATGAACTTCAGCACCTCGGATGAATCACTGAACATGGAGTCTCCAGAGGTAGGGCGTTCGGGAACTGCCAACCCGCGAGCGGGCATGGCTTGCACGGTACCGACAGGGCATTGCCCCGCCGTGACACCATTGTTTCCGCCAGGTTACAGGGGTCTGGGTAGGCTTGTGCGGTGACAGAGCCGCGATACCCCGGAGAACGCCTGGACCTGCCTGAATCCGGACGCGGCTCGATCGGCCGGATCGGGCGGCGTGTCGGCGCGCTGTTCATCGACTACGGCGCGGCGTACGTCCTCGCGGGTCTGTTCGTGACGGACCCGGATGGTCTGCCGGCGGTCTTCTCCGGCGACCCGGTGGTCATCGCGGCGCTGTTCGTCGCGATCCAGGTCGTGTTCCCACCGATGCTGCAGGGCAGCCCGGGTCATCGCATCGTCGGTCTCCGGCTGACCCGCCTCGACGGCGCCTGGGTAGGCCTGTGGCGGCCGGTCGTGCGCGCACTTCTGCTGGTGCTGGTCATCCCGGCCGTGATCTGGGATGCCGATCAGCGAGGTCTTCACGACAAGGCCGCGGGCACCGTCCTCGTGCGGGGCTGAGCTCTCGCGGCGGACGATCAGCGAGGGCGCGGTGCGCGCACGCGGTTCGGATCCATGCCCTTCGGGATCGGCAGCGACGCGAGCGACTGAGACACCGAGTCGACACGCTTGATCACCGCGGCCATGGTCGCGCGATCGATCGCCTTCGGGAGCTTCTTGATCGTGGTCGCGAGCTTCGCGATCGGCACCTCGTCAGCGCCGTGGCCGACGTAGAGAACCGTGATCGGCACGCCGGAGGCGACACGCTTGATCTTCGACCGCTCGTCGTTGACGAGTCGCGTGAGGCGACCACGTGCGCCCTCGCCGACGATGACCACACCGCCGCGCCCGATCGCGCGGTAGACCGCCTCCTGCGTCTTCGGGTTGATGCCGACCGGCATCTCACTGGCCTGCCAACGACGACCCAGCGACGTGGACATGACGTGACCGGTCGCTCCGGGCGTGCCGTCGATCTGGCGGTACATCGCCTTGGTGGACAGACGCGTCATGGTCATCATGGCCGCGAGGATGCCGGCCATCAGTCCCGTGATGCCCCACAGCAGAACGCTCCACCACGCCACCGGCGGGATGAGGAATCCGATTCCCACACCGGCGGCGACACCGACGACGAGGATGCCGACGAGGAGGTACGGCAGCCAGGGGAACGCCTTGCGCGTGAACGTGAACAGGGTGCGGAGCTGGGAGAAGAAGCCGGGACGCTTCTCCGGGGTCGTGCTGCGGGCCATGACACCAGACTACCTTTCGGCACGCTCGACCATCGGCCACCACTGCTCCTCCCCACCCCGCCCTCCGATGTCGGCCGTCCACACGCTGCTGCGGTGCCGCGTCACGGCGCGGCTATCGGCGCACGGTGGGGTGCGTGACGGATCCCTCCACCACCCTTCCCTCGTCCCTCTTCTCACCGACTCTGCGTGCCGGAGGCAGTGTGATCCGCCGGATGGACGGCGATGACGCGCCGTGGCCCGGCGTCCTGGCTCGCCTCGACGACGGCGGACCCGCGCTGGTGGTGGCCGCCCCCGTCTTGGGCGGTGCGTGGCCGGGCTGGCGCCTGCCTGCCGGGGATCACGTCCTCACGCCGCGGGACGTCCGGAGAGCACCGGACGGCCACGACGTCGTCTTCCCCCTCTGTGTGGAACGACTGACGGTGCTGCTCGGCCGGCGCGGCCGAGCGATGGCCGCGGGGGAGAAGGTCACCATCGCTGTCAGCGTCCTCCGCGGGACGCGCGAGGTCCTCGACGCGGGTGTGGATCCCGGGGTCGTGGTGTCATGGTGGTTGACCGATGACGGGCGTCCCGTCCTCGCGCTCCACTCGCTCCACGGGGATGAGCTCGGACGTGTCGGGGCGGCGATCCTCCGCGATCCGGTGATGCAGGAAGGGCGCCTCGGCGCCGTATGCGCGCAGGCGGCTCAGGCGATGGCCGACGGATTGCTCGATGCCCGCACGGCGCGCAGGTTCGAGGATGAGCTGTTCGACGTCGCGGAGCCGGACGCCCTCGCGATGGTCGGCTTCGGTCCGCGCCCCGCCGTGGGAGCCGGGGCGGTCCGATCCGAGCCTCCCGCAGAGCCGGACGGGCCGGCACCGGGCGGGGCGGTGACTCACCTTGGCCGTTTCGCCGATATCGGCGTCACCCACGCCGTCGCCGAAGCTGTCGATCGGCTGCGCTCCCGCCTCTTCCGAAGCCCCTCGAGGCGGTCGACCGTGCTCATGGCCGGTGCCGCGGCAAGCGGTGTGCTCGCGCTCGGGTTGCTCTGGCCGGTGGCGGATGAGCCGGTGGGCGTGGCGGAGGTGGTCTCCGCCCCCGCCGGCGATGCGGACGCAGACCTGCGCGAGGAGCCGAACCGAGGTGTGACCGCTGGTGACCCCGAGGACGTCGCGGGGGAACTCCTCGACGCACTCCGCGGCTGCGGCGGCGACGCGAGATGCCGCGCCGATCTCGTGTGGTCCGAGACCGACTTCCCGGCGGGGGCCATCGACCTTCCGGCCGACACGCGCGAGCAGGTCCTCGTCGACGACTTCGGGGGTGTTGCGGTCCTCCGGGTCGTCGACCTCGAGGGGAAGATGGGTGACCAACTGGTCGTGATCGCCCGCAAAGACGACTCATGGCTGTTGCGTGACGTCCACGACGTCACGCAACAGCCATGAGTCCGAGCGGGTCAGGCCCCGAGGTTTCCCGCGAACGAGGCGTCCTCGAGACGCTTCTTCACGGCGCCGAGGAACCGCGCCGCATCCGCGCCGTCGATCGTGCGGTGGTCGTACGACAGCGCCAGATACACATACGAGCGGACCGAGATGGCCTCGACACCGTCGACGTTCACGATGCCCGGGCGCTTGACGACCGTGCCGGTGCCCAGAATGGCGGATTGGGGCAGGAACACCACGGGGGTGTCGAACAACGCGCCACGCGAACCGGTGTTGGTCAGCGTGAACGTTCCACCTGCCAGCTCATCGGGCTTGAGCTTGTTGTCCCGCGTGCGTGCGGCCAGATCGGCGATCTCGTGCGCGATCTCCGCCAGGTTCTTCGACGCCGCGTCGCGCAGGACCGGAGTGAGGAGCCCGCGCTCGGTGTCGACGGCGATCGAGAGGTTCTCGGTGGCCGGGTAGACGATCTTGTCACCGTCGACGGTGGCGTTGATGATCGGGAAGGTCTGCAACGCCTCTGCGGCCGCGAGTGCGAAGAAGGGCAGGAACGACAGCTTGTCGCCCGTCTTGGCCTGGAAGTCCTTCTTCACGCTGTCGCGGTACTGCGAGAGCTTGGTGACGTCGACCTCGACGACCGTCGTCAGCTGCGCCGTCGACTGCATGGATGCGACGGCTCGCTCGGCGAGGACCTTGCGCAGACGCGACATCGGCTGGGTCGTCCCTCGCAGCGGCGACACTTCCACCTCGACCGGCGCTTCGGCGACGGGCGCCGGCGCGGATGCGGGGGCTTCCGCCGCCTTCAGGACGTCCTCCTTGCGGATGCGTCCGCCGACACCCGTTCCGGTCACCGTTGCGAGATCGACACCCTGCTGCTGGGCGAGGCGGCGCACCAGCGGGGTGACGTAGACATCGTCCGGCCCCGAGCTTGCGGGCGTCGCCTGCGGCCCCTGGTCCGCGGGCGGCGCTGCGGGAGCCGCGGGGGAGGTCTGATCTTCGGCGGGCTGTTCCTGAGCGGGAGCGGCCGCCTGCTCGGCGGGGGCCTCTTCCTGCGCGGCCGGCGCATCGTCCGTGGCCGGCGCATCGTCCGTGGCCGGCGACTCCTCGGCGGGTGCGGCCTGCGCGGGCGCGCCCGAACCGATGGTGGCCAGTGCCGCGCCGACTTCGACGGTCTCGTCCTCCTGCACGAGGATCCGCTGCAGGGTACCGGCGAACGGAGAGGGGATCTCCGTGTCGACCTTGTCGGTGGAGATCTCCAGCAGCGGCTCGTCGACCTCGACGTCGTCGCCGACGCTCTTGAGCCAACGGGTGACCGTGCCCTCGGTGACGCTCTCGCCGAGTTCGGGCAGAACCACGTCCTTGCCGTCGCCGTCGGAGCTGGTGGTCTTCGCCGGTGTGGGATCGGAGCTGGTCTCCTGCGGTGCCGATTGCTCGGGGGCGGACTCCTCGGCGGCGGGCTCCGCCGGCGCGTCGGCCTGGGCGGAGTCGTCTGCGTCGTCGCCGGAGGGCGCGCCACTGCCGTCACCGATCTTGGCCAGGACCGCGCCCACCTCGACGGTCTCGTCCTCCTGGACCAGGATCTCTTCGATGACGCCGCTGACCGGTGAGGGAATCTCGGTGTCGACCTTGTCCGTGGAGATCTCGAGAAGACCCTCGTCCTCCTGGATCGTGTCGCCGACCTGCTTGAGCCAGCGGGTCACCGTCCCCTCGGTGACGCTCTCGCCGAGCGCGGGGAGGACGACGGATGTGCTCATGTGCTTGTCTCCTTCGGAATGCCGATTGGTTCTAGCTTAGTGATGACCCGGGCGGACCGGCGTGGGTTGCCGGCGGGGTGTCGGTGCCAGGTGGGTCAGAGGGTGTGCAGCGGAGAGCCGGCGAGAGCGAGGAACGCCTCTCCGAGCGCTTCGCTCTGGGTGGGATGCGCATGCAGGAACGGTGCGACGTCTTCGGGGTGGGCCTCCCACCCGACGACGAGCTGGGCCTCGGCGACCAGTTCCCCGACGCGGTCGCCGACCATGTGGACGCCGAGGACCGGTCCCGCGGTGCGCCGGACGACCTTCACGACGCCGGGGGTGCCGAGGATCGCGCTCTTGGCGTTGCCAGCGAGGTTGTACTCGAACGTCTCGACCGAGTCGCCGTGAAGCTCGCGGGCGGCGGCCTCGGTCAGCCCGACCGAGGCCGCCTCCGGAGAGGAATACGTCACGCGGGGGATGTGGTGATCCGGAATGTGCACGGGGCGACGCCCGGCGATGCGCTCGGCGACCTGGATGCCCTGCTGGAACCCGCGGTGCGCGAGTTGGGGCCCGGCCACGATGTCGCCGACGGCCCAGACGTGCTCGGCGCCGGTGCGGAGGTCGTCGTCGACGACGACGAACCCGCGGTCCAGGACGACACCTGCTTGCTCGAGCCCCAGCCCGGCCGTCACCGGGGCGCGGCCGACCGCGACCAGGAGCAGGTCGGAATCGATCTCGGTGCCGTCCTGAAGGCGCACGAGGACCCGGTCCGCTTCGGCCGACACCGCGGCGACGGGGGACCCGAGCGCGGTGCGGATGCCGCGCTTGCGGAACGCGCGCTCCATGTGCGAGCTGATGACGGGGTCGTCGGCGGGCAGCAGCCGGGGGAGTGCCTCGATCACCGTCACCTCGGCGCCGAGTGATCGCCACAGGCTCGCGAATTCGACGCCGATGACGCCGCCGCCGAGCACCGTGACCCGATCGGGGACCGCCGGCAGCTCGAGCGCCTGCTCGCTGCCGACGATGCGACCGCCGAGCTGGATGCCCGGCAGGGTCCGGGTGGCCGAGCCGGTCGCCACCACGACATCCTTGCCGCGGTAGAGGTCGCCACCCACCCGCACGGCCGGTCCCGGCTCGAGGGTGCCCGCACCGGGGATGACCGTGATGCCCCGCGCGGCGATCAAGCCCTGCAGGCCCTGGTGCTTCTTCGCGACGATGCCTTCCCGATAGGAGGTGAGCGCGGCGACGTCCACGCCCTCCCAGGTGGCGCGGATGCCGAGGGCGGCCGCCTCGCGGGTGTGGTCGGCGATCTCGCCGGCGTGCAGGAGCGCTTTGGTGGGCACGCACCCGCGGTGCAGGCAGGTGCCGCCGAGCTTGTCCTTCTCGACGATGGCCACCGATGACCCCAGTTCCGCCGCGCGCAGCGCCGCAGCGTAGCCGCCGGAGCCGCCGCCGAGGACGACGAGATCGTAATCCTGCACGCTCATCAGTGCGCAACTCCACCGAGGAAGCGGATCAGCGAGCGGACCGTTGCGCCGGTGGGTCCCTTGTCGGTGAAGCCGAAGCCCCCGCCCTTGTGCCAGCCGCTGCCGGCGATGTCCAGGTGCACCCAGGGGATGCGCGGGGCGTCGGCGGCATCGGAGGTGGGCCCGACGAAGCGACGCAGGAACAGACCGGCGAACAGAGATCCGCCGGAGGGGTCGCCGATCTTGGCGTTCTGCAGATCGGCGATGGGGGAGTCCAGCTCCTCCTCCATGTGCTCGGGAAGCGGGAGGGCCCAGGCATCCTCGCCGGTGCGGACCGAGACGTCGAGGTACCGCGCAACCGCGTCCTCGTCACCCATCACCCCGGTGTGGCGGTTGCCGAGGGCGACGGAGATCGCCCCCGTGAGGGTGGCGACATCGACGATGAGATCCGGGTGCTCTCGGCTGGCCGCGGCGAGTCCGTCGGCGAGCACGAGACGCCCCTCGGCGTCGGTGTTGAGGACCTCGACGGTCGTGCCGTCGAGCATGCGGAGAACGTCGCCCGGACGCGTCGCCGACCCGGAGGGCATGTTCTCTGCCAGACAGAGCCAGGCCGTCGCACGAACCGGGGCCTCGATGGTCGCGAGGGCGCGCACCACCGCGAGCGCCGTCGCGGCGCCGCACATGTCGTATTTCATGCCGACCATCGATGCGGGGGGTTTGAGGGACAGTCCGCCGGTGTCGAAGGTGATGCCCTTGCCGACGAGTGCCACGTGACGCGTTGCGTCCTCGGGGGCGTAGTCGACGCGCACCAGACGCGGGGGCCGCGCGGAGCCGCGGCCGACGCCGAGGATGCCGCCGTATCCGCCGGCTGCGAGGTCGTGCTCGTCGAACACCTCGACGTGCACGGGAAGGCCGGCGAGATCTTCGCGGGCGTGCTCGGCGAACTCGGTCGGCCCCAGTCGGTCGGCGGGAACCGTGGACAGGTCCTTCACGAGGGCCATCGCTGCGGCTTCGGCGCGCACCATGCGAGCGACGTCGTCATCGACCGGATCGCCGTGCACGTAGACGGTGGCGGCGCGCGAGGCGGGAGGCGTCGACTTGTAGGAGTCGAACCGGTACCCGCCGAGCGTCGCTCCCTCCGCGACGGCGCGCACGTGTCTGCTCCCGGGCGCCGCGACGGCCACGGTGGAGAATCCGGTGAGCGTGCGGATCGCGGCACCCACCGCGGTGCGCACCGCGTCGGCGTCGGGATCCGCGCCCGTGCCGACCACCGCCAGCGGCACGGACGTCGCCTCGGGGGCTGCCACGCGCAGGTACGAAGACCGCTTGCCGGTGAAGCCGACCGACTCCAGCGCCTCGCGCAGGCCGGGCCACTCGGAGAGGTCCGCGGCATCGTCGAGCGGGGGGAGCGCCAGAAGGATCGCCTCGGCGTCGGACTCTCGGATCGGACTGGTTCGGAACTCGAGGTCGGGGAACGGCATGCCCCCATCCTAGGGATGCTCGTGTTCGCTGTGAGCGGGAGGGCATGCGCCACGGCGAGCTCGGTGCCTCGTACGATGGACGGATGCCCCTGTCCTCGTCACTGTTCGAGCGCTCGGTCTCCGCGCCTCCGATCCCGAAGGGCCTTCCGCTGGTGATCGCATTGACCGGTTTCACCGACGCCGGGGGCGCGCTGTCGCGGACCATCGAGTATTTCCGCGACGAGCTGGATCCGACACCGGTGGCGGTCTTCGCGAACGACGTCCTGCTGGACTATCGGGCCCGTCGCCCGGTCATCGCCTTCGATCAGGATCATCTGACCGAGTACCGCCCGCCGCGTCTGGAACTGTCCTTGGCCCACGACACGCTGGGGTCGCCCTTCCTGCTGCTGGCCGGCTATGAGCCGGACTTCGCGTGGGAGGCGTTCGCGTCCAGCGTGCTCGCCTTCGCCGTCGAGCACGGCGTCTCCACCGTCACGTGGGTGCACGCCATCCCGATGCCCGTCCCTCACACGCGACCCATCGGCACGACCGTCAGCGGAACGCGGAGCGATCTCGCCGAGGCGCACTCGGTCTGGAAGCCCACGACGCAGGTGCCCGCCACCGTGGGGCACCTTCTCGAATACCGCTTCGCCGAGCAGGGTGCTGCCGTGGCCGGATTCGTGCTCCTCGTTCCGCACTATCTCGGTGACACCGAGTACCCGGCCTCCTCGATGGCCGCACTGGATGCGGTCACGGTGGCCACGGGTCTCGTCTTCGACGGTGACGCACTCCGGGACGAGAACCGCGAGTACCTCCAGAAGGTCGACGAGCAGGTCGCCGGCAGTGAAGAACTCTCCCGGATGGTGGAGAACCTCGAGGAGCGTTACGACGCCTATATGGCGGGGTCGACGCAGGCGACACCCATCATCCACACCGGTGATCTGCCGAGTGCCGACGAGTTGGCTGCGGAGCTCGAGCGATTCCTCGCCAACCGCCCGCCGACCGACGACGACCACTTCGGGGCATGAGGGAATAGCGGCACGCGGCGCGGCGTTCCCATACAGGTGTCCACCCTGGCGGGTCAAGTGCCGCCAGGAGTTGTGAGACAATGGAGCGAGCGACCCATTGTCGAGGCCGATCCGCGTTGAGCGCGAACGGACTTGACAAGGGTCTTACTAGTGTCCGAAATCGACCGGGGGGCGTCGACACGCGTCCATCGGTGAAAGGCGAAACGTGACCACAGGCACGAAGACCAGCACCCGCGCGACGCGAGCGACGGACACCGAGGCCGAGGAGACCGTCGAGGAAGCGCCTGCGAAGAAGCCGGCGAAGAAGTCGACGGCCAAGAAGTCCGGGACGCGCACCGCGAAAGCCTCCAAGGCGAAGACCTCGAAGGCTGCCGAAGAGAGCGACATCGACGAAGACGGCGTCGACGCCGATGACCTCGACGATGTCGATGACGTCGACGAGGAAGCGAAGCCAGACGGGAAGAAGGGTGCGAGCGGCGACGCCAAGAAGGCCACCGCCGAACCTCTCCCCACGGGTGCCATCGTCATCTCGTCGAATGACGACGAAGACGTTCCGATCTACTCCACGCAGATCACGGGCGCGACCGCCGATCCCGTCAAGGACTACCTGAAGCAGATCGGTAAAGTCCCGCTGCTCAACGCGGCCGAAGAAGTCGAGTTGGCGATGCGGATCGAGGCGGGTCTGTTCGCCGAAGAGAAGCTCTCCAACATGTCGGCGGCGGAGAAGTCGTCGCAGCTGGGACTGGACCTGCAGTGGGTCGCCCGCGACGGACAGCGCGCCAAGAGCCATCTCCTCGGGGCGAACCTGCGTCTGGTCGTGTCGCTCGCCAAGCGATACACCGGACGCGGTATGCAGTTCCTGGATCTCATTCAGGAAGGCAATCTCGGTCTGATCCGTGCCGTCGAGAAGTTCGACTACACCAAGGGCTTCAAGTTCTCGACCTACGCCACCTGGTGGATCCGGCAGGCGATCACGCGCGCCATGGCCGACCAGGCGCGCACGATCCGCATCCCCGTGCACATGGTCGAGGTCATCAACAAGCTCGCCCGCGTGCAGCGTCAGATGCTCCAGGACCTCGGTCGCGAGCCGACGCCGGAGGAACTGTCCAAGGAACTCGACATGACCCCCGAGAAGGTCATCGAGGTGCAGAAGTACGGTCGAGAGCCGATCTCACTGCACACTCCGCTCGGCGAGGACGGGGACAGCGAGTTCGGTGACCTCATCGAGGACACCGAAGCGGTGGTCCCGGCCGACGCGGTGGGCTTCACGATGCTGCAGCGCCAGCTGGAATCGCTCCTGGACTCCCTTTCGGAGCGTGAGGCCGGGGTGATCCGCATGCGGTTCGGCCTCGGCGACGGGCAGCCGAAGACCCTCGACCAGATCGGCGACACGTTCGGAGTCACGCGCGAGCGCATCCGTCAGATCGAGTCGAAGACGATGGCCAAGCTCCGCCACCCCTCCCGCTCGCAGTCGCTCCGGGATTACCTCGAGTGAGCGACACGCCCAACGACGGGAAGGCCCTCACGACCACGGTCGATGGGAATTCCTTCGCACGTGTGCCGATCCGCACGCGGGTGGTCATGCCGGGAGACGATCTCGATGCGATCATCCAGGAGTACGCCGCCGGCGAGGTGCGTGACGGCGACATCCTCTTCGTCACCGAGAAGATCGTCGCCATCACACAGGGACGATCCTTCCTGCTGAGCGAGATCGAGCCGCGACCGCTGGCCCGGTTCTTGTCGCGATTCGTCGTCCGAACGCCCTACGGTATCGGTCTGGGCATGCCGGAGACGATGGAGATGGCACTGCGGGAGTGCGGCACGATCCGCATTCTCTTCGCGGCGGGCGTGTCGGCGGTCACGAAGCTGTTCGGGCGTCGCGGCGATTTCTACCGCATCGCAGGCGACAAGGCGCGTGCGATCGACGGTCCCACCTCCGGTACGATCCCGCCCTACAACGAGGCGGTGGTGCTGGGGCCCGAGCGTCCACGTGAGGTTGCGGCCCACATCCGGTCGTCGTTGAACGTGGCGGCGGACGTGGCGGTGGTCGATATCAACGACATCGGCGGCAACATCCTCGGTTCCACGCTCTCCCGCGACGGCGAGCGTCGCCTGGTGGCGATCCTCGGTGACAACCCGCTCGGCCAGGGACACCAGTCGACGCCGCTCGGGATCGTCCGCCCGGTGTGAGGCAGGTTCCCGGCGGCGCCGGGGACGCGGCGGCGACGCTCAGTCGTCGTCAGCGAGGCGCGCGGTCTCGTCGTGCCACGACGTGGCGACTTCGCGCAGTTTCTCCTCGTACTTGCGACCGTGGTGGGCGCAGAAGAGCAGTTCGCTCCCGTTGACCTCCGCGGCGATGTAGGCCTGCGCGCCACACGAGTCGCACCGGTCCATCGCCGTCAGGCGGTAGTCGAGGACGGCGGCCGGGTCTGTGGGTGTCGAAATCGAGCTCATGTCGGTCCCTCCTCGAGCGTTCGGTCGATCGCGTCCTACAAGACAACCACGGGTTTGTTTCGAGAATGCCGCGAAGGCGTCACAGTTCGCTGACCGCGTACGATCTGCCGCGATACTCGTGTGTCCACCCGCGGCGCCGACGAGGCCGCGATATCGTTGACGGTTGTGACCGCCGAGTATTCCGCCCATCACCTGCAGGTACTCGAAGGCCTCGAGGCCGTCCGGAAACGACCCGGGATGTACGTCGGGTCGACCGACTCCCGCGGGCTCATGCACTGCCTGTGGGAGATCATCGACAACTCCGTCGACGAAGCGCTCGGCGGCCACGGCGACCGCATCGATGTGGTCCTCCACCGTGACGGCAGTGTCGAGGTCCGCGACCGGGCGCGCGGCATTCCGGTGGATGTCGAGCCTCGCACCGGCCTGTCGGGGGTGGAGGTGGTCTTCACCAAGCTGCACGCCGGTGGCAAGTTCGGCGGTGGCTCCTACGCCTCGTCGGGCGGTCTTCACGGTGTCGGGGCCTCGGTGGTCAATGCGCTCTCCGAGCGACTGGACGTCGAGGTCGACCGCGGCGGCAAGACCTGGGCGATGTCGTTCCATCGCGGTGAGCCCGGCGAGTTCGCCGGCGATTCCCCGGACAGCGCCTTCACCCCCTATGAGCAGAGCAGTCGCCTCCGCCAGGTGGGCAAAGCCGCTCGGGGCGCGACGGGGACGCGCATCCGATACTGGGCCGACACGCAGATCTTCACGAAGGACGCGAGCTTCGCGGTGGAGGAGTTGGAGCAGCGTGCGCGTCAGACGGCGTTCCTGGTGCCCGGCCTCGAGATCGTCATCAGTGACCGGCGCGGCGACGAGCCGCGGGAGACGAGCTATCGGTACGACGGCGGCATCTCGGAGTTCGCCGAGTTCCTCGCCCCCGATGCACCGGTGACCGATACGTGGCGACTGCAGGGGGAGGGGACCTTCACCGAAACGGTCCCGGTGCTCCAGCCCACGGGAGCGATGGTGCCCACCGAGGTGGAGCGGACGTGCGAAGTGGACGTCGCGGTGCGCTGGGGCACGGGTTACGAGACCGTGACGCGCAGCTTCGTCAACATCATCGCCACCCCGAAGGGTGGGACCCATCAACAGGGCTTCGAGCAGGGCCTTCTCAAGGTCGTCCGCGCTCAGATCGAGGCGAACGCCCGTCGGTTGAAAGTCGGCAACGACAAACTCGAGAAAGATGACATCCTCGCCGGTCTCACCGTCGTGTTGACCGTTCGACTTCCCGAGCCGCAGTTCGAGGGGCAGACCAAGGAGGTCCTCGGGACCCCCGCGGTCCGACAGATCGTGTCGAGCGTCGTGGGGAAGGGCCTGCAGGAGCGTTTCGGCTCGACGAAACGCGATGACAAGTCGCAGACCTCCCAACTGATGGAGAAGATCGTCTCCGAGATGAAGGCTCGCATCTCGGCCAGAACCCACAAAGAGACGCAGCGACGCAAGAATGCGCTGGAATCGTCCTCGCTGCCGGCCAAGCTCGTGGATTGCCGCAGCAACGACGTCAACGACTCCGAGCTGTTCATCGTCGAGGGCGACTCGGCGCTCGGTACCGCCAAGCTGGCCCGGAACAGCGAGTACCAGGCGCTTCTGCCGATCCGCGGGAAGATCCTGAACGTCCAGAAGGCGTCGATCAGCGACATGCTCTCCAATGCCGAGTGCGCCTCCATCATCCAGGTCATCGGGGCCGGCTCCGGTCGCTCGTTCGACCTCTCCACCGCCCGATACGGCAAGATCATCCTCATGAGCGACGCCGACGTCGACGGCGCCCACATCCGCACCCTTCTGCTCACGCTGTTCTTCCGCTACATGCGCCCCCTGATCGAGGATGGACGTGTGTTCGCGGCCGTCCCGCCGCTTCACCGAGTCGTCGTGCAGCATCCGGGCTCGAAACCCAACGAGACGATCTACACCTATTCCGAGAAGGAACTGCACACGCTGCTGGCCAAGCTGCGCAAGTCGGGCAAGAAATGGCAGGAGCCGATCCAGCGTTACAAGGGTCTCGGCGAGATGGATGCCGAGCAACTGGCGTCGACCACCATGGACCGCTCGGGACGGATGCTCCGGCGAGTGCAGCTCACCGATGCCGAGTCCGCCGCGACGGTGTTCGAGCTGCTCATGGGGAACGAAGTCGCGCCGCGCCGCGAGTTCATCGTGGACTCCAGCGACCGATTGGGGCGCGAGCGCATCGACGCGTGACGGGGGCGGATGCGCCCGACGCGGCCGTCGAACCGGGTCCGACTCCCGCTTCGCGCGATACGTCGTGCTCAGCGAACGGCGGCTCCGACCGAGCCGATGACCGCGTCGAGTGCGGTTCCGGAGGCGTCCCGCTTGGCCCCGCCGGGCGGAAGGACCCGGATGGAGCCCTCGGTGCCGACGGCACGCGGATCATCTCCCACCCACGCGATGGACAGGCCGTCCTCACCGCGCACGAAACGCTGCGATCGGACTCCGCCGGTCGCACGACCCTTGACCGGGAACTCCGCATAGGCGGAGACCTTCGCCGAACCCGCGTCTGCGCCCATGAGCGCGTCGGCGCTGCCGGCGACGGTGACCACGACCGTGTTCTCGGTCGGCGACACCACGCCGAAGAAGATCGCCTTCTGTCCCTCACCGACGCGGATGCCGGCCATCCCACCGGCACTGCGGCCTTGCGGGCGGACGGCACCGGCGCCGAAGCGCAGCAGCTGGGCGTCGGTGGTGACGAAGACCAGGTCGCTGCCGTCGTCGGCCGGAGCAGCCCCGATAACGCGGTCACCATCCTTCAGGGCGATGATCTCGACCTCCGGCTTGGCCGCGATCTCCGTCGCTGAGACTCGTTTGACGATGCCGTCCGCGGTGCCCAGAGCGATCGGAGGCGTCTCGTGGAGGGGCACGAGCGCGACGACCTTCTCGCCCTTGGCCAGAGCGAGGTACTGGTCCACGCGAGCGCCGGCGGCGAGGGTGACGGAGTTGCCGGGCACCGAGGGGAGGTCGACGGGCGAGAACCGCACCAGACGTCCGGCGGAGGTCACCGCGCCAAGGTCACCGCGGGTCGTGGCCTCGACGCTCGAGCGGACCGCGTCATGCTTCGTCCGGCGCGACGGCGGGACGAGGCCTCCTCCCTCCACCTCGGGATCGAGTTCGGCACGAAGCATGCGTCCCGTGGTGGACAGGAAAACGCGACATGGCGTGTCCGCGATCTGCAGGTCGGCCGGGGCGGCCTTCCGAGAGCGCGGCTGGACCGGCCCGCCGTTGAGCAGGAGCGTGCGCCTCGGCGTGCCGTACGTGTCCGCAGCGGCCTGAAGCTCGCGCGCGACCTGTGCGCGCAGCAGGGCGTCGCTTGCCAGGAGTTCCTCCAGCGCGGCGATGTCGGCCTTCAGCTGATCTCTCTCGGCTTCGAGTTCGATGCGGCTGAATCTGGTCAGACGGCGCAGACGCAGTTCGAGGATGTACTCGGCTTGAGGTTGCGACAGGTCGAAGACCTCTATCAGCCGCGCGCGCGCCTGCTCGCCGTCGTCGGAACTCCGGATGACCTGGATGACCTCGTCGATGTCGAGGATCGCGATCAGGAGCCCTTCGACCAGGTGCAGTCGCTCCTTCTTCCGCTCGAGTCGATACCGGCTGCGTCGCGTGACGACCGAGATGCGGTGATCGAGGTAGACCCGGAGCAACTCGCGAAGACCGAGCGTCTGCGGCTGCCCCTCCACGAGCGCCACATTGTTGAAGCTGAAGTTGTCCTCGAGAGGGGTCAGTCGGTACAGCTGATCGAGAACCGCCTTCGGGTCGAACCCGGTCTTGATGCCGATGACAAGGCGCAGCCCGTGCCGGCGGTCGGTCAGATCGTTCACATCGGCGATGCCCTGCAGCTTCTTCGCCGTGACGGCGTCCTTGATCTTCTCGATCACCCGTTCCGGCCCGACCAGGTAGGGCAGCTCGGTCACCACGATGCCCGTCCGGCGGGGGCCGACCGGTTCGATGGACGTCTTCGCGCGGGTACGGAAGGAGCCCCGCCCGTTGGTGTAGGCGTCCTTGATGCCGTCCAGACCGACGATGATCCCGCCGGAGGGGAGGTCGGGGCCAGGGACGAACTCCATCAGCTCGTCGACACCCGCGTCGGGGTTCTCCAGCAGGTGGGTGGCGGCGGCGACGACCTCGACGAGGTTGTGGGGGGCCATGTTCGTGGCCATCCCGACCGCGATGCCGGAGGCTCCGTTGACGAGCAGATTCGGGAATGCGGCCGGCAGGACCTCAGGCTGCTGGAACTGTCCGTCGTAGTTCGGGACGAAGTCCACGACATCCTCGTCGAGGTTCTCGGTGAGCGCCAACGCCGCGGGCGCCAGTCGTGCCTCGGTGTACCGTGCGGCGGCCGGTCCGTCGTCGAGCGAGCCGAAGTTGCCGTGCCCGTCCACGAGCGGCACGCGGAGGGAGAACGGCTGCGCGAGACGCACCAGGGCGTCGTAGATCGCGGCGTCCCCGTGCGGGTGGAGCTTGCCCATCACCTCGCCGACCACGCGCGCGCTCTTGACGTGGCCGCGGTCGGGTCGAAGCCCCAGATCGGCCATCTGGAACAGGATGCGGCGCTGCACCGGCTTCAGTCCATCGCGTGCGTCGGGCAGGGCGCGGGAATAGATCACCGAGTACGCGTACTCGAGGAAGGATCCCTGCATCTCCGTCGATACGTCGACGTCTTCGATGCGTTCGGACTGCGGTTCGGAATCGGTTCGGGGCATAGCAGAGGGGGCCTCGTGGAGGGACGAAACGGATGGCCGTGCGCCCGTGTGGGAGACTGGCCGGGATGTCCCTCAGCCTACCCGCGGAGTCCCCGAGAGCCCGGAGCCTCACCGGTGTGCTGCCGGAGTGCCTCGCCGCACTGACGGGGAACTCGGCGTGGTTCCCGGCGGCCCGCAGCGCGATCGTCTTCCTTCTCGACGGACTCGGCGCGGGGAATCTCACGGCGCGTTCCGGGCATGCCCGCTTCCTGTCCGTGGCAATGGCGCGTCGAGACGTCGCGCAGACCGTCTTCCCCTCCACGACGGCCGCGGCCCTGGCGGCCCTGCTGACCGGCGAACGGCCGGGACGCACCGGGATGGTCGGGTACCGGGCACTACAACCCTCTTCCGGGCGGGTGGTCAATCAGCTTCGCGGCTGGGAGCACGACGAACTCCCCGTCGACTGGCAACGCGCCGAGCCCCTCTTCGAGCGCGAGGCCGCCCACGGACGGCCGTGCTTCGTGGTGACCAAGTCGGAGTACACCGGGTCCGGCTTCACACGGTCGACGGTGCGCGGCGCAGAGATCGTCGGTGTCGATGACCTCGAGGAGCGCGTGGAGGTCGCAGCGGATCTCGCGGTGACGAACCCCGGGTCGATCGTCTACCTGTACGCCCCGGATCTCGATGCGATCGGGCACCGCCACGGGTGGGAGTCGGATGAGTGGTCGGCGATGCTGGAGCGTGTCGACGGGTGCGCGGCTCGCCTGGCGAGGCGCGCCGGGCCCGATACCGGAGTGGTGGTCACCGCCGACCACGGCATGGTCGACGTGCCACGACACCGACACATCCTCTTCGGAAGCGGCCCGTTGACCGACGGGTTGCGCGATGTCGGCGGCGAGCCGCGCATGCTCCACCTGTACGCGCAGGAAGGCGCGGCGACGTCGTTGGCCGAGGCATGGCGGATCGCCGAGTCCGCTCGATCCTGGGTGATGACGCGCGACGAAGCCGTCTCTGCGGGCCTCTTCGGGCCGGTCGACCCCGAGATCCGCCCGCGCATCGGAGACGTCCTCGTCGCGGCGCGTCAAGGTGTCGCCTACTACGACGACCGGGTGGCCGACACGTCGCCGCAGAAGATGGTGGGCCAGCATGGTTCCCTCACCGCGGAGGAGCGAACCGTTCCGCTCATCCGGCTCGGGGCGTTCGCACGCTGAACCTGCCGGTCAGTCCTCGGTGCGCGCCCCGAAGACGATCTCATCCCACGACGGCATGGACGTTCGCCCCTTGCGGCGGCCGGATCCTTCGGCGATCACCACCGTACGGTCGTCGATGTCATCGTTCGATGCCGCCTCCTCCGAGGCGTCGTACCCCGGCTCGAGCGCGTCGAAGAGGGCCACGGGGGCGCCGCCGGCGGGCGCCGGTTCCTGCTCTGGCTCCGGAAGGGGTTCGCGCTGTCCGCGACGACGTCGCAGCGCCTCCAGCAGGTCGGCCGTTTCGGCGGAGGTGGTCACCTCGGGGGCGTCGGCTCGTTTGGTCGCCGCCTGACGCACAGCCTGGGTCGTGCCGGGGGTGTTCGCGATCAGAGCAGCGTCCTCCGCGTCCGCTCCCGCGTCCTGGTCCGGTACCCGGCGGGGGCCGAAGGCCCCGCTGTCGAAGCGCGAGTCGTCCTTGCCGGCGTTGTCGAGCGCACGTAGCCGGGGGATGAGCCCTTCGGGGAGCGAGCCCTGACGGGAGAGCTGCACGGCGTCTGCGTTCTGCGGCGACAGTGTGGATCTGCGCGGATCGAAGCCCCAACGCGCATCGTGGTCGATCCCGCTCGAGGTGAACTCGAGCTTCACGATCCACCCGCTCTGCTCCTTCCAGCTGGTCCACCGCTCGCCGGAGGCGCCCGCCTCGGCGAGCTTCGCCCGGATCGCCGTGCCGAAGCTCACGTGCGCGTCGTGATCGAGCTCGGAGCCCATGAGCACCGGAACGGCCAGGGCCTGGCCGACGACGTGCTCGCGCTCGGCGAGCACGGGGCGCTCGAACTTCTGAACGTCTTCGACCCGCACCTCCAGGAGATCGGCCACCTCCTGAGTCGACAGGCCCGCCCGGATGTGGGACTGGATCTCGCGCGGGCTCGCCCGCTTGACGGGGGCGTCCGACTCCTGCTCTCGTCGAGCCCGACGCAACTCGGCGCGCAGCACGTCGTCCAGGGCGAGCGCGAAGCGGTCGCCTGCCTCGGTCGCGAGGACGAGTCGATCGTCTTCGGTCCCGATCACTCTGAGCTGTTCCATACCATTTCGCCTCTCCGGTTCGGCGTTCGTCGCCCATGCTGACACAGCGTGTCGTCGCCGCCGGGAATATCGCGGGCGTGCCGCGAGTTCCGAACCGAGCGCGCCCCGCGGATCGCATTTGCGAAAACGCATCCGGTCGTGCAAACTATCGCCGCCCCGATGGGGCCCACAGCAAACTTCTGGGAAGTAGAGACCCGCACGAATGGCTACTGATTACGACGCTCCTCGCAAGTCCGAAGACGAGAGCGAGTCGATCGAAGCGCTCAAGGAGCGCGTTCCGGACAAGGCTTCCGGATCAGTCGACGTCGAGGACGCCGACAACCCCTCGGGCTTCGAGCTGCCGGGCGCAGACCTGTCGGACCTCGAGCTCGACGTGGTCGTGCTGCCTGCTCAGCAGGACGAGTTCACGTGCATGGACTGCTTTCTCGTGAAGCACCGCTCGCAGGCCGTTCTCAGTGCCGACGGTCACCTCAGCTGTCGGGAGTGCGAGGCCTGAATCCCGCGCCGGACCGCCGCGGCGAGGCGGTCCGGGGTGCGTGAGGACACGTACCACGCCGGCACAGGATCGTCCGGATCCTCGATCGGGATCACCACGATCCCGTCTATCCCGCCGCGAAGCAGATGCCATGCGCGCGGGTGAAGACCCGGTCCTCGGGCGTGACGTGCGTCCTCTCCCGTCAGGGTCACCGGCTCACCGAGGTGTCGCGCATCGATGTGCGCCCGGCCGACGCGTACGCAGGTCCCGGTGACCTCGATGCGAGGTGACGCGGCGATCCATGCCGCGATGACGCCGATACCGACCATGCCGCCGAGCGCGAGGGCGGCGGTCGTGTCGATGGGAGCCAAGACGAGTGCGGCCATCGGCCCGGCCAGTCCTCCGGCGACGAGCGCCCAGAGGGACGGACTCAGACGCTCGCGATAGACGGAGGCGCCGCCGGCGCCGACATCGGCTGGTGTGTTCTGCATTACCCTCGTTGCGTGACCCAATCGGTGGACGTCCTCATTATGGCCCGAGAGGCCCCGTTGTACGCACATCCGGGCGATGCCGGTGCGGATCTGGTCTCGGCCGAGGATGTGCGGCTCGAGCCGGGCGAGCGGGCGCTCGTGGGAACGGGTGTACGCATCGCCCTGCCCGACGGACATGTCGGCTTCGTGGTGCCGCGAAGCGGCCTCGCCGCAAAGCACGGCATCACCGTGGTCAACGCCCCGGGGACGATCGACGCGGGATACCGTGGCGAGATCAAGGTCGCCCTGCTGAACACCGACGCGCGTGAGCCGTATCAGATCACGGCGGGCGACCGCATCGCCCAGCTCATCGTGATGCCGGTACCCGCCGTGCGATTCGTACCCGTGGACGCTCTTCCGGAGAGCGCGCGGGGCGACGGAGGGTTCGGCTCGACCGGCTATCAGATGGACGGAGCATCCTCATGACCGACGACACCCCCGCAGACCGTGCCAGTTCCGGGCCCTTCGACGACAGCGAGGCGAACCCCGTTCGGCCGTACATCGATCTCGGCGGAATCAAGATCCTTCCCCGCGAGGGTCTGAACCTTCGTCTCGAAGTCGAGGAGCAGACCAAGCGGATCGTGGCGGTCGGGCTCGACTACGCCTCGTCGACCCTCCAGGTCCAGCCCTTCGCCGCACCCCGCTCGAGTGGGCTGTGGGACGAGACGCGGGACCAGATCCGGGAACAGGTGCGCACGCAAGGCGGGCGTGTCGAGGAGCGGGAGGGGCCGTTCGGTCCCGAGCTGCTCGCCGAGGTGCCCGTCGCCGCGGCGGACGGGAGCAGCGGGAAGCGACTCGCGCGATTCGTCGGGGTGGATGGTCCGCGCTGGTTCCTGCGCGGGGTCATCGGGGGAGCAGGTGCCTCTGACGCCGAGGCCGCGGGGAAGGTCGAAGACCTCTTCCGTTCGATCGTCGTCGTGCGAGGTGGATCGCCGATGCCGCCGCGAGATCTGATTCCCCTGAAGATGCCGGCGACGCCGGGTTCCGCGTGACCGACGCAGGAGATCCGCGCCGGTCGGGTGCCGAACGTGCGCACACGCCCCCTGACACGTCGGAGAACGACGTGTCGGCCTCTGAGGTGCTCGGCGCCGCGCTGGGTCAGGCCGCGCGGCGGGCGGGCATCGATCCGGCGGAGTCCACGACGACCGGACACGTGGTGTGGGCCTCGATGGGCGGCTTCCGCGGAATCCTCGAGTCGGTGCTTCCGGGACTCGTGTTCATCGTCGTCTACACGGTGACGATCGACCCGGCTTCGGGTGAGGGCGACCTCTGGTTGTCGTTGGGTCTCTCGGTGGCGGTCGCTGCCGTCTTCACCCTCGCCCGCCTCATCGCGCGTCAGCCGGTCACCGCGGCCGTGGGTGGACTCGTCGCGGCGGTCGTGGCCGCCGCGTTCGCCCTCCTGACCGGTGACGCCGGCAACAACTTCGTTCCGGGGTTCATCACCAACGCCGTCTACGGCTCGGCGCTGTTGGTCTCGGCGCTCACGGGCTGGTCCCTGATCGGGCTGGCTGCGGGCTTTCTCCTGGGGGAGGGCACCACCTGGCGACGCGACCGGCGCAAACGACGTGTCTACTTCTGGTTGGCCGTGGCCTGGGCGGCTCTGTTCGCCGCGCGCCTGGCGGTGCAGCTGCCGTTCTACTTCGCCGGTGACATCACGGCGCTGGGCACCCTCAAGCTGGTCATGGGTCTTCCCCTGTTCGCCCCGATGCTCGCCGTCACGTGGCTCGCCGTGCGGGCGCTCCATCCTCGATCCGCCGAGTGATAGGATTTATCTCGACATCGAGATAAATCCACCGCCCGCGGTAAGGTCTGCCTTGCTGGTCCCCGGCCACGGGGAAGGGTGAAGATGGGGGAGCCGGTCCCATGCTGGGGGCCTGCCGGCGACGAAGGAGACGGACGTGTCCACAGTTGACAGCTTCGGTGCCAAGAGCACCCTGACAGTCGGCAGCACCGACTACGAGATCTTCCGCATCGACACCGTTCCCGGGTACGACAAGCTCCCGTTCAGCCTCAAGGTGCTGCTCGAGAACCTGCTCCGCACCGAGGACGGCGCCAACGTCACCAAGGCGCAGATCGAGGCCCTCGGCGGGTGGGATGCCGCGGCCGAGCCCGACACCGAGATCCAGTTCACCCCCGCACGCGTGGTCATGCAGGACTTCACCGGCGTGCCCTGCATCGTCGATCTCGCGACGATGCGCGAGGCCGTCACCGCCCTGGGCGGGGATCCGAACAAGATCAACCCGCTCTCGCCGGCCGAGCTCGTCATCGACCACTCCGTCATCGCCGACCTCTTCGGCTCGGACAACGCCCTCGAGCGCAACGTCGAGATCGAGTACCAGCGCAACGGGGAGCGATACCAGTTCCTCCGCTGGGGGCAGACGGCATTCGACGACTTCAAGGTCGTCCCGCCGGGGACCGGCATCGTGCATCAGGTGAACATCGAACACCTGGCGAAGGTGGTCTACGACCGCTCGGTCGACGGGGTCCTCCGTGCCTACCCCGACACGTGCGTCGGCACCGATTCGCACACCACCATGGTCAACGGTCTCGGCGTCCTGGGCTGGGGCGTGGGCGGCATCGAGGCGGAGGCGGCCATGCTCGGTCAGCCGGTGTCGATGCTCATCCCCCGCGTCGTGGGATTCAAGCTCACCGGGGAGATCCCCGCCGGTGTCACCGCCACAGACGTGGTCCTGACCATCACCGACATGCTCCGTCAGCACGGAGTGGTCGGCAAGTTCGTCGAGTTCTACGGCGATGGAGTCGGGTCGGTGCCGCTGGCCAACCGCGCGACCATCGGCAACATGAGCCCCGAGTTCGGATCCACCGCGGCGATGTTCCCGGTCGATGACGTCACGCTCGAGTACTTGCGCCTGACCGGGCGCGATGAGCAGACGGTCGCGCTGGTCGAGCAGTACGCCAAGGAGCAGAAGCTCTGGCACGACCCGGCCAACGAGCCGACCTTCAGCGAGTACCTGGAGCTCGACCTCTCCACGGTGGTTCCCTCGATCGCCGGGCCGAAGCGTCCGCAGGACCGGATCCTCCTGGCGCAGGCGAAGGAGCAGTTCGAGAAGGACCTGGTGGACTACGCCGACACCGATCACGACCTCGTCGACCTGACCGTCTCGGAATCCTTCCCGGCATCGGACCCGCCCGGGTTCAGCCCCGAGGACGCGGACAGCCACCACGAGCACCACCACCACTCGCACGCTCCGAAGGTCGTATCCAAGCCCTCGCCGGTCACCACCGCCGACGGGGCGTCGTTCACCCTGGACCACGGATCCGTCGCGCTCGCGGCGATCACCTCGTGCACGAACACCTCCAATCCGTCGGTCATGATGGCTGCGGGCCTGCTGGCGAAGAAGGCGCTCGAGAAGGGGCTGAAGACCAAGCCGTGGGTCAAGACCACGCTCGGGCCGGGCTCGAAGGTCGTGACGGACTACTACGAGAAATCGGGCCTGGACAAGGCTCTGGAGGGACTCGGCTTCTACACGGTCGGCTATGGCTGCACCGTCTGCATCGGAAACTCCGGACCGCTCATCGAAGAGGTCTCCGCAGCGATCAACGACAACGACCTGGCCGTCACCGCGGTGCTCTCCGGCAACCGCAACTTCGAAGGCCGTATCAGCCCCGACGTGAAGATGAACTATCTCGCCTCGCCGCCGTTGGTGGTCGCGTACGCCCTCGCGGGGTCGATGAACTTCGACTTCGAAACCGACCCGCTGGGCAAGGACGACCAGGGCCGAGACGTCTTCCTCGCCGACATCTGGCCGGCGCCGGAGGAAGTTCAGGACGTCATCGACTCCTCGATCTCCCGTGAGCAGTTCATCAAGCAGTACGCCACCGTGTTCGAGGGTGACGAGCGCTGGAAGAGCCTTCCGACTCCGAGCGGCCCGACCTTCGAGTGGGCTGAGGAGTCCACCTACGTGCGCAAGGCGCCGTATTTCGACGGCATGGCGCTGGAGCCGGAGCCGGTGACCGATATCTCGGGAGCGCGCGTCATGGCCACCCTCGGGGATTCGGTGACGACCGACCACATCAGCCCCGCGGGGAACATCAAGCCCGGTACTCCGGCCGCGGAGTACCTCACCGAGCACGGCATCGAGCGCAAGGACTTCAACTCCTACGGCTCGCGTCGAGGCAACCACGAGGTGATGATCCGCGGCACGTTCGCGAACATCCGCTTGAAGAATTCGCTGGTGGCCTCCGTCAACGACGGCAAGATCGTCGAGGGCGGCTACACCCGTGACTTCACGCAGCCCGGGGGGCCGCAGGCGTACATCTACGACGCCTGCGTGAACTACCAGGAGCAGGGGACGCCGCTGGTGGTCCTGGGTGGCAAGGAGTACGGCTCGGGATCGTCGCGTGACTGGGCCGCGAAGGGCACGAGCCTGCTGGGCGTCAAAGCGGTGATCACCGAGAGCTTCGAGCGCATCCACCGGTCGAACTTGATCGGTATGGGAGTCGTTCCGCTGCAGTTCCCCGCGGGCGAAAGCTGGGAGTCGCTCGGGCTCGACGGCACGGAGATCATCTCGATCAGTGGTCTGGAGCAGCTCAACGAGGGTGTCACGCCCAAGACGGTCCGCGTCACGGCGGAGCCCAGCGAGTTCTCTCGTGAGGGCGCCCAGACGATCGAGTTCGACGCCACCGTGCGCATCGACACGCCAGGGGAGGCCGACTACTACCGCAACGGCGGCATCCTGCAGTACGTGCTCCGTTCCCTGGTCTGAGGCCGCCGACCTCGGAAGGCCCCGTTTCTCGGACGAAACGGGGCCTTCCGCCTTTCCCGCGCGCTCGCGGATAGACTGGCCGTCAGGCGTCTCGAACCGATGAGCCGGAGCCGACGACGAAGGGAGCCCGATGGACATCCTCCCCTCGATCACGGGCCCGCGCGACCTCGACGCCTTGAGTCCCGACCAGCTCCGACGCCTCGCCGCCGAGATCAGGACGTTCCTGATCGACAACGTCTCTCGGACGGGAGGCCATCTGGGCCCCAACCTCGGGACGGTCGAGCTGACGATCGCCCTGCATCGTGTGTTCGACTCGCCCGATGATCCCTTCGTCTTCGACACAGGGCATCAGTCATACGTCCACAAGATCCTCACGGGTCGCCAGGATTTCCGTGACCTCCGTTCCCGCGGCGGGCTCGCCGGGTATCCGCAACGGTCCGAGAGCGCCCACGATGTCGTGGAGTCCTCGCACGCGTCGAGTTCGTTGAGCTGGGCGGACGGCATATCTCGTGCGCTGACACGGACCGGTCGAGGCGACCGTCACGTGGTGGCCGTCGTCGGTGATGGATCACTCACCGGCGGAATGACGTGGGAAGCGCTCAACAACATCTCGGACGACAACGACCGTCGCCTCGTGATCGTGGTCAACGACAACGGCCGTTCCTACGCCCCGACGATCGGCGGCATGGCCCGCTACCTCAACAAGGTGCGGACGGGGGATGCGTACCGTTCGCTGCACCACGGATCGGCGAGTCTCTTCGGTCGACTCGGGCCGGCGGCCAGAGCGGTGTACCGCGGCGTGCGCGGAGGTGCGCGTGGATTCCTCTCGCGCTTCGTGAACAACGAGGCGCTCTACTCGAATCTCGACATCAAGTACCTCGGTCCCGTCGATGGACACGATATCGAGGCGCTCCTGGAGACTCTCGAACTGGCGAAGAACGTCGGTGCCCCGGTCATCGTCCATGCGATCACCGAGAAGGGACGCGGCTTCCGGCCCGCGGTGGAGGACGAGGCCGACCAGTTCCACGCGGTGGGCAAGATCGACCCGGTCACCGGCGCCACGCTCGCCGGCGGCGGCGGCGGCGGCGGGGGCGGCAGCTGGACCGATGTCTTCTCCCAGGAACTGGTCGCCGTGGGTGAGGAGCGCGAGGATGTCCTCGCCATCACCGCCGCGATGCTGCGTCCGACGGGGCTCTTGCCCTTCGCCGAGCGATTCCCCGATCGCGTGCAGGACGTCGGCATCGCCGAGCAGCACGCCGTGGCCTCGGCGGCGGGCCTGGCCTACGGGGGGCTGCACCCGGTCGTGGCGATCTACGCGACCTTCATGAACCGCGCTTTCGATCAGGTTCTCATGGATGTGGGGCTCCATCGCGCCGGGGTGACCTTCGTGCTCGACCGAGCCGGCGTCACCGGGCCGGACGGGCCGAGTCACCACGGGATCTGGGACCTCGCGATGCTGCACATCGTCCCGCACATCCGGATCGCCGCGCCCCGAGACGGCGCCCGTCTGCGGGAGGAGCTTCGAGAGGCGGTGGCCGTCGACGACGCCCCCACGGTCTTGCGTTTCCCGAAGGGGACCGTCGCTCCGGAGCTCCCCGCCATCGAGCGCCTTCCCGACGGCGTGGACGTCCTCGCGCGCTTCGACGACCCGGACGTCCTCCTGGTCGGTATCGGGCCGATGGCCCACGTCGCGGTCGACGTCGCCACGCGGCTCCGCGCCCAAGGGATCGGATCCACGGTCATCGATCCGAGGTGGGTCGTCCCCGTGCCGTCTTCGGTCGTGCAGCTCGCGGCCGTTCATCGCCTGGTCATCACCATCGAGGACGGGATCCGCGTCGGCGGCGTGGGCACGCGCGTGCGGCAGGTTCTCCGCGAGGCCGGGGTGGACACGGCGGTCGACGAGCTGGGCGTTCCCGACGAATTCATCCCGCACGCGTCACGCGAGCAGATCCTCGAAGATGCTGGACTGACCGCCGCTCGGATCGCGCAGGATGTCGTCGCCCAGGTGCTGGGGACGAGGCTTCCCATCGCCCGCGGTGCCGGAATGTCCGTCACCGACGAGGTCATCGACCTGGCCCCGCGACGCGAGGAAGGTTGACACGGGCCGTCGACGCCGAGGCGCCGACGGCCCGCGCGACTCAGCTGTCGATGCCGACGATCACCGGGTGGTGGAAGGTGTCACCGAAGACGCGCTCGGAGGCGCCCTCGCGGTCGAGGTAGGGCGACGCGCCACCGTCGATGAACGGCCATCCCGCGCCGAGGATCAGGCAGAGGTCGATGTCCTCGACTTCCGGCACCACACCCTCGTCGAGCATGATGGCGATCTCCTGTGCGAGACCGTCCTGCACCCGTCGGAGGATCTCCGCCTCCGACGTCGCGCTCTCACCGACCGCGCCACGCAGGACCTTCTCAGCGGCTTTGGTCCATCCGGTCACTCGTCCGGACTTGTCCTTCTCGACCACCTGGTCAAGCTCGGCGAGCCGGTGGAAATTCTCCGACGCGTAGAAGCGGTCGGGGAAGGCAGCAGCCATCGTGTCCTGCACGTGGGCGGCGACCTTCCACCCGACCAAGTCGATCAGCTGGAACGGCGACATCGGCAGGCCGAGCGGCTGGAAGGCCTTCTCGACCGTCACGATCGGCGTGCCCTCGTAGACCGCACGTGCGGCCTCGCCCATCACCTTCGCCAGCAGGCGGTTCACCACGAACCCGGGGGCGTCGGCGGTCAGAACCGCGTTCTTGCCGAGCCCCTTGGCGACCACGAACGCGGTGGACAGCGCCTCATCGGCGGTGTGTGACGTTTTGACGATCTCGATCAGCGGCATCACCGCGACCGGGTTGAAGAAGTGGAAGCCGACAAGACGTTCGGGATGAGCAAGGGTCGACCCGATCTCCTCGACCGACAACGACGAGGTGTTGGTGGCCAGAACAGTGTCGTCGGCGACGATCTTCTCGATCTCCCCGAACACCTGCTGCTTGACGCCCACCTCCTCGAAGACCGCTTCGATGACGAAGTCGCAGTCCGCGTACTCGCTCTTGTCGACCGTGCCCCGTACGAGCGCGCGGAGCTTGTTGGCGCCGTCCGCATCGAGGCGACCCTTGGCCTCGAGCTTGCCGATCTCGTCGTGGATGTACGCCACGCCCTTGTCGACGCGAGCCTGGTCGAGGTCGGTGATGAGCACGGGGACCTGGAGCTTGCGGACGAACAGCAGGGCGAACTGACTCGCCATCAGCCCGGCGCCGATGATGCCGACCTTGGTCACCTTCTTCGAGAGCGACTTGTCGGGGGCGCCGACCGGACGCTTGGCGCGCTTCTGCACGAGGTCGAAGGCGTACATCGATGCGGCGAACTGATCGCCCGTGACGAGCTCGGCCAGCGCCTCGTCCTCCCGGGCGAAACCGTCCTCGCGCGTGCCGCTTCGGGCGCGGTCGAGCAGGTCGAGCGCCACGTACGGAGATGCGGGGACGGTCCCGATCTTGGACTCGAGCATGCCGCGCGCCATCTTGATGGCGATCGGCCACTTCGTCATCCGCTCGATGCGGCCGGGCTCGTTGCGGCGCTCGACCTTGATGCTGCCGCCCAGAACGTCGTCGGCCCAGCGCAGGGAGTCCTCCAGGTAATTCGACGCCGGGAAGATCGCGTCGACGATCCCGTAGTCGAAAGCCTGCGCGGGCTTCAGCATCCGGTTCTGCTTCAAGGGGTTGCTGATGACGACCTCGAGGGCGTTCTCGATGCCGATGAGGTTCGGCAGAAGGTAGGCACCTCCCCATCCGGGAATGATCCCGAGGAAGACCTCGGGAAGCGCGATGGCGGCCGCCGAGGCGTCGACGGTGCGGTAGGTCGAGTTGAGGGCGATCTCCAGGCCACCGCCGAGCGCGAGTCCGTTGACGAAGGTGAAGGAGGGCACGCCGAGTCCGGACAGCTTGCCGAGCACATGGTGCCCCAGCTGTGCGACCTTCTTGGCGTTCTCCTTCGAGCCGACCAGCGTGATGTCGGACAGGTCCGCGCCCGCGGCGAGGATGTACTGCTTGCCGGTGACGGCGACCGCGTCGATCTCACCCGCGGAGGCGCGGATCTTCAGTTCGTCCAGCCGCTCGCCCAGCTCCGTGAGCGTCTTCGGCCCCAGGGTGTTCGGACGCGTGTGATCCCGGCCGTTGTCGAGGGTGATCAGGGCGATCGTCCGGCCCGATGGGAGGCGTACGTCACGCACCCGCGAGTGCGTGACGACCTCGTCGTCGGAGAGGGAGAGCAGGGGAGTGAAGTCGATCTCGTCGTAGTTGGTCATCTCGGCGCTCACTTCTTCCGCTTCTTGCCGTCGTAGTGGGGGTTCTCCCAGATGACGGAACCTCCCTGACCGAGGCCGACGCACATCGCCGTCAGGCCGTACCGGACGTCGGGCCGCTCGGCGAACTGCGCAGCCAGCTGGATCATCAGCCGGACGCCGGACGCCGCCAGCGGGTGGCCGAGCGCGATGGCCCCGCCCCATTGGTTGACGCGCGGATCGTCGTCGGCGATCCCGAAGTGGTCCAGAAGCGAGATCACCTGGATGGCGAAAGCCTCATTGAGTTCGAACAACCCGATGTCATCGATGGTCAGGCCGGCCTTGGTCAGCGCCTTCTCGGTGGCGGGGATGGGGCCGATGCCCATGATCTCGGGTTGGACCCCGGCGAACGCGAAGGACACCATGCGCATCTTGGGGCGCAGGCCGAGCTCCTTCACGGCGCTGCCCCCGGCGAGCAGCGACATGGTCGCTCCGTCGGTCAACGGCGACGAGGTGCCCGCGGTGACGCGGCCGTGCGGTCGGAAGGGGGTCTTGAGGGCCGCGAGGTCCGCCATGGTCGTGTGGGGGCGACGGCCTTCGTCCTCGGTCGCAAGACCCCACGCGCCCTCCGCGTCCTTGATCGCCACGGGGACGAGATCCGCCTGGAGCTTGCCGGCGTCGTAAGCAGCCTGCGCTTTGTGCTGACTGAGCATGCCGAAGCGGTCGGAGCGCTCCTTGGTCAGGTGCGGGAAGCGGTCGAAGATGCGCTCGGCGGTGACACCCATGTTGAGAGCGCCCGGATCGACCATCTTCTCGGCGACGAAGCGCGGGTTGGGATCGGCGTTGGCGCCGATCGGGTGGTGACCCATGTGTTCGACTCCGCCGGCCAGCGCGAGCTCGTACATGCCGACCCCGATCGAGGCCGCCATGGTCGTGACGCTGGTCATGGCGCCCGCGCACATGCGGTCGATCGCGAAACCCGGGACGGACTGCGGCAGACCCGCAAGAATCGCGACGCTGCGCCCCAGGGTCAGACCTTGGTCCCCGGTCTGGGACGTCGCGGCGATGGCCACGTCGTCGATGCGCTCCTTGGGGACGCCTCCGTTCCGCTCCATCAGTCCGATCGTCGCCTTCACGGCGAGATCATCGGATCGGGTGTTCCAGTACATGCCTTTCTCGCCGGCGCGCCCGAAGGGGGTGCGCATTCCATCGACGAAGTAGACGTCCGAAAGCTCGGCCACTCTGCCTCCAAAGTTCAGGGATGACCTCAGCCTAAGAGCGGCTCCCGACGCATCGGAATCGGTTGGTCCGATTCTACGAAGCCGGGTCGGCGGCCTTCTCTGCGTGTTGCACGGATCCGACAAACGCATCCGCGATCACCTGTGCAGTTCGCCCAACCTGCCACTCGCGAGCACCCCACGCACGCAAGGCGTCGGCGACGGAGTCGGGATCGACCGGCTCCGGGGGAGTCCACGCGACACGGCGCAACGTGTCGGGGGTGAGCAGGTTCTCCGTCGGCATGTGCAGGTTGGTGGCCAGCTCCTCGACGGCCGGTCGCGCCGCTTTCAGACGCAGGTCGGCATCGGGATTGCGCTGCGCCCAGGCCCGCGGTGGCGGGAGGGTGTCGCCGCCGGTCGCGCGCTCGCGGGGCGGGGTGGGATCGGCGCGCCCCCGTTCGATGGCTTGCCACCAGCGGTCGAGCTCGCTTCGACTGGCGCGTCCGGTGAACTCCTTCAGCGCGGCGAGATCGTGCTTGGAGCGGGGATCGGCCACCACCGCCGCGACGAGGGCGCGATCCGGTACCAGGCGGCCCGGGGCGATGTCCTCCGCTTCGGCGAACTCCTCTCGCGCCGTCCACAACGCGCGAGCCACAGCGAGGGCTTTCCGCCCGCGGACCGCGTGCAGTCCGCTCAGTCGCCGCCACGGCTCGTCGCGTGGGGGCTTGGCCGGCCGGTCGCGGACATCGGCGAACTCTTCCGCGGCGATCTCCGTCTTGTCCTGCTCGCGCAGTTCGCGGGCGAGTACGTCGCGCACATCCACGAGGTGAAGGACATCGAGTGCGGCGTACTCGAGCCAGGACTGCGGCAAGGGGCGCTGCGACCAGTCCGATGCCGAGTGCGCCTTGGCCAGGGCGATCCCGAGCGTGTTCTCCACCACTGCGCCCAGACCGACCCGCTCATGGCCGAGCAGGCGCGCGGCCAGCTCGGTGTCGAACAGGCGCGGCGGCTCGAGGCCCAGCTCGCGGAGGGACGGAAGATCCTGGCTGGCGGCGTGGAGGACCCATTCCGCGTCGCCGATGGCCTCCTGCAGCGGGGCGAAGTCGTCGAGGGCCGGGGGATCGAAGAGGAAGACGCCGGCGTCGCGACGGAAGACCTGGATCAGATACGCGCGCTGAGAATATCGGAACCCGGAGGCCCGCTCGACATCGACGGCGACCGGACCCGCCGCGGCGGCGAGCGTCGTACAGGCAGCGAGGAAGGCATCGCGTTCGGCGATGACGGTGTATTCAGACACGAGGATTCCTTCGAGAGCCGAGGACGGCGATCCCCTCGGAGCCGGGCGGTAACCCGGCCAACATGCAGGTCAGTTCGGCCCAGGCCTCCACGTGAGGCGTGACCGGCCCTTGGGGCGACCACGACGCGCGCAGTTCGATCTGCGCGCCGTCCCCCTCGGCGGCGAGCGTGCCGAAGCCCTTCGACAGCGTCTTCGTCGCGGTCCCCGACGCGGAGTGATGTGCGGCACCGCGGGCGGCGAGCGCCTCCAGCAGCCAGGACCACGCCACTTCGGCCAACAACGGATCGGTGCCGATCTCGGTTTCCAGCGGCGCTTGTGCGAAGCAGACGATGCGCCACGGTCCGTTCCAGACCGCGGGCTCGTCGGGGTCATGGAGCAGGATCAGGCGCCCGGTGCCGTATGCGGACACGGCGGCCTCCGTTTCGGGGCGCACCTCGCCGGCCAGCGCCAGGGCGTCCGGCGCGAGCCCTCCCGGGGCGTCGATCTCATGCACCGTGAGGTCGTCGCGAAAACGCATCGCCCGCACCTGCTCCGCGGCAGCGGCGAAGGCCGTCGGCGCGCGAGGAGGAGTGGAAGCCACGCAGACAGACTAGAGTGAGGCCTCGATGCACGCCTCCAGGCGCGCCGCGCAGAACGGCGCCACTCCCGCCCTCGTCACCGTCATCCGGTTCGCGATCACCGCCCTCGGTGCCGCGCTCGCGCTGGTGATGACCTCCCTGTCGCTCGTTTCGCTCCGGGTGGCCCGACAGGTCATCACGCCTGCGCGACGTCTGCCCGACACGCGATTGCTCGACCTCGACACGCAAGCGCAGACGGTGACCCTCGCGCGCACCGCGGACACCGCACTCCCGGGTCGATACGGGCTGTTCACATCCGGCACCGAGAGCTATGTCAAGGTCGGGACCGTGCTGGCCTCGGACGACGAGACGGTCACGCGCAAGCTCCTCACCCACGTGGGTCCGGACGCCGAGCTCGCCCCGGACGCGGCTTTCAGCGGCTGGTACTTCAGCCGACCTGACGAACTGCATCTTCCGTGGACACCCGAACTGATCGGTTCCGCCGTCGGCCCCTGTCCGGCGTGGCAGTTCGCGGCGGGCGACGGGGCGACGTGGGTCATCCAGGTCCATGGGCGGGGCACCACCCGCGCCGAGGCCCTCCGTGCCGTGCCGGTCTTCCACGCGCTCGGGATCACGTCTCTGGTCGTCTCCTACCGCAACGACGGCGAGGCACCCCGAAGCAGGACGGGCACGTACGCGCTCGGCGCGACCGAATGGCGCGACGTCGACGCCGCGATCGGTTTCGCCCGCCGCCGGGGAGCCGAGCGGGTCATCGTGATGGGCTGGTCGATGGGAGGGGCCATCGCCCTGCAGCTCGCCTTGAACTCGGCCCATCGCGACCTCATCGCCGGACTCATCCTCGAGTCGCCCGTGATCGACTGGCGGGTCGTCCTGGACTACCAGGCGAGCCTGATGCATCTTCCCGGGCCGGTGACCCGGTTGGCGATCGACACGCTCGGCTCCGATTGGGGCACCGCCTTCACTCGCGCGGGCACGCCGATTCCGTTCGACCGCCTCGACGTGGTCTCGCGGGCCGGCGAGCTTCGCCACCCGATCCTCATCCTGCACAGCGACGACGACGGTTTCGTCCCCTCGGATGCGTCGCACGGCTTGGTCATGGCTCGTCCCGACCTGGTCGAGCTGGAGGTCTTCGATGTCGCGCGGCACACCAAGCTGTGGAACTACGACCAGGACCGCTGGACGTCGGCGATCACCGCGTGGCTGACACGGCTGCGCCTCGCACCTTCAGCCGCAGATAGCTGAAGCCGCGGTCGTCCACCAGCATGCCCGCGACCTCTGTCGCGTGCGGATGCGTCGGGGAGACGAAGGCGGTGCCCGCGGGGGAGAGGGTGGGCGCGACCGTCACACACACCTCGTCCAGCGCCCCCGATTCCAGGAACCGGGTGGCGAGGGTGGGTCCGCCTTCGCAGACGACGCGCCGCAGTCGGAGTGCCGCCAGCGCGGCGACGATGTCGGCGGGGCGAGCCGGGCCCGTGCCCGGTACGACGATGTGTTCCACCGGCGCAGAGCCCAGCCGCGCACGTACGCGGGCGGCATCCCCGGCGGACGAGAGGACCAGCGCGGGCGGCCGCCCTTCGCGCGTCAACCGGACCCCGGCCAGATCCCCGCTGGAGGTGACGATCGCCAGGCGTGCGCGCGCGGGCAACACGTAGCGCTCGGCGCGTGCGGTGCCGGCGCCCACGACCACGACGTCGGCCGCGGCGCGGATCGCCCGCAGGACGAGGCGGTCAGTGGGCGAGGTGACCGTATCGCTGGTGCCGTCCTCGCCCGCGATCGATCCGGTGACGGTGGTCACCATGTTGAGGCGGACGTGGGCGTCGCCGCGGGGGCGATAGCGGCGCCCGAGCCACGATGCCGCGTCGGGGTCGGTCGCGTCGATCCGCGCGAGGGACGGCGGAAGCACCTCGGTGACGAGCGCCGCGCCGGACTCACGGGGCACGGCGGCCCCTTCTGTCCCGGACCTGTCGCTTGACCCGACCCAGCATCCCGGCCATTCCCGCGATGCGCAGCGGCGAGACGGCGCGTGTGAGTCCGATCGACCGGGGGAAGTCGTCTGGGACGCCGAGGACGGCGTCGGCGTGCAGTCCGGTCAGGCCCTCGACCAGGATGGCGGCGAATCCGCGCGTGGTCGGCGACTCCGGCGGGGCGGTCGCATGCATCGTGACGACGTCATCCGCGTCGACCTCGACGACGATGAACACGGGCGACTGGCACTCGGCGACGCGCTCCTGGAGCTCCGGGTGCTCCGCCACGCGTGCCGGCATCTCCGGCAAGCCGTGGGAGAACTCCAGCAGCAGCTGCAGGCGATCGGGCTCGGGAAGGCCGAGGAAGTCCTGGCGGATGTCTGCGAGCGGCGGGGGCAGAGCGTCGTCGGTCATCGCCGCACCGGGACCTCACCGGGCGCGGAGCCGACCGCGATGGGCACCCGTACCAAGCTGCCCCACTCGGTCCACGAGCCGTCGTAGTTGCGCACGTCGGAGAAGCCGAGGAGGTGGGCCAGGACGAACCAGGTGTGACTGGAGCGTTCCCCGATCCGGCAGTACGCGATGATCGGATCGTCCGCGGACAGACCCAGCTCCGTGCGGTAGATCTGCTCGAGCTCGGCCCGTGTGCGGAAGGTCCCGTCCGCGGCGGCGGCACGGGACCACGGCACGTTGTGCGCCGTCGGGATGTGCCCCGCGCGAAGGGCCCCCTCTTCCGGGTAGGCGGGGGCCGAGGTGCGGCTGCCGTCGTACTCCTCGGGGGAGCGGACGTCGATGAGGGGGGCACCGAGGTGGGCGAGGACGTCGTCCCGGTAGGCGCGCAGTGAGGACTCGCGGCGCTCGAGCACGGGATAGTCGCCGACCGGGCGTGCGGAAGGTTCCGTGGTGAGTTCCCGCCCCTCGGCGATCCACAGGTCCCGTCCGCCGTCGAGGAGGCGCACGTCCGCGTGGCCGAACAGCGAGAAGACCCACAGTGCGTACGCGGCCCACCAATTGCTCTTGTCGCCGTAGATGACGACGGTGTCGTCGCGGGAGATCCCCTTTCGGCGCATGAGGGCGGCGAACCCGTGTCCGTCGACGTAGTCCCGCACCACCGGGTCGTTCAACTCGGTGTGCCAGTCGATCTTCACGGCGCCCGGGATGTGGCCGGTCTCGTAGAGCAGGACGTCCTCGTCGGACTCGACGACCACGAGTCCCGGTTCATCGAGGTGTTCGGCGAGCCACCCGGTGCTCACGAGCCGCTCGGGGGCGGCGTAGGCGGCGAACTTCTCGGACGGGTCTGATGGGGCGGGCACGGGGATCTCCTCGGTCGGGGGCGCGACGCGGAGCGCGTAGTGTGGATCCGCATCCCCCCGAGCCTATTTCGCGCGGCGGGGGAGCGCACCCAGACCGCCCCGTGATGAAGGACGACATGACCGCGACCCGCTCCGGACTCGTCCACCTCGTCGACCGCCGCCCCCAGCTCAGCGGTGAGGAGATGGTCGCCGCTCTGGTGCCGCCGCCGCAGTTCCGCACGGCGAGCTTCGACTCCTACCGCGCCGACGACGACTACCCCTCGCAGCGTGAGGCGAAGGAGAGGCTGATCGCCTTCGCCGGGGGCTCTGCGGCACCGCCGCGCACGGGGCTGTTCCGCCGCGCGAAGAAGTCCCCGCAGATGAAGCCGGGTGTGTACCTGGACGGCGGCTTCGGCGTCGGCAAGACGCATCTGCTGGCGGCTATCCACCACGCCATGCCTGCGCGCCGGAAGTACTTCGGATCGTTCATCGAATACACGGCCCTCGTCGGTGCGCTCGGGTACAAGAACACGGTGGATCTCTTCCGCGGGGCCGACCTCTTGTGCATCGACGAATTCGAGCTCGATGATCCCGGCGACACCATGGTGATGACCCGACTTCTCGGCGAGCTGGTGGCTTCGGGGACGCGACTGGCCGCGACGTCCAACACCCCGCCGAACGCGCTCGGCGAGGGCCGCTTCGCCGCGCAGGATTTCCTCCGCGAGATTCATGCGATGGCGGAGAGCTTCGACACGCTCCGGATCGATGGAACCGATTATCGCCAGCGCGCCGTGGACGGACACGCTGCGGTCCTCAGCGCGGAGGAGTACGCGGAGAACATGGCCGCCGCGTCCGCGGCCGGCGCGGTCTCAGACGACGATTTCCACGAGTTGGTGGCCCACCTCGCCCAGGTGCACCCGTCGCGCTACATCCGGCTGATCGAGGGGCTGTCGGTGGTGGGATTGCGCGACGTGGGCGCCTTCGACGACCAGTCGGCCGCGCTGCGCTTCGTCGCATTCGTGGACCGCGTGTACGACGCTCAGATCCCGATCCGTGCCACGGGCGTCGCGCTCGACGCCGTGTTCCCGGACGAGATGCTCGCGGGTGGGTACCGCAAGAAGTACCTGCGCGCGATATCCCGCCTCGTCGCCTCCACGTTGGCCTGAGCCAGCGCCAGAGGTCGGAGTCTTCTCACGGCTTGTTCCCGTCGTCGTGAAACCTGATGTTTACCTGCGCGCGGTTGACGTAACACACGCGAAACACCGGACGCACGCCGCCCGAAACTCCCACTCGCGAGACTGGGGCTCGTCCCACCGATCGCTGCCACCCGAACTGCGGCGTCTGTGGGCACTCGAGTAACAGACACATGGATGAGGAACTTCATGGACAGCGGAAATCTCGCCTGGCTGATCACAGCTTCGGCACTCGTGCTCTTTATGACGCCTGGCGTTGCGTTCTTCTACGGAGGCCTCGTCAAGGCGAAGAGCGTCGTCAGCATGATGATGATGAGCTTCGGTGCGATGGCTCTGGTCGGCGTTCTGTGGATCCTGTACGGGTTCAACATGAGCGGCGTCGACAGCACCTGGGCCTTCGCAGGAAACCCCTTCTCGGACTTCGGTCTGGCGTCGGCGTCGAGCGATGACCTGGTCGGTGCGCTGTTCGGCGCGACCTTCGGCATCATCACCGTCGCGCTGATCTCCGGAGCGATCGCGGACCGTGCCAAGTTCGGCGCGTGGATGCTCTTCGCCGGGATCTGGGCCACGGTCGTCTACTTCCCCGTCGCCGCGTGGGTCTGGGGCGGCGGCTGGGTCTACAACCTCGGCACCAGCTTCGGCTTCTCGACGGAGGTCATCGACTACGCCGGTGGTACCGCGGTCCACATCAACGCCGGTGCCGCAGCGTTGGCCCTCGCCCTCGTGCTCGGAAAGCGCATCGGCTTCCAGAAGGGCATCAACAAGCCCCACAGCGTGCCGCTCGTGGTGCTGGGTGCGTCGATCCTCTGGTTCGGCTGGTTCGGCTTCAACGCCGGCGCTGAGGGTCTGGGCGCGCTGGGCACCGAGGACACCGTCGTCGGCCTCATCGTCATCAACACGCTGGGCGCGACTGCTGCGGCCATCATCGGATGGCTCATCGTCGAGAAGCTCAAGGACGGCAAGGCCACCTCGGTGGGCGCTGCCTCCGGCGCCGTTTCGGGTCTGGTCGCCATCACGCCCGCCTGCGCCAACCTGACCCCGGGTTGGGCCCTGCTCCTCGGTGTCGTCACCGGTGCGGTGTGCGCCCTGGCGATCGAGCTGAAGTGGAAGCTCGGCTACGACGACTCGCTCGACGTGGTCGGCGTCCACCTGGTCGGTGGCCTCATCGGTACCGTCTACCTCGGCTTCTTCGCCACGGAGACCGGTCTCTTCCTCGGTGGCGGCTTCGAGCAGCTGATCCTCCAGGTCGTGGCGGCCGTCGGCGTGCTGATCTACTCCTTCGTGATCGCCTTCATCCTGGGCTTCGCGATCGACAAGACGATCGGCTTCCGCATCAAGAACGAGGACGAGCTCGCCGGCGTCGACAGCACGGTGCACGGCGAAGAGGGCTACGCGATGGTGTGACACCCTCGCAGCTCGCTCTGCTTGGAAAGGGGCGTCGTGGTTCAGGCCACGGCGCCCCTTCGCGTGTGCCGCGGATCTCACGGGCTAGGCTGGCGGAGTGAACGGCCGCGATCTGCTCTCCTCTGTCGCCGGCCTCGTCGGCCGTCTCGTCCGCCCTCGCTCTGGCGTCGTCTCGCGCACACCGGAACCCGGGCGCACCGGCGGCACGGCCACCGTCGAGATCCGCCCTCCCCGGGCGGCCGACCTGCGCATCACCTATGCGCCGGACCGAGACGGCGAGCCGGACGCGGGGGAGATCGTCTGGACATGGGTCCCCTACGAGGAGAAGGACGGCCGCGGGAAGGATCGCCCTGTCCTGGTGATCGGCCGACGCGACGCGGATCATGTCTACGCGGTGAAACTCACCAGCCGTCCCCGCGACGGCGACCGCGACCACCTCGCCCTGGGAAGCGGTCCGTGGGACGCCAAAGGACGGCCCTCCTGGGTCGATGTCGACCAGGTGTACGTGGTTCATCGGACCGGCATGCGCCGCGAAGCCGCCGTTCTCGAGCTCGATCGCTTCGTGCGGGTCGCAGACGTCCTCCACCGTCGGTACGGCTGGCCGGTCGGCCGATGACCGAGCGAGCCGCGACGGTCGCGATTGCGCGCGTGATCGGCGATTCCCGAGCCCGCGCCGGCCTCGGCCGCTAGAATGGTTCTGCTGGCACACGCCGTGATCCTGGGGTGAGGGGTGTGTCAGAAGATCGTGCAGGGTCGCACGGTCTCCGTCCCACGCTCGCCGTGGAGGCCGGAAGGAGGAAGCATATGCACACCGACTATGCAGTGATCGTCCGCACGGCTCTGCGACCGCTTCGGATCGCCGGTCCGAAGGCGCGGATGGTCGCGGTGGTCGACGCTCTCGTGCCCGAGCTGGTCGCCCACGCGGGCGTGTGCGAAGGCACCGCGCGACGCATCGCAGAGTATGTCGCGCTCGAGGCGCAACTCGCGGGCCCGTTCTCCACGGTCACCGACTATGCCGACCATGTCGCAGAAGACGTGCGGGAAGTGCTGGCAGCAGGTCTCGTGCCGGCGTGAAATCCGGTATGGCCCCGCCCTGAGGTCGAGGCCATACCGGATGCGTGGTGGGCGATGCGGGACTTGAACCCACGACCTCTTCCGTGTGAAGGAAGCGCGCTACCAGCTGCGCCAATCGCCCTCGGCTCCGGAGAGCCGCCGACCCTGCGGGCCGGATATCGATGCTACCTGATCGCGTGGCATGGTTCGAACCACCGCCCGAGACACGCGCGGGGGGAGAGTGGTTTTGCGCGTGCCAGGGAATGGGTTAGAGTCTTTCAAGTGCCCGGGAGAAGCCGGGAACGAAATGCGGATGTAGCGCAGTTGGTAGCGCATCACCTTGCCAAGGTGAGGGTCGCGAGTTCGAGTCTCGTCATCCGCTCGAGTGCGGGGATCGTTTTTTCAGCGATCACGACACGTGGGTCGAACCACACGCGGTGGCGTGGCCGAGCGGCTAGGCACCGGCCTGCAAAGCCGTTTACACGGGTTCGAATCCCGTCGCCACCTCGCATGACAACTGAACAGCCTTCACAGGCGCGATTGGCGCAGCGGTAGCGCGCTTCCCTGACACGGAAGAGGTCACTGGTTCGATCCCAGTATCGCGCACCACCTGAAACCCCCGGAGTTCCGGGGGTTTCCGCGTATCTGGACGGATCGATCCGGTGCGGGCGGTAGCCTTGATCCGAGCCACCCTCTGGAGAGTTTCCCTGTGACTGACGTTGCCCCTCCGTCGGACGTGTCCTACCCCGCCGACGGCTTCGCGCTGTTCCCCGACCGTTCCATCGTCGCCATGCGCGTCAACGGCGAGCTGGTAGACCTCGCCACCGCCGTCGAGGATTCCGACGTCGTCGAACCCGTCGAGATATCCAGCCCCGACGGGTTGGACATCCTGCGCCATTCGACCGCACATGTGCTGGCTCAGGCCGTGCAGCGGATCCGCCCCCAGGCCGATCTCGGGATCGGCCCGCCCATCACCGACGGCTTCTACTACGACTTCGGCGTGGCGGAGGCCTTCACCCCGGACGATCTGAAGGCCATCACGAAAGAGATGCAGCGCATCGTCCGCGAAGGTCAGCGCTTCACGCGGCGCGTGGTCAGTGACGCCGAAGCCCGCGTGGAACTGGTCGATGAGCCGTTCAAACTCGAGTTGATCGATCTGAAGGGCGCCGCGGCCGGCGGAGGCGAAGCCGCCGAGGGCGCAGGCGTCGAGGTGGGCGCGGGCGAGCTGACCATCTACGACAACGTCGACCGCGACGGCGAGACCGTCTGGAAAGACCTCTGCCGCGGGCCTCACATGCCCAACACCCGCATGATCGGCAACGGATGGGCCCTGCAGCGGGTCGCCGGAGCATACTGGCGCGGCAGCGAGAAGAATCCGCAGCTGCAGCGCATCTACGGAACGGCCTGGCCGACGAAAGACGAGCTGCGCGCCTACCAGGCTCGGCTGGAGGAAGCGGCCAAGCGTGACCACCGCAAGCTGGGCAGAGAGCTGGACCTGTTCTCCTTCCCGGAAGAGATCGGGCCGGGCCTGTCGGTGTTCCACCCCAAGGGTGGGATCATCCGATACGAGATCGAGCGGTACATGCGTGAGCGACTTCTCGCCAACGGGTACGAGGTCGTCAACACGCCCCACATCACCAAGGGCGACCTGTTCATGACCAGCGGTCATCTGCAGTGGTACGCGGAGGGCATGTACCCGCCCATGCAGCTCGACGAGGTCGTGGACGACGAGGGCAACGTCACCCGCCAGGGGCAGGACTACTACCTGAAGCCCATGAACTGCCCGTTCCACAACCTGATCTTTCGCTCGCGCGGGCGCAGCTACCGCGAGCTTCCGCTGCGACTGAGCGAATTCGGGAGCGTCTACCGCTACGAGAAGAGCGGCACGCTGGCCGGACTCACGCGCGTGCGCGGCATGACCCAGGACGACACCCACATCTACGTCACCGAGGATCAGGTCGAGGACGAGCTCGTCCACAGTCTGCGATTCGTCCTGGAGACGCTGCGCGACTACGGGCTGAACGACTTCTATCTCGAACTCTCCACGAAGGAGCCGGGGAACCCGAAGTTCATCGGCGACGACACCCTGTGGGAGTCTGCGACCGAGACCCTGCGCCGCGTGGCGGAAGGCTCGGGGCTCGAGCTCGTGCCCGATCCGGGCGGCGCCGCGTTCTACGGCCCGAAGATCTCGGTCCAGGCGCGTGACGCGATCGGTCGCACGTGGCAGATGTCCACGATCCAGCTCGACTTCAACCAGCCTGAGCGTTTCGAGCTCGAATACACCGGACCCGACGGCGAGAAGCACCGCCCGATCATGATCCACCGTGCGCTGTTCGGCTCGATCGAGCGGTTCTTCGCGATCCTCCTCGAGCATTACGCCGGCGCTTTCCCGGTGTGGCTCGCGCCGGTGCAGGTCGTCGGCATCCCGGTGGCAGAGGAGTATGCGGACCACCTCCAAAGCGTCGTCGACCGGCTGCGGGCGGCCGGGGTGCGCGCCGAGCTGGACCGGTCCGACGACCGCATGCAGAAGAAGATCCGCACGCACACCGCGCAGAAAGTCCCCCTCCAGCTGATCGCCGGCGAACAGGACCGCGAAGCGGGGGCGGTGTCTTTCCGGTTCCGCGATGGCAGCCAGGACAACGCGGTCCCCGTCGATGCGGCGGTCGAGCGCATCCTGGCCGCGATCCGTGGGAAGGTGCTGGTGGACACCGCCGAGGACCTCGCGTGAGCGGAACCGAGGCAACCGGCGACACCTCGTTCGCCGGCGTTCCGGATGCCTTCCAGCGCTTGTGGACCCCTCACCGGATGGCCTACATCCAGGCCGGACCCCAGGTCCTTCGGGACGATTGCCCGTTCTGCGCGGCGCCCACGAAGTCCGACGTCGACGGCCTGATCGTCGCGCGAGGACGCACCGCCTACGCCCTGCTGAACCTCTTCCCGTACAACTCGGGCCACCTGCTGGTGTGCCCGTATCGTCACGTCGCCACGTACGACCAGGCCACGGCCGAGGAGGTCGCCGAGATCGGCGAGCTCACGCAGATCGGCATGCGCGTCCTCCGGGAGGTCAGCCGATGCGACGGCTTCAACCTGGGGATGAACCAAGGCGCGGTCGCAGGCGCAGGCGTCGACGAACACCTCCACCAGCACATCGTGCCGCGCTGGCGGGCCGACTCCAATTTCTTCCCGATCATCGGACGCACCAAGGCGTTGCCGCAGTTGCTCGGCGATGTGCGCGAGGCGCTCAGCGCCGCGTGGCCCTGAGCGGCCGTCCGACGCGGGGCCCCGAATCGCGTCAGCGGAGGCGCTGAACGTCGAACTGCATCTGGGGGGAGGCGTAGTGCTCTTGCGCTTCGACCAGTTGCAGCTCGCGTCCCCCGGACTCGTGGGTCATCGACAGCAGCGCGAACACGCTCGAGGTCGTCCGTGCGAGCGCGTCGGCGGCATCACCCGTTCGACGCAGGTGGGCCGTGAACAAAGCAGCGGTCACATCGCCGGACCCGTTCGCCTTCATCGGGATGCGCGGTGTCTGCACGATCCACGCGCCGTCGTCGGTGACGGCCAGCATCTCGATCGTCCCCTCCGGCCGGTCGGGCCGCTCGACACTGGTCACGAGCACCGTGTGCGGGCCCATCGCGCGCGCCGCGTCGGCCGCGTCCAGGGTCGAGGCCACGTCGTCGGGCTCGGTCGCGGTGAGGTATCCGAGCTCGAACTGGTTGGGGGTGATGATGTCGGCGGCCGGAACGACGCGCTCGCGCAGCAGCGTCGGGATGGCCGGGGCGACGAAGCATCCGCTCTTGGCATTGCCCATCACGGGGTCGCACGCATAGACCGCAGCCGGATTGGCCGCCTTCACGCGCGCGACGGTGTCGAGGATGACCTCGGCGATCCCCTCACCCCCCTGGTAGCCGGACAGGACGACATCGATGTCGGGGAACGCGCCGCGCTCCTCGATCCCGCGCAGCACGTCTCGGACGTCGTCCGGGCTGATGAGGGGACCACGCCACGCGCCGTAGCCGGTGTGGTTGGAGAAGTTCACCGTGTAGACCGGCAGCACTTCCACGCCGATGCGCTGGAGCGGGAAGACGGCGGCGGAGTTGCCGACGTGGCCGTACGCGACCGCGGACTGGATGGAGAGGATCTTCACCCGTCCGATCATGCCACTCCGAGGTGCGCCCGCCGCGCTCCGTGCGCAGCCGCGGCGACGTCGCGTGCGAGGCGCTCCATCGCCTCGTCGGTCAGATCGTGCACCGTCAGTCGCAACCACCGTGATGGCCCCCCACCGTCCGCGAGGGTGAATTCATCGCCGCCTCGAGCGAGCCAACCGCGCCGCATCAGCAGCCCCACCGCCTCGCGCGCGGACCCGCCGACATCCACCCAGGCGTTCAGGCCGTCCGGAACGTTCGCGGAGACGCCCTGCTCGTGGAGGAGACGGACGAAGGCCAGGTTGCGGGCGGCATAGTGTGCCGCGGCGTCGTCGATCCCCGCCAGTACGTCGGAATCCGAGAGAAGGGCATGGACGAGTCGTTGCAGGAGATGACTCACCCACGTGGTCCCGGGGGTGAGGCGCCTGGCCAACCCGGACGCGGTGTCGGCGTCGGAGGAGACGACGGCCAGACACATGTCGGGGCCGAGGAACTTCGACACCGATCGCACGAGAGCCCAGCGTCGGTGGCCCGACGGCACGACGGAGTGGAAGGGTCGCGTGGACAGAAGCGAGTAGTGGTCGTCCTCGATGACGAGGACGTACGGATGCGCGGCCAGGACGGAGCGCAAGGCATGGGCGCGCCGGGCGGAGACGCTCGCGCCGGAGGGGTTCTGAGCCCGGGGTGTGCACACCACGGCTCTCACGCCGGCGGCCAGGGCGTCGCGAAGCCCGGCGACCGTCATCCCCTCGTCATCGCAGGCGATCGGCACGGCGCGGTAGCCACCGACCTGGACGGTGTGCTTGCTCGTGAGGAAGCACGGATCCTCGAGGCCCATCGCGTCCTCTCGTGCGAGGGCTTGCGCGAGCAGCCGCTCGACGGCGTCCGCCGCCCCGCTCGTGACGGTCAGGCGCGCCCGTGCCGCGTTCGTCGCGTCCGCCATCCACGCGGTGGCCCAGTGCTCCAGACCCGGGTCGATCATCGGCTCGCCGTAGAGCACGGGGTGACCACCGGCGCGGGCGAGAGCGGGGGAGAGGTCCGGGATCAGTCGAGGGTCGGGGTTGCCGGTGCCGAGGTCATGCAAGGCGCTGTCGTGGGCGTAACCTTCCTGAGCCACGGCCGTGGGTGCGGCGATCCGCGTGCCGCTGCGCCCACGAGAGACCACGAGTCCGGAGGCCGCGAGCTGACGGTAGGCGGCCACGGCCGTGTTCCGGTTCACGCCCAGGTCGAGCGCCAGCACGCGGACCGGAGGCAGGGCATCGCCGGGTTGCAACTCGCCCCGGTCGATGCCGGATCGGACGCTCGCGGCGATCTCCGCGGCGGTCGTCCCCTGGATGTGTCGGTGCATGACCTGATCCTCTCGCAGTGCTGCTTCAGCCGCGGTGTCGATGATATCGTTTGGCCTAGATCAAAACCTGTTCATGTCTGTGTCGCCCGAGCGACCTCCGAAAGGACACCCGTGACCACCAACGCCACCGGATCCGACCGCGTCAAGCGCGGCCTCGCCGAGATGCTCAAGGGCGGTGTGATCATGGACGTCGTCACGGCGGACCAGGCCAAGATCGCCGAAGACGCCGGCGCGGTGGCGGTCATGGCCCTCGAGCGCGTCCCCGCAGACATCCGCGCCCAGGGCGGGGTTGCCCGCATGAGCGATCCGGACCTCATCGACGACATCATCGCGTCGGTGTCGATCCCGGTGATGGCCAAGGCGCGGATCGGGCACTTCGTCGAGGCGCAGGTCCTGCAGCAGCTGGGCGTGGACTACATCGACGAATCCGAGGTGCTGTCCCCGGCGGACTACGTCAACCACATCGACAAATGGGGCTTCACCGTCCCGTTCGTGTGCGGGGCGACCAACCTGGGGGAGGCGCTGCGCCGTATCAACGAGGGTGCCGCGATGATCCGGTCCAAGGGCGAGGCGGGCACGGGCGACGTGTCCGAGGCGACGAAGCACATCCGGAAGATCACCGGTGAGATCAACGCCCTGCGCTCGATGAGCCGCGACGAACTGTATGTCGCCGCGAAGGAGTTGCAGGCGCCGTACGAGCTCGTGGCCGAGGTCGCCGAGACCGGATCCCTTCCCGTCGTGCTCTTCGTCGCGGGCGGTGTCGCCACGCCCGCCGATGCGGCGATGATGATGCAGATGGGGGCAGACGGGGTCTTCGTGGGCTCGGGGATCTTCAAATCCGGCAATCCGGCCGAGCGTGCCGCTGCGATCGTCAAAGCGACGACGTTCTACGACGACGCGAAGGTCATCGCCGACGTGTCGCGCGGACTGGGCGACGCCATGGTCGGGATCAACGTCGCCGATCTCCCCGCTCCCCACCGCCTCGCTGAGCGTGGCTGGTAGCCTCCGAGTCGGCGTCCTCGCCCTGCAGGGCGACGTCCGGGAGCACCTGCGGGTCCTCCAGAGCCTCGGTGCCGATGCGGTGCGCGTCCGCCGCGCGGAGGATCTCGAAGAGGTCGACGGCCTCGTCCTGCCCGGTGGGGAATCGAGCGTCATCGACAAGCTGGCCCGGTCGTTCGGGGTCGCCGACCCGATTCGCGCCGCGATCCGATCGGGTCTGCCGGTCTATGGAACCTGCGCGGGACTGATCCTGCTCGCCGACCGGATCGAAGGCGGAATCGTCGGTCAGCAGACCTTCGGTGGCCTGGATGTCACCGTGCGCCGCAATGCCTTCGGTGGCCAGGTCGAATCGTTCGAGACGGCGTTGTCGGTGCCGATCCTCGGCGAACGGCCCGTCGACGCGTCCTTCATCCGCGCGCCGCTCGTGGTTCGATCCGGGCCCGGCGTGGAGGTGCTCGCGACCCTTGCTGACGGCGGAGTCGTCGCGGTGCGTCAGGGCGCGGTCCTCGGAACGGCGTTCCACCCGGAGGTCACGGGTGAGAGACGCTTCCACGAGCTGTTCCTCGCGATGATGGCCACGGCCGGACGGACCCGGCGGTCGCGGCCCGTCGCGCCTCGATAGAATGGCGGGTATGTCCGGTCACTCCAAGTGGGCGACGACCAAGCACAAGAAGGCCGTCATCGACGCCCGACGCGCGAAGTCGTTCGCCAAGCTCATCAAGAACATCGAGGTCGCCGCCAAGATCGGCGGCGCCGACCTCGCAGGCAATCCGACGCTGTACGACGCCGTGCAGAAGGCGAAGAAGACGTCGGTGCCCAATGACAACATCGACCGTGCGATCAAGCGCGGCGCCGGGATCGGCGGCGAGGCCGTCGAGTACCAGACGATCATGTACGAGGCCTACGGGCCCAACGGCGTGGCCCTGATGGTGGAATGCCTCACGGACAATAAGAACCGTGCGGCTGCAGAGGTGCGCACCGCGCTGACTCGGAACAACGGCACTCTGGCAGACCCCGGCAGTGTGGCGTACAACTTCACCCGCAAGGGCGTCATCGTCGTGTCGGACGAGGGGACGACCGAAGACGACGTGATGCTCGCCGTCCTCGACGCGGGCGCCGAAGAGGTGGAGCCGCACGAGAAGGGCTTCGAGATCCTCACCGAAGCCTCGGAGGTCGTGGCCGTCCGGACCGCTCTGCAGGAAGCCGGAATCGACTACGAGTCCGCCGACGTCGAGTTCGTACCGAACCTGAAGGTGGAGGTCGACGCCGACACCGCCCGCAAGATCTTCCGACTCATCGACGCCCTCGAGGACAGCGATGACGTTCAGAACGTCTTCAGCAACGTCGACATCACGCCCGACGTGCAGGCCGAACTGGCGGAGGACGAGGACGAGTGAGCGCGGGCGCGCCTGGTGCGTCGGGCGCGCGTCGACGCATAGCGTGAACGCGTGACCCTCCGTGTGCTCGGTATCGACCCCGGCCTGACCCGGTGCGGCATCGGGGTCGTCGATGTCCGGCCCGATCGCTCGGCCTCGCTCGTGCACGTCGGCGTCGTGCGCTCGGCATCCGATGCACCCATTCAGGTCCGTCTGGCCGCGATCGCGCAGGGGATCCGTGAGGTCATCGCCGCACACGATCCCGGCGTCGTGGCTGTGGAGCGCGTCTTCGCGCAGCAGAACCGCAGCACGGTCATGGGCACTGCTCAGGCCAGCGGGGTCGCGCTGCTCCTGGCGGCCGAGAGCGGGCTTCCCGCGGCGACCCACACCCCGAGCGAGGTCAAGGCCGCGATCACCGGCTATGGATCGGCGGACAAGCGGCAGGTGCAGACGATGGTGGCGCGGGTCCTGCGGCTGGACGACCTCCCGCGTCCGGCGGATGCGGCCGACGCGCTGGCACTCGCGTTGTGTCACGCGTGGCGGGGGACTTCCGCCGCCGCGGCCGATGCCTCGCCCCTCACACCCGCGCAGCGCGCATGGGCGCAGGCGGAACGCTCGACTCGCCGCTAGCGTGTCGCTCGAACATACCTCCGAAGCGGGCGCCTAGGGTGGTGGCATGATCTCCTCCTTGCGCGGACGCGTGCTGCACACCGAACCCGACAGCGTCGTCGTCGACGTGGGCGGGGTCGGATTCGCCGTCGCCGTCACCCCGCAGGTGGTGCGCGCCGCTCACCTCGGCGATGAGCTGCACCTTCACACCTCCCTCATCGTGCGCGAAGATGCGCTGGCGCTGTTCGGCTTCATGGAGCGGGAGGAGCTGACCGTCTTCAGTCAGCTCCTGGGTGTCACCGGTGTCGGGCCGAAGTCCGCACTCGGGGTGCTGGCGACCCTCACGGTGCCGCAGATCGCGGATGCCGTCACCGCCGACGACGACGCTCCCTTCCGGAAGGTCTCGGGCATCGGGCCCAAGACGGCGAAACTCATCGTCGTCCAGCTGGCGGGAAAGCTCGCACCGTCTCGGCCCGCGCAGGGCGCCGCGGGCACGGCCGGCGGAGCCGCCGACGTGCCGTCACAGGTGGTCGAGGCTCTGATCGGCCTCGGATGGCCGGAGCGCCTGGCCGCCGAGACCACCTCGGCTGTCGCGGCCGATACCGCCACCGCCGACCGCGCCACCGTCGGCGGGTTGCTTCGCGCCGCCCTGGCCCAGCTCGGACCGTCACGCAAGGAGCACGTGAATGGCTGATCCGATCGGTGAGAACCCCGTCGACGCGCATCTCGCCGACGAGTCGGAACTCGCCATCGAGGGAGCGCTGCGCCCGACCTCCCTGGGCGAGTTCATCGGGCAGCAGAAGGTCCGCGGTCAGCTGCAGCTGCTCCTGGATGCCGCCCGGATGCAGAATCGGCCGGCTGACCACATCCTCCTCGCCGGCCCACCCGGTCTCGGGAAGACCACCCTGGCGATGATCGTCGCCCAGGAGAGCGGCCGTACGCTCCGACTGTCGAACGGCCCGGCGATCCAGCATGCCGGCGACCTCGCCGCGCTGTTGTCGAGCCTCGTCCCCGGGGATGTGCTCTTCATCGATGAGATCCATCGAATGGCGCGTTCCGCGGAAGAGATGCTGTACCTGGCGATGGAGGATTTCCGCATCGACATCATGGTCGGGAAAGGGGCGGGTGCGACGAGCATCCCGCTCGACCTCGCCCCGTTCACTCTGGTGGGCGCGACCACGCGGTCGGGCCTGCTGCCCAATCCGCTGCGCGACCGGTTCGGGTTCACCGCGCACCTGGAGTTCTACGACGACGACGAACTCGAGGCAGTCGTCGCGCGGTCGGCGCGCACGCTCGAGGTGGACCTGCCGCCGACGGCCCGCGCCGAGATCGCCCGACGCTCCCGGGGGACGCCGCGCATCGCGAATCGTCTGTTGCGACGCGTCCGAGACTTCCTCGTCGTGCATGGCCGCTCCGCCGACGCATCTGTGGCGGACGTCGGTGCCGCACTCGACCTCTACGACGTCGATGCGATCGGGCTCGATCGACTGGACCGGGCGGTGCTGGACGCCGTCGTGCGGCGGTTCCGAGGCGGTCCCGTGGGATTGAACACCCTCGCGGTCACGGTCGGCGAGGAATCGGAGACGATCGAATCGGTGGTCGAGCCCTATCTGGTTCGCATCGGCTTCCTGGGACGAACCCCCCGCGGCCGCATCGCGACCCCGGAGGCGTACGCACACCTCGGCGTACCGCACGCCGAGGTGGCACTGGGATTCGATGACCTATAATCTCTGGAGGCTCCGGCCGACCCCACCCCGATGAACCGCGCGTCCGCGCGCGCGACGAAAGGCATCGCCTCGCCCATGGACTTCGCGCTCTTCTTCTCCAACTACGGCCTGATCATCCTTCTGATCCTGCTCCTGGTCTTCATGTTCTGGAGCTCGCGCCGCCGGATGCAGAAGCAGAAGCTCGAGCAGGAGGAGAAGGCCCGTCAGACGATCCCCGGTGCCGAGGTGCTGCTGCAGGGAGGCCTGTACGGGACGATCATCGAGTTCGACGGCGAGAACCTCGACCAGCCCGCCGTGGTCGCCATCGCCCCCGGTGTGGAGATCAAGGTGCACAGCCAGGCCATCCTCCGTGTGGTCAACCCCGCGGAGGGCGTCGTGACCGAGGACGAGTTCCTCGAGGCCGAAGTCAGCCAGGAGGAGTACGCCGCCGGAGTCGCCGACGGTGAGATCTCGTCGCTGAGCGACGATGCACGCGAGGCCCGCGAGACCGAGGCCCGCGAGAACGACGACAAGAGCAAGCCCGACGCCTGAGCAGGCGCCGGCCCGCTCCGAAGAAAGCTGATCCTCCGTGGCGACACCCACCCCCGTCCGGCACGCCTGGCGTGCACTGATCGGACTGCTGGTCATCACCGGCGTCCTGTTTGGCATCAATGCCCTCGGCGTCTACGTGTTCAAGGAGAGCTCGTGGACTCCTGAGCTTGCGCTGGACCTGCAGGGTGGCACCCAGATCATTCTCGAGGCGCAGACGGCGGACGGCGTGGAGCCGTCCGACGAGCAGATGCAGCAGGCGGTCACCATCATCCGTCAGCGCGTGGATGCGTCAGGCGTCGGCGAAGCTGACGTGACCACCGAGGGCGGCAAGAACATCGTCGTCCAGATTCCCGGCGAGGCGGACGAGCAGACGCGGGAGCGCATCGAGGCTTCGGCTCAGCTGCAGCTGCGGGCCGTGCTGTTCGCCGGGGCGGCGCCGAACACCTACATCGGCGAGGACGGCAACGCGACACCGTACCCGACCCCGGACCCGACGCTCGAGGCGACCCCGAGCATCGAGCCGACCGACGGCAGCGACACCAACTGGATCACGCCCGCGCTCCAGGCCGAGTTCCTCGCCTACGACTGCGACGACCCCGCGAACGACCCGGCCGCAGCTCCGGCGGACCAGCCGCTGATCACCTGCGACGCCGACAACACGGTCAAGTACATCCTCGGCCCGGTGGAACTGGACGGTTCATCGATCGACGATGCCAGCTCCGGCCTGGAGCAGACGACCAACCGGTGGGCGGTGAACCTCGAATTCGACGACGAGGGCACCCGCGTCTTCGGCGAGATCAGCCAGCGCCTGTTCGGCGCGACCTCACCGCTGGACCAGTTCGCCTTCGTTCTGGACGGCTACGTCTTGACGGCCCCGCAGATGAATTCCGTCATTCTCGGTGGCAACCCCAGCATCACGGGCGACTTCACCCAGGAGACGGCGCAGGTGCTGGCGGATCAGCTCAAGTACGGCGCGCTTCCCCTCAGTTTCGAGGTTGTCAGCTCCGACACGATCTCGGCCACCCTCGGCACTCAGCAGCTCCAGGCGGGTCTGATCGCGGGACTGATCGGCCTCGCCCTCGTGGCCGTCTACTCCTTGCTGGTGTATCGCACGCTCGGTTTCGTGATCATCGCGTCGTTGGCCGTCATGGCGGTGCTGACGTACATCATGCTCGCGATCCTCGCCTGGCGGATGGGGTTCCGGCTCTCGCTGGCCGGCGTCGCCGGCCTCATCGTCGCGATCGGGTTCACCGCGGACTCGTTCATCGTCTACTTCGAACGCATCCGCGACGAACTGCGTGACGGCAAGTCGATCACGACGGCCGTCGAAGACGGATGGTCGCGCGCCAAGAGGACGATCTACATCTCCAAGTCGATCAACATCCTCGCCGCGGTGGTGCTGTACATCCTCGCCGACGCGACGGTGAAGGGCTTCGCCTTCACTCTCGGCCTGACCACGGCCATCGACATCCTCATCTTCATCCTGTTCACCCACCCGGTCATGCAGCTCTTGGCGCGAACGCGTTTCTTCGGATCGGGCCACCCGCTCTCGGGCATGGATCCCGCAGCACTGGGGGCGGTCTACCGGGGCCGCGCGCAGTTCCGGGCCCCCGTCGCGCAGGGCGGTCGTGGCGGCGCGGCCAAGCGGGCAGGACGCTCACGGCACGAAGCCGAGAAGCGTCAGACCATCGCCGAGCGCAAGCGGGCCGAGCTTGCCGCAGCAGATGCGACCCCGGCCACGACCTCGAAGGAGGGGGACGACTGATGCGCTCCATGAGCCAGCTCGGAAACGACCTGTACACCGGCAAGACGTCTTTCCCGTTCGTCGGCCGCCGTCGCCTGTGGTTCATCATCGCGGCCGTCCTCGTGATCGGGTCGGCGCTGGTGCCGCTGTTCCGTCCGATCCAGTTCTCGATCGAGTTCACCGGCGGGTCGCAGTTCACCGTCTCCAGTCTGTCCTCGCCCGATCAGTCGCTCGCTGCCGACGCCGTCCAGGAGGTCGTTCCGGACGCGACGGTGAAGGTGACCACGGTCGGCGACAGCGCCGTGCGGGTCCAGACCGACCAGATGACCGATGCCGAGACCCGTGACGTCGCCACGGCACTGGCCACCGCCTACGACGTGCCCGAGGCGGAGGTGACGACCTCGTTCATCGGCCCGAGCTGGGGACAGGACGTGACCCGTCAATCCCTGTGGGGGCTCGCGATCTTCCTCGCCCTCACGTTCCTGATCCTCGCGCTCTACTTCCGCACCTGGAAGATGTCGGCGGCCGCGATCCTGGGGCTGGTCGACGTGCTGGTGATCACGGTCGGCATCTACGCCCTCGCGGGCTTCGAGATCTCGCCCGCGGCGGTCATCGGGTTCCTCACGATCCTCGCCTATTCGCTGTACGACACCACCGTCGTCTTCGACAAGATCCGGGAGAACACCAGCGAAGACGGCGAGATCTCGGGCCGCACCTTCGGGGAATCCGTGAACCTCGCCGTCAACCAGACGCTGGTCCGTTCGATCAACACCACCGTCGTCGCGATCCTGCCCGTCGGCGCGATCCTGTTCATCGGCCCGTGGCTCGGGGCGGAGACCCTCAGCGATATCTCGCTGTCGATCTTCGTCGGCATCATCGTCGCGGCCTACTCGACGCTCTTCGTCGCGGCGCCGCTGTACTCGCTGTTCCGGGAGAACGAGCCGGGTATGAAGGCCCGCGACGAGAAGGTGCGCGAGGCCCGCGTACTCGCGGGCTCACCGGCCGGCGCGTGAGGGCCGACCCCGGGCGTAGGATGAGGGGACCCGTCGCGGGGGAGGAGATCCGATGACCGAAGCCGCCCCTCCCGCGCAGTCGTCGTTGCGCCGTTTGGTGCCGCGCATCTTCTCGCGCGCGGCCCGGCGGGATGACGTCGAGACCCTGATCCGCGCGGTCCGGACCCATCATCCCAAGAGCGACCTCACGATCATCGAGCGGGCCTACGGGGTGGCGGATGCGGCCCACGCGGGGCAGAAACGCCAGAGTGGCGAGCCCTACATCACGCATCCGCTCGCCGTCGCGCAGATCCTCGCGGAGCTGGGTCTCGGCCCCAAGGCCATCGCCGCCGCCCTCCTTCACGACACGGTGGAAGACACCGACTACCCGCTCGATGCGCTGAACGCCGAGTTCGGCGACGAGGTCTCGATGCTCGTCGACGGCGTCACCAAGCTCGACAAGGTCAAGTACGGCGAAAGTGCCCAGGCCGAGACGGTCCGCAAGATGATCGTCGCGATGTCGAAGGACATCCGTGTGCTGGTCATCAAGCTGGCAGACCGGTTGCACAACGCCCGCACCTGGGGTTTCGTCCCACCGCACAAGGCCGCGAAGAAGGCCACGGAGACGCTCGAGATCTACGCGCCGCTGGCGCACCGTCTCGGCATCCAGACGATCAAGTCGGAACTCGAGGATCTGTCCTTCGCCGTGCTGCATCCGAAGCTCTACGCCGAGATCGACAGCCTCGTCAAGCAGCGGACACCGCAGCGCGAGCAGTACGTGCAGAACGTCATCGACGCGGTGGACTCGGATCTTCGCGATCTCCGCATCCGCGGGCGGGTGATGGGACGACCGAAGCAGTTGTACTCCGTCTACCAGAAGATGGTGGTGCGCGGCCGGGAGTTCGATGACATCTACGACCTCATCGGCATCCGCGTCCTCGTGGGAAGCGTGCGCGATTGCTACGCGGTGCTCGGATCGATCCACGCGCGCTGGACGCCGCTCCCCGGTCGATTCAAGGACTACATCGCCACCCCGAAGTTCAACCTCTATCAGTCACTGCACACGACGGTGATCGGCCCGGGCGGCCGGACGGTGGAGATCCAGATCCGTACCCACGAGATGCACCAGCAGGCGGAGTACGGCGTGGCGGCGCACTGGAAGTACAAGGAGCAGATCGCCGGAGGCAAGGCGGACGGCAAGGCCGTCGACGCCGACATGGCCTGGCTCGCGCACATCTCCGATTGGCAGGCCGAAACCGCCGACCCCGGCGAATTCCTCGACTCGCTGCGTTTCGAGATCGGCGCCAAGGAGGTCTACGTCTTCACGCCGAAGGGTCGTGTGATCGGCTTGCCCTCCGGGGCGACCACGGTCGATTTCGCCTATGCCGTCCACACCGAGATCGGCCACCGGACGATGGGCGCGAAAGTCAACGGTCGGCTCGTGCCGTTGGAGACGGAGCTGACCAGCGGCGATGTCGTGGAGGTCTTCACGTCGAAGAATCCCGATGCCGGTCCGAGTCAGGATTGGCTCGGATTCGTCAAGAGCACGCGCGCGCGCAACAAGATTCGCGGATGGTTCACCAAAGAGCGGCGCGAAGAGGCGATCGAGCAGGGCAAGGAGTCGATCGCCCGAGCGATGCGACGACAGAATCTCCCCCTGCAACGCCTCATGAGCCAGGACTCGTTCACCGAAGTCGCCCAGCAGCTGCGCTACGAGGACGTGTCGGCGCTGTACGCCGCGGTGGGCGAGGGTCATGTCTCGACGCAGTCGGTGATCGAGAAGGTCACCGCTCTCGTGGCCGCCGAGGAAACCGCCACCGGGCCGATCGACATCCCGATCGTCGGACGCTCCCGCCAGCCTCGTGCCGGCGACTCGGGCGTCCTGGTTCGCGGTGCACCGGACATCCTCGTCAAGCTGGCCAAGTGCTGCACGCCCGTCCCCGGCGACGAGATCGTCGGATTCATCACGCGCGGCAGCGGGGTGTCCGTCCACCGCGCTGACTGCACGAACGTGAAGTCGCTCATGCAAGATCCCGAGCGTCTGATCGACGTGGAGTGGGGGTCGACGTCCAAGAGCGTCTTCCTCGTCCAGATCCAGGTGGAGGCGCTGGACCGCTCGGGCCTTCTCAGCGACATCACCAGGGTGCTCAGCGAACATCACGTCAACATCCTCTCGGCGTCGGTGTCGACCTCCAACGATCGCTTGGCCATCAGCAAGTTCGTCTTCGAGATGGGGGACATCGTCCACCTCGACCGCGTCCTGAACGCCGTTCGCCGGGTCGACGCCGTGTACGACGTCTATCGCGTCACGTCCTCCTGACCGACGCAAGGGCCGTCAGCAGTGCCGAGGCACGTCGTCGATGCGGTAGCCGTTCTCGCGCCTCGATCCATGCCAGAGCCGGGGCCACCGCCTCGGGCGCGACCCGGGCCAGCGCACGCGCTGCCGCGCGCTGGTGTTCGTCCGCGCTTCGGGCGAGATCGGCGAGCGTGCGTGCGGGGGTTGTGACCCAGATGCCGCCGATCCGTGCGCGATCGGCCGCGGGGATCGCGCGATCGTGCAGCACACGCCGTCGATCGAAGACGTGGTGAAGGCGTGAGGACTCGGTGCGGCACACCGCGTGCCGAGCGGGAGGCTCCGCGCGTCCGCCGTGCACCCACGCGGCGGAGAGGTGGCTGATCGTCAGCGACGGCGGCGCCACGGCGCTCAGCGATCGCGCGCGCAACTCCGCCGTCTCCACGGCGTCGAAGGGCATGTACGCCTCGCCCACCTCGACGATGTGCCCGTCCAAGCGCGCCGCCGACAACTCGGCAGGAGACAGGTCGGAACCGGCGAAGTAGAGGAAGCGCGTGGTCACGACCCCAGTGTGCTCCGGAGGGATCCGTCGGAGCGGCGGATGTCGTGATCTGTGGACGGTGTCTCAGCCGCCGAGCGCTCGGAGCCACCCTCGGCGCGCCTCGAGCGCGTCCTTGGCGGCAGCGATCTTGCGAGCATCGCCGCCGGCTTCGGCATCGACGAGGTCTTGCTCGAGTTTGGCGATCGCGTCGTGCAGCTGACGGGTCATGTCATTTGCACGGGCCTTGGTCTCGGGGTTGTTCCGCTTCCAGTCGGCATCCTCGCGGGCGCGGACGCTCTGCTCGATCTTTCGCAGGTCGTCGTCCAGGGCGCGTTCCGCTTCGCGGGGGTGGATGCGACCGATCTCATCCCAACGCCGTTGAACACCCGTCAGGAGCGCACGCGCCTTGGACAGATCCGACTCGTCGGCGATCGGCGCGGCTTCGGCGAGCAGCTCCTTCTTCGCGGCGATCTTCTCCTTGGAAGCCTCGGCGTCCGCGGCGGCGCGCTCCGAACGCGCCTGGAAGAGCGCGTCGCCCGCGGCCTTGAACCGCGCCCAGAGGGCATCGTCCGCCTTCTTGCCGGCGCGGCCGGCGGCCTTCCACTCGTCCAACAGGGATCGATAGGCGGCGATACCGTCCTCACCCTGCGGCGCGAGCGCCTCCGCGCGCTCGACAAGGCGGTTCTTCCGTTGGCGTACCGCCTTGTGCGCTTCGTCGAGCTGCGCGTAGAACTCGCGCCGGTGCTTGTCGACCGTGGAGCGGGCCTCGCGGAACCGCTTCCAGAGTTGCTGGCCGGCCGACTTGGGCAGGCGCGGGCCGTTCTGCTGATGCTGTTGCCACTCATCGAAGAGGGCGGACATCTCCGCTGACGCCTGCTTCCATTGAACGGTTTGCGGATCGCGTGCGGCAAGTGCCTCGGCCTTCTCCACGATCTGCGTGCGCTCGGCCACGGCATCGTCCACGGCCTGCTTGGCCTCGGCGGCTTCGGTCTCGCTGGCGGCGCTCAGATCGGCGATGAGCGCCTGCAGTCGAGAAGTGAGCCCGGCGAGGTCTCCGACCGCGGCAGCGCCCTCGGTCTTGATCATCACGCCCGCCGCAGCAGCGCGCAGGTCGGAGGCGGAGGCGCCGCCGCGACGGTGTCGCACCTCGAGCAGTGTCACCTCGCTGGCCAGATCGGCGTACTTGCGCTCGAAGTAGGCGAGAGCTTCCGCCGGGCTTCCGTCCGGATACTGTCCGACCACGCGCCAGGCATCGCCCTCGCGCACCGACACGGTGCCCTCATCATCGACGCGTCCCCATGGCTGGTCGGTGGTCTCCGGCGCGGCGGCCGCGTCGGCCACTGCGGGCTCCGCAGCGGGGGTCGTGCTCCGCACGGCGGCCGGGGTGGGCGGAGCCGGCACGGCGGGACCGGCCTCGCGCTCGGGGGTGTCGGAGGTCTGGGGGTCGACGGGAGAGTCTGCTGCGGCAGTCACGGATAGCACCTCATCACGGCACGCGGCCGCCTTCGGGGGATGGACGGTGACAGCCTAGTACGTGCCGACCCCTGGGAAGGGTGCCGGTCAGGGGGTGGCGGAGGTCTCCGGCGTCGGCGACCGGTCACTCGAGGACGGGGACGGCGAAGGGGCCGGGTCGGTGACGACGGCTCCGGTCGGCTCCGGTGTCGGTGCGCCCGGGCCGGCGGTGAAGTACAGCGTCTGCAAGGAGATGATCGCGACGAGGATGACGCCGCCGCCGAGGCCGGCGACGAGGTTGTCGCGCGTGCGCCGCGCGATGCGGTCGTCGTGGAAACGGCGCCGCGCCTCGTAGAGACGTGTGCGTTGGCGCTCTTCGCGGTTCCTGCGATCGTTCCTGGGCACCGGTCCTCCTCTCGGCCCGCAGGCCGGGTCGATCCTATCCGTGACCGCGCGCGGCTCGAGCCACCTCCCGTCCGTCCCTTCGTGCGCGGTGCGGTGTCGGCGGCGACGGGTAGCCTGTGCGGGATGAGTTCGTCGGCGTTGTTCCAAGGGCAGACGCCCCTGGCCGTCCGCATGCGTCCCGCGTCGCTCGATGAGGTCGCCGGTCAGGAACACCTGTTGCGGAAGGGCTCGCCGCTGGTCGCTCTGGCCGATCCCGACGCGGCGACCGCCGGTTCCAGTTCGGTGATCCTCTGGGGCCCGCCGGGAACGGGCAAGACGACCCTCGCGCAGGCCATCGCTCGCTCGTCGGGACGGCGCTTCATCGAGCTGTCGGCGATCACCGCAGGCGTGAAAGACGTGCGGGAGGTCATGCAGGATGCGCTCACGCAGCGCGATCTGTACGGCCAGTCCACGATCCTCTTCCTGGACGAGATCCACCGCTTCACCAAGGCCCAGCAAGACGCGCTCCTCCCGGGTGTCGAGAACGGATGGGTGGTCCTGATCGCCGCGACGACGGAGAACCCGTCCTTCTCGGTGATCTCGCCCTTGCTGTCGAGGTCGCTCCTGCTGACGCTGAAGCCGCTGACCGATGCCGACCTCGCTCTGCTGGTGGACCGCGCCGTGGGCGACGCGCGCGGGTTGGCCGGCGCGGTCGAGCTCGACGATGACGCGCGCGACGCGCTCGTGCGGCTCTCCTCGGGCGATGCTCGCCGCGCGCTGACGGCGCTGGAAGCGGCCGCCGTCCTCGCACGCCCCGCCGTCGACCGCGGGGAGGGCCCGGCCGAGGAGCCGGCGGCCGACGAGGCGACCGACGATACCGAGCGCCCGAAGATCACCGCGGAGCACGTCGCCGCGGCTGTGGACCGGGCGCTGCTGCGCTACGACCGGCAGGGCGACGAGCACTACGACGTCATCAGCGCCTTCATCAAGTCGATCCGGGGTTCCGACGCGGACGCGGCGATGCACTACCTCGCACGCATGATCGAGGCGGGGGAGGACCCGCGGTTCATCGCACGACGCCTCATCATCTCTGCGTCGGAAGACATCGGCCTCGCCGATCCGCAGGCGCTGCCCGTCGCGGTGGCTGCCGCCGACGCCGTCCAGTTCATCGGGATGCCGGAAGGGCGCATACCCCTGGCCGAGGCCACGGCCTACCTCGCCACGGCCGCGAAATCGAACGCCGCCTACCTGGCCATCGACCAGGCGATCGCGGACGTGCGGGCCGGGGGATTCGGTCGTGTCCCCCTGCATCTGCGTGACGCGCACTACCCCGGAGCCAAACGACTGGGTCATGGTCGCGGCTACCTCTATCCCCATGACACCGAGGTCGGTGTCGCCCGACAGCAGTACCTTCCCGATGAGCTGCGCGGGCGTCGGTACTACGAGCCGACCGCGCGAGGGCACGAACGCGATCTGGGCGCGCGCGTCGACAAGATCCGCCGCATCCTTGCGGACGAGAACGGTCACTGAACCTCCGGTTGGCGGTCTGATAAGATCGATCGGCTCGAAACATGAGTTTTCGGGCATCCCCTCTCTCCTCAGACAACCATCCGGCGTGCCCCGGCGTGCAGTTCGGATCGGGCGAGGAGGGGGCGATACGTCCGTGAGCCGCGAAAGACGCGGCCACGTCATCGGAAGGAAGTCTTCGTGGCTACGAAGTCCCAGGACCGCCGCAAGGTCCGCCTCTCGCGCGCGCTCGGCGTCGCGCTCACCCCCAAGGCCGCCCGCTACCTCGAGAAGCGTCCGTACGGGCCCGGCCCGCACGGTCGCAACAAGCGCAAGGCGGACAGCGACTACGCCGTCCGTCTGCGTGAGAAGCAGCGCCTTCGCGAGCAGTACGGCATCCGCGAGAAGCAGATGCGCAACACCTTCAACGAGGCCCGCCGCAAGGACGGCCTGACGGGTGAGAACCTGGTCGAGCTGCTCGAGATGCGTCTCGACGCCCTCGTCGTGCGCGCCGGCTTCGCCCGGACCACCTCGCAGGCCCGCCAGCTGGTCGTGCACCGTCACATCATGGTCGAGGGTCAGACCGTCGACCGTCCGTCGTTCCGCGTGAAGCCGGGTCAGCTCATCCACGTGAAGCCCAAGAGCGAGGGCATGGAGCCGTTCCAGGTCGCGGCCGCCGGCGGTCACGCCGAGGTTCTGCCTCCGGTCCCCGGCTACCTCGAGGTCGAACTCGACAAGCTGCAGGCCCGTCTGGTGCGCCGCCCGAAGCGCGCCGAGGTGCCCGTGGTGTGCGACGTGCAGCTGGTCGTCGAGTACTACGCAGCGCGCTAAGCGCTGCGGAGTACAGCGGCGAAGCCGTCAACGGTACCGGTACGCAGCGCGCTAAGCGCTGCGCAGTACAGCGGCGAAGCCGTCAACGGTACCGGTACGCAGCGCGCTGAGCGCTGCGCAGTACAGCGGCGAAGCCGTCAACGGCATCCGTACGAAGGGCGTCGGGGAGACCCGGCGCCCTTCGTCGTCCCCACCGCCCGCCTCCACCGCCTACGATGGAGCGGCAGGAGACCGAAGGAGATCGTGACATGAAGAACCTCGTCTGGTTCGCGTTCGGAGTCGCCGGCGGCTTCGTCGTCGCCCACATGGTCAACAAGGACCCGCGCGGACACGAGATGCTCGCGGAGATCGATGCGCGCATCGGCGAGTTCACCGATCGCATGGGTGACGCGTATCGCGAACAGGAGACTCGCATCGCCGGCATCGTCGAGAGCGTCGCCGACGCTGCTGCCGAGGCCGTCGCCACGACCAAGGGCGTCGCCGCCGACTCATCCGCCGGCGACTGATCCGCCCAGATCCATCGATGCCCGATCGCACCGGTCGGGCATCCTTTTGCAGAAGGACCGCATGAAGACCGCTGACATCGCCCAGCGCTACCTCGACTACTTCGAGGAGAACGGTCACACGATCGTCCCCTCGGCCTCTCTCGTCACGAGCGATCCGTCGCTGCTGTTCACGGTGGCCGGGATGGTGCCGTTCATTCCGTATCTGACGGGTGTGGTCCCGGCTCCGTATCCGCGCGCCGCCGACGTGCAGAAGTGCATCCGGACCAACGACATCGAGGAGGTCGGCAAGACCCCTCGACACGGGACGTTCTTCCAGATGATGGGGAACTGGTCCTTCGGGGACTACTTCAAGGAAGGCGCGATCGGCTACGCGTGGGAGCTGCTCACGCGCAGCGACGCCGACGGCGGCCTCGGCTTCGACGAGAAGGACCTCTGGGTCACGGTGTACGAGGACGACGACGAGGCGGAGTCGCTGTGGAAGTCCGTTGCCGGTATCTCGCCGGACAGGATCCAGCGCCTCGGCAAGGACAGCAATTACTGGAGCACCGGACAGCCTGGTCCGGCCGGGCCGTGCTCGGAGATCTTCTTCGACCGCGGTGCGGCGTACGGCGTCGACGGCGGCCCCGCCACGGATGACGACCGCTACGTCGAGATCTGGAATCTCGTGTTCATGCAGTACGCGATCACGAACGTGCGGTCGAAGCTCGATTTCGACATCGTCGGTGAGCTGCCGCAGAAGAACATCGACACCGGCATGGGCCTGGAGCGGGTCGCCTTCTTGAAACAGGGTGTCGAGAACATGTACGAGACCGACCAGGTTCGGCCGGTGCTCGATCGTGCCGTCGACCTGTCGGGCCGTCGGTACGGCGCCGACCACGAGGACGATGTGAGGTTCCGGGTGGTGGCGGATCACATCCGATCCTCGCTGATGCTCCTGTCGGACGGGGTCACCCCCTCCAACGAGGGACGTGGATACATCCTGCGCCGTCTGATGCGGCGGGCGATCCGCGCGATGCGCCTGCTGGGCGTCGACGGGGCGACCTTCCCGGAGTTGTTCGCCGCGTCCCGCGATGCGATGAAGGAGTCGTACCCGGGGCTCGACACGGACTACTCGCGACTCTCGGCATATGCGTTCGCCGAGGAGGAGACCTTCCTGCGCACCCTCGCCGCCGGCTCGACGATCCTGGATCTGTCGATGTCGCAGACCCGGGACTCCGGGGGGAGGACGCTCGCGGGGTCCGAGGCCTTCCTGCTGCACGACACGTATGGCTTCCCCATCGACCTGACGGTGGAGATCGCGCAGGAAGCCGGTCTCGACGTGGACCGCGCCGCGTTCGACTCGCTGATGCAGGAGCAGCGCCAGCGTGCCAAGGACGACGCTCGCAGTCGGAAGCGCGCGATCGCCGACCACAGTGTGTACCGGGACTTCCGTGCGAAGGGCGAGACGGTGTTCACGGGCTATACCGACCTGGAGACCGAGAGTTCGGTGCTGGGCGTCCTCGTGGACGGCGTCTCGGTGGATCGCGCCCTCAACGGTCAGGTCGCCGAGGTGATCCTCGCCGAAACAGCGCTCTATGCCGAGTCGGGTGGCCAGGTCGCCGACAAGGGCGTCATCGTGGGGCCCGGATACGAGCTCGATGTGCTCGACGTTCAGCGTCCGGTCCCCGGTCTGATCAGCCACACCGTGGAGGTCGTCACCGGTGAGGTCGGTGTCGGGCAGGCAGCCACGACCGTCGTCGACGCCGCGAATCGTCGCGCCGCGCGGCAGGCGCACTCCGCGACCCATCTCGTCCATGCCGCGCTGCGCGACACCCTCGGGTCGTCCGCGACGCAGGCGGGTTCCCTGAACCGCGCCGGATACATGCGTTTCGATTTCACCTGGGGGCAGCAGCTCTCGGAGGCGACGAAGACCGAGATCGAGGAGATCGCGAACAACGCGGTGCGGGACAACCTCGAGGTCACCACGCGTGTCCTGCCGCTGGACGAAGCCAAGGATCTGGGCGCGATGGCGCTGTTCGGAGAGAAGTACGGCGACACGGTCCGCATGGTCGACATCGGCGGACCGTGGTCTCGCGAGCTCTGCGCGGGCACCCACGTCTCCGGCAGCGCCGAGGTCGGTCTGATCAGTCTGGTCGGGGAAGCGTCGGTCGGCGCCTCGAATCGGCGCGTCGAAGCCCTCGTCGGCCTCGACGCGTTCCGTCAACTCGCCGCCGAGCGTGCGCTGGTGTCCCAGCTGTCGACGTCACTGAAGACGCCGAGGGATCAGCTCCCCGCGCGTATCGCCGAGCTGGCGGCCGACCTCCGGGCCGCGGAGAAGAAGATCGCCGCCTTCGAGGCGAAGGCGCTCACGGAGAGGGCGCCGTCGCTCGTCGAGAAGCAGCAACACATCGGCGGGGTCCGCGTCGTCGCCGAGACGATCGGGACCGCGGCCTCGGCGGACGACGTCCGCAGCCTGGCGCTGCAGGTGCGAGATCGTCTCGGTTCGGCTGCCGCGGTGGTGGCCTTGGCCGCGACGGTCGGGGATCGCGTGACGGTCGTGGTGGCCACGAACGAGGCCGCGCGTGCCGAAGGAGCCAAAGCCGGTGCTTTGGCCAAGGGCGCTGCCGGTGTGCTCGGTGGCGGCGGCGGCGGGCGTGATGACGTCGCGCAGGGCGGCGGGTCCGACGCGGCATCGATCCCCGCCGCGCTCACCTCGATCGTCGACTCCCTGCGCGCGGCATGACGACTTTCCGACGCGGGGTCCGGCTCGGCATCGATGTCGGCCGGGCCCGCGTGGGCGTCGCCCGGTGCGACCCCGATGGCATGCTGGCGACGCCCGTCGAGACGGTTGCCCGGGGCGACGCCGCGGTCGCGCGCGTGATCACCCTTGCCGGAGAGCTCGGCGCCGTGGAGATCCTCGTCGGCCTGCCGATGAACCTCCGCGGCGAAGAGACCGCCTCCACAACGGACGCGCGCGCCTTCGCCCGGGAGGTCGCGGCCGGGACGGACCTCCCGATCCGGCTGGTGGACGAACGCCTGAGCACCGTGTCGGCCCACGCGGAGCTGCGCCGCGCGGGCCGATCACAGAAGTCGTCTCGTACGATTGTGGATCAAGTCGCCGCGGTGGTCCTGCTCCAGCAGGCCCTCGAGGTCGAGAAGAGCACCGGTCGCCCCCCAGGTACACCCGTCCCCCCGGTGCAGGAGAGCACCTGATGCCACAGTCGTCGTCATCCTTCGACGATCCGTTCGCGGATCTCTTCGACAAACTTCCCGACCCTCGACGGCGGGACCCGCAACGGGAGAGCCCGGGGGAGGGCGCGGCTGCCGGGCCGACGGAGCCGGAGGTTCCCGTCTCGCGCCGCGCGGCCCGCGAGGCCGCGGCGCGTCGGGCCTCGGCACCGGTTGATGACCGGGCGACAGGCGATCCTGCGACGCCGGAGGCGGCACCTGCGCCGGCGCCTTCGTCGAGGCCTGCCGATGAACGACCGCATCTGCGCACCCCGGAAGGCGCTCCCGCGAGCCGGCGTCGCGACGACGACGCCCGACCTGCGGCTCCGCGGGAGTCCCTCGAGGACCTCTTCACCGGCAACGGCACGACGGAGGATCACGGCACGACTCCGCCCCCGCCGACGCGGCGGCGTCGGCGCGTGGGCGGTTGGATCGCTTTCGGCGTGGTTCTGGTCCTGTTCGGTGGCCTCGCCGGAGCCGGCCTGTATGTATGGTCCACCTACGAGGAGCAGATCCGCGACGTGATGGGCTGGCAGGAGCCGGCCGACTACGAGCCGGGGATGGCGACGGGGGAGGCGCTGGTCACCATCTCGTCCGGCGATACCGGCGGGCCGATCTCCCAGTCATTGTTCGACGCCGGGGTCACGAAGACACCGGACGCGTTCTACGACATGCTCGTCGACACCGGCCAGAACCCGACCTTCTATCCGGGTGTCTACCAACTGCAGCAGATGATGACTTCTGAGGCCGCACTGGAGGCGTTGCAGAATCCCGAGAACAAGCTCGAGAACTCGGCCCTGCTGCCGGAGGGACTGACGGTCGAACAATCGTTGCCGTTGTTGGCGGAGGGCACGGGGATCCCGCTGGAGGATTTCGAAGCCGCCGTCGCCGACCCGTCGCAGTACGGCGTGTCCGCCGACAGCCTCGAGGGCTGGCTGTTCCCGGCGATGTACACGTTCGACCCGGACACGACCGCCGCCGACGTCGTTCAGACGATGGTCGACCGGGCGATCGTGTCCCTCGACGCGGCGGGCGTGCCGGAGGAGGATCGTGAGGAGATCCTCACGATCGCGTCGATCATCCAACGCGAGGCTCGCGAGGAGGACGACTTCTACAAGGTCTCGCGTGTGATCCAGAACCGACTGGCCCCGGACAACGAAGAGACCTTCGGTCGGCTGGAGATGGACTCGACCGCACAGTACGGCATCGGCGAGGACGACGGAACGGTCAGCTCCTCCGAAGAGGCGCTCACCGACGACAACCCGTGGAACACCTACGTCCACCCGGGCCTGCCGATCGGTCCGATCGCGAACCCGGGTGATGTCGCGATCGACGCGGCGATGAATCCGGCTGACGGCCCCTGGCTGTACTTCGTCACGGTCAACCTCGACACGGGGGAGACCGTCTTCACGAACACCTACGCCGACCATCTGGTCGCGGTGGAGCAGTGGCGCGACTGGTGTAGCGAGAACCCGGACTCGGGGTGCTGAGCGGTCGTCGGCTGGCGGTGTGGGGCGACCCGATCGCGCACAGCCGGTCGCCGCAGATGCATGCCGCGGCGTACGGCGTCCTCGGGCTGGACTGGTCGTATGGACGGCGCCGCGTCGACGACGTGGCGTTCACGACGAGCGTGGCGGGACTGGGCGCCGAGTGGCGCGGGTTGTCGTTGACGATGCCCTTGAAATCCGTCGCCTTCGCGGCCGCCGCTCGCGTGGACCGTGGGGCCGAACTCACCCGCGCCGTCAACACGTATGTGTTCGACGCCGACGGGCCCGTCGGCTTCAACACCGACATCGGTGGGATCGTCGCGGCCCTCGCGGAGATCGGACACGCGCAGGTGGCCGCGGCGCGCATCGTGGGGGCCGGCGCGACGGCCACCTCGGCGCTCGTCGCCCTGCAGCTGGCCGGGGCCGAGCGGGTCGACGTCGTGGCCCGACGGCCCGAGGCCGCGCAGGATCTCGTCGAGCTCGGATCCCGTATCGGTGTTCGTGTGACCGTCGGATCGCTCGCCGGCCGGCACGACGCGGTGCCGTTGACGGTGGCCACGCTGCCCGGAGACGCCGCGGTCCCGTCCGAGTTCGCCCACGGTCTCGCCGCCGCCGGTGGGACCCTGTTCGACGCCGTGTACGGTCACTGGCCGACGTGCCTCGCCGCCGCCTGGCACGCGCAGGGCGCCGACGCCCATTCCGGGCTCGGAATGCTCCTGCACCAGGCCGTCCGGCAGGTCAGGATCTTCCGGGGCGGAGACCCCGACGCCGCTCTCCCGCGCGAAGCGGACGTCGTCGCAGCAATGCGGCTCGCGGTCGTGGGAGACTAGACCAATGCTCCGCGTGCTCACGGCCGGCGAATCCCACGGCCCCGAACTCGTCGCCATGATGGAAGGACTCCCCGCCGGAGTCCCGATCTCCCGGGAGGCGATCCAAGCCGACCTCGCTCGGCGCAAGCTCGGCTACGGCCGCGGGTCGCGCATGAAGTTCGAGGCGGACGAGTTGAACATCTCCGCCGGCGTGCGTCACGGACTCAGTCTCGGCTCGCCCATCGCGTTGCGCATCGGCAACACCGAATGGCCCAAGTGGGTCGAGGTGATGAGCCCGGAGCCGGTCGCCCTGACCGAACGCTCGCGCGGCCGGGGCGCCGCCCTGACCCGCCCCCGCCCCGGTCACGCCGACCTGGTCGGTATGCAGAAGTACGGCTTCGACGAAGCCCGCCCGATCCTCGAGCGAGCCAGCGCACGCGAAACGGCCGCACGAGTGGCCCTGGGCGCGGTGGCGCGCGCGTTCCTGTCGGAGTTGGGTATCCGGCTGGTCAGCCACACTCTCTCCATCGGCCCGGTGCGTACTCCGGAGGACTCCGCCCTTCCTTCGCCCGATGACGTCGACGCCCTGGACGCCGATCCGCTCCGCTGCTTCGACGAGGCCACCAGTGCGCGGATGGTCGAGGAGGTCGACGCGGCCAAGAAAGACGGCGACACCCTCGGCGGCATCGTGGAGGTCCTCGCCTACGGGTTGCCGCCGGGGCTCGGTTCCCACGTGCAGTGGGACCGCAAGCTCGACGCCAAGATCGCCCAGGCGCTCATGAGTATTCAAGCCATCAAGGGCGTCGAGATCGGTGACGGCTTCGAGACCACCCGCCGGCGGGGCTCTCGCGCGCACGACGAGTTGTTCATCGCCGAGGACGGCATCACCCGCTCGAGCGACCGCGCGGGCGGAACCGAGGGTGGCATGTCGACGGGCACGACCCTGCGGGTCCGCGCCGGGATGAAGCCGATCGCCACCGTGCCGCATGCGTTGCGCACCGTGGACGTCCGTACGGGCGACACCGCGTCCGCGCACCACCAGCGATCGGATGTGTGCGCGGTGCCGGCCGCGGGTGTCGTCGCCGAGGCGATGGTCGCACTGGTCCTGGCCGAGTCCGTCCTGGAGAAGTTCGGCGGCGACAGCGTCGCCGAGACGCGGCGCAACCTGGAGGCGTACATCGCGTCGATCCCGGAGACGCTGCGCTCCACCGCCGTGAGCGACGGCGCACTCCTGGACGTATGACGGCGGCTTCCCTCGTTCTCATCGGGCCGATGGGTGCGGGAAAGACCAGCATCGGACGCAAAGTCGCCAAGGCCCTCGGCCGGCCCTTCTACGACAGCGACACCGCCGTCATCCGCGCCCACGGCCCCATTCCGCAGATCTTCGCCGAGCACGGCGAGGACGTCTTCCGGGCGTGGGAGCGGGAGGCCGTCTCGGCGGGACTCGCCCGAGGCGGCGTGGTCTCCCTCGGCGGCGGCGCGGTGCTGGATGCGGACACCCAGACGGACCTCGCCGGCCACCGTGTGGCGCTGTTGACCGTCGAGCCGCGAGTGGTCGCCGCCCGCGTATCCGGGACGGCGCGTCCCCTGCTGGGCGACGACGACGGCCTCGCCCGCTGGGAGGCGATCTTGAAAGAGCGCGAGCCGGTCTATCGTCGACTGGCCGACCGCACCTTCGACACATCCCATGGCCCGCTGCAACGCGTCGTCGAGGCGATCGCGCAGTGGGTTCGCGACGAGGAGGACGTATGAGCGAGATCACAACCATCTCCGTGTCCGGCGACGCCGGGTACGACATCACGGTCGGGGCGGGGGTCCTCGCGCGCCTGGGCGAGACGCTTCCGGCATCCGCCCGGAAAGTGCTGATCGTGCACCCGCCGACCCTGTCGGCCGAGGCCGAGAAGCTGCGTCTGCAGCTCATGACCGACCGGGAGGTGCTCCTGGCGGAGATCCCCGATGCCGAGCAGGGGAAGCGCATCGAGGTGGCCGCCTTCTGCTGGCAGGTGCTCGGTCAGGCCGATTTCACGCGGACGGACGCCGTCGTCGGGTTCGGAGGAGGCGCGGTGACCGACCTGGCCGGGTTCGTCGCCGCGACCTGGTTGCGCGGCGTGGCCGTGGTGCAGGTCCCCACGACGGTGCTCGGGATGGTCGATGCTGCCGTGGGCGGCAAGACCGGTGTGAACACCGCCGAGGGCAAGAACCTCGTGGGGGCGTTCTGGCCACCCCACGCCGTCCTCTGCGACCTCGATCTGCTCGAGACGCTGTCCGACCACGAGCGGGTCGCCGGCTATGCCGAAGTCGTGAAGGCAGGATTCATCTGGGCGCCCGAGATCCTCGACCTCATCGAGGCGGACCCGCGGGCGGCGGTCGATCCGCGGAGCGATGCCTTCCGTCGATCGCTCGAACTGGCCATCGACATGAAGGCGCGCATCGTGGGAGCCGACATGCGCGAAGCCGGCCAGCGCGAGATCTTGAACTACGGCCACACCCTCGGGCACGCCATCGAGCACGCCGAGCGGTACCGCTGGCGTCACGGTGCAGCGATCTCCGTGGGGATGGTCTTCGCCGCCGAGCTTTCGCGCCTGGCCGGACGCCTCTCGGACGAGGCGGTGGCGCGCCACCGCGACGTCTTGGGATCCCTCGGCCTGCCGATGACCTATCGCGCCGGCGCCTGGAACCAGCTGCTCGCGACGATGCAGCGCGACAAGAAGAGCCGCGGCGGCATGCTGCGTTTCATCGTGCTCGACGACATCGCCAAGCCCACCGTCCTGCAAGCACCCGATGAGTCCCTCCTGTTCGCCGCATATCAGGAGGTCGGGGAGTGACCGATATCGGCACTCGTCGCCTCCTCCTGGTCAACGGGCCCAACCTCAATCTGCTGGGCACGCGCGAACCGGAGATCTACGGCACGGAAACGCTCGCCGACGTGGAGCGGACCGTCGCCGAGGCCGCCGCCGGGCACGGCTTCGAGGTCCGCGCCGTGCAGAGCAACCACGAGGGTGTGCTCATCGACGCCATCCACGACGCGCGCACCGACTGCTCCGGCATCGTCATCAATCCGGGCGGGCTCACCCACACCTCGGTCGTCCTCCGAGACGCCCTCTCGGGTGTCGCCCTGCCGGTCGCGGAGGTGCACATCTCCGATGTGCGCGCGCGAGAGTCCTTCCGTCGCCATTCCTACGTCGCGGACGTCGCGTCGGTGCATGTCGTCGGCGCCGGGGTGCCTGGATACGCACAAGCCGTGACCGCGTTGATCGAGCTCATCCTCTCACCGACCCGCTGCTGATCGGCGGCGCGCCCCGCGATCCTCTAGAATCGAACGTCGGACCGGCGCTGAGCGCCCGCGATCACCCAACGAACGGACTCTTCACCTCATGGCATCCACCGCAGACATCAAGAACGGCGTCGTGCTCAGCATCGACGGACAGCTCTGGAGCGTCGTGGAGTTCCAGCACGTCAAGCCCGGCAAGGGTGGCGCCTTCGTGCGGACCAAGCTGAAGAACGTCGTGTCGGGCAAGGTCGTGGACCGTACCTACAACGCCGGTGCGAAGGTCGACATCCAGAACGTCGATCGTCGCGATTACACGTACCTGTACAACGACGGCGAGAGCTTCGTGTTCATGGACATGTCCGACTACGACCAGATCAACGTTCCGGCCGCCACCGTCGGCGACGCCGCGAACTTCATGCTCGAGAACCTGCAGGTGACGATCGCCCTTCACGACGGCACGCCGCTGTATCTCGACCTGCCGGCCTCCGTCGTCCTCGAGATCACCTACACCGAGCCGGGCCTGCAGGGCGACCGCTCGTCGGCGGGCACCAAGGCCGCCACCGTCGAGACGGGCTACGAGATCCAGGTCCCGCTGTTCCTCGAGACCGGCACCAAGGTCAAGGTGGACACCCGCACGGGTGACTACCTCGGCCGCGTGAACTGACCGTCGGATGAGCGCCCGCACCAAAGCCCGCAAACGCGCCCTGGACATCCTGTTCCAGAGCGATGTCCGCGGCGACGAGCTGCCCGCGATGCTCGCCGTGGAGGCGCGGCGGGCCGCGAACGAGCCTGCGAGGGAATCCTCGTGGCTGTACGCCCGCGACATCGTCGACGGCATCATCGACAACCGCGACGAGATCGACGAGCAGATCACCACCCACGCCCGCGACTGGTCGCTGGCCCGTATGCCCGCCGTCGACCGAGCGCTGTTGCGGATCGGCGTGTGGGAGATCGTCTTCAACGACGAGGTCCCCACCGCGGTGGCCATCGATGAGGCGGTGGAACTGGCCAAGGAATACTCCACAGACGACTCCGGCTCGTTCGTGCACGGGATCCTGGCACGCGTGGCCCGCTCGGTCTGAGCGCTGTCGTCGCCCCCGGGCAGGATGGTCCCATGTCGAGGACACCCGGCGAAGCGCGTGGACGCGAGGGGACCGCTGCCCACTGGCGGGACGTGCTCTCGAGTCGGCGCACGGCGACAGCCGGGACTCCGTTGGCGCTGTTCGTCGACCTCCGCCAACGCACCAGATCCAGCCACTGGGGGCCGATGCGCCTCGAACCCGCGACGGCGGGCTCAGTGCTGCGACGACCGAGAGACGTCGTGGTCGGGTTGCGGCCGGCTGTGCCGGGGGCGAGTACGGGGTCGTGGATCCAGGGCGATGTCGGGTGGGACGCGTTGCGTCGCCCTGGGGGTCCGTGGGTCGCGGCCCACGCTCGCTGGTTCGCTGAGCTGCACGGGATCGCGCGGGAGGTGCGCGCGCTGTCGACGTATTCCGATCTGGGGGAGTGGCTCGTCCTCGACAGCATCGAGTCCTCTCTGCTGTGGCCCCACCTGGCCGAAGCGGGTGCGCTCGGCATCCCCCTCGTCGGCACTCGGGCGTCCCGTGCGGTGGCACTGGCATCCCGGGCCGGTTCCGCCCTGCGAATCGAGCGGGAGGCGGACGGCGGTCTTCGGGTGTTCGCGGACGTCGAGATCGACGACGAGCGGTTCGCCCCGGAGCGGGTGCGTCCCGTCGGCCGGTCCGGGGTGTACGCGTTCCACGTCGTCGACGATCACCCCGCGGTCGTGCTGGCCCCCGCCGCCCTGGACGAGGTGTCCCGGCGCATGCTGGCGGAGGGTGGCGCACTTGCGATCCCTGCGCACGATGCGGGGGAGTTCCTGCAGGAGTACGCCCCGGCCCTGGCCCGCCGCCTCGCCGTGCGCACCGGTGCGGGGGTCGATCTGCCGCCGACCGCCCCACCGTCGCTCCGACTGCGCGTGGACGCGAGGGAGCTCGACCGCGTCGTCGTCCGGTGCGATTGGACGGCGCCGGGTGTTCCGGCGCAGCCCTTCGGTCGCTCGGAAGGCGATTCCTCACCGGATGACGAGAGTGTCGCGGCCGAGGTGCTCGACCGTGTGCACGACGCGTGGCGGCATGTCACGGACGAGCCCCTCGCCGCCCACGTGGTCTTCCGGGGCGTCGCCGCGGCGGAGTTCACGACGGCGCTGCTGCCGGCACTGGAGGACATCGATGGGGTTCGCGTCGAGATCGACGGTGACGCGCGTCGTCACCGTGAGCTGCGCGGAGACCCGCGCATCCGCATCAGCACCGTCGAGTCCAGCGATCCGGACTGGTTCGACCTCGGCATCCAGGTGACGGTCGACGGCCGGCGTATCCCGTTCACGTCGCTGTTCACCGCGCTCGCGCGGGGACGCAGCAAGATGATGCTCGCCGACGGCGCGTATTTCTCCCTCCGCCACCCGTCATTGGACAGGCTGCGCGAACTCATCGACGAGTCGCTCGGCCTCGACGAGTGGGACGCCGGCCCCCGGATCAGCCGTCATCAGCTCGCGTTGTGGAGCGACTTCGAGGACCTCGCCCACGAGTCGGAGGCGGCGTCGTCCTGGAGGGCGGCGGCGCGCACCCTGCGTGACACCGACAGGGTGCCGGAGGTCCCGGTGCCGCGCGAGGTTCGCGCGTCGCTGCGGCCGTACCAGCGGCAGGGGATGTCGTGGCTGGTGTTCCTCGCCGATCATCGCCTCGGTGGCATCCTCGCCGACGACATGGGGCTCGGAAAGACCCTCCAGGTGCTCGCGGCGCTCGGAGTGCGTCGCGCACGGGGGGCCGCAGGCCCGTCGCTGGTGGTGGCGCCGACGAGCGTGCTGTCGACATGGGTGGAGGAGGCTGCGCGCTTCGTCCCGGACCTGCGGGTCGCGGTGGTCGCCGCCGTCGGCGGTCTCGGCGCCCACGACGACGTCGACCTCGTCGTGACCTCCTACACGGTCCTTCGCCTCGATGAGGACGCCTTCGCCGCCCGCGAGTGGGGATGGGTCGTGCTCGACGAGGCGCAGTTCGTAAAGAACCCCGCCACGCGCATCCACCGCGCGGCGGCCCGGCTGCGCGCAGAGGTGCTCTTCGCGCTCAGCGGAACACCGTTGGAGAACAGCCTCTCGGAACTGCAGGCGCTGCTCTCGCTCACCTCCCCGGGGTTGTTCCCGTCGGCGCGGCGCTTCCGCGAGGAGTACATCGGACCGATCGAGAAGGGCAAAGTACCCGAGAACGCCGAAGGGGGCGCTTTCCGCACGGCACGGCTCGAGCGGCTTCGTCGCCGGGTGAGGCCCCTTCTGCTGCGGCGGACCAAGGCTCAGGTCGCCGGTGACCTGCCCGACCGGCAGGAGCAGGTGATCCGGATCGAACTCTCGCCCGAGCACCGTGCGATCTACGATCTGACACTCCAGAGGGAGCGTCAGAAGATCCTCGGTCTCCTCGACGACCTGGATCGACATCGATTCATCGTCTTCCGGTCGTTGACCTTGCTGCGGATGCTGAGCCTGGCGCCGCGCCTGGTCGATCCCGCGGCCCCCGGGCAGTCCGCCAAGCTGGAGGCGATGGTCACCCAGCTGTCGGAGGTCGTCGCCGAGGGGCGCCGCGCACTGGTGTTCAGCCAGTTCACGTCCTTCCTGGACCTCGCCGGGGTCGCGCTGCGCTCGGCGGGCCTGACCTTCACGCGCCTCGACGGCTCAACGACCGGACGGGGTCGCGTGGTGGAGGAATTCCGCGACGGCGGCGACCCCGTCTTCCTCATCAGCCTCAAGGCAGGCGGCTTCGGGCTCAATCTGACCGACGCCGACGTGGTGGTGCTGCTGGACCCGTGGTGGAACCCGGCGGCCGAAGCGCAGGCGATCGATCGCGTCCACCGGATCGGACAGACCCGTCAGGTCATGGTGTACCGCCTCATCGCAGCCGGGACGATCGAGGAGAAGGTCAGGGCGCTGCAGCAGCGCAAGGCACGGCTGTTCGGTGCTGTGCTCGACGACGACGATCTCTTCGCTCGTGCCCTGGACGCCGAGGACATCCGCGCACTCGTGACGGAGTGATCGTCCCGCCCGGGGCGCGTACGGCGGTCTCCAGGTCGGGGAGCCGTAGAATCGAGGGCGTTCGGACACAGGAGGAAGTCATGCGGATCACGGGCCTCGGCCACGCCGGGATGTTCATCGAGACGGCCGGCGGCAGCATCCTCTGCGACCCCGTCATCGGCCCGAGCTTCTACGGTTCGTGGTTCCCTTTCCCCGACAACCGTGGCCTGGACTGGCAGCGGTTCGGCGCGGCGGATTTCCTCTACATCTCGCACCGGCATCGGGACCACTTCGATCCATCGCTGCTCGAACGCTTCGTCCCGAAAGACATCCGCGTTCTGCTGCCGGAGTATCCCACGGACGACCTCGAGGTCGACATTCGCCGCCTCGGGTACCAGAACATCGTGCACACGCGCGCCGGCGAGGTGCTGGAGTACGGTGACCTGAAGATCATGATCACTCCGCTGCGTGCGCCCTCGGACGGACCGATCGGCGACTCCTCGCTCTCGGTCGCCGACGGCACGGCCAGCATCCTGAACCAGAACGATTCGCACCCTCTCGACCTCGAGAGGCTGATGGCGTTCTCGAAGCCGGAGGCGTACTTCACCCAGGTCTCGGGAGCGATCTGGTGGCCGATGGTCTACGACCTGCCGCAGGCGTCGAAGCAGAATTTCGCCGCCCTCAAACGGGACGCGCAGAACAAGCGCGCGATGTACTACATCGAGAAGGTCGACGCGCCCCATGTCTTTCCGATGGCGGGTCCGCCGATGTTCCTGCGCGAGGAGCTGTTCCGCTACAACGGCACGGGGCTCGACGGCGACTCGATCTTCACCGACCAGCGCCAATTCCTGCAACACATGAAGAAGGAACGTCCCGAGCAGAAGGGGTACGAGTTCGTCCCCGGCACGGTCGTGGAGATCGTCGACGGCGATCTCTCGGTGACGCAGACGCTGTACACCGAGGCCGAGATCGATCGGATCTTCGACGACAAATGGGCCTACCTCGCCGAGCAGCGCGATTCGCGACAGGACGAGATCCGGGCGGAGGAGGCCTCGCGCGCCGATGTGCTTCCCCCCGACGAGATGCTCGCGGCTCTCAAGGCGTGGTGGGAACCGTTGCTCCGGCGTGCCCGGACGATCCGAAACGGCGTCGGCGGCAACGTGCGCTTCCGCATCGGCGAGCTGGACATGGTGGTCGACTTCCCCAAGGCGAAGGTGCGGGAGTACGCGGGGGAGGAGTGCGTGTACTGGTACACGATCCCGGCCGACCTGGTCTCCACCAACATCGCCGACCATGAGATCGACTGGTCGAACTCGATCTTCCTCTCGATGCAGTTCGAGGTCGGTCGCAGTGGCAAGTTCAACGAGTTCCTCACCACATTCCTGAAGTGCCTGTCGCGTGACCGAATCGAGTACGTCGAGAACTGGTACGCGGAGCAATCGGACCAGACCGAAGACGTCCAGCTGGGTGACTGGGTGGTGCAGCGTCGATGCCCCCACCTCCGTGCGGACCTCACGAAGACGGGGAAGATCGAAGACGGGGTCCTGACGTGCTCGTTGCACGACTGGAAGTGGGACCTCGCGTCGGGTCGCTGCCTGACGACGCAGGGCCACCCGATCCGGTCGAGCCGGGCCGAAGAGGACGAGGACGCCCCCGCCGCGTAGCGGGGGCAGCGGGGGCGTCCGAGACACTCAGTCTCGCGTGTAGCGTCGCGCTCGTCCGGCGATGCCGGCGAAGTGGAACCCACCGGGTGATTCGGGCGCCACGGTGAGGTCGGCGGTGGTGTCGCGCGGGACGCTGCGGTGCAGTGCACGGTAGTCCTCGACCGAGATCGGAACACGTGCGTCGAGCAGCTTCTCGGTGCGATCACGCCGCATCAGCTCGCGATACCCCGGCTGGACCACGGCGGTGAAGAATTCGCCCACGGCGCCGGATCCATAGCTGAACAGCCCGATGCGTGCGCCCGTGAGGTCTTCATCGGCGTCGAGGACGGCCGCGAGCGCGAAGAACAACGACGCGGTGTAGCTGTTGCCGATCCGTCGGTTGTAGCGGGTCGAGGGCAGGAACGACTCGAGGCCGAGATCCACACCGGTGTGCTCGCCGAGCCGACGATGCGCCTTCTCCGCCATCCGCGTGAACGGCTGGTGGTGGCAGAATCGGTCGATCTCCGAGATGTCCACGCCGCCTTGTGCACGGTAGTCGTCCCACGCGCCGGTGAAGGCGTCGAGGTAGGCATCGATCGAGAGTTTGCCCTCGACCATGGCCACGTCACTGTCGTTGGGACGCCAGAAGTCGTCGATGTCGGCGGTCCAGACCCCGGTAGGCCCCGGGATCTCCAGAAGATCCGGGTCGGCGGCGACGAGCATCGCGACGGCGCCGGCTCCTTGCGTGGGCTCGGCGGCCGTGTCGATGCCGTACCGTGCGACGTCGCTGGTGATGATCAGGACCCGTTCGCGGGGGTCGCGGGCGACGATCCCCATCGCCATCTGAAGAGCGGCGGTTCCGCCGTAACAGGCCTGCTTGAGTTCGACGACACGGCATGCCGACGGCAGACCGAGGAGGCGATGGGCGAAGACCCCCGCGGCCTTGGACTGGTCGACACCCGACTCGGTGGCGAACAGCAGGGTCCGGATGCCGTCCGTGCCATGACGCTCGAGGATGGGTGCGGCGGCATCCGCACCCATGGTGACGATGTCCTCGTCCGGTGCGGGCACGCTCATGTGGTCCTGCCCCAGACCCTTGTGGAACTTCGCCGGTTCGACCCCGGTGGCATGCGCCAGGTCGGCAAGATCGAGCACACGCGCGCCCGTGGCGACCGCGAGGTCGTGAATTCCGATGACGGGTGGGTTGTTCATGCCTTGCCTCCTGCGCGGCGCTCCATGAGCACATGCGATTGCATCAATTCTCCCGGATTGGTCTGAGCGGCCAGCAGAGACAGCTCTCCGCACAGCACGGTCGCGGCGATCAGTCCCGCCAGGCGGCGGGCACCGGCGCCGGATTCCTCCAGACCTCGGCAGCCGAGTCGCTCGAGCGCAGCATCGACGCCGGGAAGGTCCTTGCCGTTGCCGACGGTACCCACGATGAGGTTGGGAAGCGTGCAGGAGAACAGCAGCGCACCCTCGGGACGTTCCTCGGCGTAGGTGATGCCCTGTGACCCCTCGACGATGTTCGCCGCGTCCTGCCCGGTCGCCAGATAGAACGCCAGCAGCATGTTGGCGTAGTGCGCGTTGGCCGAGCGCAGCGCGCCGGCGATGGTCGATCCGACCAGGTTCTTCCGGGTGTTGAGTTCGACCATGCGCGACGCGGAGGTGCGCAACTGATCTGCCACGAGCGCCTCGGGGATGAGGATCTCCGCCACGACGCTGCGGCCGCGACCGAGAAGTCCGTTGACGGCGGTCGCCTTCTTGTCGGAGCAGTAGTTTCCCGAGATCGAGCCGTAGGACAAGTCGGGATGCCAGGCGAGGATCGTCTCCATCAGCGATTGCGCCGCGAGCGTCACCATGTTGTGCCCCGATGCGTCCCCGGTCTTGAGGGCGAATCGGACGAAGAGCAGGTGACCGACGATCTCCGTGTCGATGTCGATGAGTCGCGCGTGTCGACTCTGCGCGGCCACGACCGCGCAGAGATCGTCGAAGCGGGCGGCGAGTCCGCGCGACGCGGCGACAGCCGCCGCGGCGGACGGCGCGACGAACAGGCTCGAGCGCGTCATCCGCTCGTCGACGACGGAGATGCGGATGCCGTCCTCGACCAGGCGCGAGATGCGAGCGCCACGCCCGACCGAGGGCCACAGAGGCGATTCGTAGGTGGCCAGCGGCACGCTCTGTTCGCCCGTGACGTCACCGGTGAGTTTCAGCGGTCCGACCCAGCGGGTCGGTACGGGGGTGACGAGGTCATCGGACATTGCTGCTCCTTCCGAGGGTGCGCTGCGCGAGCGTCGACACGTCGACGCCTCGTACGGCGCAGAACTGCGCGGTGGGGCCGCCGACGACGACGTCGGTGGTCCGGAGGGCCGCGAGGTCTTCGGCTCCGAGCAGGGCAAGGAGCGAGGTGAGGTGCGTGGTCCAGTCCGCGATCCGGTCGCGCAACGCTTCCGCGCCGCCTTCGAGGACGACCGAGAGGAATGAGCCCGAAACCCCCACAGCGCGCGCACCGAGGGCGAGTGCGCGGGCGATGTCCAGGGGTGAGCGCACCCCGCCGGAAGCGAGAAGGTCGGGTGCGCCTTCGGGCGCCTCCAGCAAGCAGGCCACGGCCGACTGGCCCCACCCCTCGAGGTAGGCGTAGTCCCGATGCGGACGGCGTTCGTTCTCGACCCGCACGAAGTCGGTCCCGCCGTTGCCGGACACATCAGCGTTCGCCACGCCCATGTCGGCGAGGCGTCGCAGGGTCCGTGCGCTGAGTCCGAATCCGACCTCTTTGACGATGACGGGTACGTCCACCGCGGACACGATCGCTTCGAGGGAGGCGGGCCAGCTCGAGAAGGAGCGGCTGCCCTCGGGCATCACCGTCTCCTGCACGGCATTGACGTGAACTTGCAGCGCGTCGGCGTCGAGGAGGTCGACCGCGCGCCGCGCGTCATCGGCGCTGCGCTCGATGCCGAGGTTGGCCATGACGTAGCCGTCGGGGTTCTCATCTCGGAGCACACGGAAGGTGGGGGCGACGGACGGGTCCCCGAGAGCGATGCTCACCGATCCGGAAGCGATGGCCACCCCGGTCTCGCGCGCTGCGATCGCAAGGTCTCGGTTCACCGCCCCCGTCATGTCGCTGCCGCCGGTCATGGCGTTGATGTAGAAGGGCAGGCGCCACCGGGACCCCGCGACGTCAGTGTCCAGCGACACCCGGTCCGCATCGATGCCGTCCAGGGCATGGTGGACGAAGGCGACGTCGTCGAAGCCGTTCCTTCGCGGACCCGCTGTCTGTTGCGCGGCCGCCAGCCGGACATGGTCGTCTTTGCGATCACCCGACACGATCGTCCCCTTCTCGCTGCCAGACCGCCAGCGGCAGCGGATGGATTCCGTGCGCGCGCCAGTCGTCCTCGAGGGACGCGCGGTCACCGTCCGCATCGACGAGGGCGACTCCGCAGTCACCGCCGCCGGCGCCGGAAGGCTTCGCCGCACCGCCCCGCCCTTCGATGATGTCGCACATTCGGCCCAGTGCGGCCGTCTCGATCTCGACGCCGCTCTGCCGGCCGAGTTCGCGGAGGACAGCGCGCGCCTGCCGAAGGGCGTCCTGGGCCTCCCGCCCCTCTGCGGCACAGAGGGCATCACGGAGCATCGACACGGCGTGGCGTGACTCATCCAGGAACCGCTCGTGGTCCACCGCGCCCGAGATCACCGCGGACTGAACGGCCGAGACGAGTGACCGTGTCGACGCGGGATGGCCGGTCCAGCCGACGACCAGTTCGAGACCATCAGGTGCGGGCAGCGGAGTGAGTTCACCCAGATCCCACGCACGCGACCCGAGGAGAGCGGAGAGTGCGGCATCGGCACTCTCCTCGAGAAGTCGTCGTCGATCGGGGGAGCGGTACAGGATCCAGCCGCCCATCGTGCTCGCGGCGACGTCGCCGCCGCTGGCATCGGGTGCCACGGCGAGCGTGGCGAGCATCGACAAGCGGTACTCCTCGGTCGGCGTCAGGTCGAGGCCGAGATGGCGGCCCACTGCGCGCACGACACCGACGGTGACAGCCGCGGACGACCCGAGCCCGTACTTCCGCCCCGAACCGTGGTCGAGGCCGCTGTCGATGTCGAGCGCGAACACGCGCGACGCGATCCCCCGTTCGCGGCGCAGTCTTTCGAGCACGCTCAGCGCGGAGACGACGTAGTCGAGGTCGTGGTCCGCATGCGCGGGGACGATCCCGGTCTCTGCCGGCGTCCACTCCAACGTCCGGTATCCGCGTGAACGCACGGTGCGGACGGGCGCCACGGGATCGAGCGCGACGGTGATTCCCATGTCCACGGCGACCAGCACAGCCGGCTCCCCGGGGGTGACCACCGCATACTCGCCGGCGATGAAGAGCTTCCCCGGAACGCGGACGACCAGCGACCCGTTCGGCGTCGGGGTCACGCGTCGGTCTCCTGCAGACGCACACCCGGCCCCGGCCGTGCGATCACGACGTCGGCCAGCGCACCGATGCGTTCTGCGACCGCGGCGGTGTGCTCGGGCGGTGAGATCACGCACACGTTCGGTCCGGCGTCGGCAGTGGCCCAGGCGAGGACGCCCTCGCCGCGCAGCTGCGCGACGGCATCGAAGATCGCCCAGCTCCTCGGGGTGAGGTAGCGGATGGACGGGTCGCTGCCCTGGATCGCGGCGTGCATGCGCAGGGCGTTGGTCTCGGTGATGCGTCCGAGGCGCTCGAGGTCACCGGAGCGGCAGGCCTCGAGCGCCGATTCCAGGGTCTGCGCCGTCGAGGTGACCCACGCCGGGTAGAACGGCGAGGTCATCGCGGTGCGTTGCATCGCGTCGCGGCTGGAGACGGCCTTCTCCCGTGCGTCGACGGTGGCGATGACCATCTCGATGGGCGGCGCCTGGACCGGCTCGGCGAACGACTGTTCGTCGGATCCGGCGTGCCACACCGCGAAGCGCGGGATGACCGAGCGCGCCGCGGAGCCGGAGCCGCGCCGCGCCAGGCGGCTGAGCGAGCGGTCATCGAGCGCAAGGCCGTACGCGGTCGAGGCTGCCTGCGCGAGTGCGGCGAATCCGGACGCCGAGGACGCCAGGCCCGCGGCGGAGGGGACGGTGTTCTCGGTGATCACCTCGGCGCGGTCCTCGCGACCCGCGAGGAGACGGACGTGGTCGAGGAAGCGGACGACGCGATCGCGGACGGTGCCCTCGCGCTCCGCGCCGTTGAACACGACGCGGTCGTGGTCGCGGTCGACGATGCGGACGGTGGTCGTGGTCGGGAAGATGTCCAGAGTCATCGACAGGCTGCCCGTCGCGGGCAGGTTCGACGCCGCGTCGGCTTTGCCCCAGTACTTCACCAGCGCGATATTGGGGTGTGCGCGCGCGGTCGCGACGGTCATGCGATCTCCATGTGTGTGGTCCAGGCAGCGGGAGCGCCCGCCGCGCGTAGCCGGGCGACGAGCTCCGCGGCGTGCTCCGGGTCGTCGGCGAGTGCCAGGACGCATCCGCCGCGCCCTCCACCGGTCAGTTTCGCGCCCGGGGATCCGCCCGCGCGAGCCGCCGCGGCGAGGTGGTCGAGAGCGGGGTCACCGACGCCGAGGGTGCCCAAGTGACGGTGCGCGGCATTCAACGCCGCCCCGAGTCCGGCGAGGTCTCCCGCGGAGATGTGCGTGCGGGCGAGCGTCGTCAGGGCCGACAGCGACGACACCGCGGCGTCGAAGACCGATGGAGCCGATCGTCTCACTTCCCGCACAGCCGCCACGGCCTCGCGGGTGCGGCCCCGCACTCCGGAGTCGGCCACGACGAGGTGGAGCGCCGCACCGACGGTGATGTGCTCGATCGCCCCCTGCTGGAACCAGATCGGTCCAGGCGCGCACACCGCGCGCGCGTCGAGTCCGCTCGGTGAACCGTGAGCGGCCCGTTCGGCATCCTGGATGAGGTCGAATCGCTCATCCGGAGTCAGGACCCGGCCGAGGGCCTGCGACACGGCGCTGACGACGGCGCCGGCGACGGCCGCGCTGGACCCGACGCCGCGCTCCGAGGGGATGTCACTGAGGATGCGAACGTGCACCTGGGCGTCGGGGGAGACCGCTGCGATCGCCGCGCGCACCGCCGTGACAGTGGGAAGCAGTCGATCCGGCGCGGCGGCGAGGCTGCCGTGGAACAGCTCGCTGTCGATCCGCGACGGCGCGGTTGTCATCGTGACCTCGGCGCGGGCGCTGATCGAGGTGATCGGCAGGGCGATGGCCGGGTGCCCGTACACGACCGAGTGCTCCCCGATCAGGATGACCTTCCCGGTCGCACGAGCCGTTCCGGCCCCCGGTGAAGGGTCCCCGACGGGAGCGTCGGCGGAACGCGACGCGCGGGGCTGTGTGGGAGCGTCCCCGCGGAGGGCGCTCGCGTCGATCTTGGGGGTCATAGCGGGCACCTCCAGCCTAACAGTCGGTACCCCGGGCGGACCGGTGCGCCGGTCCCGGCGCGGGGTGGGCTAAGGTGTCTGGCGACTGCAACCTTTAACGCCGTCCTGTGAGACGGAGAAGGGAGCGACGATGAGCACGCGCACCGTGCTGCACGACGCCGACATCGCCCGGGCGCTGACTCGGATCGCCCACGAGATCCTCGAGTCGAACAAGGGGCCGGACTCCCTGGTCATCCTCGGGATCCCCACCCGCGGCGTCACCCTCGCGCGACGTCTGGCGACCCTGGTCTCCCGCTTCGGCGGCGGGGAGGTCCCGTCGGGGTCGCTGGATGTCACGATGTACCGCGACGATCTGCACCGCAACCCCACGCGATCGCCGCGTCCGACCGAGATCCCGGCGGGGGGCATCGACGGGAAGACGGTCGTCCTGGTCGACGACGTGCTCTTCTCGGGTCGAAGCATCCGCGCCGCCCTGGACGCGCTGCAGGACATCGGTCGTCCGGCCGCGGTCCGCCTGGCGATCCTCATCGACCGAGGACACCGAGAGCTGCCGATCCGACCGGATTTCGTCGGCAAGAACCTGCCCAGCGCACGCGAGGAACGGGTCAATGTCCGCGTCGACGAGATCGACGGCGTCGACGAGGTGGTGATCGGATCATGAGGAACCTGCTCGACACCCGCTCCCTCAGCCGCGAAGACGCGATCGGCATCCTCGACGTCGCCGAGGACATGGCCGATACGCAGCTGCGCGAGGTGAAGAAGCTCCCGACGTTGCGGGGCAAGACGGTGGTGAACCTGTTCTTCGAGGACTCCACCCGCACCCGCATCTCCTTCGAGGCCGCCGCCAAACGTCTCTCGGCGGATGTCATCAACTTCTCGGCGAAGGGGTCCAGCGTCTCTAAAGGCGAGTCGCTCCAAGACACCGCTCAGACGCTGCAGGCGATGGGAGCCGATGCCGTCGTGATCCGTCACGGCGCCTCGGGCGCCCCTCAGACCCTCGCCACCAGCGGCTGGATCGACGCGGGTGTCGTCAACGCCGGTGACGGCACGCATGAGCACCCCACGCAGGCGCTCTTGGATGCGTTCACGATCCGTCGCCGCACGTACGGGGCCGACAGCCGGGGGCGTGATCTGTCTGGACTCCACGTCGCGATCGTGGGTGACATCCTGCACTCCCGGGTGGCGCGGTCGAACGTGTGGTTGCTCACCACGCTCGGAGCGCGGGTGACGCTCGTGGCACCACCGACGCTGATTCCGCAGGACGTGTCCGCCTGGCCGGTGACGGTGCGGTACGACCTCGACGAAGCGATCGCCGAGACCCCGGATGCGCTGATGATGCTGCGGATCCAACTCGAACGCATGAACGCGGCGTATTTCCCCACTGAGCGGGAGTATTCCCGCCGATGGGGTCTGGACCCGCGGCGTCTGGAGGCGTTGCCGACCGGTAGCATGGTGATGCATCCGGGTCCGATGAATCGCGGCCTGGAGATTTCGGCGGCCGCCGCCGATTCCCCCCGAGCAACCGTGCTGGAGCAGGTCGCGAACGGCGTATCCGTGCGCATGGCCGTGCTGTACCTCCTGCTGGCGGGAGACCGCGCGAATGAGAAGGAGGACATCCGATGAGAACCCTTCATGACCGCGCCGCGTCGCACACCCCGGTCCTCTTCCGCGGTGTGCGGATCCTGGGAGGCGAACCGCGCGACCTGGTGGTCGACCACGGTGTGATCACCTCCCTCGACGGCGAGGCTCCCGCGGACGCCAAGACGGTGGACGCCGAGGGCCTGGTCGGGCTCCCGGGACTGGTCGACCTGCATGTGCACTTCCGTGAACCCGGCTTCGAGGCGTCCGAGACCATCCTCACCGGATCGCGTGCCGCCGCTGCCGGCGGGTACAGCGCTGTCTTCGCGATGCCCAACACCTCACCCGTGGCCGACACCGCCGGGGTCGTCGAGCAGGAACTCGCTCTGGGAGAGGCTGCCGGGTACGTCCACGTCCAGCCCATCGGCGCCGTGACGGTCGGTCAGCGGGGCGAGCGCCTGGCCGAGCTCGGCGCGATGGCGGCCTCGCGAGCTCAGGTCCGCGTCTTCAGCGACGACGGGTTCTGCGTCTGGGACCCGCTGATCATGCGGCGCGCGCTGGAATACGTGAAGTCCTTCGACGGGGTCGTCGCCCAGCACGCCCAGGATCCGCGGCTGACCGAGGCCGCGCAGATGAACGAGGGCTCGGTGTCGGCGGAGCTGGGGTTGGCCGGATGGCCGGCGGTGGCCGAGGAGTCGATCATCGCCCGCGACGTGCTCCTCGCCGAGCACGTCGGCTCGCGGCTGCACGTGTGCCATCTGTCCACGGCCGGTTCGGTCGAGATCATTCGATGGGCCAAGGCGCGTGGCGTGGACGTCACCGCGGAGGTCACCCCTCACCACCTCCTGCTCACGGAGGAGTCCGTGCGGGGCTACGACCCGAGATACAAGGTGAACCCCCCGCTGCGACGGAACGAAGACGTGCTCGCCGTCCGTGAGGGACTGGCCGACGGCACGATCGACATCGTCGCGACCGATCACGCACCGCACCCCGCGGAATCGAAGTCCTGCGAGTGGGGCGCAGCCGCCCACGGCATGGTCGGTCTCGAGAGCGCGCTTCGCGTCGTGCAGCAGACCATGGTCGACACCGGGCTGCTCGGATGGGACGACGTGGCTCGCGTGATGTCCTCGTCCCCGGCCCGCATCGGGCGCCTGACCGGGTACGGCACGGCCCTCGAGGTGGGTGCGCCTGCCTCTCTGACGCTGTACGACCCGCGCCCGTCGCGGACGTTCTCGATCGACGACCTGCGGGGGCGCAGCGTCAATTCGCCTTATATCGGCCGGGAGCTGCCCGGCGAGGTGCGCTGGACGCTCACCGATGGGCGAATCACCGTCGCCGACGGCGAACTGCTCGACCTGGAGGGGATGGCGTGAGCCGCGAAGCCGCGCTGATGGTCGTCATGGCCGTCGCCGTCGCGCTGCTGGTGCTCGCGGCGATCGGGTGGTGGCGGCGATCCCGCCGCGACCGCGGACTCATGCCTCCCGTCGGGCGCATCCCCGAGGGTGCGCTCGAGCGGGACCGCTTCCGCGTCCTCTACGTGGCCACGACGCGAGCCGACGAACCGTTGGAGCGCCTGGCGATCCGCGGTATGGGCTTCCGGGCGGCCGCAGAGCTCATCATCACCGAACGCGGCGTCGCGCTCCACCTTGCGGGTGAGCAGCCCCTGTTCTTCAGCCGACCGCGCCTGGTCGCCGTGGATCAGTCGACCGTCGCGATCGACCGGGTCGTCGAACGCGACGGCCTCGTCCGTCTCATCTGGCGGATATCCGACGACACCGTCGTCGACACCTACCTCCGGCCGCAGGATTCCTCGGCCCGCGCTCTCGCCGACGCCCTCGGCGCTTTCATCACCCCGACAGGAGCAGACGCATGACCTCGCTGCTGACCACCGATCCCGCGGTCCTCGTGCTGGAGGACGGCTCACGACACCCCGGCCGCGCGTACGGCGCCCGGGGGACGACTCTGGGCGAAGTCGTCTTCGCGACCGGGATGACCGGCTACCAGGAGACGCTCACAGACCCCTCCTACGCGGGTCAGATCGTGTTGCAGACCGCACCGCACATCGGCAATACCGGGATGAACACCCAAGACCGCGAATCCCGACGCATCTGGGTGTCCGGCTACGTCGTCCGTGACCCCTCCCGCGTCGTATCGAACTGGCGCTCGGAGGAGTCGCTCGACGACGCTCTCGCCGCCGATGGGATCGTCGGGATCAGCGGTATCGACACCCGTGCTGTCACGCGTCGCATCCGCTCGTCCGGGAGCATGCGCGGTGGCGTCTTCTCCGGTGAGGCCGCTGCCCTGGATGCGGACGAGCAGCTGCGCATCGTTCGTGAGGCGCCGGCGATGTCGGGTCGCAACCTGTCCGCAGAGGTTTCGGTCGACGCCGTCGAAGTCACCGCCGCGACCGGGGACCGCATCGGCAACCTGGCCGTACTCGACCTCGGTGTCAAGCAGGCGACGATTCTCAACCTCGCCGCCCGCGGTTTCGACGTCCATGTGTTCCCGCAGAGCGCGACCATCGAGGAGATCCTGGCCATCGAGCCGGTCGCCGCGTTCTACTCCAACGGTCCCGGCGATCCGTCGGCCAGCGACGCGCACGTGGCACTGCTCCGCGGCATCCTGGACGCGAAGCTGCCGTTCTTCGGTATCTGCTTCGGCAATCAGCTGCTCGGCCGCGCCCTCGGTTTCGGCACCTACAAACTGCCGTTCGGCCACCGCGGCATCAACCAGCCCGTTCTCGACAAGGCCACGGGGCGGGTGGAGATCACCTCGCAGAACCACGGCTTCGCCGTGGACGCGCCGCTGGACGGTCACGTCGACAGCCCCCACGGGTATGGGCGCGTCGAGGTGAGCCACATCGGTCTGAACGACAATGTGGTCGAAGGCATCCGCGCCCTCGACATCCCCGCCTTCAGTGTCCAGTACCACCCAGAAGCGGCCGCGGGACCGCACGATGCGAACTATCTGTTCGATCGCTTCCGCGACATGGTGATCGACGCCCGGTCGACACGCGACAACGACTCCCAGGAGGGTGGCCTCTGATGCCCAAGCGCGACGACATCCAGTCCGTCCTCGTCATCGGCTCCGGTCCGATCGTGATCGGCCAAGCGTGCGAGTTCGACTACTCCGGCACCCAGGCGTGCCGCGTGCTCCGCGAAGAGGGGGTGCGCGTGATCCTCGTCAATTCCAATCCGGCGACCATCATGACCGACCCCGACTTCGCGGACGCCACCTACATCGAGCCGATCTCACCCGAGGTGATCGAGACGATCCTCGCCAAGGAGAAGCCGGACGCGATCCTGCCGACCCTGGGTGGTCAGACCGCTCTGAACGCCGCGATGGCGCTGCACGATCGCGGCATCCTGGAGAAGTACGGCGTCGAACTGATCGGCGCGAACGTCGAGGCCATCCGGAAGGGTGAGGACCGGCAGGTCTTCAAGGAGCTCGTCCTCGAGTGCGGTGCCGATGTCGCCGAGAGCCGGATCTGTCACTCGATGGATGAGGTCCTCGCAGGTGCCGCGGATCTCGGCTACCCACTCGTGGTGCGGCCGTCGTTCACGATGGGTGGGCTCGGCAGCGGATTCGCGTTCGACGAGGCGGACCTGCGGCGTATCGCCGGGGCGGGTCTGCGCGACTCGCCGACCCACGAGGTGCTCCTGGAGGAGTCGATCCTCGGGTGGAAGGAGTACGAGCTCGAGCTCATGCGGGACTCCGCCGACAACACCGTGGTCGTGTGCTCCATCGAGAACGTCGACCCCGTCGGCGTGCACACGGGCGACTCGATCACCGTCGCGCCGTCGCTGACGCTCACCGACCGCGAATACCAGAAGCTGCGTGACATCGGCATCGACATCATCCGCGCCGTGGGGGTGGATACGGGCGGGTGCAACATCCAGTTCGCCGTCGACCCGGTCACCGGGCGCATCATCGTCATCGAGATGAACCCCCGCGTCTCGCGCTCATCGGCCCTGGCTTCCAAGGCGACCGGATTCCCCATCGCCAAGATCGCCGCGAAGCTCGCCATCGGCTACCGCCTGGATGAGATCCCCAACGACATCACGAAGGTCACGCCGGCCAGCTTCGAGCCCACGCTCGACTACGTGGTCGTGAAGGTGCCGCGATTCAACTTCGAGAAGTTCCCGAACGCCGACACCACCCTCACGACCACCATGAAGTCCGTCGGCGAGGCGATGGCCATCGGACGCAACTACACCACGGCGCTGCAGAAGGCCCTCCGCTCGCTGGAGAAGCGAGGCTCGAGCTTCCACTGGGGCGAGGAGGAGCGCACCGTCGAAGAACTGCTCGAGATCGCCCGAACCCCCACCGACGGCCGCATCGTCGTGCTGCAGCAGGCGATGCGCAAGGGCGCCACGGTCGAGCAGGCGTTCGCGGCGACGAGCATCGACCCCTGGTTCCTCGACCAGATGGTGCTGATCAATGAGGTGGCCGAGGAGATCCGCGCGGCGGGGACGCTGGACGCGGACGTCATCCGGCTCGCGAAGGACCACGGGTTCTCCGACGCCCAGGTCGGACAGCTGCGTGGCCTCGACGAGGCCGAGGTGCGCCGCGTCCGCCACGGTTTCGACATCCGCCCGGTGTACAAGACCGTCGACACGTGCGCCGGGGAGTTTCCCGCGCTCACCCCGTACCACTACTCCAGCTACGACTCCGAGACCGAGGTCACGCCGTCGGCACGCACGAAAGTGGTCATCATCGGATCGGGACCGAACCGCATCGGACAGGGCGTCGAGTTCGACTACTCGTGCGTCCACGCCTCGTTCGCCCTGAGCGACGCCGGCTACGAGACCATCATGGTCAACTGCAACCCCGAGACGGTCTCCACCGACTACGACACCTCCGACCGGCTCTACTTCGAGCCGCTGACGCTCGAGGACGTGCTGGAGGTGCTGCACGCCGAGGCGCAGTCCGGTGAGATCCTCGGTGTCGTCTGCCAGCTGGGCGGGCAGACGCCGCTCGGCCTGGCCAAGGGCATCGAAGAGGCCGGGTACACGATCCTCGGGACGAGCCCCGCCGCGATCGACCTCGCCGAGGAACGCGGTCTGTTCAGCGGGATCCTCGATGCGGCCGGCCTCGTTGCGCCGCGGCACGGCACGGCGATCGACGTCGACGAGGCGGTGGCCGTCGCGGAGGACATCGGCTACCCCGTTCTTGTCCGTCCGAGCTTCGTGCTGGGCGGTCGGGGCATGGAGATCGTCTACGACACGGAGAGTCTGCGCGACTACTTCGTCCGGATCGAAGACCAGGCCATCATCGGGCCGGGCCTGCCGCTGCTCGTGGACCGGTTCCTCGACGACGCGATCGAGATCGACGTCGACGCTCTCTTCGACGGAGAGCAGCTCTACATCGGCGGTGTCATGGAGCATCTCGAGGAGGCCGGAATCCACTCGGGAGACTCCAGCTGCACCCTGCCGCCGATCTCGCTCGGACGCACCGACGTCGACCGTGTGCGCGCGGCGACGCTCGCCATCGCCGAGGGGATCGGCGTGCGCGGTCTGCTGAACGTGCAGTTCGCGATCAGCGCCGGTGTGCTGTACGTGATCGAGGCGAACCCGCGGGCCAGCCGCACCGTCCCGTTCGTGTCGAAGGCGCTCGGCATCCCGCTGGCCAAGGCTGCCTCACGCGTCATGGCGGGTGCGACCATCTCGCAGCTCGTCGGAGAGGGGCTGCTGCCCGCCGCGGACGGATCGCGCGTGCCGTTGGACGCACCGGTCTCCGTGAAAGAGGCGGTACTGCCGTTCAAACGGTTCCGCACCAAGGACGGCGAGACGGTGGACTCGATCCTCGGTCCGGAGATGCGCTCCACGGGCGAGGTGATGGGGATCGACCGCGATTTCCCGACCGCTTTCGCCAAGAGCCAGCAGGCTGCCTACGGCGGCATGCCGACGTCCGGCACCGTGTTCATCTCGGTCGCCGACGACGACAAGCGCGCCGTGATCCTGCCGGCACACCGCCTGCGTGAGCTCGGCTTCGACCTGGTGGCCACGGAAGGCACCGCCGAGATCCTCGCCCGCAACGGGATCGCGGTCGAGGTGGTCGCCAAGTACTCCGAGACCCAGGAGTCCGGAGATGCGAACGTCGTCGATCTCATCAACGCGGGCCGCATCGACATGGTCGTCAACACGCCCTCTGGCGGGATGGCGCGCGCAGACGGATACGAGATCCGTGCGGCGGCCGTCGCGGCCGACAAGGCCCTGTTCACCACCATCGCCCTGCTCGGTGCCGCCGTCAGCGCCCTCCCGGCGCTGCGGGAGGGATTCGACGTGCGCAGCCTGCAGGAGTACGCCGCCGACCGCGCCGGCCGCGCATGACAGGCTTCGGCGAACGGGTGAGGGGTGCCCTGGCGCAGAGCGGACCGCTCTGCGTGGGGGTCGACCCCCACCCGGGCCTGCTCGCCGCCTGGGGCTTGCCGACCAGCGCCGAGGGGGTGCGCACCTTCGGGCTGCGCGTCGTCGAAGCGGCGTCTGCGTCCCCCGCGGGCATCATCAAGCCGCAGGTGTCCTTCTTCGAGCGGTTCGGCTCCGCCGGGATCGCGGCGCTCGAGGACGTGATGCGGGCAGGGCGCGAAGGCGGGCTCATCGTGATCGCCGACGCCAAACGGGGCGACATCGGCTCGACCATGCACGCGTATGCGGAGGCGTGGCTGACACCGGGCTCGCCGCTGGAAGCCGACGCGCTCACGGTGAATCCGTACCTGGGGGTGGGGGCACTCTCCTCCGCCGCTGAGCTGGCCTATGCCCACGGAAAGGGACTGTTCGCCCTCGTGGCCACCAGCAACCCCGAAGCCGTCGCGCTGCAGCGATCGCAACGGCAGGACGGCCGGACGGTGGCACGGGCCGTGCTCGACGAGCTGGGGGCGATCAACGCCGACCACACGAGAGCGGGGGAGTGGGGCAGCATCGGGGCGGTCGTCGGAGCCACGGTTTCCTGGGCGGAGAGCGGACTGGTCGCCACGGATCCGCCGACACCGATCCTCGCGCCCGGATTCGGCTTCCAGGGTGCGCGCGCAGATGATCTGCAGCGGATCTTCGGCGAAGCGGCGCCGACCGTGATCGCCAGCGAGAGCCGCAGCATCCTCGCAGCCGGCCCCGACCGTCTCGTCGAGACCATTCGAGAACGCTCTGAGCAGTATGGGAGCACGCCATGACCGATAGCCACCGTCCGCCGGATGTCGACCGGGTCGCCGCGTCACGCCGAGCCGTGGCCGCGCGCCGTGCGCGCGCGGCGCTCAAGAAGGACATCGCGATGCGCGTCGTTTCGCCGCAGGATGTGCTCGCGCGCAGCGCCGACTCGGCCGACGCCGCGGCGTCGACCCTCCGTGTGACGGAGTTCCTCACCGCCCTTCCCGCGATCGGCGCGGGCAAGCGGGATCGTGTGCTCGACGAGCTCCGGATCTCCCCGGTCAAACGCCTGGGCGGCCTCGGTGCCCGCCAGCGGGCGGCCCTCGCGGAGTGGCTCGATTCTCGTTTCCCCCCGGTGCGTCCGCGCTCAGGGCGCAGCCGCCTGCTCGTCCTGGCCGGGCCGACGGCAGTCGGCAAGGGAACCGTGGCCGCGCATATCGCCGCACACCACCCGGAGATCCTGCTGTCCGTCTCGGCGACCACGCGCGCGCCCCGTCCGGGCGAGATCGACGGCACGCACTACTTCTTCGTCGACGATGACGAGTTCGACCGCATGATCGACGCGGGTGAGCTGCTCGAGTACGCCACGGTGCACAACCGACACCGCTACGGGACGCCCCGACGCCCGATCGAACAGGCTCTCGCTTCGGGGCGGACGGTTCTCCTGGAGATCGACCTCCAGGGTGCCCGGCAGGTGCGGGCCGCAGACCCGTCGGCCACGCTCGTCTTCCTCCTGCCACCGAGCTGGGACGAACTGGTCCACCGACTCGTGGGCCGCGGCACGGAGGACGAGGAGGAACGCGCGCGCCGCCTGCGCACGGCGAAGGGCGAACTCGCCGCCCAGAGCGAGTTCGATCATCGCGTCGTCAACGACACCGTCGCCGAAGCGGCCCGCAAGGTCGTAGACTTGTCCGAAGCGCCCGCGCGGTATCCGTCGCGCCCCTGACGCGCAGCCGACTCACCGCCACCGTCCGAACCAGGAGGTTCCCCATGGCCGGAACGAACCAGGGCATCATCGAGCCCCCCATCGACGCTCTCCTCGAGAAGGTCGACTCGAAGTACCAGCTCGTGATCTACGCATCCAAGCGCGCCCGTCAGATCAACGACTACTACTCCGACCTCCACGAAGGCAACCTCTTCGACAACGTCGGCCCCCTCGTCGACTCCACCGTGGAGGACAAGCCGCTCACCATCGCCATGCACGAGATCCACGAGGACAAGCTGCGCCTTCGCGCCGCCGAGTAATCCCCGTCGCGTGTGTCACCGGCCGCATGACCTGCTCATGTCGGCCGGTGATGTCATACTGCCGGCGACCGTGATCCCCGCCTACCTGGAGCCCCGATGAGCGACCTGCGCCTGTTCACCTCCGAATCCGTGACCGAGGGGCATCCCGACAAGATCTGCGACCAGATCTCGGACAGCATCCTCGACGCGATCCTCGCGGAGGACCCGCAAGGCCGTGTGGCCGTCGAGACACTCGTCACCACCGGGCTCGTGCACGTGGCGGGAGAGGTGTCCACCCGCGCGTACGTGGAGATCCCCGCGATCGTCCGCGACGTCGTCAATCGCATCGGCTACACCAGCAGCGACACGGGTTTCGACGGAGACTCGTGCGGGGTGAGCGTGTCGATCGGCGCGCAATCCTCCGACATCGCCGCCGGTGTCAACAAAGCCTTCGAGCAGCGCGAGCGGGGCTCGGTCGACCCCGCGGACGAACAGGGCGCCGGCGATCAGGGAATCATGTTCGGCTACGCCACCGATGAGACGCCCCAGCTCATGCCGATCGCGGCGTGGACCGCTCACCGGATGGCGGAGCGGCTGGCGGATCTGCGGCGTACCGGCGAGCTCGCGTTCCTCCGACCGGACGGCAAGACCCAGGTGACGCTCGGCTTCGACGGGGGCGTGCCGAAGACAGTGGAGTCGGTGGTCCTGTCCACACAGCATCATCCCGACATCTCGCAGGAAGAACTGCGTCAGCGGGTGCGCGCCGAGGTCATCGACCCGGTCCTGCGCGACACGGGCCTCGACCTGCCGGATGTGCAGTACTTCATCAATCCCGCCGGTCCCTTCGTCGTCGGCGGCCCGAAGGGCGACGCCGGGTTGACCGGGCGGAAGATCATCATCGACACCTATGGGGGAGCGTCGCGGCACGGCGGCGGAGCGTTCAGCGGCAAGGACCCGTCGAAGGTCGACCGATCGGCTGCGTACGCCATGCGATGGGTCGCCAAGAACGCCGTCGCCGCGGGCCTCGCAGACCGGATCGAGGTCCAGGTGGCCTACGCGATCGGCAAGGCCAGCCCGGTCGGCCTGTACGTGGAGACCTTCGGCACCGGACACGTCGCCGACGAGCGGATCACCCGCGCGATCCGCGACGTCTTCGATCTGCGCCCCAAGGCGATCATCGATCGGCTCGACCTGCAGCGCCCCATCTACGCCCAGACCGCCGCGTACGGGCATTTCGGGCGCGACCTGCCCACCTTCACGTGGGAGCGCACGGATCGGGTCGACGAGCTCCGCACAGCCGCCGGTCTCTGACATGCCGGCCCGCCGCGTCGCGCGGGTGCTGGTCGACTCCCCGCTGCCGCAGCTGGATCGCCTGTTCGATTACGCGGTACCGCTCGACCTCGTCGAACGTGCACGTGCAGGGGTCCGTGTGAAGGCACCCCTGCGCAGCGCGGGTCGCACCGTCGAGGGATGGATCGTCGAGGTGATCGACGAGGAACCCTCCGATCGCCCGCTCTCCGACCTCGAAGACGTCGTCTCGCCGATCGCCGTCCTGCCCCCGAGCCTCTACGCCTTGGCGCGAAAGGTGTCCGACCGAGCCGCCGGCTCGGTCAGCGGCATCCTGAAGGTGGCTGTGCCGCGGCGCATGGTCCGTGCCGAGAAGGCCCATCTCGCGGCCGACGCGCCCCCGCATCCGGCGGTGCCGGCGGAGTCGATCGCATGGGCCCGAACGCGCCTGGCCGCTTTCCCCGACGCCGCGCAGATCCTGCACGAACACGGCCGCGGTGCCCTGACGGCCCCGCCCGGCGTCGAGGCGGTCGGCGCGGTCCCCGATGACACGACAGGGGGGTACGTCGGCGCGTGGGCCCAGCTCCTGGTGGCCATGGCGGTCGATCTTCTCGCGCGCGGCCGCAGCACGGTCATCGTCGTTCCCGACCACCGTGATCAGGATCACGTGGAGAAGGTGCTGCGCGCGCGACTCCCGGAGGGCGCCACGGTGCGGCTCGATGCGCGCCAGAGCGGTCCGGCGCGGTATGCCGCGTACCTGAGGGTGCTCGCCGAGGCGCCGTGCGTGGTCGTCGGCAATCGCTCGGCCGTGTACGCCCCGGCGTCCGATCTCGGCGCCGTGCTGGTGTGGGACGACGGTGATCCCCTCCTCGCCGAGCCGCTGAGCCCCGGCGTCCACGCCCGCGACGCGGCGTTGGTCCGGCAGGAGTTGGAAGGATGCGCGCTCGTTTTCGCCGGTCACACGCGGTCGACGGATGTCGAACGCCTGGTCTCGGTCGGATGGATCCGAGAGATCGCGCCGGTTCGCCGCGTGATACCGAAGACGCTGCTCAGTGCGACCAGGGAAGGGGAGGGCCGCGGGCAGCGCATCCCCTCGGCCGCATTCGCCGCGGCCCGCGAGGCCCTCGAGCACGGCCCGGTCCTCGTGCAGGTCGCTCGTCCCGGCTACGCGCCCGTCCTGGTGTGCGCCTCGTGCCGTCATCCAGCGCGGTGCGAGCACTGCGGAGGCCCTCTGCACGCTGCCCGACACGGTGCGGTGCCCTCCTGCAGGTGGTGTGGGCGTTCCGCGCCCGCGTGGCGATGCGCCCAGTGCGAGGCGACGTCATTGCGCATGGCGTCCTCTGGGAGCGAGCGGACCGCGGACGAGCTGGGCCGGGCCTTCCCCGGCGTGCGGGTGATCGTCGCCGACGGCGATCACCCGGTCAGCGAGGTCGACGCGCGCCCGGCGCTGGTGGTGGCGACTCGTGGTGCCGAGCCGATCGCAGCCGGAGGGTATCGGGCTGTCGTCCTCCTGGATGCCGAGCGGATGCTCCTGGCTGAGGAACTGCGGATCGGTGAATCGTGCCTGCGCTGGTGGTCCAACGCGGCCGCCCTGGCCGCTCCCGGCGCCCCCGTCCACCTGGTGGGCGTGGCAGGTCCGGCGGCCCGGGCGTTCGCGACATGGAATCAGCCGGCGTACGCGCGCAGCGAACTGGCCGAGCGTACACCACTGCGGATGCCGCCGGTCGTGCGCGTGGCCGCGCTGGAAGGCGACCGGCGCGCGGTGACGGACGCCCTCGCCGTCCTGCAGCGGGAGGTCGACGGGCTCGGCGACGGGGCAGTCCTCGGCCCGGTGGAGACCCAGGACGGAACGGTTCGCGCCCTCGTCCGTTTTGACTACGCCCGGGGGACCGCGGTGACGCAGAATCTGCGCTCCTCGGTGATCGCTGCCGCCCTCCGCTCGCGCAGACCGGCCAAGGGGCGTCCGCGTTCCCCCGGCAATACACTCAGAGTCCGGGTCGATGTGCCCGATCTCGACCTGTGAGGAATCCATGCGTCTCGTCTTCGCCGGCACCCCCGATCCGGCCGTCCCCTCCCTCCGTGCCCTCGCACGTGGCCCGCACGACATCGCCGCGGTCATCACGCGCCCCGACGCGCCCGTCGGGCGACGCCGGGTGTTGACGCCGTCACCGGTCGCCGACGCCGCCGCCGAACTCGGGCTCGACACTCTGAAGGCCGCCAGACTCGACGAAGAGGCCACGGCGGCGATCGCCGCGCTCGAGCCGGACCTCGGCGTGATCGTCGCCTATGGCGGACTCGTCCGTGAACCGCTGCTCAGCACGCCCGAGCACGGGTGGATCAACCTTCACTTCAGCCTGTTGCCGCGGTGGCGCGGAGCTGCTCCTGTTCAGCACGCGCTCATCGCCGGAGACCGCATCACCGGTGCCGCGGTGTTCCGACTCGTGGCCGAGCTCGACGCCGGCGACGTCTACGCCGAACGTGAGGTCGCCGTCGCGGACGACGAGACGGCCGGCGAGCTGCTGGCGCGTCTGGCCGGCGAGGGCGCGCTGCTGCTGACGGAGGTGGTGGACGCGATCGCCGCGGGTACGGCCCTGGCTCGACCGCAGAAGGGCGAGGCGTCGACCGCGCCCAAGCTCACGATCGAGGACGGCCGCATCCGCTGGGACGAGCCGGCGCGCCGTGTGCTGGACCGGATCCTCGGCACGACGCCCGAGCCGGGCGCGCACACGAGTCTGGACGGCGCTCGCCTGAAGGTCCTGCGCGCCGCGATCGTCGAAGACGCCCCGACGCTCGATCCCGGGCAGGTCGCGTGGGTCGGCAAGCGCGTCCTCGTCGGCACGGCAGCCGGGGCGATCCACCTCCTGGAGGTCCAGCCCGCCGGGCGCGGCGCCATGGCGGCGGCCGATTGGTGGCGGGGCCTCCGGCGCGATGACGTGCGGGTGGGGTCATGACCGGGGCGCGCGAGGTCGCGTACGAGACACTGCGTGCCGTCCACGAATCCGACGCCTATTCGAACCTCCTTCTTCCCGCGGCCATCCAGCGCGCCGGCCTGTCCTCCGGCGACGCGGCCCTGGCCACGGAGCTGACGTACGGGACTCTGCGCCGACGCGGCACCTACGACGCCGTGATCGGGATCGCGGCCGACCGCTCGCCGGCGAGCATCGATCCTGCCGTTCTCGACGCCCTTCGATTGGGCGTCCACCAGTTGCTGGCCACACGGGTGGCCTCGCACGCGGCGGTCAACGAGTCTGTCACCCTCGCGCGCCGCGCCGCGGGGAGAGGTGCCGCCGGCTTCACCAATGCCGTCCTACGGCGGGTGTCCCGCGACACGCCCGGCGAGTGGGCCGATCGCATCGCGCAGACGGCGCGCTCGGACGACGAGGCGATCGCGTTGACCACCTCCCATCCGGTGTGGGTCATCCGGGCCTTCCGGCGGGCACTTGCCGCCGAGGGTCGGGGCGATGAGCTGGAGGCGTTGCTGACGGCTGACAACGTCGCACCCCGCGTGACCATGGCAGCCCTTCCCGGCCTGGCCGCACCCGACCCCGCGGCACGACAGACACCGTTCTCTCCGCTCGGTTTCCGGCTCGCCGGTGGGGCCCCCGACGCGGCCGTCGCCGAGTCGCACGGTCGGGTGCGCGTCCAAGACGAAGGCTCGCAGCTGGCCGCGCTCGCGCTCACCCGTGCGACGCCGGTGAGCGCGGGGGAGCGATGGCTCGACCTGTGCGCCGGGCCCGGGGGCAAGACAGCGATCCTTGCGGCGGAAGCACTGGCCCACGGAGCCCGGCTCGACGCCAACGAGGTTTCGCCGACCCGGGCGGGGCTCGTACGCCGATCCATCGCCGGTGTCCCGCTCGCGGTGGAGGTGACCGAACGCGATGGCCGCGATCTCACGGCAGAACGCGCGGGCGCCTACGACCGCATCCTCGTCGACGCCCCCTGCACCGGCCTGGGCGCGCTGCGTCGACGACCCGAAGCGCGGTGGCGGAAGGCCCCCGGGGACGTGCCGGAACTGACCGCGCTGCAGGGCCAGCTTCTGGCGGGCGCGGTCGACGCCCTCGCGCCAGGGGGCCTCGTGGCCTACGTGACCTGCTCTCCTCACCTCGCCGAGACCGCCGGGGTCGTCGCGGAGGTCCGACAGCGCTTCGGAGCGGAGCTGGACGAGGTCGATGCCCGCGAGGTCGTGCGGCGCATCGCCGTCTCGCCCCCGGATCTGGCCGAGCAGAGCGACGGGTCGGGGCGGGCGCAACTGTGGCCGCACCGCCACAACACCGATGCCATGTCGATCACGCTTCTGCGTCGCCGCGGATGACCGGCAGGCGACGAGATAATGGGGGCGTGAGCGATATCCGCATCAATCCCAGCATCCTTGCCGCCGACTTCGTCAACATGCAGGCGGAGCTGACCCGCATCGACTCGGCGGACTTCGTCCACGTCGATGTCATGGACAACCACTTCGTGCCGAATCTCACCTTCGGGCCGCAGATGGTCGAGCGGATCCAGGCGACCAGCCCCGTCCCGCTGGATGTCCACCTGATGATCGACGAGCCCGAGCGATGGGCACCCACGTACGCCGAGATCGGTGCCGCCTCGGTGACCTTCCACCTGGAGGCGGCCGCGGAGCCCGTCACCCTCGCACGCACCCTGCGGAGCATCGGCGCCCGCGCGGGGGTGGCCGTCAAACCGGGGACCGCCGTGGACGGGCTCTTCGATGTGCTCGACGAATTCGATCAGATCCTGGTCATGACGGTCGAGCCGGGCTTCGGAGGCCAATCCTTCATGCCGGAGACCATGCCGAAACTGCGCGCACTCGCCGCGCACGCGCGGTCGGTCGGCTCGGGCGTCTGGCTGCAGGTCGACGGAGGGATCGGCGAGTCGACGATCGCCCAGGCCGCCGATGCCGGGGCGGACACCTTCGTCGCCGGTTCGGCGGTCTTCGGCGCCGACAGGCCGGACGCCGCGATCGCCGCCCTTCGCACGCGTGCGGGACAGGCCCACCGCCACTGACCGATGCCGGTCCCGCGGGCGGGGCGGGGTCGGGCATTCGGTACGCTGGAGACGTGAAGACCTTCGACGACCTGTTCGGCGAGCTTGCGGCCAAGGCTGCGGAACGGCCCGAAGGGTCCGGGACGGTGGCGCAGCTCGACGCCGGTGTCCACGCGATCGGCAAGAAGATCGTCGAGGAGGCCGCCGAGGTGTGGATGGCTGCGGAGTATGAGTCCGTCGAGGCCGCCGCCGAGGAGATCTCCCAACTGCTCTATCACCTGCAGGTGCTCATGCTCGCGAAAGGGCTGACGCTGCAGGACGTCTATCGACATCTCTGAGCGCCGTCCCGCACCCGCCGCCAGAGAAGAAAGTCCAGCCATCATGCTTCGCATCGCCGTGCCCAACAAGGGGTCGCTCGCCGAGACCTCGGCGACCATGCTCGCCGAGGCCGGTTACACCGGTCGCCGGGACTCGAAGGATCTGCACAAGGCGGATCCCGCCAACGGCGTCGAGTTCTTCTACCTGCGGCCGAAAGACATCGCGACCTACGTCGGATCCGGCGCGCTGGATGTCGGCATCACCGGTCGTGACCTGCTGAAGGATGCGCGGATGCCCGGTGCCCGGGAGATCGAGGCGCTCGGCTTCGCCGGATCGACCTTCCGATTCGCCGCGGCCCCAGGCCGCTTCGCGGAACTGTCGGACCTCGAGGGGTGCCGCATCGCGACGTCCTACCCCGGATTGGTCGATTCCTTCCTCGACGCGCACGGCGTGGCGGTGGACCTCGTCCCCCTGGACGGCGCGGTCGAATCCGCCGTCCGCCTGGGTGTCGCCGACGCTGTGGCCGACGTCGTCGAAACGGGCACCACGCTTCGGCAGGCGGGGCTGGAGGTGTTCGGTCCGCCCCTTCTGCAGTCCGAGGCAGTCCTCATCAGCGGCCCCGACGACGCGCCGGGAACCGAGACCCTCCTGCGTCGACTGCGCGGTGTCATGGTCGCTCGACGGTATGTGATGGTCGACTACGATCTGCCGGCCTCGCTGGTCGACCGGGCGGTCGAGATCGCCGGAGGCATCGAGTCGCCCACCATATTGCCGTTGCGCGACCCCGAATGGGTCGCGGTGCGCGTGATGGTCGCCCGGTCGAGTGTGAACCGGGTGATGGACGAACTCTACGAACTCGGTGCCCGCGCGATCCTCGTGACCGCCATCCACAACGCGAGGATCTGACGTGGCCGTCGTCTGCCGCGTGATCCCGTGTCTCGATGTCGCCGCGGGTCGCGTGGTCAAGGGCGTGAACTTCGAGAATCTGCGCGACATGGGGGATCCGGTCGAGCTCGCCCGACTCTATTTCTCGCAAGGCGCCGACGAGTTGACGTTCCTCGATGTCACGGCGACCGTCGATGAGCGTGCCACGACCTACGACGTCGTCCGACGCACAGCCGAACAGGTGTTCATCCCCCTGACCGTCGGGGGAGGAGTGCGAACCCATGAGGACGTCGCTCGGCTGCTCGGCGTCGGCGCGGACAAGGTGGGGGTCAACTCCGCAGCGATCCGTCGCCCGGACCTGATCGACGACATCGCCGACCGCTTCGGCGCACAGGTGCTCGTCCTGTCCCTCGATGTCAAGAGATCGCCGCGCACGGCGTCCGGATTCGTCGTGACGACGCACGGCGGCCGCACCGAGACCGACCGGGATGCGTTGGAATGGGCGCGCGAAGCGATCGAACGCGGGGCCGGCGAGCTCCTGGTCAACTCCATCGACGCGGACGGCACGAAGGAGGGATTCGACGTGGAGCTGGTCTCGCTCATGCGCGAGGTCTCCTCCGTCCCGGTTATCGCCTCCGGCGGCGCCGGCGCGGTGGATCACTTCGCCCCCGCCGTGCATGCGGGCGCGGATGCCGTCCTCGCCGCGTCGGTCTTCCACTCCGGGCAGCTCACGGTCGGCGAGGTCAAGCACGCGATGCGCACAGCCGGCATCGATGTCCGCGACAGTCGACTTTCGACGGGGGCGGACGCATGACCGAGTCGGTCGAGGACCGCATCGCACGGGTCACCTTCAACGCCGATGGGCTCGTGGCGGCCATCGTGCAGCAGTGGGACACCCGAGAGGTGCTCATGCTCGGCTGGATGGACGCCGAGGCTCTCCGCCGCACGCTCACGGAAGGACGTGTGACCTATTGGTCGCGCTCCCGCCGGGAGTACTGGAGGAAGGGCGACACGTCCGGCAACTATCAGGAAGTCAGGGGCATGCGGCTGGACTGCGACGGCGACGCCGTTCTCGTCACCGTCGAGCAGCACGGGCCCGCGTGCCACACCGGCACGCGCACCTGCTTCGACGCCGATGATCTGGACCCGGCGGTCGCCGGATGACGCGACGCCCACGGACGATGGCGGTCCTCATGATCCTCTTGGGTGCCGCCGTCGGAGTGATCTCGTCGACCCAGACGTGGCTCACCGTGACCCTGGCGTCCATCGAGAGCGAGGAGTTGAGTGTCGCCGGGGCGGACGCCCTTCCCCTTCTCGCGCCGCTCAGCCTCGCGGCGCTCGCGCTCGGGGCGGCTCTGACGATCGTCGGCCGCGTGCTCGTCTACGTCTTCGGCGTGATCACCGCCGCCGTGGGAGCCATCCTGGCCGCCGCCTCGGTACGAATCGCCGCGAACGCCCCGGTCGAGTCCGTCGCCTCCACGGTGACCGATGCCACGGGGATCACCGGGCTCGTCGCGGTCGGAGACCTCGTCGCCGACGCGGCACCGACGGTCTGGCCCGGTGTGACGGTCGCAGCCGCCGTTCTGATCACCGCATCGGGCGTGTTCACGCTGGCCACCGCCCACCGGTGGGCCGGCGCGGGGCGCCGCTACCGCAGTGCTTCCGCGAGCGAGGACGCATCCGGCGCCGGGCGGGATCCGTCGCGCCCCCGCGACGCGATCGACTCGTGGGACGACCTGTCCCGGGGCGAAGACCCCACGAACTGAACCGATAGACTTGACCCACCCGCGCAATCGGAGGAGATCCATGAGCAACCCCAACGGCGATCCCGGCCACGGCCACTCACCGGCAGCCTGGACCGCTGTCATCATCATGCTCGTCGGCTTCGCCATCGGCACGACGGCGTTCTTCCTGGACATCCCCTGGATCGTCTGGGCCTCCGCGGCGCTCGTGGTGGTCGGGCTCCTCGTCGGATGGGTCATGGCGCGCGCCGGATACGGCGTGAACGGTCCGAAGTACACCGCGAAAGAGCACTGAACGTGCTCGCCGACCTGACGGCCGGCGCGGTGGCGGACGCGGAGGCGCGGCGGCTCGAGCGGCCGTTCGCCTCGCTCGAGAAGGTCGCCCTCGCCCGACCGTCCGCCGTCGACGCACTGGCGGCTCTGGCCCCCGCAGACCGCGTGAAGATCATCGCCGAGGTCAAGCGCGCCAGTCCCTCCCGTGGCGACCTCGCCGCGATCCCCGACCCCGCCCACCAGGCATCGCTGTACGAGACCGGCGGCGCGTCGGCCATCTCGGTGCTCACCGAGGCGCGCCGCTTCAAGGGGTCGTTGGCGGATCTCGAGGCCGTCCGCGAGGCGGTGCGCGTCCCGGTGCTCCGCAAGGACTTCATCGCCACCGAGTATCAGGTCCTCGAAGCACGTGCCGCCGGCGCTGACCTCGTCCTCCTGATCGTGGCTGCCCTCGAGCAGGACCTTCTGCACCGTCTGCACGATCTGACGGTCCAACTCGGGATGACGCCGCTCGTGGAAACGCACAGTGCCTCGGAGGTCGACCGCGCCGCGGACCTCGGCGCACGGCTGGTCGGCGTGAATGCGCGCGACCTGTCGACCTTCGAGCTGGACAAGGATCTGTTCGGACGCCTCGCACCGCGCCTTCCCGCTGACGTCGTCAAGATCGCCGAGTCGGCCGTCCTGGCGCCGGCTGATGTCGCGCATTACCGCCGCGCCGGCGCCGACGTCGTGCTGGTGGGGGAGGCTCTGGTCACCGGAGATCCGGTCGCGACGCTGACGGCGTTCCTCCAGGCGGACGCGGCGGAATCATCTTCGACCGAGAGGAGCGGCGCATGAGCCTGCGCGACGCATCCGGACCGTTCTTCGGCGACTTCGGCGGACGGTACATGCCCGAGTCCCTCATCGCCGCGATCGACGAGCTCACGGCGGCGTACGAGGCGGCGATGGCGGACGAGTCCTTCCTCGCCGAGTTCCGCCGGCTGCTCCGCTCGTACGCCGGTCGCCCGTCTGTCCTCACCGAGGTTCCGCGGTTCGCCGAGCACGCGGGCGGGGCGCGCGTCTTCCTGAAGCGGGAGGACCTCAACCACACCGGTTCCCACAAGATCAACAATGTCATCGGCCAAGCCCTGCTCACCCAGCGCTTGGGCAAGACCCGTGTCATCGCCGAGACCGGCGCCGGCCAGCACGGGGTGGCCACCGCGACAGCCGCCGCTCTGTTCGGCTTCGACTGCACGATCTACATGGGCGAGGTCGACACCGAGCGGCAGGCGCTGAACGTCGCGCGGATGCGTCTTCTCGGCGCGGAGGTGATTCCGGTCACGACCGGCTCACGCACCTTGAAGGACGCCATCAACGACGCGTACCGCGACTGGGTGGCGTCCGTCGAGACGACCAACTACATCTTCGGCACCGCCGCGGGTCCGCATCCGTTCCCCGCGATGGTGCGCGACTTCCAGAAGGTGATCGGCGAAGAAGCGCGCGCCCAGCTTCTCGAGGAAGCCGGCCGCCTCCCCGACGCCGTGCTCGCGTGCGTCGGCGGCGGATCCAACGCCATCGGCATGTTCGACGCGTTCCTCGACGATGCCGATGTTCGCCTCTACGGCGTCGAAGCCGCCGGAGACGGGGTCGACACGCCCCGACACGCCGCATCGATCGGCCGCGGGCGCCCCGGCGTCCTGCACGGGGCCAAGACCTTCGTGCTTCAAGACGAGGACGGACAGACGACCGAGTCTCATTCGATCTCCGCCGGCCTGGATTACCCAGGCGTCGGTCCGGCGCACGCGTGGCTGGCCGACATCGGCCGAGCGGAGTACATCCCCGCCACCGACGATGAGGCGATGCAGGCACTGCGATTGCTCTCGCAGACCGAGGGGATCATCCCGGCGATCGAATCCGCTCACGCCCTCGCGGGAGCCATCCGCATCGGTCGCGAACTGGGCCCCGACGCCATCCTCGCGGTCAATCTCTCGGGCCGCGGCGACAAGGACATGGACACCGCGGCTCGCTACTTCGAACTGTACGACGCGGGCAACGACGCCGACGCCTCCGCAGCCGCCTCGCCGGCGGAGGCCGCGAAGGGCGAAGGGGAGAAACGGTGACCTCGCGCGTATCCGCCGCGATCGACGCGGCCCGGGAGCAGGGGCGAGGTGCCTTCGTCGGGTACCTACCGCTCGGCTTCCCCGACCTGCAGACCAGTATCGACGCCGCGGTGACGCTGGCCGAGAACGGCGCCGACGTCTTGGAGCTCGGCCCGCCGTACTCCGATCCGGTCATGGACGGCACGGTGATCCAGGAGGCGACGCAGGCTGCACTGGCCGCCGGGTTCCGGTTGCGCGACACCTTCACCGCGATTCGGGAGATCACTCGTCGCGTGGATGTCCCGGTTCTCGTGATGACCTACTGGAATCCGGTCGTGCAGTTCGGGGTCGACCGGTACGCCGATGAGCTGCTCGCCGCCGGCGGTGCCGGGCTGATCACCCCGGACATCACGCCGGACGCAGCCGGGGAGTGGATCGCCGCCAGCCGCCGCACGGGCCTGGATCGTGTGTTCTTGGCCGCACCGACCTCCTCGGACGAGCGCCTGCGCCTGGTCGTCGAGAACTCGACCGGCTTCGTCTACACCGTCTCGACGATGGGGATCACCGGCGAACGGGCCGAGCTCGACGCCGCCGCGCGGGTCCTGGTCGGGCGGCTCCGGGCGCAGGGTGCGGAGCACGCGTGCGTCGGGATCGGGATCTCGACCGCCGAGCAGGTCGAGGGCGTTCTCGACTACGCCGACGGTGCGATCGTCGGAACCGCGCTGGTGCGGGCGCTGCGCGAGGGCGGCCTGGACGGTCTGGCGGCGACGACCCGCGAGCTGACGGCGGGCACCCGCTCCGGCGCTGCCGCGAACTAGACTCTGACCGCGGGCGCCCGAAGCGGCGCCACCCCATTCGAGAAGGACGATCCGCCCACATGATGAACGCCGCCCTCAGCGTGGTCGCCAGCATCCCCAGCCCCACCGTCAGCTACATCGACCTCGGACCGCTGCGCATCCACTTCTACGCGTTGTGCATCATCGCGGGGATCGTCATCGCCGTGCTCATGACCAACCACCGGCTGACCCGACGCGGCGCGGAACCGTGGGTGGTCATCGACATCGCGCTGATCGCGGTGCCTCTGGCCATCATCGCCGCGCGAATTTACCACGTCGCGACACACCCGGGATTCTACTTCGGCGAAGGTGCCGACATCTGGGCGGTGTTCCGCATCTGGGAAGGCGGCATCGCGATCTACGGCGCGCTCATCGGGGGCGCGGTGGGAGCGTGGCTCGGATGCCGGTGGACCGGCATCCGGTTCTGGAGCTTCGCCGACGCTCTCGCTCCCGGCCTTCTGCTCGCGCAGGCGATCGGTCGATTCGGCAACTGGTTCAACCAGGAGCTGTTCGGGCTGCCGACCGACCTGCCCTGGGGTCTGCAGATCGACGCGGACAACTCCGCCTTCCCCGCCGGACTCGCCCCGGACACGCTGTTCCACCCGACCTTCCTCTACGAAGTCCTCTGGAACGGCCTCGGGGTGATCTTCCTGTTGTGGGTCGGGCGACGCTTCGGCCTCCAGTGGGGTCGTCTGTTCGCGCTGTACCTCATCTGGTACAGCGCGGGCCGCATCGTCTGGGAGTCGATCCGCATCGACCCGAGCGAGATCTACCTCGGTCTGCGCACGAATGTCTGGGCGGCGATCGCGGGCGTCGTGCTGGGCGCGGTCATCTTCTTCGTCCAGAAGCGGCGTCACCCCGGGCGTGAGCCCTCCCCGTACGTGCCGGGCCGTGAGTGGACTCCCGAAGGCGCTGTACAATCGGCCGAAGACTTCGTCGACACCAGCGCACCCCCGTCAGCCGGAGTCGACGCCCAAGACGCCACAAGCGCATTCCCCACGAAATAGAGCACACAGCACCGCGTGCACCCCGGGCCGACGTCGTCCCACCCTTGAGTATCAACGTGAGGACGGTAGGTATGGCATCGAGCCCCCGTCACAGCGCCGCTTCGGCAGGCGTGACTTCCACCTTGCCCGGGGGTTTCCCCGAGCGGCAGGGCATGTACAACCCGGCGTTCGAGAAGGATGCCTGCGGCCTCGCGATGGTCGCCACGCTCCGCGGTGAGCCGGGTCACGACATCGTCGACCTCGCGCTGACCGCGCTGCGCAATCTCGAGCACCGCGGCGCGATCGGCTCCGACGCGGGCACGGGCGACGGCGCAGGCATCCTCACCCAGATGCCGGACGCTTTCTTCCGCGACGTCGTCGCCTTCGACCTGCCGGCGAGTGGGGAGTATGCGGCCGGACTTGCCTTCCTCCCGCCGGAGCCGGATGCACGCACCGCGCAGAAGGCGACCATCGAGGCCATCGCCTCGGAAGAAGGACTCGTCGTCCTGGGATGGCGCGAGGTCCCGACCGCCGACGACAACCTCGGCCGCCTCGCCTTCGAGGCACGGCCGGTCTTCGAGCAGCTCTTCGTCGCGGCCCGCCCCGTCGAGGGGTCGGCGCTGTCGGGAATCGCCCTGGACCGTCTCACGTACCGCCTTCGCAAGCGGTCCCGCAGCGAGGCGGGCGCGTACTTCGTGTCGCTCTCTTCGCGCACCATCGGCTACAAGGGCATGGTCACGACCCTGCAGCTGGAGCCGTTCTACCCCGACCTTCAGGACGAGCGCTTCGCCACCGAGCTGGCCGTCGTCCACTCGCGCTACTCCACCAACACCTTCCCGTCGTGGCCGCTGGCTCAGCCGCTGCGCATGATGGCCCACAACGGCGAGATCAACACCGTCAACGGCAACCGGAACTGGATGCGGGCCCGCCAGTCGCAGCTCGAGTCTCAGCTCATCGGCGACATCCGTCCCCTCCTGCCGATCTGCACCGACGGCGCCAGCGACTCGGCCTCTTTCGACGAGGTCCTGGAGCTGCTGACACTCACTGGACGTTCTCTGCCTCACGCCATCCTGATGATGGTTCCGGAGGCCTACGAGAAGCAGTCCGACATGGATCCGGCGTTGCGAGCGTTCTACGACTACCACTCGATCCAGATGGAGCCGTGGGACGGTCCGGCCGCCCTCATCTTCACCGACGGCACCGTCGTCGGTTCCACCCTCGACCGCAACGGGCTGCGCCCCGGACGCTGGACCGAAACGACCGACGGCCTCGTGGTCATCGGCAGCGAGACCGGCGTCCTGGACTTCGAGCCCGAGCGCATCAAGCGCCGCGGCCGGCTGCAGCCAGGTCACATGTTCCTCGTCGACACCGCGCAGGGACGCATCATCGAGGACGAGGAGATCAAGTCCGACCTCGCCTCGATGCACCCGTGGCAGGAGTGGCTGGACGCCGGACGCGTCCGCCTGTCGGATCTCCCCGAGCGCGAGCACATCGTCCACCCGATCGCGTCGATCACGCGGCGTCAGCGCACCTTCGGGTACACCGAAGAAGAAGTGCGGATCCTGCTGACCCCGATGGGTCAGAACGGCGCGGAGCCGCTCGGGGCGATGGGTTCGGACACGCCGGTCGCTGTGCTCAGCGAGCGTCCGCGGCTGTTGTTCGACTACTTCACGCAGCAGTTCGCACAGGTCACCAACCCGCCGCTCGACTCGATTCGCGAAGAGGTGGTGACGTCGCTGTCGCTGGGCTTGGGCCCCGCACGCAACCTGCTGTCGTGGGGTCCCGACCACACGCACACCGTGACGCTCGATTTCCCGGTCATCGACAACGACGAACTGGCGAAGATCCAGCACATCGACACGGCCGTCCCGGGCCGCAGCTCGGTCACCATCCGCGGACTGTACCGGGTGGAGGCCGGGGAGAAGGGCATGCGCAAGCGGCTCGAGCAGATGTGCGCCGAAGCCGACCGCGCCATCGAGGACGGCGCGGAGTACATCGTGCTCAGCGACCGCGACTCGAACAAGGACCTCGCGCCGATCCCCTCGCTGTTGATGCTCGCCGCGGTCCACCATCACCTGATCCGCAAAGAGACCCGCATGAAGGTGGGGCTGGTCGTCGAGGCCGGCGACGTCCGCGAGGTCCATCACGTCGCAACACTCATCGGCTACGGCGCGTCGGCGGTCAATCCCTATCTGGCGATGGAGACGGTCGAGTACCTGGTGCGCGCCGGCTACATCACCGGCATCACGCCGTCCAAGGCCGTCGCGAATCTCATCAAGGCCCTCGGCAAGGGTGTGCTGAAGATCATGTCCAAGATGGGCATCTCGACCGTCTCCTCCTATGCCGGCGCGCAGGTCTTCGAAGCGGTCGGGCTCTCGCAGGAGTTCGTCGACAAGTACTTCACCGGCACCGAGACGAAGCTCGGCGGCGTGGGCCTGGACGTCATCGCGTCGGAGAACGCGTCGCGGCACGACTACGCCTATCCCGAGGACGGCGCGGTCCGCGCCCACGAGCGCCTGTGGACGGGCGGCGAATACCAGTGGCGCCGCGACGGATCCCCGCACCTGTTCAACCCCGACACGGTGTTCCGTCTGCAGCACGCCACGCGCACCGGTCGCTACGACATCTTCCGCGAGTACACCAAGCTCGTGGACGATCAGGCGGCGGAGCTCAAGACCCTGCGCGGCATGTTCCGCCTGCGCACCGACGAGCGCACGCCCGTGCCGATCGACGAGGTCGAGCCGGTCTCGGCGATCGTCAAGCGGTTCCAGACCGGTGCGATGAGCTACGGCTCGATCTCCAAGGAAGCGCACGAAACGCTTGCGATCGCGATGAACCGGATCGGCGGCAAGTCGAACACCGGCGAGGGCGGCGAGGACGTCGACCGGCTGATGGACCCGGAGCGGCGCAGCTCGATCAAGCAGGTCGCCTCCGGCCGGTTCGGGGTGACGAGCCTGTACCTCACCGAGTCGGATGACATCCAGATCAAGCTGGCACAGGGGGCCAAGCCCGGCGAGGGAGGCCAGCTGCCGCCCACCAAGGTGTACCCCTGGGTCGCTCGCACCCGTCACGCCACGGCGGGCGTGGGACTCATCTCGCCGCCGCCGCACCATGACATCTACTCGATCGAAGACCTCAAGCAGCTCATCTTCGACCTGAAACGAGCGAACCCGCGCGCCCGAATCCACGTCAAGCTGGTCAGCCAGTCGGGCATCGGCGCGGTCGCGGCCGGCACGGCGAAGGCCCTCGCGGACGTGATCCTGGTCTCCGGGCACGACGGCGGAACCGGTGCGAGCCCGATGAACTCGCTCAAGCATGCCGGCACGCCGTGGGAGCTGGGGCTCGCCGAGACCCAGCAGACCCTCATGCTGAACAACATGCGCGATCGTGTCGTGGTACAGGTGGACGGTCAGATCAAGACCGGGCGCGATGTCATCATCGGTGCGCTGCTCGGTGCCGAGGAGTTCGGCTTCGCCACGGCGCCGTTGGTCGTCTCGGGCTGCATCATGATGCGCGTGTGCCACCTCGACACCTGCCCGGTAGGTGTGGCCACGCAGAACCCGGTCCTGCGCTCGCGCTTCACCGGGAAGCCGGAGTTCGTCGTGAACTTCATGGAGTTCATCGCCCAGGAGGTGCGCGAGTACCTCGCCGAGCTGGGGTTCCGCACCCTCGATGAGGCGATCGGCCGCAACGAGCTCCTCGACGTCGACGGGGCGGTCCGGCACTGGAAGGCCAGCGGGATGGATCTCGCGCCCGTTCTGGAGGGCCCGGCCTTCGCCGACGACCTCGCCCGCCGCCAGATCCGGACGCAGGATCACGAACTCGACGAGCACTTCGACGTGCAGTTGATCGAGCGCGCCCGTGACGTCATCGACGGTGGGGGAGAGGTCACGATCGACCTCCCGGTGCGCAACACCGCCCGCGCGGTCGGAACACTGCTCGGGCATCACGTGACGGTGTCCAACGGCGAGAACGGCCTGACGAACGGATCGATCCAGGTGAACCTCACCGGGTCGGCCGGACAGTCCTTCGGCGCCTTCCTGCCCGCGGGGATCACGCTGCGCCTGGAGGGCGATTCCAACGACTACGTGGGCAAGGGCATCTCCGGTGGCAAGGTCGTCGTGCGGCCGCCGCGCGGCGCCACCTTCGACGCGTCGAAGAACGTCATCGCCGGCAACGTGATCGGCTACGGCGCCACGCGAGGATCACTGTTCCTGAGCGGGGTGGTCGGCGAACGCTTCCTGGTGCGCAACTCCGGCGCGTCCGCCGTCGTCGAAGGTGTGGGCGACCACGCTCTCGAGTACATGACCGGCGGCCTCGCGGTCATTCTCGGAAAGACCGGCCGCAACCTCGGCGCCGGGATGTCCGGCGGAACGGCGTACGTGTACCGACTCGACGAGGCGCAGGTGAACCGCGAGGCGCTGGCCGGCGGCGAACTCCAGCTCGGAGCGCTCGGGTCCGGGGACGCCGAGATCCTGCGCGACCTGCTCGAGCAGCACGTCGCCGAGACCGGGTCCGCCTTGGCGCAGTCGATGCTCGATGATTTCGAAACCGAACTCTCCCACTTCGTCCGGGTGCTGCCACGCGACTACGCCGCGGTGCTGCAGACCCGACAGGACGCCGTCGACGAAGGGCTGGACCCCGACGGCGACATCGTGTGGAGCCGCATTCTGGAGGTGACAGGTGGCTGACCCCAAGGGATTCCTCAAGACGACCGAGCGCGAGCTGCCCGCACGTCGCCCGGTCCCGGTGCGCATCCTCGACTGGAAGGAAGTGTACGAACCCGGCGATTCGGCCGTGCTGCGCCGGCAGGCGGGCCGTTGCATGGATTGCGGCGTGCCGTTCTGCCACAAGGGGTGTCCGCTGGGAAACCTCATTCCCGAGTGGAACGACCTCACGTGGCGCGGCGAAGGTCGCGCGGCCATCGAACGACTCCACGCCACGAACAACTTCCCGGAGTTCACCGGGCGCCTGTGCCCGGCACCCTGCGAGAGCTCGTGCGTACTCGGCATCAACCAGCCGGCGGTCACGATCAAGCAGGTCGAGGTCTCGATCATCGACGAGGCCGTCTCGAACGGGTGGGTCGAGCCGGAGCCTCCCGAGCGCCTCACGGGCAAGACCGTCGCCGTGGTCGGATCGGGTCCGGCCGGCCTGGCCGCCGCACAGCAACTGACCCGTGCCGGCCACACGGTCGCGGTCTACGAGCGCGATGACCGCATCGGCGGACTGCTGCGCTACGGCATCCCCGACTTCAAGATGGAGAAGCGCCACATCGAGATGCGCCTGCGACAGATGCAGGACGAGGGAACGCGATTCCGCGCCGGCGTGGAGATCGGAACCGACATCACGTGGGATGATCTGCGTGCGCGCTACGATGCCGTCCTCGTGGCCACCGGAGCCACCGTCCCGCGCGACCTGGCCATTCCCGGGCGCGATCTGGCGGGCGTTCACTACGCGATGGAATACCTGGTCGAGTCGAACAAGGCCGTCGCCGGTGACGCGGTGCCCAACCAGATCACCGCGGAAGGCAAGCACGTCGTCGTCATCGGCGGTGGCGACACCGGCGCGGACTGCATCGGCACCGCACACCGCCAGGGAGCTCTCAGCGTCACCAACCTCGCCATCGGCAAGCAGCCCCCGGGCGAGCGACCGGACACGCAGCCCTGGCCGATGACGCCGACCCTCTTCGAGGTCGCCAGCGCCCACGAAGAGGGCGGCGAACGCGCCTACCTCGCCTCGACGGTGGAGTTCTTGTCGAACGACGTCGGCGAGGTACGTGCACTGCTGGTCGCGGAGACAGAGTTCGTGGACGGCAAGCGCGTGCCGAAGAAGGGCACCGAGCGAGAGATCCCGGCCGACCTCGTCCTCATCGCGATGGGGTTCACCGGACCCGAGCAGGATGCTCTCGACGCACAGCTCGGGACCGGCTTCACGTCGCGTGGCAACGTCGAGCGCGCCGCGGACTACCAGACCGACACGCCCGGAGTGTTCGTGGCCGGCGATGCCGGTCGCGGGCAGTCGTTGATCGTGTGGGCGATCGCCGAGGGCCGCGCTGCGGCGTCGGCGATCGACGAACACCTCATGGGTGTCACATCGCTTCCGGCACCGGTCGCCCCGACCGATGTCGCGATCGGACTGCAGCCTGCGTAGTCTGGTCACGGCCATCAGGCCGACCTCACCCCCAGCACCCGGAGAAGACATCGGATGAGACGTGCCAAGATCGTCGCCACGCTGGGTCCCGCCACATCGACGTATGAGATGGTCCGCGCGATCATCGACGCCGGTGTGGACGTGGCCCGCCTGAACCTCAGCCACGGCGACTACTCGGTCCACGACAACAACTTCGCCAACGTACGCAAGGCCGCCGACGACGCGAACCGCGCCGTCGCCGTCCTCGTCGATCTTCAGGGCCCGAAGATCCGCCTCGGCCGCTTCGCCGACGGATCCCACGAGCTCGCCGAAGGCGACATCTTCAAGATCACCGTCGAAGACATCCCCGGTACCAAGGAGATCGTCTCGACGACGTTCAAGGGCCTCCCGCAGGACGTCAAGGCCGGCGACTTCCTCCTCATCGACGACGGCAAGGTGCGCGTGAAGGTCCTCGAGACCGACGGCACGACCGTCACGACCGAGGTCGTCGTCGGCGGCCCGGTTTCGAACAACAAGGGGATCAACCTCCCCGGAGTGGCCGTCAACGTCCCCGCCCTGTCGGAGAAGGACGAGGACGACCTGCGGTGGGCGCTGCGCACCGGGGCCGACCTCATCGCCCTTTCCTTCGTCCGCTCCGCCAAGGACGTGCGTCGTGTTCACGTCATCATGTCGGAGGAGGGCCGCCACATTCCGGTCATCGCGAAGATCGAGAAGCCGCAGGCGGTGGACAACCTCGAGGAGATCATCGACGCGTTCGACGGGATCATGGTCGCCCGCGGTGATCTCGGCGTCGAGCTGCCGCTGGAAGCGGTGCCGATCGTCCAGAAGCGTGCGGTCGAGCTGTGCCGTCGGATGGCGAAGCCCGTCATCGTCGCGACGCAGATGCTCGAATCGATGATCAGCAGCCCGGTCCCGACACGAGCAGAGACCAGCGACGTCGCCAACGCCGTCCTGGACGGCGCCGACGCGGTCATGCTCTCGGGTGAGACCAGCGTCGGCGATTACCCGGTCGTGGTGGTCGAGACGATGGCTCGCATCGTGGATTCGACAGAAGTGCACGGACTCGAGCGCATCGCACCGTTGCGCTCCAAGCCGCGCACGCAGGGCGGAGCGATCACCCTGGCCGCGCTCGAGGTCGCCGCCTTCGTCGAGGCGAAGTACCTCTGCACCTTCACCGAGTCCGGCGATACCGCGCGGCGTCTCTCACGTCTGCGTCCCGGCATCCCCATGCTCGCCTTCACTCCCGACCCCGCCATCCGCCGCCGGATGGCCGTCACGTGGGGGATCCAGTCGAGTCTGGTCGAGCACGTTCCGCACACCGACCGCATGTTCATCCAGGTGGACGACTACCTGTTGACCAACGACCTGGCCAAGGTCGGTGACAAGGTCGTCGTGATCTCCGGATCGCCTCCCGGCATCACCGGTTCGACCAACGACATCCGCATCCACAAGGTGGGAGACGCGGTGCACGGCGCCGCGCCCATCTACCAGTCGCGCGAGTAGTCATTCCCGGAAACGGAACGGTCGCGCTATTGTGGGCGCGACCGTTCCGTCGTTGTGAGGAGATCATCGTGATGTGGGACATCTTCCTGTTCATGCTGATGGCGTTCTACGTCGTCGCATACATCTTCGTCGTGATCCTCGTGATCGTGGACCTCTTCCGCGACGAGCAGTTGGCCGGAGGGTGGAAAGCCCTCTGGATCGTGTTCCTGGTCTTCGTGCCGATGCTCACAGCGCTGGTGTACGTCATCGCACGAGGTCGTGGGATGGCCGCCCGCGCGGCGCGCCGCACGCATCCCGGAGCCCCCGAAGCGGACGATTACCGTCCCTCGGCATCTGCCGACCCGTCGGGCGACATCGCCAATGCCAAGGAGCTCCTCGACGCGGGCGTGATCACGCGGGGCGAGTTCGACGCGCTCAAGAGCAAGGCGCTCGGCAACCAGTACTTCGGATAGCGGCGGCGCCCACGCGTCGGCGGCCCGCGTCTCCGTGACAGGCTTGGGGCGTGCAACTTCTTCGTGGAGGGTGGCCCTCCGGCAAAGTCCATGCCCGCAATCTCGAGCACGCACACGCCCTCGACACGGACGGTTTCGTCTTCCGAGGCTCGAAGCCCGGTGACGCCGCATCGGTGACCGCCCTCGTGCGCGCGCATCTGACCGGCGTCCCCGACTTCGCGTACGCGCGGTCGGATGGCGCCGTGGTCGTCGAAGCGCCCGGGGGCGGCGTGGTGGGCGTCGCGGTCGTCCGCGCGTCGCTGTCGCCGGAGCAGAACGTCGTGGTGCAGGTGCGCGCTCTCGTCACCGCACCCCCGCATCGAAACCGTGGTGTGGCTTCCCTGGCGCTCGGGGTGATCCCGCAGGTTCTCGGCCCCGATCTGGTGCCGCAGGTGATCTTCGGCAATGCATCCAGCGCTCACGCGGCGTTCTTCCAACGCAACGGCTTCGACGTGCTGCAGCCGGGGGAGAAGCTCGACCTCGGCGCACACACCGCGGCGCTCGTGCCGGACACCCCGTTCGACACATGGTTCGTTCGGTCGTCCTGACGTCGGTGCGACCGGGATGGAGACGAGCGCGACGTCGATGAGCGTCCTGTGCCGGTGGTGGGAGTCGAACCCACACGCCCTTTCGGGCAACCGAGTTTGAGTCGGTCGCGTCTGCCATTCCGCCACACCGGCCAGTACCGACAAGACGATACCGTAGGATTCAAGGGTGACAGAGCAAGATCAGTCCGCGCCTGCGGCCAGCGCCCCCCGTCGAGTCGTCGTCGCCGAGGATGAGTCGCTCATCCGCCTCGACATCGTGGAGATCCTGCGCGACAACGGATTCGACGTCGTCGGAGAGGCCGGTGACGGCGAGACCGCCGTGCAGCTGGCGACGGAACTTCGCCCCGACCTCGTCGTGATGGACGTCAAGATGCCGCAGCTCGACGGCATCTCGGCCGCCGAGAAGCTGAGCAAGAACAACATCGCCCCGGTGGTGCTGTTGACCGCGTTCAGCCAGAAGGAGCTCGTGGAGCGCGCCAGCGAGGCCGGTGCGCTGGCCTACGTCGTCAAGCCGTTCACCCCCAACGATCTTCTGCCGGCCATCGAGATCGCCCTCGCTCGCCACGAGCAGATCATCACGCTCGAAGCCGAGGTGGCCGACATGGTCGAACGCTTCGAGACCCGCAAGCTCGTGGACCGCGCCAAGGGTCTTCTCAACGAGAAGATGGGCCTGTCCGAGCCCGACGCGTTCCGGTGGATCCAGAAGGCTTCCATGGATCGCCGCCTCACCATGCAGGATGTCGCGAAGGCCATCATCGAGCAGCTCGCCCCCAAGAAGGGCTGACTCCTCCGAACCCGCAGACCTCCCCGTCTCCGTCGGCGCCGCCGTCAGGAGGCGGGGAGGTCTTTGATGTGGTTGGTGATGCGGACCGTGGAGCAGCGCCGTCCCTCCGCATCGGTGACGACGATCTCATGCACGGTCATGCTCCGCCCGAGATGAACCGGTGTGCACACGCCGGTCACACGTCCCGACCGCGCCGACCGGGTGTGGGTGGCATTGATGTCCACGCCGACAGCGAGTCGACCCGGCCCGGCGTACAGGTTCGCGGCCATGGATCCGAGGGATTCGCCCAACACCACATACGCGCCACCGTGGAGCAGTCCCACGGGCTGTGTGTTCCCCTCCACCGGCATCGTGGCGACGGCGCGTTCCACCGCGAACTCCGTCAAGCGGATGCCCATCTTCTCGGCGAGAGCCCCCAGGCCGCGACCGGCGGCCCACTCGAGTCCGTCGACGGTGGTCGCATCGCTCATGGCGGGGGTGCCTTCCTCGGCGCGGTTCGGGGTGTCGGCACCCGCGTCTAGGCTTGGAGGGTGACGGACTCCGCAAAGCCTACCCTCCTGGTCGTCGACGGACATTCGCTCGCGTATCGCGCGTTCTACGCCCTCCCGGTCGACAATTTCTCCACCCGCGACGGGCAGCACACCAACGGCGTGTACGGATTCCTGGCGATGCTGGTCAACCTGATCAAGGCGGAGAAGCCCTCGCACATCGCGGTCGCCTTCGACACGTCGCGCCAGTCTTTCCGGACACGCGAGTACACCGAGTACAAGGCCAACCGCTCCGAGACCCCTCCGGAGTTCAAGGGCCAGATCCCGCTGTTGAAAGAATGCCTCGCCGCCATGAGCATCACGGTGCTCGAGAAGGAGGACATCGAGGCCGACGACATTCTCGCGACCCTCGCGACAGCAGGCGCAGCGGAGGGATACGACGTCCTCGTCTGCTCGGGAGACCGTGACACGATCCAGCTCGTCGACGACGACGTGACCCTCCTCTACCCGAACGTGCAGGGCGTTTCGCAGCTCAAGCGCTACGACCGCGAAGCCGTCATCGAGCGGTACAAGGTCCCGCCCGAGCAGTACCCCGACGTCGCCGCGCTGGTGGGAGAGACCAGCGACAACCTGCCCGGCGTTCCGAAGGTGGGGGAGAAGACCGCCGTCAAGTGGCTCACCCAGTTCGGCACCCTCGACGACCTGCTCGCCCAGGCCGACACGATCAAGGGCGTCGTGGGCAACAACCTACGCGAGCACATCGAGGACGTCCGGCGCAACCGGTCCCTGAACCGCCTCCTCCGGGACGTGGAGCTTCCGGTGGTGCCCGCAGATCTGGCCGTGCGGCCGATCGACGCCCAAGCGGTGCGAGACATCTTCGCGCGTCTGGAATTCCGGACCCTTCTGCCGCGGGTCTTCGACGCCGTCGGCGCGGACGCGGATGACGCGGCAAGCGCACCCGTCGCCGAGGCGCCCTCGCCCCTGGAGCCGAACGCGTCGGCACTGTCGGCCTGGCTCGATGCCGCCGCAGGCGACATCGGCGTGACCGTCGTCGTGCAGGGCGGACTTCCCAGCCGCATCGGCCTCGCCACGGCGGACGAAGCCGTCGAGGTGACGTGGGACGAACAGATCGCCGAGGTGGTCGGGCCCTGGCTCGCCTCCTCCGCGCCGAAGATCTTCTGCGACGCCAAGGCGCAGGTGAAGGCACTGCGCCGGGCCGGTGCGGTCGTGGACGCACTGGTGTTCGACGTCCTCATCGCCGGCTGGCTCCTGCGTCCGAGCCTTCCGGACAAGACGCTGGGCGACCTCGTCGAAAGCTACCTCGATGAGAGACTTCCCGAATCGGACCCCCGCCAGCTGGTGCCCGAGGAGGAGGGCGCGACTCCCGGCCAGCTGTCCTGGTACGTTCTGCGCGTGGCCGACTCGCTTCGGGGGAAGCTCCCGCCCCGTGTCGATGCGGTGCTCACCGATATCGAACTGCCCACTCTGATCACCCTGGCCGATATGGAGCTCGCAGGTGTCGCGGTCTCGCACGCGAAGCTCTCCGCGTTCTCGACCGATCTGGCCGCCCGGGCGGAAGGGATCGCCGCCGAGGCGTACGCGACGATCGGGCACGAGGTCAACCTCGGCTCACCCAAGCAGCTCCAGCAGGTGCTGTTCGAGGAGCTGGAGCTTCCGAAGACGCGCAAGACCAAGACCGGCTACTCGACGGATGCGGCGGTGCTGGCCGATCTGCAGGAATCCCACCCCCATCCGTTCCTGAGCCTGCTGCTGCAGCACCGAGAAGTCACCAAGCTCCGGCAGATCGTCGAGTCGCTCGACGCGGCGATCGGGCACGACGAGCGCATCCACACGACCTACGTCCAGACCGGCAGCCAGACGGGGCGCCTGTCGAGCACCGACCCGAACCTGCAGAACATTCCGATTCGTACCGAGGAGAGCCGGCTGATCCGAGCCGCTTTCGAGGTCGGGCAGGGGTATGAAACCCTGCTGACCGCCGACTACTCGCAGATCGAGATGCGGATCATGGCGCATCTGTCGGGAGACGAAGGACTCATCGAGGCCTTCAACACCGGCGAGGATCTCCACCGGTTCGTCGGAGCTCGGGTGTTCGGCGTCCAGCCCGAAGAGGTCACGCCGGCCATGCGCACGAAGGTCAAAGCGATGTCCTACGGTCTCGTCTACGGGCTCTCGGCGTTCGGGCTGTCCAAGCAGCTGCGCATCGAGCAGTCCGAAGCGAAGGCGTTGATGCTCGAGTACTTCGCGCGTTTCGGTGCGGTTCGCGACTACCTGCGTTCTTCGGTCGAGCAGGCCCGCATCGACGGCTACACCGAGACCATCTTCGGCCGCCGTCGGCCCTTCCCCGATCTCTCGAGCCCGAACCGCGTCCTGCGGGAGAACGCGGAGCGGGCTGCCCTCAATGCCCCGATCCAAGGCAGCGCCGCCGACATCATGAAGATCGCGTTGCTGAACATCCACGCCGAGCTGGGCGATGCGGGGTTGGCCTCGCGCGTGCTGCTGCAGATCCACGACGAGTTGGTCGTCGAAGTGGCGCCGGGGGAGTGGGATGCCGTCGAGCGGATCGTGACCGCTCGCATGGGCGACGCAGCCGTGCTCACTGTTCCGCTGGATGTCCAGATCGGGCGCGGAACGGACTGGAACCAGGCCGGTCACTGACCCGCGCGATCTTCTAGGCTCGGAACATGACAACCCCTGAACGCACCCCTACGCCGATCGACACGATCGCCGAGGCGTGGGTCGACACCGTCGCCGAGATCGACCCGATGGTCGCGACGTACATCGGTCGATTCGAGCACAACGACCGCTACGCGGATTACTCTCCCGAGGGACTCGCCGCGGGAGCCGAAGCCGCGCGCGGAACGCTTGCGCGGCTTCGCGCGACAGAGCCCGTCGACGCCATCGACGCTGTGACCAAGGAGGACCTCGAGCGCACCCTGGAGCTCGAGATCGATCTGCATGAGGCCGAGTGGCCGCTGCGCGATCTCAACGTGATCGCCTCGCCCGCGCAGGACATCCGATCGGTCTTCGACCTGATGCCCACCGACTCGGTCGAGGACTGGGCGGTCGTGTCGAAACGGATGGCCGCGCTCCCGGACGCGATCGAGGGGTACACCCGCACACTCCGCGAGGGTATCGATCGCGGTGTCGTGCCCGCCCGCCGTCAGGTGAATGAAGTCGCCGGTCAGATCGCGCGCTACACCGCCGACAACGGTTTCTTCGCGTCCTTCGTCGCCGACGCCGCACCGTCCGAGGGCCACCTCCCGGCGACCCTCACCCGCGAACTGACGGACCGTGCCAACGCGGCCCGTGTCGCCTACGACCGGCTGGCGACCTTCCTCACGCGAGAAATCGCACCGGTGGCGGGCGAGAAAGACGCCGTCGGGCGGGATCTGTACGCGTTGCACTCGCGTCGCTTCCTCGGCGCCACGATCGACCTGGACGAAACCTACGAGTGGGGCGTGGAAGAACTCGCTCGCATGGTCGCTGAGCAGGAGGAGATCGCCCGGGAGATCCTGCCCGGAGCCTCCGTCGAGGAGGCGGTCGCCTTTCTCGAGCAGGACGAGTCGCGCAAACTCCACGGCACCGATGCGTTGCAGCGCTGGATGCAGGAAACCAGCGATCGCGCCGTCGAAGAGCTCGGGCGGACCCATTTCGACATCGCCGACCCGATCCGCCGGCTGCAGTGCATGATCGCGCCGACCAAGGAAGGCGGCATCTACTACACCGGGCCCACCGACGACTTCTCGCGCCCCGGGCGCATGTGGTGGTCCGTGCCCGAGGGGGTGGAGTCCTTCGACACCTGGCGCGAGCTGACCACGGTCTACCACGAGGGCATTCCCGGCCATCACCTGCAGATCGCGCAGGCGGTGTACAACCGGGGCTCGCTCAACTCCTGGCGGCGGCTCTTGGCCGGCACGTCCGGACACGCTGAAGGATGGGCGCTATATGCCGAGCGCCTCATGGAGCAACTGGGATATCTCGACGACCCCGCCGACCGCCTCGGCATGCTGGACGGTCAGCGCATGCGCGCCGCCCGCGTCGTCCTCGACATCGGCGTGCACCTGGACAAGCCGCGGCCCGACGGACAGGGCAGGTGGGACGCGGACTACGCGCTCGAGTTCATGATGCGCAATGTGAATATGCCGGCGGAGTTCGTTCGCTTCGAGGTGAACCGCTACCTCGGATGGCCCGGCCAGGCGCCGTCCTACAAGGTCGGCCAGCGCATCTGGGAGAACCTGCGGGACGACTACGCGGCAGCCCGAGGCGCGGAATTCTCGATCAAGGACTTCCATCGGCGCGCGCTCGACATCGGCGGGGTCGGTCTCGACACGCTCCGCTCCGCACTGGCCTGACGAACGGGCGGGGTCATCGTCGTCGCGGCGTCGGCCCCGCCCCACCGGGAATACCCGGAACACGGCGGAGGTTCTCATGCAGGTGAATGAAATGCACCCCTCCGGTCTGCAGCTCGGTCTCGATACGTTCGGCGATATCACCGTCGACGCCGCGGGCGCCCCTCTGACCCCGGCGCAGACCATCCGCAACGTCGTCGAGCAAGCCGTCCTCGCCGATGAGGTGGGGTTGTCCTTCTTCGGGGTGGGAGAGCACCATCGTCCCGAGTTCGCCGTGTCGAGCCCCGAGATCGTCCTCGCGGCCGCAGCGGCCCGCACGCGCGACATCCACCTCGGCACCGCGGTCACCGTGCTGTCCTCGGACGACCCCGTGCGGGTCTTCGAGCGGTTCGCGACATTGGACGCGGTGTCCGGCGGGCGAGCGGAGGTCATCCTGGGACGCGGTTCCTTCATCGAGTCCTTCCCGTTGTTCGGGTACGAGCTGAGCGACTACGAGGTGCTCTTCGAGGAGAAGCTCGATCTGTTCTCGCGGCTTCGGCAAGAGCGTCCGGTCACGTGGCAGGGAACGACCCGGGCACCGCTGGTCGACGCGGATGTGCACCCGAAGACCGAGTCCGGCCGGCTGGCGGCATGGGTGGGAGTCGGAGGGTCGCCCGAGTCCGTCGTCCGGGCCGCGCGGTACGGATACGGGCTGATGCTCGCGATCATCGGCGGTCCCGCCGGGCGGTTCCGCCCATTCGCCGACCTGTATCGGCGGTCGCTGGATCAGCTCGGCGCACCACAGCTGCCCATCGGCGTCCACTCGCCGGGCCACATCGCCGACACCGACGAGCAAGCATGGGACGAGGCGTACGCCGGCTTCCAGGCGATGCACGACACCATCGGACGCGAACGGGGGTGGCCGCCGTACAGCCGCCTGGCGTTCCAGCGGGATATCGGCCCGGACGGGTCGACCTACGCCGGCTCGCCGGAGACGGTCGCGCGCAAGATCGCTGAGACGGTGCGCACGCTCGGAGTGGACCGCTTCGACATGAAGTTCTCCACGGGCACCCTTTCCCACGACAACCTCATGCGCAGCATCGAACTGTACGGAACCCGCGTCGCGCCCCGCGTGCGAGAGTTGCTGGCCTCGTGACCGCCGTAGCATGGGGCGCATGACAGACGCCGCCCGCCCGCGCGCGTCGGACGCGGGCCGTCGCCTCGACCGCTTGCCCTTCACGCGGGCGCATGCTCGGGTCCTCACCGGTTCGGGGATCGGGTGGGCGCTCGATGCCATGGACGTCGGGCTGATCTCCTTCATCATCGCCGCACTCGCCCTGCAATGGGATCTCGCGCCCGGGGAGACGGCGTGGATCGCGTCGATCGGGTTCATCGGCATGGCCATCGGCGCGAGCCTCGGCGGCCTCCTCGCCGACCGCATCGGCCGTCGGCAGGTGTTCGCCCTCACTCTGCTGATCTATGGGCTGGCCACCGGCGCCAGCGCCCTGGTCGGCGGCGTCGTCGCGCTGTTGATCCTGCGCTTCCTGGTCGGTCTGGGGCTGGGAGCGGAGCTGCCCGTCGCCTCGACCTACGTCAGCGAGTTCGCGCCGGCGCGGATCCGGGGTCGCCTGATCGTCATCCTCGAGGCGTTCTGGGCCCTCGGCTGGACTGCCGCGGCGTTGATCGGCTACCTCGTCATCCCGTCCTCGGACGACGGATGGCGATGGGCGTTCCTTCTCGGAGCGGTCCCAGCCGCGTACGCGCTCGTGGTTCGGTGGGGACTACCCGAGTCCGCCCGATGGCTCGAGCGTCGAGGACGTCATGCGGACGCCGACCTCGTGGTCAGCGAGTTCGAGGCGGCCGCCGGACGCAGACCGAGCACCGCTCCCGAACCGACGCCTCCGATCGCTCCTCCCGCCGCACCCACCAAAGCGCGCGTCCGCGCGCTGTGGTCGGGGGAGTTCCGAGGACGCACGACGGCGTTGTGGCTGGTGTGGTTCTGTGTGAACTTCTCCTACTACGGGGCCTTCATCTGGATCCCCACGCTTCTGGTCGCTCAGGGATTCGACCTGGTCCGCTCCTTCGAATACACCCTGTGGATCACCCTCGCGCAGCTTCCCGGATATGCCGTCGCGGCCTGGCTCATCGAGGTCTGGGGCAGGCGTGCCACCCTGTCGGTCTTCCTCGTCGGCAGCGCTGTCTCCGCGCTGCTGTTCGGCACCGCGACCTCGGAGGGGACGATCCTCGCAACGGGGATGGCGCTGTCCTTCTTCAACCTCGGCGCCTGGGGCGCCCTGTACGCCGTCACGCCCGAGATGTACCCGACGTCCCTCCGCGCCACCGGCGCGGGGTGGGCGGCCGGAGCGGGCCGCATCGCGTCGATCGTGGCACCGTTGTCCGTGCCGGTGCTGCTGGGCCTCGGCGGCGCCGCCACCCTCTTCGCCGTCTTCGGCGGGTTCTTCGCCGTGGCGGCCGTCGCGACATGGGGACTCGTCGATCGGCGTGGAGCAGCTCTGGATGAAAGGTGAAGCGATGACCGTCATCCGCTACGTCGCCATCGGCGATTCGTTCAGCGAAGGCGTCGGAGACGAGTTGCCCGACGGTTCGGTGCGCGGCTGGGCTGACCTCGTCGCGCAAGGCTGGGCCGATGGGACCCGACGACCGGTCGAGTACGCCAATCTCGCCATTCGCGGCAAGCTCGTCTGGCCGATCGTCGAGGAGCAACTCGAACAGGCCCTGGCGCTGCGTCCGACCCATCTGTCGTTCAACGGCGGCGGCAACGACATGCTGCGACCGCGCATCCCCCTGTCTCGTGTCGTCGATGCATTCCGCCGCGTCCTGCGCCGCTGCGACGAGCAGGGAGTCACCCTGATCCTGCTCTCCGGCGCTAATCCGTCGTCGCAGCTTCCGCTGTCTCGTCTGATCCAGTCCCGCGGGGACGCGCTTTCGCGGCAGGTGGTCGAGCTGGTCGACGATCGGAGCGACGTCGTGCGGGCTTTGAACTGGCCCGACCGGGAGCTGTCCACGCCGGGGTACTGGTCCCAGGACCGACTGCACATGAACTCCCGCGGACACCATCGCGTCGCCGCCCGCGTCCTCGCCGCGCTCGGGGTCGAGGCGCCGGGGGAGTGGTGGTCGATGCCACCCCTGGACCTGCCGCGGCTGGGCGCGGGGACATACGCGCGCGATCATCTCGGACCATGGGTGCGGCGAAGACTGACGGGGACCTCGTCCGGCGACGGGCGCGCAGCGAAGCACCCGGCGTTCATCACGGTGGCACCCGGGACGGACGGGGCTGCGGCGGCCTGAGCTTCGGGCGCCGGCGTTGTCAACCCCGCGCGCGGTCGGCCGTCGCTTCGGCAGGATCGGATCCGGAGAAAAGCCGGAAGCGAAAGAGTGTCGCTTTCCGGCGGAAAGGACTCGGCACATGAGTATCGGAGGCGGAATCGCCCTGTTCGTGATCGGCGCGATCCTCGCGTTCGCGGTGAACGTGGATGTGCAGTGGGTGAACCTGGATCTGATCGGCTACATCCTCATGGGTGCCGGCGTGCTGGTCTTCCTGATCGGCATCGTGCTCGTCGCGCGTCGACGTCGCAGCGACACCGTCACTCGGACCACGACCGACGGCGGGGAGCGCGTGACTCGCCGCTCGACGAGCACTCGGGACGACGTGGAGGGCGTCTGACATCGTCCTTGTGACCGCGTGTGTCGCGGCATGACGACACACGCGGTCACGCCGCGTCACTGTGATTGACGGCGGTCGCCACCTATCGGATCGTGGCTCCCATGACCGATCTCCGCACCGCATCCACCGCGCATGAGCCGTTGCGCTTCGCCTATTGGGTTCCGAACGTCAGCGGGGGTCTGGTCGTGTCGAACATCGAGCAGCGCACCTCCTGGCGCTACGAGGACAACGTCCGCCTGGCCCGCACGGCGGAGAGTGTCGGATTCGAGTACGCCCTCAGCCAGGTTCGATACCTGTCCAGCTACGGCGCCGCCCAACAGCACGAGTCCACCTCGATCAGCCTCGCTCTGCTCCTGGCGACCGAGAAGTTGAGAGTCATCGCCGCGGTGCATCCGGGGCTGTGGGAGCCGGCGGTGCTGGCGAAGTACATCCTCAGCGCCGACCAGTTCTCGCAGGGGCGGGCGGCGGTGAACGTGGTCAGCGGGTGGTTCAAGGATGAGTACACGAAGCTGGGGCTGCCGTGGCTGGAGCACGACGAGCGCTACCGACGGTCGGCGGAGTTCATCGAGGTTCTCCGCAGTCTGTGGACGCAGGAGCACGTCGACTTCGCCGGTGACTTCTACCGGGTCAATGACTTCACCCTCCGACCGGGGCCCCACCCGGTGCCTGGTCGGGCGCACCCGGAGATCTTCCAGGGCGGGAACTCGACGGCCGCGCGGTTCAACGGGGGAGCGCACGCGGACTGGTACTTCTCCAACGGCAAGGACTTCGACGGCTTCACCGAGCAGTACGACGACGTCACACGTATCGCGGCCGAGCACGGTCGCACCGTGCGATTCGGCCTCAACGCCTTCACGATCATCCGCGACACCGAAGCTGAGGCGCGCGCGCAGCTTCGGGAGATCATCGCGCAGGCGGATCACGCCGCCGTGGAGGGCTTCCGACGCTCCGTCCAGCAGGCCGGCGCGGCGACCCCCGATGGGAAGGGGATGTGGGCCGATTCTTCGTTCGACGACCTCGTGCAGTACAACGACGGATTCCGGACGCAGCTGTTCGGGCCGCCGGAGCAGGTGGCCGAGCGGATCATCGCGTACAAGAAGCGTGGCGTGAACCTGTTCCTCCTCGGTTTCCTGCACTTCGAAGACGAGCTGGAGGACTTCGGTCGACGTGTGATCCCTCTGGTCCGCGAGATGGAGGCGGATCTGCTCCGCACCGGTGACCCGATCGCCGTCGCCCGCTGAGCGCGGTCAGGAAGAGACGGCGTACACGAGGTCGACGAACGCCCCCGCGCGCTCGACGCTCCGCAGAGTCAGCCGGTCGGATTCGATCCGCCGGGGGAGGAGGGGTGCGCCGCCGCCGAGTGTGACCGGGGCGATCGACAGCCGCACCTCATCGAGCAGACCGGCGTCGGCGAATTGACCGGCGAGGTCGCCCCCGCCGGTGATCCACACGTCACGGCCGGCCGCCGACGCGATGATCGCATCGATGTGGTCGGCGACCGAACCGGCGACGAAGCGGAGATCCGCTCCGTCGACCCCGGCACGCTCCCGGCCCGTGAACACCCACGTCGCGCGGTCGCCGAACGCGTCGCGCCACGCCTCGGGTCGTTCGCGCAGCCGTTCCTGGGCGCAGACCCACTCGAACGTCGAGGAGCCCATGACCTGGGCGCCCACCGTCTCCAGGAACCGACCGAACCCTGCCAGGGTCTCTTCGGCGGGGACGGCGAAGAGCCAGTCGAGGGAGTGGTGGTCGTCGGCGAGGAAGCCGTCGAGGGTGGTGGCGGTGGCGTAGACGACCCGGCTGCTCATGGGCGCAGGCTACAGCCGACCTTCGACATCGCGCCGGCGTCGGAGGCGCCACTCGCGCCAGGCCGCGGTCGACCAGAGCGCCCAGAGCACCAGCAGCGGTTGGAAGAGGAGTCGGATGCCGCGGGCGAGGTCGGAGTCGAGTCCGAAGGCATCGACGCCATCGACGAACTGCGCCACGTTGCCGGGGAAGACCGCGATGAAGAACGCGGCCGCCATCCACCCGACCGCGGTACGTCTCCGAGTCCACAGCGCCAGCGCGGCCCCCAGCGCGATCTCAACGATTCCGGACGCCACGACCACGACGTCGGTGGGCAAGGGAACCCAGCCGGGCACCTGGGCGGAGAACTCGGCGCGGGCGAAGGTCAGGTGCGCGGCGCCGGCGAACACCAGCAAGATCGCGAGTGCGATGCGGGCGACGGTGCGAGCGATCTCCATGCATCCTCCGATTCCCGGGCCGACCCGATCTTCTGCGCCGGCCCGGCCAGCCTACGGCTGGGCGGGCTGACAGGCGGTCCCACCCGTGGAGGAGGGAGCCGCCGATGCACAAGTTGACATAATGTGCATTATCGGTTAATAAACTGCCTGAACAGCGCCGAGATGACTAGAACAGCTCTCACGAGCGACTCCTGACCACAGGCCCGAACCGCCCAACGCGACTGGCGCAGTCCCGATATTCGTTCACGTAAGCCTCGATCTTCGAAGATATTTCGTTGTCAGCACAAGTGACACGGCCGTAACCGCCAGTCCAGCGGACATGGCGACGATGATGGCGAGAAAGACCCCGCTGCTCATCTCGATGATGGCTCCCGTGGCGACGGCGATCATCAGCACTAGTACCGCGATCGAGAAGGCGAAGCTCGCCGCCCACAGAACCATGCTCCACCTACGAAGCTGCGTGATCGACATAGTGGCGCTCCTCCAACAGTTCTATAGCGTCATAACGACGCGGGCGTGAAGGTCGAATCGGTGACAACTCGACCTGATCTGTCACCCATTCGTTCTCCACGGCCCGTCGTCGTACGTGTAGGTGACAGTGCCGGCGCTGTCGGTGAAGGTGAGCATGTTGCCCAATCAAGTTGTCACGGATCAGTTCCTCACGCCCCTTCTCCCTTGCGAGGTGGTTCGACTTCTGGAGGGGTTGGTTCTTCGCGTTCGTGTTCGGCTGACTGCCGGTGAGGCATCCATGCCAGTACAAGCGCAAGGAGCAGTGCAGCGAAGCCTGCCGTCCTCAGGCACCAGATGAATAGCGGTGCCACCTCGGAGTTAAGGGCAAGCAACACCGAGGTGAGTATCGCGAGAATACCCGTGATCAGCGTTCCGAATCGCCACTTGCGAGATGTCATCAAAGGCCCCACATGCTGCCGGCGCTGTACTCGCGTCCCCAAAGGATGGATGCAGAAGCGTCCCCGAGCATTCCGCCGCCTACAGCTGCGAGCAGTTCGACACCGATGCAGGCCACGACAGTCACGCACAGCGGCGCGGCGGCAACACCAAGAAGGCCCGAGAATACAAGTCCGAAGGCCACCGCAGTCGTCTGATACCCCACCTCCTGCCAATCAATAGCTAAGCCGGTGGGATCACTCCAGTTTGTCGGATTGCCTTCAGCGTAGAGGAAGGGGTTGGCTTCCTGGCCGCTCGGGTCCATCTGTGTGAATCGACCGATGGTCGGATCGTAGTAGCGCTCCCCGAACTTGTAGAGCCCCGTGGGGTCCTGGTGCTGTCCGATGTAACGGAGCGTATTGGATTCAAGCTGTGTGCTGGCGCCCGTGTGGCGTTCTTCGCCGTATGGGCTATACGAATATCCGCCGATGGTGTTGCCGGTCTCGTCGAACAGACCAACGTGTCGTTTCGTCATGATCCATTCCGGTCGCCCAACTTTACGTTACAGGTGTAACGTTATTGGGCATCGGAGCGGAAACGACCAGTGCTCATGGAACTCTCATCCATGCCGGCCGCACGACCGTTGAGCGCGAAGAAGGGAGGCGGCATGAACGCTTGGTGGGGTGTCCTCGTCTTCATCGGCATAGCGAGCGTCCTGCTCGCGATCGTGGGGTCCTCTCTTCCTGAGAGTCTCGACCACCTGATTCCCGTTGCGGCCGTCACGATCGTCGTGGTCTCCGGCTTGTGGGCAATGGCGCTCAACCGTCGCCGACGGGGCCGCTGAGACGCCTACTCCCCCGCCTCTAGCGTGTTCGCGAAAGCGGTGGACACCGCTTCGTCAAAGGCACGGTTCTCGCGCTCGCTGCAGCGGTCATCCGTCGAGATCGAGCTGGACGGCGAGTGACAGGAAGCGTCGGCGCTCCGGGCATCCTGCGGATCGGCACCAGCAACGATCTCCGCGTCACTCCCCATTGCGGTGTTTCCGGTCGCGAGAAGTTCTGTGGCGACACGACTGATGCCCGGAGTCAGGCGAACCGATACCCGGGAGAAATCGCGCGGTGCACCGCGGGCCTAGGGTGGGACGGTGCTCGATTCACTCACCGGCTTCGTCGTCGTGGGTGTCGCGATCACCGTGGGGTACCTCATCGCGCGCATCGATCTGCTGGGCGAACACGCACGGCCCGTCCTGGCGCGCTTGACGTTCTTCGTTCTCTCGCCTTTCCTCCTGTTCGTCGTCTTGGCCGAGGCCGATGTGCGCACGTTGTTCTCTGCGCTGCTCCCGGTCTCGGCCATCGCCGCCGCCGTCGTGATCGCCATCCATGCACTCGCGGCACGACTTCTCTGGCGCCGCGGTGTCGGTGAGACCACGATCGGCGCCCTCAGCGCCGGGCAGGTCAACTCCAACAACATCGGCATCCCGCTGTCCGTGTACCTGTTGGGCAGCGCCGCCTACCCCGCCCCGGTGATTCTTCTTCAGTTGCTGATCCTCACGCCGATCACGATGGCCATCTTCGAGTCGGTCACCTCGCATCGTCGCTCGGTCGGCCGCATCATGGCGCGGACGGTGACCAACCCTCTGGTGATCGGGTCGATGCTCGGCACGCTGGTCGCCGTGAGTGGGATCGACATGCCGGCCATCGCGATGGAGCCGCTCCGCCTGATTGCCGACGCCTGCGTACCGGTGCTGCTCATCAGCTACGGCATGTCATTGTTCGGCCAACGCGTCCTCAGCGCCTCGGGGCGCCGGCGCGACGTGGTGCTGGCCACCACCCTCAAACTCGTGGTCATGCCCGTGACGGCATGGATTTTCGCCCGGTTCGTGTTCGGGATGTCCTCCGAGGAAGTCCTCGTCGTGGTTGTACTGGCAGCGCTTCCGACCGCGCAGAACGTGTTCAACTACTCCCAGCGGTTCGGCATCGGTGAGACGATCTCGCGCGACACGGTCTTCCTGACGACGGTTGGATGCGTACCGGTTCTCTTCGCCGCAACCTGGCTCCTGGGATAGCCGCTCCCCCTGGCGCCGCGTGTGCGCGTACAGTGGGAACGAGCCATTCCCAGGGAACATTCAGAAAGGCCGCTCATGTCTCTCGAATCCGCGGAGAAGTCCGCCGTCAACGGCATCCGCACCGCACTCGGTATCGGCGGCGTGCTCGCCGTCATCGTCGGCATCCTGATCCTCGTGTGGCCCGGCCGCACCGCCGCGGTGGTGACGGCGATCATCGCGATCTACGCCATCGCCGCCGGCCTCGTCTACGCGGGTCTCGGTATCTTCTCCAAGTCCAAGGGCGGGTGGTCGCGCGTCGGACACATCGTCCTCGGCATGCTGTTCGTCATCGCGGGCATCGTCGCGTTCTTCAACCTCGCGCAGACCACCGAATTCCTCGCGCTCTTCCTCGGCATCCTCGTCGGCGTGATGTGGATCATCGAGGGTGTCGTCTCCCTGTCGACCCTCAGTGAGTCGCGCTCGAAGGGATGGACCATCTTCTTCGCCATCCTGAGCATCATCGCCGGTGTCGTGCTGCTGTTCAGCCCGCTGTGGGGCGCGCTGGTGCTGTGGTGGGTCCTCGGGATCTCGCTGGTGATCCTCGGGATCGTTCAGATCGTCCGGGCCTTCACGTTCAGCCCGCTGGACGCCTGAGGCTCATCGATCTGCCGAGGGCATCGCACGCAACGGCGTGCGGTGCCCTCGTACCGTCTCAGGACGGGGTCACTCCCCCGCGAACGATCCGGTGTCGCCGACCAGACGGGTGTTGTCCGCCGGGATCGGATCGACGGCGGCCGCGGCGACCTCGGCTGCGAACTCGGAGACGTTGTACAAGCGACCGGCGGATTCGCGCCGCGAGGAGATCGCGCCGGGATTGGCCCGCTCCAACAGGGTCGCGGTGATGGTGCCCTCGATCATGTCCCCCGACACGACCACGAACCCCACACCGCGCTCATTGAGCGCAGGGATCCGCTCTCGCAACGCGTCTTCCCCCGCCCGCTTGGACAATGCGACAGGCTCGTACTCGGGCATCGTCGGGGTCGTGCGGATGAAGTGAGCCTGGTGACTGGTGACGAACACGACCCGTCCCCCCGTGGCCAGCAACGGCAGCGCGGTCTCGAGCGCACCCACCTGCGCGTCCCGGTTGAGCGAGAGCGCGTAGTCGGCCGCCATCCCGGACTCCATGCCGCCGGATGCGTTCAAGACGAGGATGTCCAGGCGACCGAACTCGCGCTCGACCTCGGCGAACATCTCGGCGACCGAAGCATGGTCCGTCAGGTCCGCTCCGACCACCAGCACCCGCACGCCGAACTCGCGCAGTTCGGTGGCGAGCTTCTCGGCTCGTGGGGCCTTATTGCGGAAGTTGATCACGACGTCGGCCCCGGCCTGCGCGAGATAGCGCGCGGTGTCGGCACCGATGCCTCGCGAGGAGCCGGTGACGAGGGCGGTCTTGCCGGACAGCGAACCGGCGGGGAGGGGCTGGGACATGGGCTTCGCTCCTGGGTCGTGACGGTGCGCGTGGGCACGCGAACCGTCACGACCCTATCAATCACCCACTTCTCGCCTGGAGCCCGTGTCGCGGTGCGAACGGCCCCGCCGCCCGTAGCCGTTGGTAGTGTTCGATCAAGCGAAGGAGGGACCGATGATGCCCGATCTGACGGAATATCTCTGGATCGTCTGGCTCGTTCTCGCCCTGCTGTTCGTCATCGTCGAACTCCTCACCCTGGAGTTCACCTTCCTGATGCTCGCCGCCGGAACCCTCGTCGGCGGGCTGGGCGTGAATCTGCTCGGCGGCCCCTGGTGGCTGCAAGTGGGTGCCGCAGCGGCGATCTCCGCATTGCTGCTGTTCACGATCCGGCCCCTGCTTCTGCGCGCCCTGCGCAGATCCACGGGGAACGCCAAGACGAATGTCGACGCACTCTTCGGCATCGGCGGCCGTGTGCTCGCGCCCTTCGTCGACGGCGCAGGTTCGGTCAAGCTCGACAACGGGGAGACGTGGACGGCCCGCCCGGCCGCGGGGGTCGCCGACGCATCACTGGGCCCGGGTGACCGGGTGACCGTCGCGGCGGTACGGGGAGCGACCGTGGAGGTCGCCCCCGCGACGGCGCAACACGAGGAGGAAGCTGAACATGGTTGACGTCGGTTCGTTCATCGGACAGATTTTCGTGATCGTCCTGCTCCTGGTCATCGCGATCTTCGTCGTTGTGGTGATCTTCCGCTCCATCCGGATCATCCCTCAGGCGTACGCCGGGATCGTGGAAAGGCTCGGGCGATATCAGCGCACCTTGAGCCCCGGCCTGAACCTCCTGGTTCCCTTCATCGACCGGCTACGGCCGCTGGTGGACATGCGCGAGCAGGTCGTCTCCTTCCCGCCCCAGCCGGTCATCACCGAAGACAACCTCGTCGTGTCGATCGACACGGTCGTGTACTTCCAGGTCACCGACGCGCGCGCGGCGACCTACGAGATCGCGAACTACCTCAGCGCCGTCGAGCAGCTGACCACCACCACCCTTCGCAATGTCGTGGGCGGACTGAACCTCGAGGAGGCGCTCACCAGCCGCGACAACATCAACGGTCAGTTGCGCGTCGTGCTCGACGAGGCCACCGGCAAGTGGGGGCTGCGCGTGTCCCGCGTCGAGCTCAAAGCCATCGACCCGCCGGTGTCGATCCAGGATTCGATGGAGAAGCAGATGCGCGCCGAACGCGATCGCCGCGCTGCGATCCTGACCGCCGAGGGGTCCAAACAGTCTCAGATCCTCGAGGCCGAAGGGCGTCGGCAGTCCGAGATTCTGCGCGCCGAGGGCGACAAGCAGGCCGCGGTGCTGCGTGCGCAGGGTGAGGCGGAGGCGATCGAGATGGTGTTCGATGCGATCCACGCCGGCGAACCCGACGACAAGCTGCTGGCATATCAGTACTTGCAGACGCTCCCCAAGATCGCCGACAGCGCCTCGAGCAAACTGTGGGTGATCCCGAGTGAGATGACAGAAGCGCTCAAGGGCATCGGTGCGGCCTTCGGCGGGCGGGCGGAGGAGACCGCGCGCAAGGAGACCACCCCGCGTCAGAAGCCCACCGGCCCGAAGAACGCCGCGGCCGATGCGGCCCTCGCCGCCGCGCGCGAGGCGGCATCGGCCGCGGATGACATCGCCACGGAGGCACGCAAGACCACGCCCGGTGCCGCCGGGGGCGCCGGTGAGGCACGCTAGAGCTCGTGCACCCTTGGTTCGACGGTTCCCCCCTGCCCCGCGTCCTCGCCCACCGCGGTCTGGTGACCGCCTCCGATGAGGCGGAGGGAATCGTCGAGAACTCCTTCGCAGCGGTGACCGCCGCGCACGCGGCCGGCGTCGTCTACATCGAGTCGGACTGCCATCTCACGGCAGACGGTGAGGTCGTGCTCTTCCACGATGCGGACCTGCGAAGAGTGACCGGCGACCCTCGCACCGTCGCCCAGGTGCGTCTGCGGGAACTGGATGGTCTGATGTCCTCGCGCGGTGGATTGATCACCCTCCGCCAAGCGCTCGAGACCTTCCCCGACGTACGCTTCAACATCGATGTGAAATCCGCGGAGGCCGCTGTGCCGGCGGGCCGGATCGTCGCAGCGCACGCCGAGCGTGTGTTGCTCACGAGCTTCGACGACGAGCGTCGCCGTGCCGCCCTCGCCGCCGCGACGGTCGGGTCCTCACGACCGGCGACTTCCGCGGGGTCCGGGACGGTCGCACGGTTCGCGGCAGCGGCAGCGGTGCGGTCCCGAGCGTGGGCGGCGCGGGCGTTGGCCGGCATCGACGCCCTGCAGATTCCCGAGCGCCAGGGACCGCTGCGCCTCGTCTCCCCTCGCAGTGTCGCCCTCGCCCACGAGGTCGGCGTCGAGGTCCATGTCTGGACGGTGAACGAGCCTGAGACGATGCATCAGCTCCTCTCCTGGGGTGTCGACGGCATCGTCACCGATGTCGCGGACATCGCGCTGGAGGTCGTCGCCGGTCGATGACCGCCACCCGCCACGCGCGGAGGTCGAGCGGCGCTGTGCATCGACTGTGAATGGGTCGCCTCAGGTGCCCGTTCGGATGATTCGCACAGCTGTCAGCGTTATACCTGAGGACCGACGAGAGGACCACCCCCTATGGCAGACCGCAGTCTGCGCGGCATCCGACTCGGCGCCCAGAGCCTACAAAGCGAAGAGGGCGTCGTTTTCCACGACCGCGCGCAGCACACGTACTCGTGTTCGTCCTGTGGACGAGACACGGTGATCACCTTCGCCGCCGATGCGGAGGTCCCCGAGGCCTGGGAGTGCCGCACCTGCGGCGCCGAGGCCCTTCTGCGCATCGGCGAGGGCACGGCGACGGTGGACCACAGCGGTGACAAGGCGGCACGTACCCATTGGGACATGCTGCTCGAGCGTCGTACCATCCCCGAACTCGAAGAGCTCCTCGAGGAGCGGCTCGCCTACATCCGCGAACGGCGCGGTGCGGCGGCGGCCACCGACAAGCTCAGCGCCTGACGCGCCCTCACCGACCGGCGTCGGCTCCCTCGGGAGCCGGCGCCGTTGTCGTGTCCGCTCGCCGACGTGAGCGGACACGGACGAACGCACCCAGACCGACCAGGACCGCGAGACTCCCCCAGCCCAGGATCGCCTGCACCGCGGGACCGATCAGCACGGCCGGCGTGAGTCCGCTGCGCAGCGGCACGTCGGCCACCATCGCCCCGGCCACGTCGGTGGGCAGCGACTCGATGGTCGCTCCGGTCGGATCGATGATCTGGCTGGTGCCGACGGTCGACAGGTTCACGACCGAGCGCCCCGTCTCGATCGCCCGCATCCGAGCGAAGGCGAGCTGCTGGAAGTTCTCGTCGGTGTCGCGGAAGTCGGCGTTGTTCGTCTGGAACACGTACAGCTCCGCACCGTCTCGCGCGCCGTCCCAGATCACCTCGTCGTAGATGACGTCGAAGCAGATCGCGAGGCCCACCCCCACGCCGTCGACGTCGAAGAACGGCGCGTTCGTCCCGGGTGTGTACTCGCGTTGGATGAGCCCGATCAGATCCGGCACGATCGCTTCGAAGAACCAGCGGTCGGGGACGTACTCCCCCATCGGAACCGGGTTGGCCTTGTCGTGCAGCTGCTCTGCGCCGTTCTCCGCCGTCCACAGCAGCGACGTGTTGAAGATGTCGTCGCCGCGTTCGGTGGCCGCGTTGACGATGAGGGGCGCATCTGCACGGACGCTCAGACCGTCCAGCGCGGCGGCGGTCGCCGGATCCTGCAACGGGTCGTAGCCGATGCCGCCTTCCGGCCACACGAGCACGTCGACGTCGTCGTCGAGGATGGGCTCCGACGCGTCCAGCTGCGCGTTCAGCACCTCGTACGGTTCGCGCTGATCGAAGTAGGCGGACGGGCCGTTGCCCTGGACCGCGCCGACACGCCACGTCCCCGCGTCGGAGGTCGGGAAGGCCGGAACCGCGACCAGCAGCACGGCCGCCGCGGCCGCCGGCGCGGCCGTCCGCGCGTCGCGCAGCCGTCCCGCTCGCAGCCACTCGATGACGGCCGCCGTGAAGAGCACCATCACGAAGGTCAGCCCGCTCACCCCGAGCCAAGACGCCACGTGCGCCAGCGGGCTCTCCGACTGGCTCATCCCGAGCCTGCCCCACGGGAACCCCGTGTACGGCCACGACCCCATGAACTGCTCTCGGAGCGTCCAGACGCCGCCGACCAGCGCGGGAAGCCCGATCAGGCGTGCCCATCGTCCCGGCCAGACCCGGGGGAACCAGCGATAGGCCAGCGCCAACAGGATCGATCCCAGCCCCATGAAGAGCGTCTCGATGCCGGCCAGGGCGAACCACGGAATGACGCCCAGGTATCGGGTGATCCAGAGGATGTGGATGAGGTAGAAGGACGCGCCGAAGACGACCCCCACCAGCAGTGCTCCGCCGACGCTGCGCCCGATGAGGGAGACCAGCGCGAACGCCACCCCCACGAACGCCAGCGGCCACCATCCGATGTCGGGGTAGGCCGCATCGAGCACCGCTCCCCCCACGGCGGAGGCGAGGACCGCGGCCCACAGCGGCAGGAGGGGCCGTGGGGCCGGGGCGAGAGTCACCGCTCCAGCCTAATCCGCGTCGTCCGGGCGGGAACCGAGAGGCATCAGACCGAGCTGTACGCGACGATCCCGCGGCGCACCGACTCCAGGGCGCGACGCGCCGTGCGCGCCAGGTCGGGCGGGGCCACCAGGGACAGCTGATCGAGCAGGTCGATGGTCTGCTTGGTCCAGCGGACGAAGTCGCCGGCGGCCATGTCGGCCTCGGCCAGCACCGCGTCGAGGGGAAGACCCCTCGCCCATCCGTGCATCGCGGCGGAGAGGTTCGCCGAGGGCGGCTCGGATCCGGGAAGCCGATGATCGGTCTCGAGGTCGTCGAGTCGCTGCCACAGATCGGTGGTCTTCTCCAGCGCGATTCGGAAGGCGCCGCGAGGGAGGCGCCGATCACCGTATCCGCCGTCGTCGCGTCGAGGCTCGTAGACCAGGGCGCACGCGATCGCCGCGAGCGAGGGCGCGTCCAACGCGCTCCACAGCCGCAGCCGGAGGCTCTCCGCCACGAGGAGGTCGCGTTCGCCGTAGATGCGCTTCATCGTGAGGCCATCGGCGGTCAGCACCGTCGATCCGTCCTCCTCGACACGGACGTAACCCACCTCGTCGAGCACGTCGACCACCCGGTCGAAGACCCGCGCGACGGTGCCGGTGCGCGACTCGATCTGGCCCCGGAGCTTCCGGACGGTGCGGTCGAGCTTGTTGTACCGCTCAGCCCACCGGGCGTGATGCTCCCGGTCCGGGCATTCGTGACTCGGGTGCCGGCGCATCCGGGTCCGGAGGGACTGGATCTCGCGTTGGCGGGCGTCGCGGGTGGCCCGCCCCGCCGTGACGTCCTTGCGATTGATCTTCTCGATGTCGCTGAGCTCTCGGCGAATGCCGGCGTACTCCGCGAAGTCCCCTCGATCGCACGCCATGGCATCGGCGTACCCGGCCAGCGACTCTTCGGCGTCCTTCACCTGTCGGGCGAGTCCCACCACGGCCCTATCGGCCTGGAACTGGGCGAACGAGGACTGCAGGATCTCGCGGGCCCGATCGCGCCCGAACCGGTCGATGAGGTTCACGGCCATGTTGTACGTCGGGCGGAAGCTCGAGTTGAGCGGGTACGTGCGCCGCGATGCGAGGGCGGCGACCGCCTGCGGGTCGACGCCCTCGGTCCACTGGACGACCGCATGCCCCTCGACGTCGATGCCGCGGCGACCGGCACGACCGGTCAGCTGCGTGTACTCCCCCGATGTGATCGCGACGCGCGCCTCGCCGTTGAACTTCTGGAGCTTCTCCAGCACGACCGTGCGCGCGGGCATGTTGATGCCGAGGGCGAGTGTCTCGGTGGCGAAGACGGCCTTGACCAGCTTCCGCTGGAACAGCTCCTCGACGATCTCTTTGAAAGCCGGCAGCAGACCCGCGTGATGGGCGGCGACGCCCCGCTCGAGGTTGTCCTTCCACTCCCAGTAGCCGAGCACGCCGAGGTCCTCCTCGACGAGGTTGCGAGTGCGTTCCTCGACGATCTCCCGGATGAGACTCCGCTCCTCGGGAGAGGTGAGCCGGACGCCGGAGCGGCGCACCTGGATGACGGCCTGGTCGCAGCCGGCGCGACTGAAGATGAAGAAGATCGCGGGGAGGAGGTTCGCGCGACGCAGCAGCTCCACGACCTCCGGGCGGTCGATCCGCTCCACCCGCTGCGGGTTCCCGGCGCGCTGCGGCCGTCTGCCGCCGCGGTGGGGCCGTCGGCCTCCCCCGCCGTGCCGACCGCTCTCGTACCCGCTGCCGCGGGCGGATCTGATGCGCAGCAGCTCCTGGTTGACCTGGGCCGTCGCGACGCCCGCGCGGTCGTCGAACAACGGGAGGAGGTCGCCCCGCACGAGGACGTGCTGCTCCAGCGGCACCGGGCGGGTCTCGGAGACGATGATCTCCGTGTCGCCGCGCACCGCGTCGAGCCATTCCCCGAACTCCTCCGCGTTCGACACCGTCGCCGACAGGGCGATCAACCGCACCGAGGCGGGGAGGTGGATGATGACCTCCTCCCACACCGCGCCCCGGAAGCGGTCGGCGAGGTAGTGCACCTCGTCCATCACGACGAAGCGCAGTCCCTGGAGGGCCGGCGAGTCGGCGTACAGCATGTTCCGGAGCACCTCGGTGGTCATCACGACGATGCGCGCGGAGGCGTTGATGTTCGTGTCGCCGGTGAGAAGGCCGACGTCGTCGGGTCCGTAGACGTCGACCAGCTCGCGGAACTTCTGGTTCGACAACGCCTTCATGGGTGTCGTGTAGAACGCTTTGTCGCCCGGAGCCGACATCGCCAGGTGGATGCCGAATTCGCCCACGATGGTCTTCCCCGCGCCGGTGGGTGCCGCCACGAGAACACTTCGGCCGGCCTCCAAGGCGTGGCACCCGGCGACCTGGAACGGATCCAGGTCGAAGCGCTGCGCATCCGCGAACTCCCGCGTCCGGGGGTGCTCCCGCTCCTCGTTGGCGCGAGCGAAGCGCTCGGCCGGCGACAGGGTCACGGAGCGGTCCCGTCGGCGAGAAGCTTCTCCTCGCGTTTGCGGCGTCGACGGTCGAAGAACAGCGACACCAGCGCCGCGGCGAAGAACAACAACGAGAGGATGCCGGCGAGCAGGATCATCGAGACCACGTCGGCACCCGGGGTGGCGACCGCGGCGAAGATCGTCGCCACGAGCACCGCGACCCGCCAGCCCTTCAGGATGTCGCGACCGGTCATGACCCCCGCAAGGTTCAGCGCCACCAGGAAGACCGGGAGCACGAAGGCGACACCGACGACGATGACGAGCTTGAAGACGAAGTCGTAGTAGAACTTCGCATCGTAGAAGGATGCACCACCTTCGGGGACGAAGGTGGCCATGATCTCGACGATGTGGGGCATCACCGCGAGACCCGTCCAGCAGCCGGCGAAGAACAGCGGGATCGCCGCGGCCACGAAGCCGATCGTGTACTGCACCTCTTTGCGGGTCAGGCCCGGCATCACGAACGCCCAGATCTGCCACAGCCACACCGGCGCGGACAGAAGGAGGCCGATGGCGAAGGCCATCCGAATACGAAGGTCGAAAGCGGAGGTCACGGTGCTGAACATCAGCTCGACTTCGATCTCGTCACCGCGCTGCTCCGCGATGACGCGGATGGGCTCCGTGATGAGATGGATGACGCCGTCGGTGATGAAGAACGACACGACCATGCCGATCAGCAGGGCCGCCGCAGCGATCATCAGTCGTTTGCGCAGCTCGACCAGATGCTGGCCGAGAGACATCCGGCGCTCACCGCGCGAAGGCTTCGTGCCCTTCGCCGCGGGCGTGTCGGTCACCACCGATCAGGGCTTCGGGTCGGATGCCCCGCCCGCATTCGGCGACGACGAAGACTCCGTGGTCGACGAGGTCGTGTCAGCACGATCGGCCGCCTGCGGCGCATCCTCGTCCTTCATCGCCTTCATCTCGCCTCGGAAGACCCGGGCCGACTGGCCCACGCTCTTGGCGAGTGCGGGCAGCTTCGCGGCACCGAACAGCAGCAGGATGACCGCGAGGATCAGCAGCAGGTGCCAGGGGCTGAATGCGTTAGCCATGAGGAAGACTCCAGATCGTTGACCTCGTGACAGTCTAACTGCGCGGACGCGTGCTGGAGCGGTCGGGGCCCGGCGAATCTCCGTCGCCGTACAGCTCCAGACCGGCCTGCGCCCAGGCTGCGGCCGCGTGCCGCGCGCCCGCAGGCTCCAGGATCTCCAGATCGCCACCGAGCCGTGCCGCCAGACGGCGGAGGCTGTTCTCGTCGGCGACTCGCATCGTCGCCGTGGTGATGCCTCTCTCGGTCTCCGTGTCGGCACGTCGCAGGTAATCGCCGAGCAGTGGCGCCGAGGCGGCCGGGAAGCGGAGGCGAACGGTCAACTCGTCCGCCCCCTCGGCGAACCAGTCGGGAACCGGCTCCGCCGCGTGCGACACCGGCAGGTCCGTCACGCGCAGGTCGCTGACGCGGTCCAGGTGGAAGGTGCGCATCGCCTCGCGGAGGTGACACCATCCCTGCAGGTACCACTGCCCGTCGGCGATGCTGACTTTCACCGGGTCGACCGTGCGGGTCGTCGCCGCGGCGTCGGGAGCCTTGTAGGTGAACGCGACCGCGTGACCCGTGCGGAGTGCTTCCGCGACGCGCTCACGGACATCGTCGACGGGAGCCGACGCGACGATGAGGCCGTCCGGGACACCGGAGGCCCCGTGGGCGAGCTTGGCGAGGAGCCCGGAGAACACGTCGCTGTCCCCGACGCCCGGGATGCTGCGCACCAATTGGAGGCCGGCGAGGAGGGCGGCAGCTTCGCGTGCCGTCAGACGGGGTGTGCGCTCGAGCGCGACGGAATGGGTGATCACGATGCGATCGTCGCGGTCGAGGAGGTCCCAGTCGATGTCGAAGAGGTCATTGGCCATCTGCCAGAATCCGCCGTCGCCCGGCAGACCGATCACAGTCAGCTTCTCGACCATCGAGCGCATCTGATCGGGGGTGACGTCGAACTCCTCGGCCGCTTCGGCGACCGACACCTCGCCCTTGCCGATCAGATACGGCACGAGCTGCAGGAGCAATGCGGCGCGGTCGGTCGCGACCAGGGCTCGACGCGGCGTGCTCACGATGCACCCCCGTGGCGGTCCCGGGCACCGCGGAGCCGCGCGATCACCGCATCCCGCAACGACGACGGCTCGACCACGCGCACCTCCGGTCCGTACGAGGCCAGTTCATCGGCGAAGATGTGCACGTCGACGTAGGGAACACGAAGCCCCTGCCCGGCGGGACTCGCGCGGCGCGACAGCCGCAATGCCGCCTCGGTGCCCGGTTCGACTTCGAGCAGGGCCACGGTCCGGGCGGCGACGTCCTGCAGGCCCGACAACGCCCGCTCCCCCGCGCCGCGCCGCAACGCCGGATCGAAGTGCTCGCGCGTCGCGGTCACCGCGCCGACGATCCGGGACAGCAGGAACGTCCGCTCTTGGTCGACACCGAGATCGTGCGCCAAGACATGCCAGCGCCCTTCGTACTCCGCCAGTGCCAGCGGACGCACCCGTCGCGTACGCGCAGCCGACTCGCCCGGTTTCAGGTACGGGAAGGTGACGACGCGGCTGTGCTCGATGGCCTGTTGCAACGGCGCGAAGGCGGCGTCGCCGGTGCGCAGCCGTGGCGCGAAGCCCTGGATATGCGCATCCATAGGGATGCCGAGCGCGCGGATCTTGCGGAGACCCGCCCGCGCCTCCACCGACATCGAGCTCTCACTCCATGCGCTCCCCGCGAGAGTCAGCAGAGCCAGCTCGGCGGGCGAGAACTCCAGGTCGTGCGGAAGGGTGTACTCCGCCGCCGGGACCCGATACCGCGCCTCCCGCAGGTCGTCCGGATCGGCCCAGTCGCCGATGGTCTCGATGGGGACGCCCAGGGCGCGAAGGTTCTCTTTGTCGCGCTCGAACATCTTCTCGAGCGCGTCCTTCGAAGCGCCCGCTTCGCGCTGCTCGCGGTAGCCGGTGACCCCGGCGAGGATGGTGTCCTTGGTCAGGCCCTGATCGGTCGCCGTGAGGGCGACCACGAGATTGACCAGCCGCTCTTCGGGCGGGGTCTTCACAGATGCGGTGGCCACGTCGCCAAGTCTAGGCAGACGCGGAGCGCAGAGGCGTTCAGGACGTCTCGTCGACGCCGAGGATGTCGATGACGAAGACGAGCGTGGAGCCGGCCGGAATCGCACCGCTGGCCTGATCACCGTAGCCCTGATCGGGCGGGATGACGGCGAGCACCTGGGAACCGACCGTCTGCCCCTCGAGGGCTGCGGCGAAGCCGGGCACGACCTGATCGGGTGACAGCGCAGCAGGTGCCCTGACTTCTCCGTCCTCAACGTCCCAGGTCGAGTCGAAGACCTCCCGCTCAGCCCACGTCAGACCGGTGTAGTGCACACGCACCGTGTCACCCGGCTCGACGACGTCACCATCCCCTTCGATGAGGGTCTGGACGACGAGCTCCTCCGGAGCGGTCGCATCGGGGATGATCACGCCGGGCCGGCCGTCGGGCGCCCGGACGACGGTCGGCATGCCCAGACTCGAGTTGTACCGCAGCTCGCCTTCCGCCTGCGGCAGATACACCTTGCGCACATCGACGACAGCGAGCATCGACTCGTCTTCCGCGAGGCCTGCCTGTGCGGCGTAGTCGGGATTGATCCCGTCCGCCGGAAGGCCGACGACGACACGCGAACCCGCTTGCGCGCACCGCAGCGCTTCAGACAGTCCCGGGAGCGCACTGACGACGTTCTCCATGGAGAAGACGTTCGACAGGTCTCCGTCGTACGCCGTGGTCGCGAAGAGCTCACCGCTGTCGCCCGCGTAGAAGGAGTAGTCCATGACCAGCAGCTGGGAGTCGGTGGCGAGCTCCGGCCCGTCACCGTCCGCGAGGCGCTCGACCAGCACGTCATCGACATGGAACGGCGAGTACATCTCCACGCGCGGCTCGGAGTCCGGCGATCCCTCGACGGTGACCAGCGACGCCATCGCGTCGGAGTCGCCCTCCACGCAGGTGGGAGCGGCGGCTTCCACCGAGCAGCCGACGAGGCCGACGGAGGTCAGTCCGACAAGGGCGAGGGCAGCGGAGATCTTGCGCACCGGTTCATCCTAGGTGGTCGAGGCGTGCGGGTCCTCGCCCGCCGAGGCGAGTCGGGCCGCGGCGGCGGCCTTCTCGGCCTCCCGCACGCGCTTGCGGAGGTTCTTGTCGGTGATCTCACGGTCACCGACCGCGCCAGGCGTCCACGTCTCCACGTCCTCGTCGGTGTAGCTCGACTTCGACGCCCGGCGCTTCTGCTCGGGGGCGATCGTGCCCGGAGCCAAGCGTCGCGCCCAGAGGAGGAAACCGGTGTGCGCCACCATCCGGTGGTCGGGGCGAACCGCGAGACCCTCGACGTGCCAACCGCGCACCATCGTCTCGTTCGCGTCGGGTTCGGTGAACAGTCCCGTCCCCCGGATGTACTCCGCGACACGGCTGAGCTGAGTCGCCGTCGCGACGTAGCAGACGACGACACCGCCCGGGGTGAGGGCGTCGGCGACGGCATCGAGGCATTCCCACGGGGCGAGCATGTCGAGGACGACACGGTCGATCGATCCGGGTTCCACGGCCGAAGGCAGCACCTCAGCCAGGTCACCCAGCTCGATACGCCAGTTCGCCGGCACCTCGCCGAGGAACGTCTCCACATTCGCACGGGCGACATCGGCGAACTCCTCGCGCCGCTCGAAGGACACCAGCGAGCCGCGCTCTCCGATCGCCCGCAGCAGCCACAGCGAGAGCGCACCCGAGCCGACGCCGGCCTCGACGACCCGTGCCCCCGGGAACACGTCGGCCTCGGCGAGGATCTGCGCGGCGTCCTTCGGATAGACGATCGCCGCCCCGCGGGGCATGGACATGACGAAGTCGCGCAGCAGCGGACGCAGCGCGAGGTACTCGTGGCCGCCGCTGCCGGCGACCACCGACCCATCGGGCTGACCGATCAGCGACGTGTGCCGCAGCACCCCGTGGTGCGTGTGCAACTCGCCGTCCTGGCGAAGGGTGATGGTGTGCAGGCGCCCCTTGGGGCCGGTCAGCTGAACGCGGTCACCGACCCGGAACGGGCCGCTCGGTCGTGCGGTGGTCATCGGTTCTCCGAAGTGGTGCGATATGCGGCATGGAGGGCTTCGAGGTCGCCGGAGGTCCGCCCGTCCAGGCTCGGCCAGAGCGCGTGCGCACCGACGCCTTCCAGCGAGACCATGAGCGGCACCCCCAGGGTCACCGCTCCGGAAGCGGCCGCGGCGCGGACGCCGGTCGGCGAGTCCTCGATCGCGACGGCCTGGTCCGGTTCGACGCCGAGTGCCTCGCAGGCCTGCAGGTACGGATCGGGGTAGGGCTTGGGGCGTGCGACCTCGTCGCCGCCGACGATCACGTCGAAGGCGTCGAACCCGATGAGCGACGCCACGTGGTCTGCCATGCGGCGCATCGACATCGTCACCAACGCGGTCTTCACGCCGGCGTCCCGGAGCCCCTTGAGCAGTTCCCGCGCACCCGGGCGGAACGGCACGCCCTTCGTCGACAGCTGTGTCATGACGTCCGCGGTGAGGTGATCGATGATCTCGGCGCGGCTCAGGCGCACGCCGGCGGACTGCAGGATGCCTGCGGAGTCCTCCAGCGCCAGGCCGACCAGCTGGAGGGCCTGCTCATGGGACCATGTGCCGCCGTAGCTCTCGATGAGCGGTGTCTCGGCAGCCATCCAGTACGGCTCGGTGTCGACGAGGGTGCCGTCCATGTCCCACAGGACGGCGGAGAAAAGCGGGGAACTCACCCGCCCATGCTACGCACCGGCGGAGCGGGCGCCTGTCCACTTCCCGCCGCGCCCGAGGACCACCGTGCCCGCCCGGTCGGGTCGTGCCTATCCTGGAAGGACGGATCGGGGAGGTTGTGTGGACGCACTGGGTCGCCGCGTGCTGGTCGCCGCGTTCGACGGATGGAACGACGCCGGCGAGGCCGCCTCGGCAGCCCTGGCGCACCTGAAGGAGTCCGGAACGTACGAGCCGGTCTTCGCCGTCGATCCCGAGCTCTACTTCGACTACCAGTACACCCGGCCTCATCTGGTCGCCGACGCGGAGGGTCGCCGTCGCCTGACATGGCCGGAGGCGACCATCCTGCGCCCGACCGACCCGCAGGGGGACACCGAGATGTGGTTGCTCACCGGCGTCGAGCCGGCGCGCGCGTGGCAGGCCTTCAGCGCGGAATTCGTCGACGTCGCGCTCCGCGAAGACATCACGGGCTTCGTCTCTCTCGGGTCGATGATGTCGGATGTTCCCCACACGCGCCCGATCTCCGTCTTCGCCGGCAGCGAGAACGACCAGCTCCGCGACACGCTGGGGCTGGAGCGCGGCACCTACGAAGGGCCTGTCGGGATCCTCTCGGTGCTCGCGCACGCAGCCGACGCGGCGGGGATCCCCACCGCGAGCCTGTGGGCGAGCGTTCCGCACTACGTCGCGGGGCACACGCCGTCGCCGAAGGCGACACTCGCTCTGCTCGACCGTCTGGAATCCCTCACCGGCATCCCCGTCGACCGTGGGCGGCTGGTCACCGAGGCGATCGCGTGGGAGACCACGATCGACGCGGCCGCCGCCGACGACGAAGAGATGACCGACTACATCCGTCAGCTTGAGGAGAACCGCGACACCGTCGACTCCCCCGAAGCGTCCGGCGATGCGATCGCGCAGGAGTTCGAGCAGTACCTGCGCCGTCGCGGGGACGGGCCATCCAAGCCCGGGCGCGACGACCGCCGCTGACCCCGGTCAGTAGGCGTCGATCACGCCGAGACTCAACAGCACGATCACGACGGTGCCGAGGGCGACACGGTAGACCACGAACGGCAGGAAGCTGTGCTGGGAGATCCAGCGCATGAAGAACGCGATGACGGCCAGTGCGACGACGAAGGCCACAATCGTCGCGACCGCGGTCTCGCCGAGGGTGAACACCCCCGGTTCGTTCCAGCTCTTGAACAACTGGTAGAAACCGCTGCCGAAGACCGCGGGGATGGCCAGCAGGAAGGCGTAGCGCGCGGCGGCCGCCCGCTCATAGCCCATGAACAGACCCGCCGTGATGGTGCCGCCCGACCGCGACACCCCGGGGATGAGTGCGAGGCTCTGCGCGAACCCGTAGACGACACCGTGACCTACGGTGAGGTCGTTGAGCTTGCGGCGCTTCGCGCCGACATGGTCGGCGATACCGAGCAGCACGCCGAAGAAGATCAGCATCGCCGCGATGATCCACAGCGACCGGAACGTCGTCTCGATCTGGTCTTGGAATAGCAGGCCCAGAACGACGATCGGGATGCTTCCGACGATGATGAGCCACCCCATCCGCGCGTCCGGGTCCTGGCGGGGGATCTTACCCACGAGCGCCAGCGACCAGTTCTTGATGATCCGCACGATGTCGCGCCAGAAGAAGACCACCACGGCCGCCTCCGTGCCGATCTGGGTGATCGCGGTAAAGGCCGCTCCGGGGTCTTGAGCGGTGGGAAGGACCTCGCCGAGGATGCGCAGGTGCGCGCTGGATGACACGGGCAGGAACTCGGTGAGTCCCTGCACGAGGCCGAGCACGATCGCCTCGAGCAGTTGCATGGATGGCCTTTCGGTCAGGTCAGCAGGTGCGCAGCAGGTCGCCGAGTACGCGCTGGCCGAACACCAGGGAATCGACAGGCACCCGCTCGTCGACACCGTGGAACATTCCGGTGAAGTCGAGATCGGCGGGCAGTCGCAACGGCGCGAACCCGTATCCGGCGATCCCGAGGGCCGCCAGCGCTTTGTTGTCAGTGCCGCCGCCCATGAGGTACGGGATCACCGGGATGCCCGGATCGTGGCGGCCGAGAGCGGCGACCATGGCATCGACGAGGTCTCCCGAGAAAGGCACCTCGAGGCCGATGTCGGTGTGGACGACCTCGATGGCGATGTCCTCTCCCACGATCCGCTGGATATCGGCCAGGGCGGCCTGCTCCGTGCCCGGCAGAACCCGGACGTCGATGAGCGCCTCGGCGCGGTCCGGGATCACGTTGTGCTTGTAGCCCGCCGCCAGACCCGTCGGGTTCGTGGTGGTGCGCAGGGTCGAGCGCAGGAACCCCGCTGCGGGCCCGGTACGGCGCGCCAACGCATCGGGATCCTCACCGACGGCGCCGGTGAGGTCTTCCAGCATGCGGGTGAACGCCCGCGTGGTGGGTGTCAGGTCAACCGGCCATTGCGTCCGCCCCAGAGCGACCACGGCCTCGCCCAGGCGGGTGACGGCGTTGTCGGCGTGGACGCTCGAGCCGTGGGCCGCGCGACCGGTGGCGACCAGACGGATCCAGACCAGCGCCTTCTCCCCCACCTGCAGCAGATAGGCGCGGCGGTCGTCGACGTGGATGGAGTATCCGCCGACCTCGCTGATGGCCTCGGTGGCCCCGGCGAACCACTCCGGACGGTCCCTCACGACGAGCGAGGATCCCTCGATACCGCCGTTCTCCTCGTCGGCGAAGAAGGCCAGCACGATGTCGCGGTCGGGCTGCTCGCCGCCGCGGAGCATGTCCGCCACCGAGGTCAGGATCATGGCGTCCATGTCCTTCATGTCCACGGCGCCGCGCCCCCACAGCATCCCGTCCCGGATCTCGCCGGCGAACGGGTCGACCGTCCAATCCTCCGCGATCGCCGGGACGACGTCGAGGTGTCCGTGCAGCACCAGCGCGGGACGGTCCGGGTTCCTGCCCGGGATGCGGGCGTGAACGTTGGTGCGACGCGGGACCGGCTCGTAGTAGTCGACCTCGAGTCCGAGGGCCTCGAGGTAGGCGCCCACGTACTCGGCGGCCTCCCGCTCCCCCGCCGCGCGCCCGCCGCCGTGGTTCGTGGTGTCGAAGCGAATGAGATCGCGGGCCACGCGAGCGACCTCGGGAAGGTCATGGGGGGTCGCAGGCATGCGCACCAGGCTACCGGGCGAGCCGGGCGTGAACGGACACGCGCGGGATGCGGCGCCGTGTACGGAACCCTCCCGAACCGTGCTAGGCTCGACCCTCGGTTGCGAAAGCTGCCGACCACCTGCGCGGGTGGCGGAATAGGTAGACGCGCTAGCTTGAGGTGCTAGTGCCCGTATTAGGGCGTGGGGGTTCAAGTCCCCCCTCGCGCACAGTTCAGAAGGGCCCCGGAAGGGGCCCTTCTGCTGTTTCCGGCCTGCGTCGCGGCGGGCCCTCAGCCGAGGGACACGCCGAAAACCAGCCCGAGGACGTACGTCACGGCGGCGGCGCCCCACCCGATCGCGAGCTGTCGTGCCGCGCGCGCCAACGGCGGGGCACCGGAGAGGATGCCCACCAGCGCCCCCGTTGCCAGCAGCGCCAGTCCCACCAGCACGAGGGCGAGCACGACCGCCGGCAAGCCCGAGAGGCCGAACAGCCACGGCAGCACGGGGATCACCGCACCCGAGGCGAAGAAGAGAAAGCTCGACCCGGCCGCCCGCCATGCGCCGCCGACCACCTCGTCGTCGTCTTCGGAGACATGGCCCGAAAGGGTTCCGGTCCCGCCGGCGTGCACCGCCGCGACGACTTCCCGCGCGCGCACATCGGCGGCGTCGGGTGCCATCCCCCGCGTCCGATACACCAGCGCCAGCTCGTTCGCGTCCAGGTCGAGATCGGCCAGCGCCGCGTCGGCGTAGTCGCTCGGGCGGGCGGCCTCGAGAAGTTCACGCTGGGACCGCACCGAGACGTACTCCCCCGCCCCCATCGACAAGGCGCCGGCGAGCAGTCCGGCGATCCCGCTGAACAAGACGAGCTGCGGTGCGACCCCGGTCGCCCCGATCCCCAGCACGAGAGCGAGATTCGACACCAGACCGTCGTTCGCGCCGAACACCGCGGCGCGGAAGACCCCTGACAATCGTCGCCGCCCACGGGCTGCCAAGCCCCGGACGACCTCGTGGTGCACGCGCTCGTCCGCTGCCATCGTCGCGGTGGCCGCTGGATCGTCCTCATAGGGCGACCGGGCCTCGGCGTTCTGGGCGAGCGCGAGCGCGAAGACCGACCCGAACCGCGCCGCCATGAAACCCAGGACGACACTCGACGCGCTCCGTCGTGGCAGTCGCGCCGGTTCTCCGCCGAGCAGTGCGAGCCAATGCGCTTCGTGGCGCCCCTCCGCGTCGGCGAGGGCGAGCAGGATCGCTCGCTCCTCCCCTGTCCGCCGTGACGCCAGACGTCGGTAGACATCCGCTTCGGCACGTTCGTCCACCAGGTACCGCGCCCAGCGTCGTCGATCACTGGCGGTATCGGGGCGGACGGTCTCAGGCACACTCCACGGTAGCCGGAGGGAGGTCTCCGAGACGTCGTGCACGACGCGATTGCCAGCGTTTCGGGCAGCCGAAGACCTCGGTGCGACGATGCGGAGTCATCACGAACGCACGCGCGCGCGCAGGATCTCGATGCGGGACTGCAACTGTGCGACGGTCGCCTGAGCCACCGCGGGACCGCCGCACACCCGGCGCAGTTCGGCGTGCACCGCGCCGTGCGGCTCACCGGACTGGCGGGCGTAGAGGCCTACCAGGCTGTTGAGCAGTTGTCGCTGCTCTTTCAGCGTGCGATGCAGCGCCTGCGGCGGAACCTCTTCGGGCGGGGCCTGTCCGTCCGCCGCTTCACGCGACTCCCGCTCCTTGCGGTGGCGGCCCTGCCGGGCCTGCCGCTGCATGAGGAGGTCGTGGACGTGTTCGGGCTCGAGAAGGCCGGGCAGGCCCAGGAACTCCTCCTCTTCCGGAGTGCCGGGCACCGCGAGCTGACCGAACTCGCGACCGTCATAAAGGACGCGGTCGAAGTGCGCGAGGGAGCCGAGCGCCTGGTAGGAGAATTCCTCGGTCAGCGCATCGGAGGCCTTCTCGTCGCGCTCCGCGGCATCCATCAGATCTTCTTCGGCGTTCCACTCGTCATCGCCGTCCGAATCCCGATCGAGCGCGTGATCGCGCTGACGCTCCAGTTCGTTCGCCAGCGACAGCAGCTGCGGGACGTTGGGAAGGAACACACTGGCTGTCTCACCACGACGCCGTGCACGCACGAATCGTCCGATCGCCTGCGCGAAGAACAGCGGGGTCGACGCCGACGTCGCGTACACCCCGACGGCCAGCCTCGGCACGTCGACGCCCTCCGAGACCATCCGCACGGCGACCATCCAGCGCCGTTCGCTCCGGGAGAAGTCCTCGATGCGGCCGGACGCTTCAGCTTCGTCTGAGAGCACCACCGTGGGTGCCTCGCCGCTGATCTGCTCGAGGATCGCGGCGTATGCGCGCGCGGCGGTCTGATCGGTGGCGATGACCAGTCCCCCGGCGTCCGGCACGTGCTCGCGCACTTCCGTCAGGCGCCGATCGGCGGAGCGGAGGACCGCGGGGATCCATTCGCCCTCCGGGTTCAACGCCGTACGCCACGCCTGCGAGGTGATGTCCTTGGTGTTGTCCTGCCCGAGCTGGGCCTCCATCTCCTCACCGGTCTTGGTGCGCCACCGCATCTGCCCGGCGTAGACCATGAAGATGACGGGGCGCACGACCCCGTCTTCGAGCGCGCGGCGATACCCGTAGCTGTAGTCCGTCCGTGAGAGCCGGATCCCCTTCGAATCGGGGTGGTACTCCACGAAGGGGATCGGTGCGGTATCGCTGCGGAACGGGGTGCCCGACAGCAGCAGCCGTCGCGTCGCCCGGGCATAGGCCTCGCGCAGCGCATCGCCCCAGCTCAGCGCGTCGCCGCCGTGATGCACCTCGTCGAGGATGACGAGGGTGCGACGATCGAGCACCAGCTGTTGATGGACCGACGCCTTCACCGCCACCTGCGCATAGGTCACGGCGACACCGTGGTAATGCCGGGCGGGAGCGACGTGGCGGTTGCTGAAGGCCGGGTCGAGCCGGAGCGAGACGCGCGCGGCGGCATCGGCCCACTGGGTCTTGAGGTGTTCGGTGGGGGCGACGACGACGATGCGATCGACGACCCCGCGACGCAGCAGCTCGGTCGCGAGGCGCAAGGCGAAGGTCGTCTTACCGGCGCCCGGGGTGGCGGCGGCCAGGAAGTCCCGGGGCCCGGATCCCGGCCCGTCGGGTCCGTCCATCGAGAAGTACTGGTCCAGCGCCTCGGCTTGCCACGCGCGCAGCCGCTGCGCCGTCCCCCAGGGGGCGCGCTGCGGGTACGTGGGTGAGAGATGTTCGGCCGCGAAACTCCCGAGATGACTGTCGGTGGGGGGTCCATCGCTGAGAGGAGCGTCGTCGAGCACCGGATGCCCTCCCTGTCGTCGTGTCCGTCCGCAGATGCGACTGACCACCTTAGACGAGCGCGCCGACATCGACTCCCATCCCTGCCCGGGCGACGATAGCCTCGTATCGGTCACGAACCGGAGGAGATCCATGTCTGTTGCGAGCGAGAACCGCGCCCCGTTCATCGACAACAGCGGGCCGCATCCGTGGCGGCGCTACGTCGCCATCGGCGACTCTTTCACCGAGGGGATCGGCGACCCCGAGCCGGCCTCGCCAGGTGGACACCGCGGGTGGGCCGACCGCGTGGCCGAGGTGCTGGCCGAGCAGGTCGATGACTTCGCCTACGCGAACCTCGCCGTCCGGGGTCGCCTTATCGGTCAGATCGTCGCCGAGCAGATCGAGCCCGCCCTGACCCTCAAGCCCGACCTCATCACCTTCTCCGCCGGCGGGAACGACGTGATCCGGCCCGGCAGCGATCCGGATGCCGTCGCGGAGTTGTTCGAGGATGCCGTCGCGCGCCTCTCCCGTGACGGTGCGACGGTGGTCGTCTTCACGGGGATCGACACGAACTTCACCCCGGTCTTCCGCGGCATCCGCGGCAAAGTCGCCATCTACAACGAGAACATCCGCGCCATCGCCGACCGCTACGACGCGATCGTCGCCGATCAGTGGGCCTTGAAAGAGGTGCAGGACATGCGGTTCTTCGACGACGACCGGCTGCATATGAACTCCCTGGGCCACCACGAGGTCGCGCGCATGGTTCTTCGCGCCCTGAACGTGCCGAACGACCTGCATGCCATGCAACCGGATCCCCTCCCCCGCCGCACGTGGCGTCAGGCGCGCAGCAGTGACCTCGTGTGGGCCAGGGAGTATCTGGTGCCGTGGGTGCTCCGTCGCGTCCGCCACCAATCCTCCGGAGACCACGTCACCGCCAAACGTCCGGACGCGCTGCCCCTCGGTGCATCCGCCGGTACCGTCATCGATGACGAGCGGGGCTGAGCGCCCACACCGCGACCGCACCGGCGGCGGCCACGTTCAGCGAGTCGACGCCCCCGGCCATCGGAATCGTCACGATGCTGTCGGCGGCCGCGACCGCCCGCCGGCTGAGGCCGTCACCTTCCGCTCCCAGCATCAGCGCCACGCGCTCGTGCCCCGCCGCGATGAAATCATCCAGCTCCACGGCGCCGTCCGACAGCGCCAGCGCCGACAGATGGAATCCGGCATCGTGCAGCAGCGTCCGCGCGGCCGGCCACTCCGGCAACCGTGTCCACGGCACCTGGAAGACCGTTCCCATGCTCACCCGCACGCTGCGTCGGTAGAGCGGATCGGCGCAGCGTGCGGTGATGAGCACGGCATCGGCGCCGAGGGCGGCGGCGCTGCGGAAGACGGCGCCGACATTGGTGTGGTCCACGATGTCTTCGAGCACGACCACCAGGCGCGCGCCGGCGACCACGTCCGTGACCTCGGGCAGCGCGGGGCGCTCCATCGAGGCCAGCGCGCCACGATGGACCGCATACCCGGTGAGCTGCTCGGCGATCACCGCCGACACGACGAACACGGGGGTATCCGGGTGTGCCGACACGAGCGCCTCGGCGTCGGCAAGCCATTTCTCCTGCACCAGGATCGACCGCGGCCGGTGCCCCGCGGCCACGGCACGGCCGATCACTTTTGCGGATTCCGCGATGTACAACCCGCTCGCCGGTTCGGTCACCCGCCGCAGCGCGATGTCGGTCAGGTCACGGTAGTCCGCCAGGCGGGGGTCCTCCGCGTCGTCCACACGTTCGATCAGCACGTCCAGCTCCTTCCGACGGCGCCTGCCGTAACATCTTGGCAACCACGGGCGCATACACTCGCATCGGGAGGTGATCCGGTGACACTGACGACTGCGGAAGACGCTGCGCTCTCGCCCTCCGTCGCGGAGGCGATCGAAGCCCTCGCCGGACGCCGTGTGGCCGTCCTCACCGGCGCGGGAGTCTCCACCGATTCCGGGATCCCCGACTACCGCGGCGAGGGCGCCCCGGTGCGGACGCCGATGACCGTCGAGCAGTTCCTCGCGAGCGACGAGGCACGACGGCGCTACTGGATCGGAAGCCACCTCGGGTGGCGCGCCTTCGCGGGCGCCGAGCCCAACCCGGGGCACGCCGCGCTGGCCCGGCTCGAACAGCTCGGGGTCAGCACCGGCGTCATCACCCAGAACGTGGACGGTCTTCACGTGCGTGCCGGCAGCCGTCGCGTCGTCGAGTTGCACGGCACGATGCGCCGCGTGTTCTGCACCCAGTGCGGGCAGGTCTTCGATCGTCGCGATCTCGCCGAGCGGGTCGAATCCGAGAACCCGTGGATCACCGTTCCCGACCGTGTCGAGCTCGGACCGGACGGCGATGTCCTGCCCGGCAGCAGCGAGGGATTCGTCATTCCCGTGTGCACCGTGTGCGAGGGCATGCTCAAGCCCGACGTGGTCTTCTTCGGCGAGTTCATCCCCGCCGAGAAGTTCCGCGAGGCCGAGCAGCTGGTGCGCACCAGCGATGCGCTCGTCGTGGCGGGATCCTCCCTCGTGGTCAATTCCGGTATCCGGCTCCTGGAACGGGCGCGGCGTCGCCGCCTGCCGATCGTGATCGTCAACCGCGGCCAGACGCGCGGCGACCGTCGCGCCACGGTCAAGATCGATGCCGGAACGACCGAGGTCCTCCGGGCTTTCGCAGACGCGTTGCCGGCCCGGGTGGGCGGCGCGTCTAGTCTCGAAGGGTGACTTCCCTCTTCCTCGTGCGCCACGGTGAGACCGATTGGAACCGTCAGCGACGCATCCAGGGCTCGACCGATATCCCGTTGAACGACGCCGGGCGGGCGCAGGCGGCCGAAGCCGCCGAACGGCTCGGGGAACTGATCGCCCCGGGCTCGACCGTCGCGGTGGCCGCGAGCGACCTCGGGCGAGCCCGCGAGACCGCACAGATCATCGCCGACACGCTCGCCGCCGGACCGGTGGGGGTCTATCCCGCGCTGCGGGAGCGTGCATACGGTGAGGCGGAGGGACTGCGCCCGGAGGAGTTCTCCGACCGGTGGGGCTCCTGGGACCGGGCTGAGGTGCCCGGAGCGGAGTCGTGGCCGGACGTGCGCGCACGAGCGCTGCGCGGCTTGCGGAGCGCGGTGGCCGATGCGCGTCGGCGGACCAGCCCGGCATCCGGTGCGCTCGTGGTCGTGAGCCACGGAGCCCTCATCCGGGAACTGCTGCGCCATGCCAGCGCCGGCGAGCTCCCGCGCGAGGGAGAGCGCCTGCCGAACGGGTCGATCCACCGGGTCCACTTCGAGCGGGACCACCTGCGCCTTCTCTCCTACGAGTCGGCCGCGGATGCGCTGCGGATGACGGCGACCGCACAGAGGGTCGCCGCGCCCGCCTCCGGTTCCTGATTCACACCTCCGGCGCCACCTCCGCGCGTCGAAGGAGCGTCCTGGCGTGCCGGAGCACCGGCTCATCGACCATGCGCCCCTCGAACGAGAACACGCCGCGCTCGCGGTCCGCGGCGTCGAGGACGGCGCGCGCCCACCCCACCTCCTCAATACCCGGCGCGTATGCGCGCCGGATGACCTCCACCTGCGCGGGGTGGATGCACGCGGTCGCGGAGAACCCGGAGGCCGCCGCATCCGTCGCCTCCCGGGCCAGGCCTTTGAGGTCCCCGATGTCGAGATGAACCGCATCGATCGCGGAGATGCCTCGTGCGCCGGCGGCGAGCAGGACACGTGCCCGCGCCGCGCGCGCGACGTCGCGGTACCGGCCGTTCCGTTTGCGGCTCGAGGTGCCGCCGAGGCTCGCGACGAGGTCTTCGGCTCCCCACATGAGCGCACGCACGTTCGACAACGCGGCAAGCTCGTCCGCGGCGACGACACCCGCGGCCGTCTCGCAGAGAGCGACGACGGCGAAGCGCGAATCGATCCGGGCGACCGCCCGGGGATCCTCCGCCTTCGCGACCATGATCGTGCGGAAGTCGGTCTGCGAGAGCGTCGCGATATCGGAGACGAAATCGGCCGACCCGGTGGGGTTCACGCGCACGATGACGCGATCGGGATCGAGGTCCGCCTCGATGAGGGCGCCTCGGGCGCGCGTCTTGGCGTCGGGTGCGACGGCGTCCTCGAGGTCCACGATCACCGCGTCCGCGCGCGCCACCGCCTTGGCGAAACGCTCCGGCCTGTCAGCCGGGCAGAACAGCAGCGCCGGTCCCGCCTCGATCATCGATGGACCTCCCCCGGCGGGGTCGACCACATCAGCACCGTTCGGGTGGCGACCGCCACGACGGTGTCCTCCTGATTGCGACCGGTGTGGCCCATCGTCACCACCGACTGACCGGGGCGTGATGCCGATGACCGGACGGACCGGATCTCCGTCTCGGTGTACAGCGTGTCGCCGTGATGAAGCGGTGCGGGGAAGGCGACGTCGGTGAGTCCGAGCTGCGCGACCAGGGTTCCCTGGGTGATCTGCGCCACCGAGGCGCCCACCATCGTGGCGAGAGTCCACATGGAGTTCATGAGGCGCTCACCGAAGGGATGCGCCGCGGAGTACGCGGCGTCGAGGTGGAGCGCCTGGGTGTTCATGGTGAGCGAGGAGAACAGCGTGTTGTCAGCCTCCGTGGCGGTGCGGCCCGGTCGATGACGGTACCGGGCGCCGATGACGAGCTCGTCGGCGTAGAGGCCGCGCTGATCGAAGACGGGGGCCGAATCGGGGGTGGTGTCCATCGCGGCCACGCTACCGCTCCAGACCGAGCGCCCGTGCGATCACGAGCAGCTGCACTTCGCTGGTCCCCTCGCCGATCTCGAGGATCTTCGCATCCCGGTAGTGACGGGCCACGGCGAACTCGTTCATGAAGCCGTTGCCGCCGAAGATCTGCGTGGCGTCGCGCGCGTTGTCCATTGCGGCGTCACTCGCGGTCAACTTCGCAATCGCCGCTTCGGTCTTGAACGGCTTCCCCGCATCTCGAAGGCGTGCGGCATGATGCCACGCGAGCCGGGCGTTGTGCACGCGCGCCTGCATCCGAGCGAGGGTGAATTGGATGCTCTGCCGCGAGCCCAACCGCTCACCGAAGACGACCCGTCGACGCGCGTACTCCACGGCATCCTCGAGGCACCCCTCTGCCGCGCCGGTGGCCAGCGCCGCGATCGCGATGCGCCCCTCGTCCAGGATGTGCAGGAAGGATGCGAAGCCGCGCCCTCGTTCCCCGAGGAGGTGCTCGGCCGGGACCCGCGCGCCATCGAACGTGAGCGGGTGCGTGTCGGACGCGCGCCACCCGACCTTGTCGTAGGCGGGCCCCACGCTGAAACCCGGTGTGCCGACGGGAACGATGATCGTCGAGATCTCCCTGCGCCCTGAGTGCTCGCCCGTGACCGCCGTGACCGTCACGAACGTCGTGATGGGCGTGCCTGAGTTGGTGATGAACTGCTTGGAGCCGTCGATGACCCACTCGTCGTCTTCGAGCCGAGCGGTCGTGCGGGTGGCCCCCGCATCCGACCCTGCTTCGGGTTCGGTGAGCCCGAACCCCGCGAGAGCCCGCCCGGCCACGAGGTCCGGCAGCAGACGCTCCCGCTGCGCGGGGCTTCCGAATCGGTGCACCGGCATCGCGCCGAGACTCACGGCCGCCTCGAGCGTGATGGCGACCGACTGGTCGACACGGGCAAGCGCTTCGATCGCGATCCCCAGCGAGAAGTAGTCGCCGCCTTGACCTCCCACGTCCTCGGGGAAGGGAAGGCCGAACAATCCCAGATCTCCCATTTGCGCGACGACGTCCATCGACAGGGTGTGGCTGCGGTCGGCCTCGTAGGCCTGAGGGGCCACCACCTCGTCGGCGAACTCGCGCACCAGGCGTGCGAGTTCGCGCTCCTCCTCAGCCATGTCCACGGTCATCTTCCCGTTCCTCCCGAGACCCCGCAGGTCTCATCGTCGTCCCTCGTCGGTCTCGATCTCCGCCAGGACGTCGCCACGTCGGACCTGGTCGCCCACGACCGCTCGCAGACGCACGCGCCCCGCACGCGGTGCGGTCACCGGGTGCTCCATCTTCATCGCCTCGATCGTCAGGAGCGTCGCCCCCGCCTCGACCTCGTCGCCGTCAGCGACGCCGATCGCGACGATCGACCCGGGCATGGGCGCCCGCGCATCCGGCGCGACCTCCCCCGCGAGGGAGTCCGGCCGCGCACGCCGGGCCTGCCCGGCACGGCGCCGGGACAGCGCTCGCACGCTGAAGGACCTCCCGTCACGATGAGCCCACCACAGTCCGTCGGCGTCCTGCGCCACGATTGCGTCGGACGCCGCGGCCGCGTCGGCCCGGGCGCTGACCATCGCATCGCCCGCGACGAGGAAGTCCACCTGGGGTGGGTCGGCGGCGCCGAGGCGCCAACCATCTGCACGCGCCCACAGTGATCCGGCGGGAACCTCGTCGCCGCCTGCGATGTGCGCCGCCGCGAGGCGCGCCAGGGTCGCCTCATCCGGACGGTCTGGTTCCGGAACGCCGAGACGCTCGATCAGACCGGTGTCCATGACGCCGGCGAGCACATCCTCATCGGCGACCAGACGACGCAGGAAGCCGAGGTTAGACTCCACGCCGAGCACGACCGTCTCGGCCAGCGCTCGGTCCAGTGCGCGCCATGCCTGATCCCGGGTGGGCGCGTGAGTGATGATCTTGGCGATCATCGGGTCGTAGTGATCGCTCACCCGCGCACCGGTGTCCACGGCCGCGTCGACGCGCGCACCGCTCGGCGGTCGCCACGCCAGCACCTCCCCGCTCGAGGGGAGGAAGCCCTGCCACGGACTCTCCGCGTAGACACGCGCCTCGACGGCGTGTCCGTTCCATCGGACCTCGCCCTGGCTCAGCGGCAAGGTCTCGCCTTCCGCGATGCGGATCTGACGTTCCACCAGGTCGAGCCCGGTGATGGCCTCGGTGACGGGATGCTCCACCTGCAGCCGGGTGTTCATCTCGATGAAGAAGAACTCATCCGGGCGATCCGCGGAAACGAGGAACTCCACCGTCCCCGCCCCGACGTAGTCCACCGAGCGCGCCGCTCGACAGGCGCTGCGGCCGAGACGTTCCCGTGTCTCGGCATCGACGATCGGCGAGGGGGCCTCTTCGATCACCTTCTGATGGCGTCGCTGCAGCGTGCACTCGCGCTCGCCCAGGTGGATCACATGACCGTGGACGTCGGCCATGACCTGCACCTCGATGTGCCGCGGCCGCTCGATGAGGCGCTCGACCAGCAGTGTGTCGTCACCGAAGGCGGCCCGCGCCACGCGTTGCGCCGACACGATCGCCGAGCGGAGCGCGTCATCGTCACGGGCGATCTGCATCCCCTTGCCCCCGCCGCCCGCCGACGGTTTCACCAGCACCGGGTACCCGACCCCGCGCGCCCGTTCCACCGCCTCGCGCTCGGACAAACCCGTCAGCGGGAACCCGGGCACGACGGGCACGCCGCTGGTGGCGACGTGCTGCTTCGCGCGGATCTTGTCTCCCATCACCTCCAGCGCCCGCTCCCCGGGTCCGATGAACACGACCCCGGCGGCTCGGCAGGCGCGGGCGAACTCGACGTTCTCGGACAAGAACCCGTAGCCGGGATGGATCGCGTCCGCGCCCGTCCGCCGTGCCGCATCGACCACCGCCGGGATGTTCAGGTAGCTGCCGCAGGCCTCGGCCGGACCGATCCGAACCGCGACATCCGCCTCGCGCACATGTCGCGCGTCGACGTCGGCGTCGCTGTAGACGGCGACGCTGCGCAGTCCCAGGCGCCTCACCGTGCGGATGACACGGCGGGCGATCTCGCCGCGGTTCGCGACGAGGACGGTGGTGAAGGCGGTGCCGGTCATGTCACATCCGGAACAGACCGAGGCGCGGCTCGGGCAGGGTCGTTCGCGTGACGACATCGAGCGCGAGCCCGAGGACGTCTCGCGTGTCGGCGGGGTCGATCACGCCGTCGTCCCAGAGGCGCGCGGTGGCATAGAACGGGTCGCCCTGCTCCTCGTACCGCGCGAGGACGGGTGCTTCGAACGCGGCCTGTTCCGAGGCGGACCACTTCTCCCCGCGCGCATGCATCGCCTCGCGACGCACCGTCGACAGCACCGAGGCGGCTTGCCGCCCGCCCATGACCGAGATGCGACTGGCGGGCCACGACCAGAGAAAGCGCGGGGAATACGCGCGCCCGCACATCGAATAGTTCCCGGCACCGAACGAGCCGCCGATGATGACCGTCAGTTTGGGGACCCGCGTGGTGGCGACGGCGGTGACCATCTTCGCGCCGTCCTTGGCGATTCCTCCGGCCTCGGCATCGCTTCCGACCATGAAGCCGGAGACGTTCTGGAGAAAGAGCAACGGCACCCCGCGCTGATCGCAGAGCTCGATGAAGTGGGCGCCCTTCTGCGAGGACTCGCTGAAGAGCACACCGTTGTTGGCCACGATGCCGACGAGGTGACCGTGTACGCGTGCGAACCCGGTCACCAGAGTCGTGCCGTACCGGCTCTTGAACTCGTGGAACTCCCCCGCGTCGACCAGACAGGAGATCACGCCGTGTACGTCATAGGGCTGGTTCACATCGACCGGGACCAGGTCGTAGAGGTCGGCCTGTGGTCGAACGGCGTCGCGCGGCGCCACGGACGCCGCGGCGGCCGCGGGCGGCGGGGCAAGGGTCGAGACGATGTCGCGGACGATCTGGAGCGCGTGGTCATCGTCATCGGCCAGGTGATCCACGACACCCGACCGGGTCGCGTGCATCTGACCACCGCCGAGCTCCTCCGCCGTCACGACCTCTCCGATCGCCGCCTTCACCAGCGGCGGCCCGCCGAGGAAGATGCTTCCCTGCTCTCGGACGATGACCGTTTCGTCGCTCATCGCGGGGACGTAGGCGCCACCGGCCGTGCAGGACCCGAGAACCGCGGAGATCTGCGGGATGCCCGCCGCGGACAGGCGCGCCTGGGAGTAGAAGATCCGGCCGAAGTGGTCCCGGTCGGGGAACACCTCGTCCTGCATCGGCAGATACGCGCCGCCGGAGTCGACGAGGTAGATGCACGGGAGTGCGTTCTCGCCCGCGATCTCCTGCGCGCGAAGGTGCTTCTTCACGGTCATCGGGAAGTAGGCGCCCCCTTTGACCGTGGGGTCGTTGCAGACGACCATGACGTGGCGCCCGTGAACGAGCCCGATGCCGGCGATCACGCCTGCGGCGGGCGCCTCACCTCCGTACAGGCCGTCCGCGGCGAGCGGGGCGATCTCCAGGAAGGGCGAACCGACGTCCAGGAGTCGACGAATGCGCTGCCGTGGCAACAGCTTCCCGCGCGCGAGGTGCCGCTCCCTCGCCCGCACGGGTCCGCCGCCTGCGACCTCGTCCAGCCGATCTCGCAGGCGTCGCGCGAGGCCGGCTTGATCGACCGGCTGCGGCGAGGCATCGGGGGCGAGGATGCTGTCTGACATGCCGTCTCCTTCGACGTCACGATCTCGTCACGCTCGTTGGCGGCGCGGTGATGTGTTGGCTAGTGTTCACATCACAGTTAGTGTCGACTAACTGTGATCCAGGTTAGCGAGGATTAACTGACATGACAAGGGGTGTCACGGACCGCGACCGGGCGAAGGCCGATCGGCACGACGCTCTGTTGCGAGAGGCCGCCCGACTGTTCGCCGCCCGTGGTTTCAGCGGTGTGAGCCTGGAAGACCTCGGTTCGGCGGTGGGCGTCTCCGGGCCGGCGGTCTACCGACACTTCGCCGGCAAGCAGGCCCTGCTCGCAGCCATCCTCGTCGGGGTGAGTGAGAGACTCCGCGACGGCGGCGTGGCCGTCGCCCGGCGCGTGACCGACCCGCGTGCCCGGCTGGCCGCGCTCGTCGCGTTCCACGTGTCGTTCGCCCTCACCGAAGCCGACGTCATCCGCGTCCAGGATCGAGACCTCGCCAGCCTGCCGGACGAGGACGCGCGCCGGGTCCGTCGCCTGCAACGGGAGTACGTCGGGGTATGGACCGACGCACTGAGGGAGATCCTGACCGACGCGGAACCGGCCGAATTGCGCGTGCGCACCTACGCATGCTTCGGCCTGATCAACTCCACACCGCACAGCGTGCGCGGCGTGGCATGGAGCGTACCCGACGGGCCCGCGGCACCGGTGCTGGAGGCGATGGCGCTGGCCGCTCTCACCGCCCGCGCCCTCGCCTGAGCACGCACCGGTCACATCAGCAGCATGGCCCGCGCGGGGTCCCGCAACACATCACCGACGTCCCGGAGGAACCGAGCACCCTGCTCGCCGTCGACCACGCGGTGATCGAAGGACAGACTCAGTGTCATCACCTCTCGCAGCGCGATCTCGCCGCGGTGCTCCCAGGGCACCCGACGCACGGCTCCGACGGCCAGGATCCCGGCCTCCCCGGGGTTGAGGATGGGGGTGCCCGCATCGACGCCGAACACCCCGACGTTGGTGATCGAGAAGGTGCTGCCCACCAGTTCGGCAGGGGTCGACTCACCGGCTCGCGCCCGCGCCGTCAGACCCGACAGGGCTTCGGCCAGCTCTCCCAGAGCCAGCCCGTCCGCATCGGGGATGTGCGGCACGAGAAGCCCTCTCGGCGTCGCCGCGGCGATGCCCAGGTTCACGTACCCGAACTCGATGATCTCTTCCGCCTCCTCGTCCCAGCGCGAATTCAACGCCGGGTGCCTCGGCAGTGCGAGGCAGACGGCTTTCGCAATCACGGCGAGCAACCCGACGCGCACACTCGGAGACGCCGCCTCCTCACGCAGGCGCGCGATGAGAGCCTGCGTCTCGCCGACATCCACCGTGAGGAATGTCGTGGCGTGCGGGGCGGTGAACGCGCTCGCCACCATGGCCTGCGCGGTGCGGCGACGGACACCGCGGATCGGAGTGCGGCTCTCGCGAGCCGTCCGGCCGGGGGGCCGATGTGGCGTCCGGCCCTGCGAAGGCGCTTCCCCCGGGTCGGAGGCCGCAGCCACCACGTCCTCGCGCGTGATCAGGCCCGACGGCCCCGAGGGCCGGATCCGCACGATGTCGACGGAGAGGTCCTTCGCGAGCTTCCGCACGGGCGGAGTCGAGCGGGGGCGCTCCCCCGGCACATCGTCGCCCCCCGGCGTCCGAAAGCCGTCGTGGGGGGCGTCTTCCAGGAGGGACGGAGCAGTGGCGCTCGGCTCCGCGGCCGGGAAGGCACGGCGCCGCCGACGCGGAGGACCACCCGCTCGGGGTGCTGCTCCGTACCCGACGAGGTTCGCCGGGACCGGCTCCTCGTCGGCCACGGTTGCAGACCCGTCCATGGTCGCGCGGCTGCCTGCTCCCCCGCCGTCACCCGTGTCACCGCTCGACTCGGAGGGGGTGTCGACGGTGACCAGGACGGCGCCGACCTCGACGACCTCACCCGCACCGTGATGGAGCTCCCGCACCACACCGGCGAACGGCGACGGGATCTCCACCACGGCCTTGGCCGTCTCGACCTCGGCAAGAGTCTGATTGAGGGCGATCGTGTCCCCCTCCGCGACGTGCCACTGCACGATCTCGGCCTCGGGGAGACCTTCACCGAGGTCGGGCAGACGGAACTCCCGCGTCATCGGACCGCCTCCCCCGCGTGGCTCACCGGTGTCGTCGCCTCGGCTTCGAAGCCCGGATCGCTCGCCGGTCTCCCGAGCACCCGGTCCACCGCGTCGAGGATGCGGTCCAGGTCGGGCAGATGGTGTCGCTCGAGCTTTGCAGGTGGGTAGGGGATGTCGTGTCCCGTCACACGCTCGGGAGCCGCTTCGAGGTAGTGGAAGCAGCGTTCGACGATGCTCGTGATCACCTCGCTCGCCACTCCCGCCTCCCCTCCGGCCTCATGCGTGACCACGACCCGGCCGGTGCGTCGGACGGAGGCGACGACCGTTCGATAGTCCACCGGCGACAGGGAACGCAGATCGATCACCTCGATCGAGACTCCCTCCGCCTCGGCCGCCTCGGCCGCGTCCACCGCCGTCTGCACCTGCGCTCCGTAGGCGAGGACGGTGACATCGTCACCGCGGCGCGCCACACGCGCCAGACCCATCGGCGGCGCATCTGCGAGGTCACCGTCGAGGTCGACCTCACCTTTGCGGTGGTACAGCCGCTTGGGCTCGAAGAAGACGACCGGGTCGTCGCACGCGATCGCCTGTCGGAGCATGACGTACGCATCCTGCGGCTGAGACACGGCGATCACGCGAAGACCGGCGGTGTGCACGAAATACGCCTCGGGCGACTCGGAGTGATGCTCGGCCGCGCCGACGCCCCCCGCCCAGGGGATGCGGATGGTCAGCGGCATCCGAACGCGCCCCCGCGTCCGGTAATGCAGCTTGGCGACCTGGCACACGATCTGGTCGAACGCCGGATACACGAAACCGTCGAACTGAATCTCCACCACGGGTCGGAAGCCGCGGTATGCCAGCCCCACGGCCGTTCCGACGATCCCCGCCTCGGCCAGCGGGGTGTCGACGACCCGCTGTGCGCCGAACTCGTCGAGCAGTCCGTCGGTGATGCGGAACACCCCGCCCAATCGTCCGATGTCCTCGCCCATGACGAGGACCCGGTCATCGTCGACCATCGCGCGACGGAGGCCCTGGCCGAGCGCATTCGCCATCGTCAGCTGCGTCATCGCCCCGCCTCCTCGTCCGAGAATCCATCGAGGTACCTCGCGAATCGTCGTTGTTGGGCGGCGAGACCCGCGTGGGGCTCGGCGTACACGTCGTCGAAGACGGCGAGTGGTTCACGGGAGACCGCGTGGAGGGCGGCATCGCGCACACCGGCACCCCAGTGGTCGGCCGCCTGTGCGACGTCCGCCGCAAACGCGTCGTCCCACGCGCCGTCGGCGCGCAGCAGCGCCTCGAGCCGCAGCAACGGGTCGCGCCGGCGCCACTGCTCGACGTCCTCGGCATCGCGATACCGCGTCGGGTCATCGGAGGTGGTGTGCGGACCGATGCGATACGTGACCGCCTCGATGAACGCGGGCCCCTGCCCGGAGCGGGCATGCTCGGCGGCCCACCGCATGGCCGCAAGACAGGCGAGCACGTCATTGCCGTCGACCCGCATGCTCGGAATTCCGAACCCGGGTGCGCGACCGGCGATCGGGAACCGCGCCTGTACCGAAACGGGCTCGGAGATCGCCCACTGGTTGTTCGAGCAGACGAAGACCACCGGAGCGCTGAACGACGACGCGAAGACCATCGCCTCGTTCACATCACCCTGGCTCGTCGCACCGTCGCCGAAATACGCGGCAGCGATCTCCTCGCCACCGTCCCGTTGCACCCCCATGGCATATCCGACGGCGTGCAGCGTCTGCGCGCCGATGATGATCTGCGGCGGCGCGGTGCGCATGCGTCGGTGGTCGTAGGTCGCATGCACCTCCCCGCGCCAGGACAGGACCATGTCCGCCGGTTCGGCCCCGCGCACGAACCCGACGCCGAGCTCGCGGTAGCTCGGGAAGGCGAAGTCCGCCGGGCGCAGCGCCCGCGCCGTCCCGATCTGCACGGCCTCCTGACCGTGGCAGGGCGCCCAGAGTCCGAGCTGCCCTTGTCGTTGGAGGGCGACGCCCTCGGTGTCGATGCGCCGCACGACCGCCATGTCGCGGAACAGCGACCGCAACGTCTCGTGGTCGACATCCGTGACCCAACGATCGAGCTCCGGATCGCTGACCCTCGTACCGTCGGCCCGAATGAGTCGTGCGACATCCTCGATGTCGGTCGCGGGCTCCTCGGTCGGATTCAGGGTGTGCACCATCGTCATCCCTCCTCGCGCGACGCCCTCGTGAGGCGTCGCGCACCGGTTCGGCCGGCCTCGTCGCCGGTCATGCCGACCTTACGTCCACACATCACCTCGCTCAAGCAACCCGCTCGGCCATGAGCATCTTGCGTATGGCGACCGCCAGTTCGCGTGATAATGTTGGGCACTATGACCACCCTTGATCGCACCGATCTCGAGTTGCTGTCGGCACTGTCGACCGACCCTCGGGCCACCGTCGTCGCGCTCGCGGAGCGGCTCGGCCTGTCACGCAACACCGTTCAGGCACGAATGGCCCGTCTGGATCGATCCGGCGTGTTCCTCTCCTTCGAGCGTGCGATCTCGGCGTCCGCGCTGGGATTTCCGATCGAGGCCTTCATCAGCGTCATGGTCCGTCAGGCTGATCTCCCGCGCATCCGCGCGGAGCTCACGCGCGTGCCCGAAGTCGTCCAGGCCGACGGCCTGAGCGGACAGGTGGATCTCCTCGTCCGTGTCGCCTGCCGGGATACCCAGCACCTGTTCGACACGGACGGGCGGATCCTCTCGATCGACGGCGTCGAGCGTACCGAGACATCCCTCATCATGGGAGAGGTCATCGGCTATCGGGTCGCGCCTCTCATCGAGTTGGCGTCGCGCGACGCCTGACCCTCACGCACCGGAGGCCGGGTCCGAGAACGCGGCAACGGCTCGCGCGGCGGCACGCGGGGTCTCGTAGTGGATGAGGTGGCCGACATCGGGGATCTCCACGAGCGATGCATCGGGGAACAGCGTCGCGAGCGTGCGCTCCGCCTCGATGGGGGTGATGTCGTCGCGGTCCGCGGCGACCAGCAGCGTCGGAATGTGGATCTTCGGCGCGAACGCCCGCACATCGTGAGAGACCGACGCGACGAACGCGTCGTGGAGGACGTCACGGTCGGCGAATCCGGAGAAGTAGCGGTCGTGCTGGTCGTGCACGAATCGGCGGAGGTCGGGATCCTTCGTCTTGGCCATCGACGCGCTCATCGCACGGACGATGAGACGGTTGCGCAAGAGCGCCTCACCCCAGCGGGCCGGAAGGGCCGCGCCGGCGCGGTAGTAGAAGACGGCAAGCCTGGTCAGGACACCGCGAGGCCCCTCCAGCGCCGGCGCGCCGATGGGGTTGATGAGGATCAGGCGGGGCGCGGCAAGACCTGACGCGACCGCCGCCGACGCCACGATCGAGCCGAACGAATGGCCCAGGATGGTCGCGCCCGGCGCAACGGCTGCCGCGAACGCTCTCAGCCACCGCGCATACGCCTCGAGGTCGTGCACCGTTCCGGGCATCGGCGGCGTCGCACCGAACCCGGGCAGGTCGGGAACGACGAATCGGACACCCGGAACGAAGGCCACGATCGGTTCGAGCCCGTGATGGTCCCCGCGGAACCCGTGGACGGCCAGGATCGTCGTCGTCGAATCCGCGGAACCGTACTCCCACCATGCCGTGACGCTACCGAGCACCTCCGTTTCGTGACGACGGACCGGTAGCGCCGCCAGACGGGCGGCGTAGGGATGCGGGGCACTCACCCGATGAGTCTACGGAAAGACCGCTGTGGCAACGCCGAAGGCCCCGCCGTGGCGGGGCCTTCGAGACGGGTGATTACTTGGAGCCGAAGTTCTTGAAGCGCTGGTTGAACTTCTCCACGCGACCGGCCGAGTCCATGATGCGCTGCTTGCCGGTGTAGAACGGGTGCGAGGAGGAGGAGATCTCGACGTCGATGACCGGGTACTCGACACCATCGAGCTCCATGGTCTTCTCGCTCGTGACGGTCGAGCGGGTGAGGAAGGTCTCGCCCGAGCCGAGGTCGCGGAACACGACGGCCTGGTAGTCGGGGTGGATGTCAGTCTTCATGGCGTTCCTTGCGGGGTCGGGCCCCTTCGGTACTGAGGGACCGGTGAAAGTCGATGGCGCAACGGCACCAGCGGACGAGTCTACCAGGGATCGTGCGCGTGTCGGGAATCCTCGTCAGGATGTCGCGCGCGCCGCGTAGCGACCGTCGTGCTCGGTGAGCTCGATCGACACCCCGAAGGCCTCCGTGAGCGCCTCGGCGGTCAGAGTCTGGCCGATCGGACCCGAGGCGACCACTTTGCCGTCGCGCAGCAGGAGCACGTGGGTGAACCCCACCGGGATCTCCTCGACGTGGTGGGTGACCATGATCATCGCCGGAGTCGTCGGCGCCTGGGCGTAGCCGCCGAGCAACGCCAGGAGTTCTTCGCGTGCACCCAGGTCGAGGCTGGCGGTCGGCTCGTCCAGCAGCAGCAACTCGGGGTCGGTCATCACCGCACGTGCGATGGAGACGCGTTTGCGCTCGCCGTCGGAGAGGGTTCCGAAGGTGCGCTCGGCGAGCTCATCGAGCTTCCACTCGGCCAGAACGCGCAGAGCCCGCCGCTCGTCGATGTCCTCGTAGTCCTCGCGCCAGCGACCCAGGACGCTGAACGCCGCGGTCAGCACGACGTTCAAGACGGTCTCCTCCGGTGGCACGCGGCGGGCGAGTGCCGACGAGGCGAACCCGATTCGCGGGCGCAACTCGAACACGTCGCTGCGACCGAGCCGTTCGCCCAGGATCGTGACGCTCCCCGAGGTGGGGTGCATCATCGTGTCGGCCATCTGCAGCAGCGTCGTCTTTCCGGCGCCGTTGGGTCCGAGGATCACCCACCGTTCGTCATCATTCACCGACCAGTCGAGGTGATCGATGATGTCCCTGGCGTTGCGGCGGACGACGACGTCGGAGTATTCGAGCACCTGCGGCATGGGGCCAGCCTATCGGCCGAATCCGGTCACTTCGCGGTACAGCGCGGCCGTCTGTTGCGCGATCGCCTCCCAGCTGAACTCGGCCGCGGCGCGTCGGCGACCTGCCGCACCGAACGCGCGGGCCTTCTCGGGGTCGGTGACGACTTCGGTGAGAACACGCGCGAGGTCGGCCACGAAGGCGTCCGGATCAGTTGGGGTGCCGGTCCCGTCCTGCACCTGCTCGATCGGAACGAGGCGCCCCGTGACGCCGTCGACGACCACCTCGGGGATCCCGCCGGTCGCCGTCCCCACCACGGCGGCGCCGCAGGCCATCGCCTCGAGGTTGACGATGCCGAGGGGCTCGTACACCGACGGGCAGACGAAGGTCGTGGCGGCGGTGAGGATCGCGCACAGCTCGTCGCGAGGCAGCAGCCGGTCGATCCACACCACGCCGTCGCGTGAGGCCTGAAGGCCGCGGACGAGTTCTTCCACCTCCGCCATGATCTGCGGCGTGTCGGGCGCACCGGCGCAGAGGACGAGCTGAACCTCGGGGGGCAGTGATTCGGCGGCGCGGAGCAGGTAGGGCAAGCCCTTCTGACGAGTGATCCGCCCGACGAAGACGACCGACGGGCGATCCGGATCGATTCCGGCGGATCGCAGGAAGTCGTCGTCGTGCACGGGGCGCCACCGCTCGACGTCGATGCCGTTGTAGATGACCCGCACGCGATCCGGATCCAGCGACGGATAGCTGCGCAGGATGTCGGCGCGCATGCCCTCGCTCACCGCAACGATGGCGGCGGCCCCTTCGTAAGCGGTCTTCTCGATGAAGCTGCTGAGGGCGTAGCCCCCGCCGAGCTGCTCGGCTTTCCACGGGCGCAGCGGCTCGAGGCTGTGAGCCGTGACGATATGCGGGATGCCGTGAAGCAGGCTCGCCAGATGCCCCGCGAAATTCGCGTACCACGTGTGACTGTGCACGACATCTGCCCCGGCGACGTCGCCGACGATCGCGAGATCGGTGCCGAGCGTCTGGAGCGCTCCGTTGGCCGACGCCAACTCCGCCGGCACGCCGTACGACGTGGTGTCGTCCTCGTCCCGCGCACCCCCGAAAGCGCGCACCTGCACCTCCAGCGCGCCGCGGAGGGCCTTCACCAACTCCGTCACGTGCACGCCCGCTCCCCCGTAGATCTCGGGCGGATACTCCTTGGTGACGATGTCCACGCGCATGCCTCGAACGCTAGTGCATGCAGTCGGGTCGCTACACCCCCGGCCAATAGCGTGCCAGACCTGGTCCCGGTCCTGAGAGGACCCCTAGGGTGGAGCCATGCCACGGACGCCGAAGGTCTTCGGAATCATCCTCGCCGGAGGCGAGGGCAAACGACTCATGCCTCTCACCGCGGACCGGGCCAAACCCGCGGTCCCGTTCGGCGGTCAGTACCGACTGATCGACTTCGCGATCTCGAACCTGTTGAACTCGGACCTGCGGCAGATCGTCGTTCTGACCCAGTACAAGTCCCACAGCCTCGACCGTCACATCTCGCAGACCTGGCGGATGTCGGCCCTGCTGGGCTCGTACGTGGCGAGCGTCCCCGCGCAGCAGCGGCTGGGAAAGCGGTGGTTCTCGGGCTCGGCCGACGCCATCCTGCAGAGCCTCAACCTGATCAACGACGAGAAGCCCGACATCGTCGTCGTCATCGGCGCCGACCACGTGTACCGCATGGATTTCCAGCAGATGCTGGCCGCGCACGTCGAATCGGGGGCGCGCGCCACCGTCGCCGGCATCCGGCAGCCCATCGGACTGGCCGACCAGTTCGGCGTCATCGACGTCGAACCCGACGATCCCACGCGCATCCGCGAGTTCCTGGAGAAGCCGCACAATCCGGTCGGGCTGTCCGACTCGCCGGGTGAGGTTCTCGCCTCGATGGGCAACTACATCTTCGACACCGACGCCCTCATCGAAGCGGTGGAGGCCGACGGGGAGATCCCGACGTCCAACCACGACATGGGCGGCGACATCGTGCCCTACTTCGTCGGCCGCGGCGAAGCGGGGGTGTACGACATGAAGCGCAACGACGTTCCCGGCTCGACCGACCGCGACCGGTATTACTGGCGGGACGTCGGAACGATCGACTCCTTCTTCGACGCCCACCGGGATCTGATCTCGACGCTTCCGATCTTCAACCTCTACAACACCGAGTGGCCCATCCACTCGCAGACCGTCAACTCGCCGCCGGCGAAGTTCGTCCGCGACTCCGTGGGGCGCATCGGCAACGCCATCGATTCGATCGTCTCGCTGGGTTCGGTCCTGTCGGGCACCCACATCGAACGGAGTGTGGTCGGGCCGTGGACGCTGGCCGGCGGAGGCTCGACCATCACGGACGCCGTCCTGTTCGATCACGTGAAGGTGGGGCAGGGCGCGCGCATCCACCGCGCGATCTTGGACAAGAACGTCGTGCTCGCCGACGGAGCGACGATCGGCGTCGACCGGGAACGCGACCTGGCCCGCGGCTTCACCGTCACCGAATCCGGCATCACCATCGTCGGCAAGGGCGTGCACGTCGAGGTCTGAGCGCCGCTAGCGTGGAGGAGTGCACTCCTCCACCTTCCTCGTCGTGCTCGACGCCGATTCCACCCTGATCCGCAACGAGGTGATCGAACTCCTCGCCGAGGAAGCGGGGCGGCGGGCGGAGGTCGCCGACGCCACCGAGGCCGCCATGCGCGGCGAGGTCGATTTCGCCGAGTCGCTGCGTCGCCGTGTCGCGGCTCTCGCCGGGGTGCCGACAACGGCGTTCGAAAGAGTCGTGGACCGGATCGAACCGACGCCGGGGGTGCGCGAGTTCATCGACGAGATCCACGCGCGCGGCGGCATCGCCGCGGTCGTCTCGGGCGGATTCCACGAGGTCCTCGACATCGTCGCACCCGCGCTCGGCGTCGATCGGTGGCGCGCCAATCGCCTCGAGCAGCGCGACGGCGTCCTCACGGGCGAGGTGTCCGGCGAGATCGTCGACGCCGCGGCGAAGGCCGCGTCCCTCCGGTCATGGGCACACGACCTGGAGATCCCCCTCACCGCGACCCTGGCGATCGGCGACGGCGCGAACGACCTCGACATGATGGCGGCGGCCGGGCTCGGCGTCGCCTTCAACGCCAAACCGGCGGTGCGGATGAAGGCGGACGTCGTGATCGGACGAGTCGACCTTCGCGAGGCGATCGCACTTCTGCCCTGACATCCGCCGTGCCCTGTCGGATGTCACCGCCGAGCGCTAGCGTCGCATCCATGCACGTCCTTCTCGTCCCCGGGCTCTGGCTCGATGCCTCGTCATGGAATGACGCACGTGCGGCACTGGATGCCGCCGGACATCATGTGCGAGCGCTGACCATGCCCGGGACGGGCGGCTCGGAGACCGAAACCGCTCACATCGGGATGGACGAGTGGGTCGAGGCTGTCGTCGCCGAGATCGACGCTGCGTCGGCTCCCGTGGTCCTGGTCGGTCACAGTGCCGGCGGAAACGTCGTGTACGCCGCCGCCGATCGACGCCCGGCGCTCGTGGCCCACGTCATCCTGCTCGACACCTTCCCACCCGCGCCGGGCGCATCGATCGCGGAGTTCCCCGTCCTCGACGGCGTCGTTCCCTTCCCGGGATGGGACTTCTTCGATGACGAAGACGTCGCCGACATCTCCCCTGCGGTCCGCGACCGCGTGCAGGGCCGCACCGGCGCGGTCCCCGCTCGGGTGCCGACCGATCCACTTCACCTTCACGATGAACGCCGCCACGGGATTCCGCTCACGATCGTGAGCGGAACGGTACCGGCGGCGGTGATCCGCTCGTTCGCGTCGGACCCGGCGCCATGGGCGGCCGAGCTCGCCGCGGTCCAGGACCTTCGCGTGGTCGCTCTCCACGCCGAGGGTGAACCCGGCGGACACTGGCCGCAATTCTCCGCCCCGGCGGCGACGGGTCAGGCCTTGGCGGAGGCCGTCGCCGCCACGCCCGAGCTGCGGTGACGCGCGCCGGGGCTCAGTGCCCCATGCCCAGGCCGCCGTCGACCGGGATCACCGCACCGGAGATGTAGGCGGCCGCATCCGACGCGATCCACGAGACGACCCCGGCGACCTCATCCGGTGAGGCGAAGCGACCGGCCGGGATGCTCTTCTTGTAGTCGGCCTGCGTCTGCTCGGGAAGCTCCGCGGTCATATCCGTTTCGATGAAACCGGGCGCCACGACGTTCGCCGTGATGCCTCGGCCACCCAGCTCACGGGTGAGGGAACGGGCGAACCCGATGAGGCCGCTCTTGGACGCGCTGTAGTTGATCTGACCGGCCGACCCCAACAGCCCCACGACGCTGGAGATCAGGATGACGCGCCCCCAGCGCTTCTTCAGCATGCCCTTCGAGGCGCGCTTGACGACGCGGAAGGATCCGCCGAGGTTCGTCGACACCACGTCGTCGAAGTCATCCTCGCTCATGCGCATGAGCAGCGTGTCCCGCGTGATGCCCGCGTTCGCCACCACGATGTCCACGGGGCCGAGCGTGGCCTCGACCTCGGAGAAGGCGGCGTCCACGGCCGCCGCGTCGGTCACGTCCGCGCGGACGGTGAGCGCACCATCAGGCCCCTCGCCGCTTCGCGCGGTGACGGCGACACGATAGCCCTCGGCGACGAAGCGCTCCGCGATCGCTCGTCCGATGCCGCGGTTTCCGCCGGTGACGAGGACGACATGGTCAGAGGACATACGGGGCTCCTTCGGAACGCGGGACGGGCCGCACACAGCCTAGCGGGCGCGATTGACACCCCTTTCACGCACTGCCACGCTGGACAGGCAACGAGAGAGGCCAGCCGATGACACAGCCCGGTCCCACCGGGGAATCCGTTCCCCCCGGCGCATATCCCCCGCCCGCCGCGGGCGCATACCCCCCGCCGGCACCGGGCGCCCCGCCGAGCGGATACGCCCCGGCCTACCCCGCCGGCCCCCGCACGAACACTCTCGCGATCGTGTCGCTCATCGCCTCCATCAGCGCCTTCGTCGTCCTCCCGTTCCTCGGCTCCGTGGCCGGCGTCATCACCGGCCACCTGGCGCTGTCGCAGATCGGTCGCACCGGGGAGCAAGGGCGCGGCTTGGCGCTGGGCGGGCTCATCGCCGGGTACATCGGCGTCGGACTCGCGGTACTCGGGGTGATCGTCCTGCTGCTGTTCTGGGGATTCCTGCTCACCGCCGTGGCGCAGACCTCGTACAGCTGACCCCGGGCTCCTCGGCCCCGCACGGGCGTACGCTGGAGTGACCGTGAAGAACAGCCAGCACACGCCGTCGGCGACCTCGCTCCCCCGCGCACCGCGCGAAGGAGCGGACTCGCGCACCCGCACCTATCTGGTGACGATGGGCATCCGTGTGCTGTGCTTCGCGCTCATGGTGCTCGTCACCCCCTACGGATGGTGGACGTGGGTCTTCGGCGCCGCCGCGATCTTCCTGCCGTACATCGCCGTCGTGTTCGCCAACGTCGACTCGGATGTGAGCGACACGTCCGTCGAGAGCCCCGAACGCGCCCTGCCCGCCGCGGCGGATCCCCACCCGTCCCCGTCCGACGAGGCGCAGGGCACGGAGGACCCTCATCCCATGATCATCCGCATCCACGAGTCGCCCGCGCCGCGGGAGGATCCCGATGGCTGAGACCCCGTGCTCCCGGGCGGGGTGCCGCGACGACGCCCGGTGGCGCATCGACTGGCGCAACCCGCGCATCCACACCCCGGAGCGCCGCAAGACCTGGGTCGCGTGCGACACGCACAGGGACTACCTGCGCGACTTCCTCGCCGCCCGCGACTTCCCCGTCGAGGTCACGATGCTCGCGGTCGCCTCGTGACCCGTCGTCCCGCACCGGCCGCCGTCCGCTGGTCGGGGTACGCGGCGATCGCGATCGTGTTCGCCATTGCCTGCGCATTCCTGTCGCACTGGCAATTCGAACGCAACGCGTCACGCGCCACCGAACTGGCCCTGGTCGAGCGAAACTACGACGCCGCTCCCGTCACGCTGAGCACCCTCATCCCCGAGGGCATGGAATTCGACCCCGAGGACGAGTGGCATCCGGTGACCGAGACCGGTCGCTATCTCGTCGATGAGCAGCTGCTCGTGCGGAACCGTCCGCACGGCGGGACCGCCGCCTTCGAAGTCCTCGTTCCCTTCCAACTCGATGATGGCCGCATCCTCATCGTCGATCGCGGATGGGTTCCTCCGGGTGAGAGCACGCGCGAGCCCGATGACATCGCCGGCGCGCCCGAGGGCGCGGTCGAGATCACCGTGCGGTTGCGGCCGGGAGAGCCGCTCACCTCCAGCGGGCAGTCGCTGGATGACGGACAGATCCCGACCATCAACCTTCCGCTCGTCGCAAGCGTCGTGTCGGACGGCGACCGCGTCGAACAAAGCGCATACGGGGCGCTGGTGAGCGAGAATCCGGCGCCGGTGACCGAACTCGGCGCGCTGGACGACCCCTCCGAAGACCCGGGCCCGCACCTGTCCTACGCGATCCAATGGATCCTCTTCGCGATCATGGGGTTCGTCTTCATCGGCTACATGATCCGCACCGAAGTGCGCGCGCGCCGCGAGGACGACGAGGACGACGACACGACGCGGGTCACGCCGGAGCGCACGCGAGGCCGCCTCCGCGACCGCGATGCCGACGCGGAAGACGCGCTGGTCGACGCCCTCGGCTGATCAGGGCGCAACAGCGATCACGCCAGCGTGATCAGGTCGATGTAGTCGCGCCCCCAGATGTCCTCGACGCCATCGGGGAGGATCAGCACGCGCTCGGGATTCAACGCCTCGACGGCGCCCTCATCGTGCGAGACCAGCACCACGGCCCCTTCGTAGTGGGCCAGCGCACCGAGGATCTCCTCGCGCGACGCCGGGTCCAGGTTGTTGGTGGGCTCGTCCAGGAGGAGGACGTTCGCGCTCGAGACGACGAGTGTCGCCAGCGACAGGCGCGTCTTCTCTCCGCCCGAGAGAACGCCCGCGGGTTTGAGGACGTCGTCACCGGTGAACAGGAAGGAGCCCAACACCTTTCGCGCCTCGGTCGCGTTGATGTCGGGCGCGGCCGACATCATGTTCTCCAGCACCGACCGAGAGACATCGAGGTTCTCGTGCTCCTGGGCGTAGTATCCGATCTTCAGGCCGTGCCCGGGCTCGACGCCTCCGGTGTCGGGGGCATCGACGCCGGCGAGGATGCGCAAGAGGGTCGTCTTGCCGGCTCCGTTGAGTCCGAGGACGACGACCTTCGAACCGCGGTCGATCGCGAGATCGACATCGGTGAAGATCTCCAGCGACCCATACGACTTGGACAGATTCGACGCGGTGATCGGTGTTTTCCCGCAGGCCGCCGGCTTCGGGAAACGCAGCTTGGCGACGCGGTCCTCCTGACGGACGTCGTCCAGACCCGACAGCAGCTTGTCCGCACGGGCCAGCATCTGGTGCGCGGCGGCCGCCTTCGACGCCTTCGCACCGAACTTCGCCGCCTGCTGCTGCAGCGCGGTCGCCTTCTTCTCGGCGTTCGCGCGCTCCTTCTTGCGTCGCTCCTCGTCGGCTACCCGCTGTCGCAGGTAGTTCTTCCAGTTCATGTTGTAGATGTCGATCACCTGGCGGTTGGCGTCGAGGTAGAACACCCGATTGACCGTCTCCCCGACGAGTTCGACATCGTGACTGATGACGATCAACCCGCCCTTGTACGTCTTGAGAAACTCACGCAGCCACACGACGCTGTCGGCGTCGAGGTGGTTGGTCGGCTCGTCGAGGATCATCGTCTGCGCGTCGGAGAAGAGGATGCGAGCGAGCTCGATGCGGCGGCGCTGGCCGCCCGAGAGCGTCTTCAGCGGCTGATCGAGGATGCGGTCGGGCAGCGAGAGGTTGTGCGCGATCGAGGCGGCTTCCGCTTCCGCGGCGTAGCCGCCCAACGCCTCGAATCGCTCGGTGAGGTTGGCGTATTTCCGCATCGCCCGCGCGGCGACGTCCGCGTCGTCGGAACCCATGGCCTCCGATGCGTCGCGCATCCCGATCGCCAGTGTTCCCAGGCCGCGGGCATCGAGGATGCGCGTCCGGGCGAGCATCTCCGGGTCGCCGGAACGCGGATCCTGAGGCAGATATCCCAGTTCTCCCGACCGGTCGACCCGTCCGTCCGCGGGGAGCACATCGCCGGCGAGCACCTTGGTCAGCGTCGTCTTCCCCGCACCGTTGCGCCCCACCAGACCGATCTTGTCGCCGTCGGACACGCGGAAGGAGACCTCGGACATGAGAACGCGCGCGCCCACGCGAATCTCGAGGTCGTGCACGGCAAGCACAGCGATGGTCCGTTTCGTTGGTGACAGGGGAACAAGCGAGGCCGACGGCCAGCCTCCTAGTATAAGTCGGGACGGCCCGAACGCCGCCGGGCACCAGATCCGAAGGAGCGCCATGACCATCGCAGCCCCGTCCCCCACTCGTCGCCGTGTCCTCGCGGACGTCATCGCGCGCCCGGACGGCCGCGCGCGGACGCTCGCCACCGACGCCGCACTCGTGCTGGCCGGCGCCGCGGCCGTCGCGGTGCTCGCCCAGGTGTCCATTCCGTTGTGGCCCGTCCCGATCACCGGGCAAACGCTCGCCGTCGTCGTCGTCGGTGCCGCGCTCGGCGCCCGCCGCGGCGCACTGGCCCTGGCCACGTACATGCTGATCGGGCTGGCGGGGCTTCCGGTCTTCGCCGACTTCACCGGATCGATCGCCGCGATCGCCAAGCCGAGTTTCGGCTTCATCCTCGGCTTCATCGGCGCCGCTTTCGTCGCCGGCTGGTTCGCCGAGCGCGCCTGGGACCGCAAGCCGTGGCTCGCCTTCGTCGGGTTCGTCGCCGCGAGCGCCGTGCCCTTCGTCGTCGGCATCCCCTACATGGCCCTGATCCTCAACGGCGTCCTCGGCCTCGAACTGTCGGTCTGGCAGCTCCTCGAGGCGGGCCTTTTCCCCTTCATCATCGGGGGAATCGTCAAGGCGGCCATCGCCGCGGCCCTCATTCCCGCCGCGTGGGCTCTCGTGCGCCGGGTGGACACCTCGCGCGACTGACCGCCGAACTCCGTCCTGATTCGACGAGGGCGGCATCCCCGACCGGGGATGCCGCCCTTCTTCATGTCGCGAGAGCACGCCATGTCGCACCACGGGACAACCTCAGGTAAAGTTAGGCTGCCCTAATCAACCAGGAGGAATTGTGCCCCACTCCCCCCGTGCGCGCCTCGCCGTCGCCGCCACCACCGCCGCCGTTCTCGGTCTGTCGCTTGCCGGATGCGCCGACTCCGCCGACGAATCGACCCCCTCAGGCGCATCGAACGAGAACGGGTTTCCCGTCACGATCGAGCATGCGTATGGAGAGACGGTGATCGAGGGCGCTCCCGAGCGCGTCGCAACGGTGGCCTGGTCGAATCATGAGGTGCCGCTGGCCCTGGGTGTCGTCCCGGTGGGGATGGCGAAGGCGACGTGGGGAGATGACGACGGAGACGGCGTGCTCCCGTGGGTGGAGGAGCAGCTCGAGGAGCTCGGCGCACAGACCCCTGTCCTGTTCGACGAGACCGACGGTTTCGACTTCGAAGCGATCGCGGACACGAACCCCGATGTGATCCTTGCGGCCTACTCCGGACTCACCCAGGAGGACTACGACACGCTGAGCAAGATCGCGCCCGTCGTGGCATACCCCGAGATCGCCTGGGCCACCTCGTACGAGGACATGATCCGGATGAATTCCGCCGCACTGGGCCTCTCAGCCGAGGGTGACGAGCTCATCGACGATCTGCACGCCCAGGTAGACGCCGCACTCGCCGAGCACCCTGACCTCGCCGCGTCGTCGGTGCTGTTCTCCTACATCGACCCGAGCGACTTCAGCCAGATCGGCTTCTACACGACCCTCGACACACGTCCGGGCTTTCTCGCCGATCTCGGCGTGCCCGTCCCCGATGTCGTCGTGGCGGAGTCCGAAGGAAGCGACCAGTTCTACACGAGTATCTCGGCCGAGCAGGCCGACCGCTTCGAAGACGTCGACATCTTCGTGACCTACGGCGAGGCCGACGGGGCCATCATCGGGCAGATGCAGGGCGACCCGCTCCTGTCGCAGATCCCCGCCATCGCGGCGGGGCAGGTGGCGATCCTCGAGAACTCCACCCCGCTTGCCGCGTCCGCCAACCCGTCGCCGCTGTCGATCGGATGGGGCATCGACGAGTACTTCGCCCTTCTCGCGGGCGCCCTCGACTGACGTACCGGTGACCAGCGCCACAGCGACGAGCACACCGGATGCCGCCACCTTGCGGCGTCCGGTGCGCTCGCGCGCGACGTGGTTGACCCTTTCGCTCCTCGCCCTGCTCCTGCTCTGCGGCAGTTCACTCGCATTCGGGGTACGAACGGTCACACTCGAGGACATCATCGCCGCCTTCTCCGGACCGGCGCAGACCGTTTCCGAAGCCGCCGTCGTCACCCGCCTCCCCCGCACCGTCCTCGCCGTCCTGATCGGCGCCGCGCTGGCGCTCTCCGGCGCCGCGATGCAGGCCGTCACTCGGAATCCGCTGGCCGACCCGGGTATCCTCGGCGTCTCCGGCGGAGCAGCTCTCGCGGTCGTCATCGGATTGGCGTACTTCGGTCTGGCCGCCCCGTACTCCGTCATCACCGTCGCGACCATCGGGGCGAGCATCGCGGCCGTGTTCGTCTACGCCGTCGGATCCCTGGGCCGCGGCGGCGCCACGCCGTTGAAGCTCGCCCTGGCCGGAGCCGCGATATCGGCGGCCTTCGCGTCGCTCACCAGCGCCGTCCTGCTTCCTCGCACCGACGTCATGGAGTCCTTCCGCTTCTGGCAGATCGGCGGCGTCGGCGGTGCCACGTGGGACCGGATCGGCGTCGTGTCCCCCGTTCTCGCACTCGGCGCGCTCGTGGTGATCGCCACCGCGCGCGGCATGAACTCCCTCGCGCTGGGAGACGACCTGGCCGCAGGCCTCGGCGAGAACGTCGGCCGCACGCGGCTGATCGCCTCCGCCGGCGCCGTGATCCTCTGCGGCGCCGCGACGGCGGTGGCCGGCCCGATCGCCTTCGTCGGGCTGGTCATCCCGCATCTGTGCCGTTTCCTGGTCGGGTCCGACCATCGGTGGCTCCTCCCCTTCGCCGCCGTCCTCGGCTCCTGCCTGCTCGTCGCGGCCGACGTGGTCGGACGACTGATCGCGCGCCCCGAAGAGATCGAGGTCGGCATCGTCACCGCGCTGATCGGCGCCCCTGTCTTCATCTGGATCGTCCGTCGCCATCGGGTGAGGCAGCTGTGAGCGGTCAGCGCGTGATCGCCGGGCGCCGCGCCCGTCTGTGCACCCACCGCCGCGCGGTTCTCATCCTCGCGGGTCTCGCGACCGCGGTGTTCGCCCTGTCGCTGATGGTCGGCGGCACGTTCTACGGACCGCTCGAGGTGATCCGCGTGATCCTCGGCGACAGCGTCGCGGGGGCGTCCTTCACGGTGGGCGAGTTGCGCCTCCCGCGCGCGGTGATGGGCCTGTTGACCGGATGCGCCTTCGGAATCGCCGGTGTCACCTTCCAGACCCTGCTCCGCAACCCGCTCGCCTCTCCCGACATCATCGGCATCTCCACCGGTGCGAGCGCAGCGGCGGTCTTCGGCATCGTGATCCTCGGCCTCGGCGGCATGGCCGTCTCGCTGCTCGCCCTGGGTGGCGCCGTCGCCACCGCAGTCGCGGTGTACATGCTCTCGATCAAGGACGGTTTCACCGGGACCCGCCTGATCCTCATCGGCATCGGCGTCGCCGCGATGATGAACAGCGTCGTCACGTGGGTGCTCTCGCAGGCCCCCGCGTGGTCGCTGGCCACCGCGATGCAGTGGCTCACCGGAAGCCTCAACGGCGCCACCTGGGAGTCGGTCGTCCCTCTCGCCCTCGCCTTCGCGATCCTCGTGCCGGTGTTGGCGTTGCAGGGTCGCTCGCTGGATCTCCTGCGGCTCGGCGACGACTCCGCCGCCGGGTTGGGGGTCCGCGTCGATCGCACCAGGATCCTCGTGATCGTCTGTGCGGTTGCACTCCTCGCGTTCGCGACCGCGGCCGCAGGTCCCATCGCCTTCGTCGCCTTCATGTCCGGTCCGATCGCCGCCCGACTGGTCGGTCCGGCCGGTGGGCTGCGCCTGCCCGCGGGCCTGGTGGGGGCGATCCTCGTGATGGTGTCGGACCTCGTCGCGCAGTATCTCCTCGGCACCCGCTTCCCCGTCGGCGTCGTCACCGGCGTGCTGGGGGCGCCCTACCTCGTCTACCTGCTGATCAGGACCAACCGCTCCGGAGGTTCGCTGTGACCGTACCGCCCGACGTGCTCTCCGCACGCGACCTCTCCCTCGCGTACGGCGACCGTCGCATCATCGACGGCCTCGGCGTGACGATCCCGCCGGGAAGGATGACGGCCATCATCGGCGCCAACGGCTGCGGCAAGTCGACGCTCCTGCGCGCTCTCGCGCGGCTGATGACCCCGCGGCGCGGCGAGGTCCTCCTCAACGGGGAGGGCATCCGTTCCCTCCCGTCCAAACACGTCGCCCGCACCATCGCTCTGCTCCCGCAGAACCCCACTGCACCGGAAGGCATCGCCGTCGGCGATCTCGTCGCTCGCGGCCGCCACCCCCATCAGAAGCCCTTTGCTCGATTAGGCGCCCACGACTACGCCGTGATCGCTGATGCCCTCGCGGCCACCGGGACCACCGAGTTGGCCGATCGCGCGGTCGACGAACTCTCCGGCGGACAGCGCCAACGCGTGTGGATCGCCATGGCACTCGCCCAGGAGACCGACATCCTCCTGCTCGACGAGCCCACGACGTTCCTGGATCTTTCTCACCAGGTGGAGGTGCTCGACCTGCTGACCGATCTGAACCGGCTCGGCCGCACGATCGTCATGGTTCTCCACGACATGAACCTCGCCGCGCGGTATGCCGACCACATCATCGCACTCCGAGCCGGACGCATCGTGGCAGAAGGAGACCCGACCACGACGATGACCGACCAGATGATCCGGCAGGTCTTCGACCTCGACGCGCTCGTGATCACCGATCCCGTCTCGGGCACCCCGCTGGTCCTTCCGCGCGGGCGTCATCACGCGACGACCCCGGACCCCACGAGAGGACACCCGCATGAGCGCGCAGACGCGTGAGGCATCCCGATTCTTCCGCGCCACCGTCTCGACGGTCACCGACCTGACACCGAGCTTTCGTCGGTTCACCTTCACCGCGGTCGACTTCGACCAGTACGGTGACACCGGCTGGGACCAACGCATCAAGATCGTCTTTCCGACCCCCACCGTCGGTCTCGACGCGATGCCCACCGGGCCGGACTGGTTCAGCGCGTGGCGTGCGCTCCCGGAGGACAAGCGGCCCCCGTTCCGCACCTACACGACACGAGCGGTCCGACATGCGGACCGCGAGGTGGATGTCGACATGGTGGCGCACGACGTACGAGGGCCGGCATCCGCGTGGATCGAGCGTGCCCGCCCGGGGGACGAGGTCCTGATCTTCGCCCCGACGTCGGCACACGAGGGCGTCAGCTACGGAATCGACTTCGTACCGCCCGCCCGTGTCGATGACATCCTGCTCGCCGGGGACGAGACCGCCGCTCCGGCGATCGCGGTCATTCTCGAACAACTCCCACGCACAGCCCGCGGTGTCGTCGTCCTCGAAGTACCCGAGGACGGAGATCTCGGCTACCTTCCGACACATCCCGGGTTCGACGTCTGCGTGGCCGCGCGAGGCGGAGGCGAGCGACATGCGCACCTCGTGCCGATGGTCACCGAGGTGGCCGGTCGGCTCGTGCCGGACGGACGAGGCGCGGACGTCGAGGAGATCGACATCGAGTCGCAGATCCTGTGGGAGGTCCCGCGCACGGCCAAAGGCGGCGCGGCGCTGAAGAGCGCCGCGGTCTACGCCTGGCTGGCCGGTGAGGCGAGCGGGATCAAGGCTCTTCGGCGTCACATGGTCAGCGAGCGCGGGGTCGATCGTCGCGCAGTGGCGTTCATGGGCTACTGGCGACTCGGTCGCGCCGAGGTATGACGAAGGGGACACGCGCGAGCATGTCCCCTTCGTCGATTCGACATCGACGGATCAGATCGCGAACCCGAGTGCTCTCATCATGTCGCGCCCGTCGTCGGTGATCCGCTCCGGACCCCACGGCGGCATCCACACCCAATTGATCCGGAAGCGGTCCACGACAGCATCCAACGCTTGCGCGGTCTGCTCTTCGAGCACATCCGTCAGAGGGCATCCGGCGGAGGTGAGGGTCATATGGATCACAAGAGCATCGTTCTCGTCGTCCCAGGCGAGGTCGTAGATCAGCCCGAGGTCGACGACATTGATCCCCAGTTCGGGATCCATGACGTCCTTGAGCGCCTCCGAGACCTCGTCGAACTTCTCGGGAGTGAGCGTCACGGCCATGTAACGATTCTATGCCCCGGCGTCGACCGTCGGCTCAGCGACCTGCTGAACGAAGCGATCGTACCCTTCGTCCTCCAGACGGTCAGCCAGTTCGGCACCGCCCTCCTCGACGATGCGGCCCTTGACCATGACGTGCACGTGGTCGGGACGGATGTATCGGAGGATGCGGGTGTAGTGCGTGATCAGGAGCACGCCGAGGTCGGTCTGCTCCTTGGCGCGGTTGACTCCTTCGGACACGATCTTCAGCGCATCGACGTCGAGTCCCGAGTCCGTCTCGTCCAGCACCGCGAGCTTCGGGCGAAGAAGCTCGAGCTGCAGGATCTCGTGACGCTTCTTCTCTCCTCCCGAGAAACCCTCGTTGACGTTGCGCTGGGCAAAGGTCGGGTCCATGCGCAGGTTCGTCATCGACTCCCGCACGTCCTTCGTCCACGACCGGATGGCAGGCGCCTCTCCGTCGATCGCGGTCTTGGCGGTGCGGAGGAAGTTGGTGACGGTCACGCCGGGGATCTCCACGGGGTACTGCATCGCGAGGAACAGTCCCGCCCGCGCCCGCTCGTCGACCGACATCTCGAGCACATCCTCGCCGTCCAGCGTGATGGTGCCGCCGGTCACGGTGTACTTCGGGTGCCCGGCGATCGTATACGCGAGTGTGGACTTGCCGGACCCGTTGGGGCCCATGATCGCGTGGGTCTCACCCGTACGGATGGTCAGGGTGACGCCGTTGAGGATCGGGGTCGCCCCGCTCTCGGTCTCGACCGTCACATGCAGGTCGCGGATCTCGAGGACAGTCATGGTGTGTTCCTTCTCACTTCACTTCTTTGGTCACGGCCGGGTCGATCATCACGTCATCGCCGTCGATCTCGACGACATAGACGGGGACCGGTTCGAAGGCCGGAAGATTCTGAGGCTTGCCGGTGATCAGCGAGAACGCCGATCCGTGCGCCCAGCATTCGAGCGTGTCGCCCTCGACGAATCCCTCGGAAAGGGAGATGTCGCCGTGGGTGCAGGTGTCGCCGATCGCGTGCACGACACCCTCACTGTCGAGCACCACGGAGATCGGGACGCCGTCGAGTTCGACCAGATGCGCGGTGTCCTGCTCGAGCTCGCTGAGCGAACAGGCGCGCTGAGCGCTCACGCGGCACCATCCTCGAGCTCGCGCTCGATCGCCGCGGTCAGCTGCTCTTCGAGCGCGGGAATCCCTATCTTCTGCACGATCTCCGCGAGGAACCCGATGACGACGAGGCGCCGCGCTTCGTCTTCGGCGATCCCCCGCGCCTGCAGGTAGAACAGCTGCTCGTCGTCGAAGCGCCCGGTGGCGCTGGCGTGACCGGCACCCTGGATGTCGCCGGTCTCGATCTCGAGGTTCGGGATCGAGTCCGCACGAGCACCCTCGGTGAGCACGAGGTTGCGATTGGCCTCGTACGAGTCCGTGCCGACGGCGTCTGCTCCGATGAGGACGTCGCCGATCCATACGCTCCGTGCCGACGCCCCCTGCAGCGCGCCCTTGTAGAGCACGTCACCGGTGGTGTGCGGTCCGTGGTGGTGCAGGTAGACCTGACTCTCGAGGTGCTGTCCGGAGTCGGCGAAGGAGAGCCCGTACAGGCGCCCTTCGGCACCGGATCCGGCCAGATCCACGGACGGGTTGACCCGCACGACCGACCCGCCGAAGGTGACCACGACGTGCGTGAGCTGGGCGTCCTTGTCGACACGGGCCTGGTGCGAGGCCGCGTGGACGGCGTCGTCGTCCCAGCGCTGCACGCTGACGACCTTCAGTCGGGCGCCGTCGCGGACGATGATCTCGACGTTCTGGGCGTACTGTGCGGACCCGCTGTGATCCAGGACCACCGTCGCACGGGAGTTCGGGGCCGCCTCGATCACGATGTGTCCGTTCGCGTGACCCTCGGCTCCGGTGCCACGCAGCGACACCACGAACGGTTCGTCGTGCTCCTCGTCGGCGTCGAAACGCAGATGCAGGGCGTTCGGGCACCGCTTCCAGGCGGTCGCGCTGATGAGGTCCTCCGGACGGAACACCTCGCCGCGGGGCGCAACGCCATGGCCCGTGGATTCGACGAGATGAGCCTCGACGCCGGTGACGTCGTACTCGACGGCGAGGTCGCCGGTCTCGGTCTCCTCGTCGACGAACAGCGGCGCCAAGCGCGCGAGCGGGGCGTGGCGCCAGTTCACCTCACGGCCCGTGGGTCGTGCGAAATCGGCGGGGTCGAACGATGTCGGGCGCTCCGAACGTGTCTGAACGGGAACGAACGAGCCGGCGCCGTCCGAGTGCGGCACTGATCCAGGCACCGTCGCGGGCGCCTGCGTGGTGGTGGTCGTCATCTAGCCGACGGATCCTTCCATGCCCATCTCGATGAGCTTGTTGAGTTCCATGGCGTACTCCATGGGCAGTTCGCGGGCGATCGGTTCGATGAAGCCGCGCACGATCATCGCCATCGCCTCATCTTCCTCGAGCCCACGGGACTGCAGATAGAACAGCTGCTCCTCGCTCACCTTCGACACGGTCGCCTCGTGGCCGAGCTGGACGTCATCGACGCGGATGTCGATGGCCGGGTAGGTGTCCGAGCGCGAGATCGTGTCCACGAGCAGGGCATCGCAGCGCACCGTGTTCGCCGAGTGGTGGGCCTTCTCATCCACCCGCACCTCGCCGCGGTATCCGGCGCGACCGCCGCCGCGCGCGATCGACTTCGACACGATGGAGGACTGCGTGTACGGCGCCATGTGGATCATCTTCGCGCCGGCATCCTGGTGCTGACCGGGACCGGCGAAGGCGACCGAGAGCGTCTCGCCCTTGGCGTGCTCGCCCATCAGGAAGATCGAGGGGTACTTCATGGTGACCTTCGACCCGATGTTGCCGTCGACCCACTCCATGGTCGCGCCCTCGTGCGCGACCGCGCGCTTGGTCACGAGGTTGTAGACGTTGTTCGACCAGTTCTGGATCGTCGTGTATCGCACGCGTGCGTTCTTCTTCACGATGATCTCCACGACGGCGGAGTGCAGCGAGTCGCTCTTGTAGATCGGGGCGGTGCAGCCTTCGATGTAGTGGACGTAGGAATCCTCATCCGCGATGATCAGGGTCCGCTCGAACTGACCCATGTTCTCGGTGTTGATGCGGAAGTACGCCTGGAGAGGGATCTCGACGTGAACGCCCTTGGGCACGTAGACGAACGAGCCACCGGACCACACCGCGGTGTTGAGCGCCGCGAACTTGTTGTCACCGGCGGGGATGACGGTGCCGAAGTACTCCTCGAAGAACTCCGGGTGCTCGCGCAGTGCGGTGTCGGTGTCCATGAAGATGACGCCCTGACGCTCCAGATCCTCCTGGATCTGGTGGTAGACGACTTCGGACTCGTACTGCGCAGCGACGCCGGCGACCAGGCGCGCACGCTCCGCCTCCGGGATGCCGAGCTTCTCGTACGTGTTCTTGATGTCCTCCGGGAGGTCCTCCCAGGACTGCGCCTGCTTCTCGGTCGAGCGGACGAAGTACTTGATGTTCTCGAAGTCGATGTCGGAGAGGTCGGCGCCCCAGGTCGGCATCGGCTTGCGCTCGAAGAGGTTGTGCCCTTTGAGTCGCGCTTTGAGCATCCACTCGGGTTCGTTCTTCAGGCGCGATATGTCACGCACGACCGCCTCCGAGATGCCACGCGTGGCGCTCGCACCGGCGACGTCCGGGTCATGCCATCCGAACTCGTACACCCCCAGGCCATCGAGCTCGGGCCGGTCGATCAGCACATCCGACATGCTCAACTCCTCTCTTGGGCCGCAACGGTGTCATCCGCCCCGGCATTCCACACCCTCCGGGAGTTTCGAAGGTGGATGCCGCTCGGTGGGCCCGATCACAGGCGCTCAATCGCGCGCCTAGACTGTCAGTGATGCGAAACGCGACTGCGTCGCATCCCGAACCACTCGATTCTACAGGGTTCAGCGACGGTCACGCCGAGCCGATGCCGACGCGATTCACCCGGAAGGTCGCGCATGCCCACCCCCCTCTCCCCTGTCGACGCCACACCCCCTGCCGTCCGCGCCGGTGTTCGCGGCCGGTTGCGGCGCATGCTGCCCGATCAGGTCGACGGGCGTGTCGTCGTCGCGGCGTGGGCGACCCTGGTCGTGCAGATCGGCATCGTCGCGACCGGGGGCCTGGTGCGACTGACCGGTTCTGGACTCGGATGCCCGACCTGGCCGCGGTGCACTGCGGACTCCTTCGTGGCCACCGAGGAGATGGGCATCCACGGGGTGATCGAGTTCGGAAACCGTCTCCTGACCTTCGTGCTGGTGGCGGTGGCGATCGTCACTTTCCTCTTCGTGGTGCGGATGCGCCGTGAACGGCGCGATCTGTTCTGGCTCGCGCTGGTGATCGGGCTCTACGTCCCCCTGCAGGCGGTGATCGGCGGGATCACGGTGCTGACGAACCTGAACCCGTACGTGGTGGGCCTGCACTACTTCGCATCCGTCCTGCTCGTCGCCCTCTCCGCGGCACTCGTCGTGCGGGTGTACGCCGTACCGGGTCCTCGGCGCGTCGCCGTCCCCCGCGCGTATCGTGCGCTGACCGCCTCCACCGCGATCGGCGTCCTCGTGACCGTCGTGGTCGGCATCCTGGTGACCGGATCGGGCCCGCACGCCGGCGATGGAGGTGCGGCCCGCAACGGTCTCGACCCCGAGGTCATGCAGCACGTGCACTCCTGGCCCGCGTACGTCACGTTGGGGCTGTCCCTGGCCGCCTTCGCCGTCGCCTTCCGGATGCCCGGCACACTCCGGCTGCCGCTCTGGACCGGCCTGCTGCTCGCGACCGAGGCGGCACAGATCGGCGTGGGCATCTGGCAGGCGCGGACGGGGTTGCCGATCGCGCTCGTGAACATCCACATGGTGCTCGCCGTGGTCCTCGTCGCCGCCATGACCGCCGTGTTGATGCACCAGTCCCTGCCGGCGGAAGCTCGCCCGCGGTCATAGCGGACTCATCGGATTCGTCCACCGGAGACCGAGTTCGCTCACAACGGGTGCACGGGCGCGACGGGAATCGTGTCCGACGTCGCGGCCGACCGGCCGCACGTGAGGAGCAAGACAGATGACCACCCGTCCCCGCCTCGTGCGCAGCGTCCCCTTCTGGATCCTTCTGGCAGGCTCGGCCGGAACGGCCGGCTACGGCGCGAGCATGGTGACCGCAACCCTCGATTCGATGACGACCACGCTGCTGGACGGGACAGCCACGGGCGTGGATGTCTACGTGGGTCAGTCGACCGCCGTGGTCGGCGCGATCCTCATCGGCGCCGGCGTGATCGGCGTGCTGCTGGCGCTGGCCGTGGCCGCCGCCGCGACCCTGCGGCCGACGCACGCCGCCGAGGTCGTCGAGCCCCCGGCTGACGCAGACATCGACAACGCCGACGACGCCGACCCGGCGCTCTCCGACCGATCCGCCGAGACGGCCACACCCGAGCACGCCACCGACGGCGAGTCAGTCGACGACCGGACAGAACGCGAGCCCGCTCGAATCGGATGAGCCGTCACGGCCCGCTGCGGCTCAGAACGGCAGCAGCGGGTCGACGGCGATCGCCACGAACAGAAGCGTCAGGTAGGTGATCGACGCATGGAACACCCGCATCGGCTTGGGTTCGGTGCCGCGCACCGCACGGTTGTAGAGCACGTGCGACTCGTAGATGAACCAGCCGCCGAACACCACGGCCGACGCCGTGTAGACCAGGCCCATCGGGGCCACCGGGATCAGCAGCAGTGAGCACACGACGGTGGCCCACGCGTACAGGATGACCTGGAGGCCCACCTGGGAACCGTTGCGCGTGGCGCCGAGCATCGGAACGTCGACCTCGTCGTATTGCTCCCTGTACTTCATCGACAACGGCCAGTAGTGCGGCGGCGTCCAGAGGAAGACCAGGACGAACAGGATGACGGGTGGCCACGCGAGCGAGCCGGTGACCGCCGTCCAACCGATCAGGACCGGGAAGCACCCGGCGATTCCTCCCCAGACGATGTTCTGCTCGGTGCGGCGCTTGAGCAGCATCGTGTAGATGACGACGTAGAAGAAGATCGCCCCGGCGGACAGTGCCGCAGCCAGGGCATTGGTCGTCAGGAGGAGCCACAGGGTCGACGCCACGGCCAGCGACCACGCGAACACGAGCGCACCGCGCGGCGACACCTCCCCGGTCACGAGGGGACGGTTCTCGGTGCGCTGCATGTGCGCGTCGATGTCCCGATCGAGGTACATGTTGAAGGCGGCAGCCGAGCCGGCGCTCATCGAGCCGCCCAGCACCGTGGCAAGGACGAGCCAGAGGTCGGGGAGACCGTTCTGAGCGAGGATCATGACCGGCACGGTGGTCACGAGCAGGAGCTCGAGCACGCGCGGCTTGGTCAGCGCGACATAGGCGAGGACCGTCCGCCGGATCGATCGGGGTTGCCGGGTGATCCGGTCGCCGGTCTGAGCCGTCGTCGTGGTGTGCATCTCCCCCGCCATCGCCGCCTGAACAATCACTTCAGTCTATGGCATCACGACGCCGGGGCCGCCGACCGCGGCGCCACCCTGACCCGCCCACCGCACGCATCGACGTCGTGTGACGCCGCCCAGGCTCACCGCTATGCTGGCAGGACACGCGCGCCGCACGCGCCGATCCCACCTCCCGCCTTCGGCTGCCCCGGGGATCCGTGCGCGTGAGCGCACCCTCGAGAAAGGCCCTCTGTGTCGGAACTGCGTTGGGAAGAAATCGATCGGCGCGCGGTGGACACCGCGCGCGTTCTCGCGGCGGATGCCGTCGAGAAGGTCGGCAACGGTCACCCGGGAACCGCGATGAGTCTTGCTCCCGCGGCCTACCTCCTCTACCAGCGCGTCATGAACCATGACCCCCGCGATCCGCACTGGCCCGGTCGCGACCGCTTCATCCTCTCCGCCGGCCACTCCTCGCTGACGCAGTACGTGCAGCTGTACCTCGGCGGATTCGGGCTCGAGCTCGACGACCTGAAAGAACTCCGCACGTGGGGGTCCAAGACCCCCGGACACCCCGAATACGGGCACACCGACGGCGTGGAGATCACGACCGGTCCGCTGGGACAGGGACTGGCGTCATCGGTGGGCTTCGCCTACGCAGCGCGGTACGAGCGCGGGCTCTTCGACCCCGAGAGCGCGCCCGGCGAGTCGCCCTTCGACCACCACATCTTCGTCATCGCCTCCGACGGCGACATCCAGGAAGGCGTGACCAGCGAGGCCTCGTCGCTCGCCGGCCATCAGGAGCTCGGCAACCTCGTCGTGCTGTACGACGCGAACCAGATCTCCATCGAGGACGACACGAACGTCGCCTTCACCGAGGACGTCGCCGCGCGCTACGAGGCCTATGGCTGGCACGTCCAGACCGTCGACTGGAAGAAGACGGGCGAGTACGTCGAAGACGTCGCCGAGCTTCACGCCGCCATCGACGCGGCCAAGGCCGAGACGTCCAAGCCGTCCATCATCGTGCTGAAGACGATCATCGGTTGGCCCGCCCCGGGCAAGCAGAACACCGGCAAGATCCACGGTTCCAAGCTCGGCGAAGACGAGCTGAAGGCGACCAAGCAGGTCATGGGCCTCGACCCCGACGCGATGTTCGCCGTCCCGGACGACGTGATCGCCCACACGCGCGAGCTGGCCGATCGAGCCGCGGCGACCCGCTCGGAATGGCAGGACAAGTTCGACGCATGGGCAGCCGCGAACCCGGAGCGCAAGGCGCTCTGGGACCGCGTGAACGCCCGCGAACTGCCCGCCGACCTCGCCGATGCGCTCCCGGTCTTCGAGGCGGGCAAGGACGTGTCAACGCGCGCGGCGTCGGGACAGGTCATCAACGCCCTCGCCGAGCGGCTGCCGGAGCTGTGGGGCGGGTCCGCCGACCTCGCCGAGTCGAACCTCACGACGATCAAGGGGGCGCCCTCGTTCATCCCGGAGAAGTGGTCGACCGACGAATGGTCCGGTAACCCCTCCGGTCGGGTTCTGCACTTCGGGATCCGCGAGCACGCCATGGCCGCGATCATCAACGGGATCGTTCTGCACGGGCCGACCCGCGCCTTCGGTGGCACGTTCCTCATCTTCAGCGACTACATGCGTCCCTCGGTGCGGCTGGCCGCGCTGATGAACGTGCCCTCGATCTTCGTCTGGACGCACGATTCCGTCGCCCTGGGCGAGGACGGCCCCACTCATCAGCCGATCGAGCAGCTGACCGCCTTGCGCGCCATCCCGAACTTCGCCGTCGTGCGGCCCGCCGACGCGAACGAGACGGCCGTCGTGTGGCACGAGATGCTGCGCCGCCACGCCGGCCCGTCGGGGATCGCACTCACGCGCCAGAACATCCCGACATTCGAGCGCGGCGCCGGCGCGGCCGACGGCGACACGTTCGCCAGCGCCGAGCTGGCGGCCAAGGGCGCCTACGTCCTCGCGGAGGCGCCGGGCGGTACGCCGGATGTCATCATCATCGCCACCGGATCCGAGGTCCAGCTGGCCGTGTCCGCGCGCGATCAGCTTTCCACCGAAGGCATCGGCGTCCGCGTGGTCTCGGCTCCGTCGCTGGAGTGGTTCGCCGAACAGGACGACGCCTACCGCGAGAGCGTGCTGCCCTCCTCGGTGACCGCGCGCGTGTCGGTCGAGGCCGGCCTCGCGATGAGCTGGCGAGACGTCGTGGGCGACCGCGGACGCTCGGTCTCGATCGAGCACTTCGGCGCATCGGCCGACTACAAGACCCTGTTCGAGAAGTTCGGCATCACCACCGACGCCGTCGTCGCAGCCGCACGCGAGACCATCAAGGAGAACGCATGAGCACCCCCACCGCACGCCTCGTCGAAGAGGGCGTCAGCATCTGGCTCGACGACCTCTCGCGCCAGCGCATCACCAGCGGCAACCTCGCCGATCTCATCATCACCCGCAACGTGACGGGCGTGACGACCAACCCCACGATCTTCGCGGGCGCGTTGGCCACGGGCGAGTCCTACGACGGGCAGGTGAAGGTCCTCGCCGAGAACGGGGCCGACGTCGAGCGCGCCATCTTCGAGATCACCACCGACGACGTGCAGGCCGCGTCGGACGTGTTCCGACCGGTGTTCGACGCCACGAACGGTGTCGACGGCCGGGTGTCGATCGAGGTCTCGCCCGAACTGGCGCACGACACCGAGGCGACCGTCGCCGAGGCCCGCAAGCTCGCGGCCAAGGTCGATCGCCCCAACGTGCTGATCAAGATCCCCGCGACGAAGGCCGGGCTTCCGGCGATCACCGAGGTGATCGGCGCGGGCATCAGCGTCAACGTCACCCTGATCTTCAGCCTCGAGCGCTACGACGAGGTCATCGACGCCTACCTCGCCGGGGTCGAGAAGGCACACGCGGCCGGTCACGACATCTCGAAGCTCCAGTCCGTCGCATCGTTCTTCGTCTCGCGGGTGGACACCGAGGTCGACAAGCGGCTCGCCGCCATCGGCACCGACGCGGCCCGGGCGCTGAGCTCCCGCGCCGGACTGGCCAATGCCCGATTGGCATACGAGCTCTTCCAGAAGAGGTTCGCATCCGATCGCGCCCAGGCTCTGCTGGAGGCCGGTGCGACGGTGCAGCGCCCGCTCTGGGCCTCGACCGGCGTCAAGGACCCGTCGCTGCCCGACACGCTCTACGTCACCGAGCTCGTCGCCCCCGGCACCGTCAACACGATGCCGGAGAAGACCCTCGAGGCCACATTCGATCACGCGGAGGTCTCCGGCGATGCCGTCACCGGCGCATACGCGGAGTCGCATGATCTCTTCTCGCAGCTCGAAGCGGTCGGCGTGGACTTCGCCGATGTGACGCAGGTGCTCGAGGACGAGGGCGTCGAGAAGTTCATCGCCTCGTGGCACGAACTGCAGGAGACGGTGAAGACCGCGCTCGCCGAGGCCGCAGAGGCCTGAGGTGAGCTTCCACCTCCACCTGTCCGGCCACGTCGAAGACGTGGTCGGACAGACCCTCCCCGGTCTCGTCTCCAGCCTGATCGCCTCGGCGATCACGGCGGGCGATGACACCCTCTGGGGTCCGGCCGCGCAGCCCGAGGCTTCTCGCCGCCTGGGCTGGGTCCAGGCGGTGGGGGTCTCGCGGCCCCTCGTGCCCGAGATCCTCGCGCTCCGCGAAGATCTGGTCGCGCGTGGAACGACGCGCATCGTCCTCGCCGGGATGGGCGGATCGTCGCTTGCACCCGAGGTGATCGCCAACACGGCCGGTGTGCCGTTGACGATCGTCGACACGACCGCGCCCACGCAGGTGCTCGCGGCCATCGACGGGGACGCCGAGGCGGGGGGCCTGGCCCAGACCGTCCTGGTCGTCTCCAGCAAGTCCGGCTCGACCCTCGAGACGGATTCGGCCCTGCGCGCTTTCGAAGCGGCCTTCCGAGACGTCGGGATCGACCCGTCCGAACGCATCGTGGTCGTCACCGACCCCGGTTCGCCGCTCGAGGCGGCCGCGCGGGAGGCCGGCTACCGTGTGTTCACCGCCGACCCGACCGTCGGCGGGCGCTACTCCGCCCTGACCGCGTTCGGCCTGGTTCCGACCGGCCTCGCCGGCGTCGATATCGTCGAGCTGCTCGATGAAGCCGAGGCGACCCTGCTGGAGGTGGCCGTCGACGACCCCGGGAACCCGGCGCTGGTCCTCGCAGCCGCCGTCGCCGGCGGCGACCCTCGCCGCGACAAGCTCGGGCTCATCGAAGATGGCACCCACATCAAGGGGCTGCCGGCATGGATCGAGCAGCTCCTGGCCGAGTCCACCGGCAAGCAGGGCACGGGAATCCTCCCCGTGCCGATGCTCGCGGTCTCCCCCGAGGTCGAAGACCGGCCCGCCGACCTGCAGATCGTGCGACTGGTGGGTGACGCATCGACCTTCCACCTGTTCGAGCACCACCACGGGGAGATCGTGCTGAGCGGCTCGCTGGGCGCCCAGTTCGTCGTCTGGGAGTACGCGACGGCGATCGCCGGACGGATGCTGGGGATCGACCCCTTCGACCAGCCCGATGTCGAGTCGGCGAAGATCGCAGCGCGCGGACTGCTGGACGCCCGACCGGTCCCGACCGAGCCGGCGTTCACGGCGCACGGCGTGGCCGTGCGCGCGAGCGATCCCTCCCTCGTCGCCTCCGGCACGCTGGCCGGCGTGCTGGACGACCTGTGGTCTCGGCTGCCCGCGGACGGCTATGTGGCGATCCAGGCGTATGTGGATCGCCACGAATACACGCAGCTCGCGGGAATCCGCGAGCTCGTCGCCGCTGACTCCGGACGTCCGACGACGTTCGGGTGGGGACCGCGGTTCCTCCACTCGACGGGGCAGTACCACAAAGGCGGGCCCGCCAACGGCGTGTTCCTGCAGATCATCGACGGCGGCGAGTCGGACCTGGAGATTCCGGGCCGGCCGTTCACCTTCGGTGAGCTGATCCGAGCCCAGGCGGCCGGCGACGCAGAGGTCCTGGCGCACGCTCATGGCCGCCCCGTCGTCACCCTCACCCTCACCGACCCCCAGGTCGATGTCATGTCGCTGTTCGAAGCGGCGCAATAGGAGAACGATCGAATGACGGTTGACATCTCGCGCGGGCACAACCCCCTGCGCGATCCGGAAGATCGGCGGCTGAACCGGATCGCGGGGCCGAGCGCCCTGGTGATCTTCGGTGTGACGGGAGACCTCTCCCGCAAGAAGCTCATGCCCGCGGTCTACGACCTCGCCAATCGCGGGCTGCTGCCCCCCGGCTTCGCCCTCGTGGGATTCGCCCGCCGCGATTGGGCCGACCAGGACTTCGCGGAGGTCGTCCACGACGCCGTCCGCAAACACGCCCGCACGGAGTTCCGCGAGGAGACCTGGCAACAGCTGCTGCAGGGAATCCGATTCGTTCCGGGCGAATTCGACGACGACGCGGCGTTCGTGCGCCTGCGCGAGACCGTCGAGAAGCTCGACGTGGAGCGCGGCACGATGGGCAATCACGCCTACTACCTCTCGATCCCCCCCAAGGCCTTCCCCGTCGTGGCCGAGCAGCTGAAGAAGTCGGGCCTCGTCGATGACACCGCCGACCGTCCCGACCGTTGGCGCCGCGTGGTCATCGAGAAACCGTTCGGACACGACCAGGAGTCCGCGCAGGACCTGAACGACGCGCTGCGTTCGGCGTTCCCCGCCGACTCCATCTTCCGAATTGATCACTATCTCGGCAAAGAGACCGTTCAGAACATCCTGGCGCTTCGCTTCGCCAACGAGCTGTACGAGCCGATCTGGAACCGCAACTACGTCGACCACGTGCAGATCACGATGGCCGAAGACATCGGTGTGGGGGGACGCGCGGGATACTACGACGGGATCGGCGCGGCGCGCGACGTCATCCAGAACCATCTGCTTCAGCTCCTCGCCCTGACCGCGATGGAAGAGCCCATCACGTTCAACGCCGCGGACCTGCGCGCGGAGAAGGAGAAGGTCCTTGCGGCGGTGACGCTTCCCGACGACTTGGCCGCTTCCACCGCCCGCGGGCAGTACGCCGGCGGCTGGCAGGGCGGCGAGAAGGTTCTCGGATTCCTCGAGGAAGACGGCATGAACCCGGAATCGGCCACCGAGACGTACGCTGCGATCACGCTCGGGATCAACACGAGACGCTGGGCGGGAGTGCCCTTCTACCTCCGCACCGGCAAGCGGTTGGGGCGACGGGTCACCGAGATCGCCGTCGTCTTCAAGCGCGCACCCGAGCTGCTCTTCGCCCGCTCGCAGACCTCCGGTCAGGGGCAGAACGCCCTGGTCATCCGCGTCCAGCCGGACGAGGGGGTGACCATCCGTTTCGGGTCGAAGGTGCCCGGCGCCGGAGCGCAGGTGCGCGACGTCACGATGGACTTCGGCTACGGCCACGCTTTCACCGAGGCCAGTCCTGAGGCCTATGAGCGACTGATTCTGGATGTGCTGCTCGGCGACCCGCCGCTGTTCCCCCGCCACGAGGAGGTGGAGCTGTCCTGGAAGATCCTCGACCCGATCGAGCAGTTCTGGGAATCGCAGGGCGGCCCCGTCGAACAATACGCACCCGGATCGTGGGGCCCGGCGTCCGCCGATGAGCTCCTCGCCCGTGATGGCCGCACCTGGAGGCGCCCGTGATCATCGATCTCCCCGACACCACCGTCAGCCAGATCAGCCGCGCGCTGGTCAACGTGAGAGAGGAGGGCGGCGCGGTCGCCCTCGGGCGTGTGCTGACCCTGGTCATCGTGACCCGCGAGGCGGCGATGGAAGAAGCCATCGACGCCGCGAACGACGCGTCACGTGAGCATCCGATGCGCGTGATCGTCCTCATGATCAACTCCACCGAGGACGAGGAGCCTCGGCTCGACGCGCAGATCCGCGTGGGCGGCGATGCGGGCGCGAGCGAGGTCGTGACATTGCACGCGCACGGCGAGGCCGGTGCCTCCAACCTCGAGAGCCTGGTGACCGGGCTGCTCCTGTCTGACGCCCCGGTCGTGGTGTGGTGGCCCAATCAGACGCCCGACCATGTCTCGGAAACCTCCATCGGGCGCATCGCGCAACGCAGGATCACCGATGCCGCGACCAAGTCCGACCCCGGGGCATGGGTCGCATCGCTCGGCGATCACTACGCACCGGGTGACACCGATCTCGCCTGGACACGTCTGACGCGGTGGCGGGAGCAGCTGGCCGCGATCCTGGATCAGCCGCCGTACGAGCCGGTGACGGCGGTGCGGGTGCGGGGCGCCGCGGACTCTCCATCGACGGCTCTCCTGGCCGCCTGGCTGCGGCTCGCGCTGGATGTTCCGGTCGAATGGGGCTACCTCGAGGCGTCGGAGTGGCCTCACGGGGTCAAGGACGTCACCCTGGTCCGGCAGAGCGGCGAGGTGACGCTCGAGCGGCCTGAAGCCGGCGTCGCCATCCTCTCGCAGCCGGGGCAGCCGACCCACGAGCTGGCCTTCCCCCGTCGCACTCTTCGCGAGTGCCTCGCCGAGGAGCTCCGTCGCCTCGACGCGGATGTGCTGTACGGTCGGGTCATCACCGAAGGCTGGAGCCTTCTGGATGCCCCGACGGAAGGTCTGCATGTCTGAACACGTCGTCGAGAAGCGTGTCGTGATCGCCGCTGATCCTGACACGCTCGCGGAAGCGGTGGCGGAGCGCTTCGTGCACCGCCTCCGAAAGCGCGTCGACGTGGGAGAAGAGGTCCACGTGTCGCTCACGGGCGGATCGATGGGCGGACGCGTGCTCGCCGCCGCTCGGGACCGTGTAGACGGCATCGACTGGACGCTCGTGCACTTCTGGTGGAGTGACGAGCGCTTCCTCCCGGCCGGTCACCCCGATCGCAATGAGACGCAGGCGCGCGAAGCGCTTCTCGATCACATTCCCGTACCTGCCGGGAACATCCACGCCATGGCGGCCTCCGATGACGGGGTGGACCTCACGGCCGCCGCGGAGGATTACGCCGGCGAGCTGGCCCGATACGCGGCGCACACCCACGCGTGGCCGACATTCGACGTCACATTCCTCGGGGTCGGGCCCGATGGACATATCGCGTCGCTGTTCCCGGATCGGGCGGAGATCCAGATCGTCGACCGCGCCGTCGTGCCCGTGATCGACTCGCCGAAGCCGCCCGCCGTCCGGCTGACGATGACGCGCCCGGTGATCAACTCCTCGCAGCGGGTCTGGATGGTGATGGCCGGCACGGACAAGGCACCTGCGCTCGGATTGGCGCTGGCGGGAGCGACCTACACGAGTGTTCCGGCTGCCGGCGCGAAAGGGCGCGGTCGAACGGTGTTCTTCGTCGATCAGGCCGCGGCCGCTCAGGTTCCGCCCGAACTCATCGACCGAGACTACTGAGTCGCCGTTCGCGCAGAAAGAGCCGGTCCCGAAGAACCGGCTCTTTCTCTGCGGGTGATCAGGACTGACCGCGACGATCGCGCAACTGCTGCAGCGCCTCGTCCAGAAGTTGCGACGCTTCGTCCTCGGAACGACGCTCTTTCACGTATGCCAGATGGGTTTTATACGGTTCCGTCTTCGCGACCGCGGGCGGGTTCTGCTTGTCGCGACCGGCCGGCAGACCGGAGTGCGGGGAGTCGATGACGTCCGGGATCTCGTCCGGATCGATGTCTGCGACGAAGTAGCGGACGGTCTCGTTGCCCAGGGCATCCCAGTACGAGACCGCGACACGGTCGGCGTGGTACCCGTGGTCCTGCTCCCCCATCGGCCCTGCGCCGACACGGGTTCCGCGGATCGCGTTTCCTCCGGTGGCCATCAGAACGCCTGGAACTTCGTGATGAGGCCGAGGGCCACAATGGACACGAACCATGCCAGGGCCAGCACGACCGTGAACCTGTTGAGGTTTCGCTCCGCCAGCCCCGACGAACCGAGGGCGGAGGTCATTCCACCCCCGAACATGTCGGACAGGCCGCCGCCGCGACCTTTGTGAAGAAGGATGAGGAGTGTCAGCAAGAGGCTGGTGACACCCAGCAGCACCTGCAGGACGAACTCGAGGACTTCCACGGGATCACTACACCTTTCGTCGACCGGGCGGGTCGCACAAGGGATCAGTATACGCAAGAGCAACGCCCCGGCCGCCATGGGGCGACCGGGGCGTGTCGGTCAGACGCCGACGTGCTTCTGATAACGGATGATCGACGAGAACTCGTCGACCAGGAGGCTCGCACCACCGACCAGCGCACCATCGACATCCGGCTGACGCATGAAGCCCGCGATGTTCGCGGCCTTCACCGAACCTCCGTAGAGAACCCGGGTGCGTGCCGCGGCCTCGTCGTCGAGCTCGGTCGCGATGGCTTGACGCAGCGTGGCACAGACCTCCTGTGCCTGCTCGGCCGTCGCCGCCTGCCCGGACCCGATGGCCCACACCGGCTCATAGGCCACCACGACATCGGCCGAGGCCGGCACGTGATGCAGCGCCGCCTTCAGCTGGGCGACCGGGACCGCGCTGGCACCGTGCTTCTCCAGGTCGTCCGCGGTCTCACCGACGCAGATGACAGGCACGAGGCCATGCGCGAGCGCCGCCTTGACCTTGGCAGCCACGACATCGTCGGACTCGGCGTGGTACTCGCGACGCTCCGAGTGCCCGATGATGACGTAGCGGCAGTCGAGCTTGCTCAGGAAGGCCCCCGAGATCTCGCCCGTGTAGGCACCCGAATCTTTCGTCGACACATCCTGCGCACCGAGGCCGAAGGGGATCTTGTCGGCGTCGAGCAGGGTCTGGACCGTTCGCAGGTCGGTGAAGGGCGGGAAGATCGCCACCTCGACACTGCCGTCCTCGTGCTTGGCGTCCTTCAACGTCCAGTGCAGTTTCTGCACGAACGCCACCGCCTGCAGGTGGTCGAGATTCATCTTCCAGTTGCCGGCGATCAGCGGCGTCCGTCCGCCGCTCGTGTTCACTGTTGCCATCCGAGGACCTCCAGTCCGGGGAGCTTCTTACCTTCCAAGAACTCGAGGCTCGCGCCGCCACCGGTCGAGATGTGACCGAAGTCGGTGTCGGCGAAACCGAGCTGGCGAACCGCTGCGGCGGAGTCGCCACCGCCGACGACGCCCAGTCCGTCGACCTCCGCCAGCGCCCGCGCGACCGCGCGGGTACCGGACTCGAAAGCGGGCATCTCGAACACGCCCATCGGGCCGTTCCAGAACACCGTCCGGCTGCCGCGGATCCGTGATGCGAACTCCTCTGCGGTGCGAGGACCGATGTCCAGACCCAGTCCGGAGTCCCCGAACGGAGTTGCCTCCAGTGCGTCGGCATCGGCCACGACGTGCTCGGCGTCCGCCGCGAAAGCCGATGCCACGACGGCATCGACCGGCAGGACGAGCTCGACGCCGCGCTCCTGCGCATCGGCGATGTAACGGCGCACCGTGTCGAGCTGGTCCTCTTCGAGGAGGCTCGAACCCACGTTGTGCCCTTGCGCGGCCAGGAAGGTGAACATCATCCCGCCGCCGACGAGGAGGCGGTCCACCCGCGGCAACAGGTGCTCGATGACTCCGAGCTTGTCGCTCACCTTCGAACCGCCGAGCACCACCGTGTACGGCCGCTCCGGGTTCTCGGTCAGGCGGTCGAGGACGTCGAGCTCCTTGGCGATGAGCAGACCCGCCGCCGACGGCAGCAGCGCGGCGAGGTCGTAGACGCTCGCCTGCTTGCGGTGCACGACGCCGAACCCATCGGAGACCAATGCGTCGCCGAGCTCTCCGAGCTGACGGGCGAAGGCGTCGCGCTCGGCGTCGTCCTTGGCCGTCTCCCCCGCGTTGAAGCGGAGGTTCTCGATCACTGCGACCTCTCCGTCCTCGAGAGAGGCCACCGCGTCATGGGCGGACTCCCCGACGGTGTCGCGTGCGAACGCGACGGGCTGACCGAGCAACTCCGACAGTCGCTGAGCGACCGGCTCGAGGCTGTACGCCGGGTTCGGCTCGCCGCCGGGGCGACCGAGGTGCGAGCAGACGACCACTCTCGCGCCCTTGTTGATCAGAGCGTTGAGGGTCGGAAGGGATGCTCGCACACGACCATCGTCCGTGATGACCCCGTCCTTGAGAGGGACGTTGAGGTCACAACGGACGATGACGCGCTTGCCTGCGAGCGGACCCAGCGAATCGAGGGTACGCAGTGCCATGGGTCGGCTCAGAGCTTCGACGCGACGAGCTCGGTGAGGTCGACGAGGCGGTTGGAGTAGCCCCACTCGTTGTCGTACCAGGACGACACCTTGACGAGGTTCCCGCTGACGTTGGTCAGGCCCGCGTCGAAGATCGACGAGTGCGGGTCGTGCACGATGTCGGTCGAAACGATCGCGTCGGCGTTGTATGCCAGGTATCCCGCGAGCTCACCCTCGGCGGCGGCCTTCTCGTACGCGGCGTTGATGGTCTCCTTGGTGAGTCCCTCGGTGGGGGTCACCAGCGTCAGGTCGACGATCGAGCCGGTGGGGATCGGGACGCGGTAGGAGGATCCGCTCAGCTTGCCGTTGAGCTCGGGCAGGACCAGACCGATGGCCTTCGCCGCTCCCGTCGAAGCGGGGACGATGTTCAGCGCAGCCGCGCGAGCGCGGTGCAGGTCGCCGTGCGGGCCGTCCTGCAGGTTCTGGTCCGCGGTGTAGGCGTGCGCGGTCATCATGAACCCGCGCTCGATGCCGAAGTTGTCGTTGAACACCTTCGCCAGCGGGGCGAGGCAGTTCGTCGTGCACGACGCGTTGGAGATGACGTGCATCGTCTCGGGGTCGTACTCCGAGTCGTTGACGCCCATCACGAACGTGCCGTCGACATCGGTGCCGGGAGCCGAGATGAGCACCTTCTTGGCGCCGCCCTGGATGTGCTTCGAGGCGTCGGCCGCCTTGGTGAAGCGACCGGTCGATTCGATCACGATGTCCACGCCCAGGTCGCCCCAGGGCAGGTTGGCCGGGTCGCGCTCTTCGAAGACCTTGATGCTCTTGCCACCGACGGTGATGGAGTCGCCGTCGAAGGAGACCTCTTCGGTGAGACGACCGCCGACGGAGTCGTACTTGAGAAGGTGGGCGAGCGTCTTGTTGTCGGTGAGATCGTTGACCGCAACGATCTCGAGGTCAGCGCCCTGCTCGAGTGCAGCGCGGAGGAAGTTACGTCCAATGCGGCCGAAGCCGTTGATGCCGATCTTGACAGTCACGGAGTTGCTCCTGAGGTGTCGTGCGCGGGTGCGCGATTGTTGCGATTCAGACGGACAGCGGCGTCCCGGCGAGCGTTCCCGCCGGGACACCCGCGCTCGCTATGACAGTACCAGCAGGCCTGTGGCCTTCTCGCGGGCCGCGTCGAAGCGCTGCGCCACGTTCTGCCAGTTCGCGATGTTCCAGACGGCCTTGACGTAGTCGGCCTTCACGTTGAGGTAGTCGAGGTAGAAGGCGTGCTCCCACATATCGAGCTGGAAGATCGGGATGGTGCCCATAGCGGTGTTCGCCTGCTGGTCGAACAACTGCTGGATGATCAGCTGCTCACCGATCGGGTCCCAGCTGAGGACAGCCCAACCCGAGCCCTGGATGCCGGTCGCCGCGGCGGTGAAGTGTGCCTGGAACTTCTCGAAGCCGCCGAAGAACTCGTCGATTGCTGCGGCGAGTTCGTTGCCCTCCGGCCGTCCGCCGCCTTCCGGGGAGAGGTTGGTCCAGAAGATGGAGTGGTTCACGTGACCGCCGAGGTTGAACGCGAGATCCTTCTCGAGCTTGTTCACGCCGCCGAAATCACCCGACTCACGTGCCTCCGCGAGCTTGTCCAGCGCGGTGTTCGCACCGGTGACGTAGGCCTGGTGGTGCTTGTCGTGGTGCAGCTGCATGATCTTGCCGCTGATGTGCGGCTCGAGGGCCGCGTAATCGTAAGGGAGGTCGGGCAAGGTGTACTTCGCCATATTCTCTACTTCCTATCGGCGTCGCGCCGAGGACCTCGGCGCGGCGAGGGTGACGTTCTCATCCTAGCGAGGGCGAAAGCCGCCTCCAGGGGGTTGCTTCCCTCATCGGTCGTGCTATTCGCGCCGCCGTCCGTCAGTCGTCCATTCCCATGGGCACGGCGGACTCGGTGCCCGGGATGCCGTCGGCCTCGGCCTTCTTGTCCGCCATCGCCAGGAGCCGGCGGATACGCCCGGCGACGGCGTCCTTGGTCATCGGCGGATCGGCGTGGTGGCCGAGTTCGTCGAGACTGGCGTCCCGGTGAGACAGCCGGAGCTGCCCGGCCTGCTTGAGGTGGTCCGGGACCTCATCTCCCAAGATCTCGAGTGCACGCTCCACGCGTGCGCACGCGGCCACCGCCGCCTGCGCCGATCGCCGGAGGTTCGCATCGTCGAAGTTGACCAGGCGGTTCACGCCGGCACGGACTTCGCGCCGCTGCCGCATCTGGTCCCAGTCGGCGGCGGCCTTCGCCGCACCCATGCAGGCCAGCGTCAGCCGGATCGCCTCACCCTCGCGGACGACCACGCGGGGAATGCCGCGCACCTCCCGCGCCTTCGCGGGGATGTTCAGTCGGTGGGCGGCGCCGACGAGGGCCATCGCCGCCTCCGAGGACGGGCACGCGACCTCGAGCGAGGCAGAACGCCCCGGCTCGCTGAGCGACCCGGAGGCAAGGAAGGCGCCGCGCCACACCGCGGCGAGGTCCTCGCGGGTGCCGGTGGTGAGTTTGTTCGGCAGGCCACGCACCGGCCGGCGCCGCTGATCCAGCAGACCGGTCTGGCGCGCGAGGGTCTCGCCGCCGTCGATCACGCGGACGGCCACGTGACCGCCCGCGCGACCCGCCGAGCTCTGCACGTGGGCGAGTTCGGGGCGCACACCGTAGAGCTCCATGAGCTCCCGCGCCACCCGTCGTGCGAGCACGTCCGAGTCGAGCTCGGCCTCGACCGCCACGCGATTGGCGATCGAGTGCAGCCCGCCGGAGAACCGGAGAAGACTGGTCAGTTCGGCCACGCGGGCCGTCGGTCGCGGGTCTCGTACGGCGACGAGTTCGGCCTTCACGTCGGCAGTCAGCGACACGTGTCTCCTCGGTCTTTCTGGGGTGGAACGATCCTCCAGCCTACTCGCGACCGAGGTCGCGATGGGTCACCCTCACGGCGACCCCCGGCGCAGCGGACAGGCGCGTCGCAAGCTCCTGCGCCGTGGCGACCGACCGGTGCTTGCCGCCCGTGCATCCGACGGCGATCACCGAGTGGCGTTTGTTCTCCCGCTGGTACCCCTCGAGGACCGGAGCCAGCGCGGCGGAGAACGCACTGATGAACTCCCCCGCCCCGGGTGCACCGAGCACCGCATCACGCACGGCGTCGTCCTCACCGGTGAACGCGCGCAGGTCTTCGTTCCAGTAGGGGTTGGGGAGGAATCGCATGTCGGCGACCATGTCCGCGTCGGGAGGGAGCCCGTATTTGAACCCGAAACTCATGATCGTCAGGGTGTGTCGCGCGGCACCCTGCTCGGCGAAGAGTTCCCCGACGCGGGTCGCGAGCTGATGGATGTTCAGCGCCGAGGTGTCGACGATGACGTCCGCGTCCTCGCGCACCGGCGCGAGTCGGGTCCGTTCGGCACGGATCCCGTCGACGATGGTGCCGTCGCCCTGCAGCGGGTGGGGACGTCGCACCGCCTCGAAACGCCGCACGAGAACGGTGTCGGACGCGTCGAGGAAGAGCAGGCGAATCGGGCGTCGCGTGCGCAGGGCGCGCATCGCTTCGGGGAGCTCGGAGAACAGTCCTCGCCCGCGCACATCGACCACCACCGCGACGCGGGGCAGGGCTCCCGCGGCGAGCTCGGTGAGGTCCAGCAGGGGTTTGAGCATCTGCGGCGGCAGATTATCGACGACGTACCAGCCGAGATCCTCGAGAGCGTTGGCTGCGGTGGAGCGGCCGGCCCCGGACATGCCCGTGACGATCAGCATCTCACCGACCGCGGGGGCCTCTTCCGGCTCAGCCATTGCGCGCTCCGCTCATCGCCCCAGCCTATCGATCCGCCAGATGCGCATGAATCGATGCGGCGAGCTTCGGGCCGACACCCGGCAGCTCTTGGATCTGTTCGGTGCTGGCCTCGCGCAGGGCGGCGACCGAGCCGAAGTGTCTCAACAGCGCCTTGATGCGCGCGTCGCCGAGACCCGGAACCTCGGCGAGCACAGACTGGATGTCGCGCCGCCGGCGCTTTCGTTGGTGTGTGATCGCGAAGCGGTGGGCTTCATCTCGCAGCCGCTGCAGCAGGTAGAGCGCCTCGGAGGTGCGCGGCAGGATGACGGGGTACTCCTCCCCTGGCAGCCACACCTCCTCGAGGCGCTTCGCGATGCCGCACAGGGCCACTTCCGTGTGCCCGGTGTCTGCCAGAGCGCGCGCGGCGGCTTCGACCTGCGGGCGGCCACCGTCGACGACGAGGAGCTGGGGCCGATACGCGAAGCGAGGCCGGCGACGTTCGGTCACGACCTCTCCGTCGCCCACCGGATCCGCCGTCGGCTCGACGTCGTCCTCGGGGCGGTCCAGGTAGGCCAAGCGGCGCGTGAGCACCTGATGCAACGAGTCGGTGTCGTCGGTGGTCTCCTGGATCCCGAACGATCGGTACTGGTCCTTGCGGGGCAAACCGTCTTCGAACACGACCATCGAGGCCACGACGTTCGTCCCAGACAGATGCGAGACGTCGTAGCACTCGATGCGCAAGGGCGCATCGTCCAGACCCAGCGCTTCTTGCAGATCCGTGAGCGCCTGCGATCGGGCGACGTAGTCGCTCGTTCGACGTGTCTTGTGCAGGTTCAGCGCCTGCTGCGCGTTCACCGTCGCGGTCGACAGGAGCTCGGCCTTGCGTCCGCGCTGTGCGACCTGGAGTGCGACGGGGCGCCCTCGGCGGTCGCGCAGCCACTGTTCGAGTTCCGCGGCGTCGTCCGGGAGCGAGGGCACCAGAACCTGCCGGGGGATGTCCACGTCGGAGGCTTCGCCGTAGGTGCGCTGGAGCACCTGTTCGACGAGGTCCGCGCCGGAGATATCGAGTTCCTTCTCGATCGTCGTGGCGTGCACCCCGCGAACTCGACCTCCACGGACGACGAAATGCTGGACGGTCGCGGCGAGCTCGTCCTCGGCGATGCCGAACAGGTCGGCGTCGGTGTCCTCGCTCAGCACGAGGGCGCTGCGGTTCAAGACCGCCTCGATCGCTCCGAGCTGGTCGCGGTAGACGGCCGCAGATTCGTAGTCCATCGCCGCGGACGCCTCCCGCATGCGTGCGGTGAGCTCGCGCGCGAATCGCTTGTCGCCTCCAGACATGAATGCCACGAAGTCCTGCACGATCGCGCGGTGCTCGTCGATGGTGACCTTCATCGAACACGGTCCGCCGCATCGCCCGATCTGTCCCGGGAAGCACGGACGCCCGCTGGCCATCGCCTTCTTGTAGCTGGAGTCGCTGCAGGTGCGGATCGGGAACACCTTGATCATCTGATCGATCGTGTCGTGCACCGCCCAGACCTTCGGATACGGCCCGAAATACTTCGCGCCCCGGATCCGACGGTTTCGCGTGACGATGACCCGCGGCGCCTCGTCGGCCAGGGTGATCGCCATGAAGGGATACGACTTGTCGTCTCGGTACTTCACGTTGAACGGCGGATCGAACTCCTTGATCCACATGTACTCCAGCTGCAGGGAGTCCACGTCGGTGGCCACCACCGTCCATTCCACCGACGCCGCGGTCGTGACCATGCGCCGGGTTCGCTCGTGGAGCGTGTGCAGCGGTGCGAAGTAATTCGACAGACGCGCCCGCAGGTTCTTCGCCTTGCCGACGTAGAGCACACGCCCATCGGCGTCACGGAACCGGTACACCCCCGGGTCGGTCGGGACCTCACCGGGTCGGGGTTTGTACGGGAGCGGCGTCATCCGGTCAGCCGGCCTTGCGCGCGTCAGCGCGTTCGGCCGGGAAGAGCACCTCGGCGAGGAACGCGCCCGTGTGGCTCTCCTGCACGCGGGCGACGTCTTCGGGCGTGCCCGTCGCCACGATCGAGCCTCCGCCGGAACCACCTTCCGGTCCGAGGTCGATGATCCAATCCGCGGACTTGATCACGTCGAGGTTGTGCTCGATGACGATGACCGAGTTGCCCTTGTCGACGAGCCCGTTGAGGACCTCGAGCAGGCGCCGGACGTCTTCGAAGTGAAGACCGGTGGTCGGCTCGTCCAGCACGTAGACGCTGCGCCCGTTGGAGCGTCGCTGCAGCTCGGTGGCGAGCTTGACGCGCTGGGCCTCACCGCCCGACAGGGTCGTGGCCGACTGCCCCAGTCGCACGTAGCCGAGACCCACATCGACGAGGGTCCGCAGGTAGCGGTGGATCGCCTGGATCGGCTCGAAGAACTCCGCCGCCTCGGAGATCGGCATCTCGAGGACCTCGGCGATGTTCTTCCCCTTGTAATGCACCGACAGCGTGTCGCGGTTGTACCGCTTGCCGTGACACACCTCGCAATCGACGTACACGTCGGGGAGGAAGTTCATCTCGATCTTGATCGTGCCGTCGCCCGAGCAGGCCTCGCAGCGGCCGCCCTTGACGTTGAAGCTGAACCGCCCCGGCTGGTAGCCACGCGCCTTGGCCTCGGGCGTCTCGCTGAACAGGCTGCGGATGCGGTCGAAGACTCCGGTGTACGTCGCCGGATTCGACCGCGGCGTGCGCCCGATCGGCGCCTGGTCGACATGGACGACCTTGTCGAGGTCGTCCAGCCCCGTCACGCGCGTGTGCTTGCCGGGGACGTTTCGAGCCCCGTTGAGGCGCTGCGCGAGCACCTGGTACAGGATGTCGTTGACGAGCGAGGACTTCCCCGAACCACTCACCCCCGTCACCGCCGTGAGGATCCCCAGGGGGAAGTCGACGGTCACGTTCCGCAGGTTGTTCTCGCGTGCGCCGACCACCGAGATCTGCCGTTTCCGGTCGCGCTTGCGGCGCTTCGCCGGAGTCGCGATGCCCCGTCGACCGGCCAGATAGTCGCCCGTGATCGAGGCGCGGTCCGACAACAGCTCGGAAAGGGGGCCGGAGTGGACCACTTCTCCCCCGTCGACCCCCGCACGGGGACCGATGTCGACGATCCAGTCGGCCGCGTGGATCGTCTCTTCGTCGTGCTCGACCACGATCAGGGTGTTGCCGAGGTCGCGAAGGGTCACCAGGGTCTGGATCAGCCGTCGGTTGTCTCGCTGGTGCAGACCGATCGACGGCTCGTCGAGGACGTACAGCACGCCCGTCAGTCCGGAACCGATCTGCGTGGCCAGCCGGATGCGCTGCGCTTCACCGCCCGAGAGCGAGCCGGCGGAGCGACTGAGGTTGAGGTAGGTGAGTCCGACCTGGATGAGGAAGTCCAGACGAGCGCGGATCTCGCGGAGCACCTGCGCGGCGATCTTCGCTTCGCGCTCGGTGAGGGTCATCTCGGCGAAGAAGCGCTGCGCATCTGCCAGGCTCAACCGCGAGGCGTCCGCGATGGAGTGACCGTGCACGCGCACCGCCAGCACCTCCGGCTTCAGACGCGCGCCGTCGCATACGGGGCACGGAACCTCGCGGAGGTACTCCGACCACCGCTGGCGCTGCGTGTCGGATTCGGCCTGCAGATACTGCCGCTCGATGTACGGCACGACCCCTTCGAATCCGGAGGAGTAGCGCATCTCGCGTCCGTAGCGGTTCTTCCACTTGACGGTCACCTTGTAGTTCTCACCGTGCAGCACCGCGTCGCGCACGGCCTGTGGCAGACGCTTCCAGGGCGTGTCGAGGGAAAAGCCCAGGTCGCTCGACAAGCCCTCGAGCAACCGCTCGTAGTACTGGAACAGCCCCTTGCCCTGCGTGGTCCAGGGGATGATGACGCCCTCGCGGATGGACAGCTCCTCATCGCCGAGCATGAGTTCGACGTCGACCGACATGCGCGTGCCGAGACCGGAGCAGGCAGGGCATGCGCCGAACGGGGCGTTGAACGAGAAGGTCCGCGGTTCGATCTCCGTCAGTTGCAGCGGGTGACCGTTGGGGCAGGCGAGCTTCTCTGAGAACGACCGCCAGGCGTCGTCGCCCTCGGCGTCGACGAAGTTCACCTGCACCACGCCCCCGGCCAGGCCGAGAGCGGTTTCGACCGAGTCCGTGATGCGACCCAGGATGTCGGCGCTGGCGACCAGACGGTCGACGACGACGGCGATATCGTGCTTGTAGCTCTTCTTCAGCGTCGGCGGCTCGGCCAGCTGGATGAGCTCACCGTCTACCACGGCACGCGCGTACCCCTTGGCGGAGAGCTCTTTGAAGAGGTCGACGAACTCGCCCTTCTTCTGCGTGACCACCGGCGCGACGATCTGATACCGCGTGCGGTCGGGCAGTTCCATGAGCTGATCGGCGATCTGCTGGACGGTCTGCCGCTGGATCACCTCGCCGCACTCCGGACAGTGCGGCACGCCGATCCGCGCCCAGAGCAGACGCATGTAGTCGTGGATCTCGGTGATGGTTCCGACGGTGGAGCGGGGGTTGCGGTTCGTCGACTTCTGGTCGATCGAGACGGCCGGGCTCAGTCCCTCGATGAAGTCGACGTCTGGGCGATCCACCTGACCGAGGAATTGGCGCGCGTAGGCACTGAGCGATTCGACGTACCTGCGCTGCCCCTCCGCGAAGATCGTGTCGAACGCGAGACTCGATTTGCCCGACCCGGACAGGCCGGTGAACACGACGAGCGAATCGCGCGGGATGTCGAGGTCGACGTCCTTCAGATTGTGCACGCGCGCGCCACGCACACTGAGCGTGTCGCTCGAGGGCGCAGCGGATTTTCCGGTGAGGGAGACGGGAACGATGGGCACCCGTCAAGTGTAGGCGGGCCCTCCGACATCGGCTCCGAGAGCGCGTTCGCCCGGGGCGCACACCCTCGCGAAGCCGGTCAGCGCGACAGGCGCTGCCGCTTGGAACTGACCACCCCGGTGTCGAAACCGGCAAGATGCAGGCCACCGTGGAACCGTGCGTGCTCGATCTTCAGGCACCGATCCATCACCACGGCCAGACCCGCCCGCCCCGCTCGGGCGGCCGCCCGCTCGTTCCACGAACCCAGCTGCAACCACAGGGTCGAGGCGCCGACGGCCACCGCCTCCTCCGCCACGCCCGGCAGGTCGTCGTGACGGCGGAAGACGTCCACGAGGTCGGGCACGACCGGCAGGTCGGCGAGCGACGGGAACGCGCGGCGGCCGAGGATCGTCTCCGCGCGCGGGTTGACGAAGTAGACGTCGTACGGAGAGCTGCTCGTGAGGTAGGTGGCGACGAAGTAGCTCGCGCGCGCCGGGTTGTCGGACGCCCCGACGATCGCGACCGACCGGGTGCGGCGGAGGATGTCGTGGCGCTCCTGCGCGCCCGGCCCCTGCCACGTGCGCTCGGCGACGGTGGAGGGCGCGGTGGGCAGTGCGCAGAAGGCGGCATCGGTCATCGGGTCGCTCCCGTCGCTTCGGTCAGGGCCCGATCCAGGTCCCACAGGATGTCTTCCGGATCCTCGAGTCCGACGGAGATGCGGATGAGGTCGGCAGGTGTCCCGGCGGCGACGAGCTGCTCGGGCGTCAGCTGCCGGTGGGTCGTCGAGGCGGGATGGATGACGAGGGTGCGGGCGTCGCCGACGTTCGCCAGGTGGGAGGCCAGGGTGACCGAGTCGATGAAGGTCTCCCCCGCCGCGCGGGCTGCGGCCTCGCGGGCGACGTCATCGGGGAAGTCGCCCGACGGAGCGACGCCGAACGCGAAGACCGCGCCGGGTCCGAGGGGCAGATACCGCCGGGCGCGGTCGGCGTGGGCGTGAGCGTCCAGCCCGGCCCACGTGACGAACGACACGCGGGGATCGGAGTCGAGCCATTCGGCGACGATGCGAGCGTTCGCGAGGTGGGCGTCCATGCGCTGCGGCAGCGTCTCGATGCCCTGCAGGAGGGTGAACGCCGCCTGCGGGTTCAGGGACGGCCCGATGTCGCGCAGCTGCTCGCTGCGGAGTTTGGTGAGGAAGCCGTACTCGCCGAAGTTGTCCCACCACCTGATGCCGCCGTACGAAGCGACCGGCTCGGTCATGGCGGGGAATCTGCCGTTGCCCCAATCGAAGGTTCCGGCCTCGACCACGACTCCGCCCAGGGCGGTCCCGTGACCGCCGAGGAACTTGGTCACCGAGTGGATCACGATGTCGGCACCGTGTTCGATCGGGCGCAGCAGGTAGGGCGTCGCCAGGGTCGCGTCCACGACGAGGGGAAGACCGGCGTCGTGCGCCACGGCGGCGAGGCCCGCGATGTCAGCGATCTCACCACCCGGATTGCCGATGGCCTCGGTGTACACGACTTTCGTCTCCGGACGGATGGCCGCGGCGTAGTCGGCCGGATCCGACGAGGCGACGAAGGTGGTCTCGACGCCGAAACGCCGCAGGGTCACATCCAGCTGGGTGATGGTCCCGCCGTACAGCTGAGCCGATGCGACCACGTGGTCGCCGGCGCCGACGAGCGCCGCGAACGTGATGAACTCCGCGCTCATGCCGCTCGCGGTGGCCACGGCGCCGATTCCGCCCTCCAGCGAGGCGAGCCGCTCTTCGAGGGCGGCGACGGTCGGGTTGCCGATACGGGAATAGATGTTCCCGTACTTCTGCAGGGCGAACAGGTTGCCCGCATCGGCTGCATCGTCGAAGACGAACGAGCTGGTGTGGTAGATCGGGACGGCTCGGGCGCCGGTCGCGGCGTCAGGGGTCCCGCCGGCGTGCAGCGCTCGCGTGCGGAATCCGAATCGGTGCTCGGTCACTCGTTCTCCTTGTGCTCGGCGGGGACCGCCGTCTCCGTGCCCCCGCGCAGACGCGCGACGGCCTCACGCACGCCGTCGACGGCGGCGGGGTCCTGAAGGCTTGTGATGTCACCCAACACGTCACCCTCCCACAGCTGCACGAGCAGTCTGCGCATGATCTTGCCGGAGCGGGTCTTGGGCAGGTCGGGGACGACGACGACGTGCGCGGGTTTCGCCACCGGCCCGATCTCCTGCGCGACCCGCGCGCGGAGGCTGTCGATATCCACCGCCTCGCGGAGGACGACGAATGCTGCGACCGCGTGCCCGGTCACCGGGTGGGCGACGCCGGCGACACCCGCCTCACCCACGGCGGGATGCGCGACGAGGGCCGATTCGATCTCGATGGTGGACAGTCGGTGACCCGAGACGTTCACCACGTCGTCGAGTCGACCGAGGATCCGGATGGAGCCGTCCGGAGCGACGGTGGCGGAGTCTCCGGACACGTAGTAGCCGCCCCACTCTCCGCGTCCGGCAAAACGCGCCCAGTACGCGTCTCGGTACCGCTCGGGCGACCCCCAGACGGTCCGCGCCATCCCCGGCCACGGTCGTCGCACCACCAGGGTCCCCGACCGGCCGGCGGAGACGGGATCTCCCTCGTCGTCGACGACGGCCGCGTCGATCCCCGGCAGGGCCACGGTCGCCGATCCCGGCGTGAGAGTCGTCGCTCCCGGCAGCGGTGCGATCATCGCCGCACCGGTTTCGGATTGCCACCAGGTGTCGACGATCGGCAGCGAATCCCGTCCGTGGTTGCGGCGGAACCACATCCACGCCTCGGGATTGATGGCCTCGCCCACCGTGCCGAGCAGGCGCAACGACGAGATGTCGTGCGTGCGCGGCACCTCCTCTCCCCACCAGGTCATGAACGTGCGGATGAGCGTCGGGGCGGTGTAGTAGACGGTGACGCCGTAGCGCTCGATGATCTCGAGGTGACGCTCGCGGTGCGGGGCGTCGGGCGTGCCCTCGTAGATCACCTGCGTGAGGCCGTTGGACAGGGGCCCGTAGATCTCGTACGTATGGGCCGTCACCCAGGCGAGGTCCGCGGTGCACCAGTGGACGTCGTCGGGCTTGGCATCGAAGTGAGCCCAGTGCGCCCAGCTCGCGTGCGCGAGGTACCCGCCGGATGTGTGGACGAGGCCCTTGGGCCGTCCGGTCGTCCCGGAGGTGTAGATGATGAACAGCGGATGCTCCGCGTCGAAGGCACGAGGCTCGTGCACGTCTGGTGCCGTGTCGACCAGCTCGTGCCACCAGCGGTCGCGGCCGGGGGTCCAATCGACCTGCTGACCGGTTCGGCGCACCACCAGCACGTGCTCGAGGTCGGGGAGCCCCGCCGCGGCATCGTCGGCAGCGGACTTCACCTCGACCGCGCGCCCGCGACGCCACTGCCCGTCGGAGGTGACGAGCACCTTCGCTCCGGTGTCCTCGAGGCGGAAGCGCACCGCCTCGGCGGAGAATCCGCCGAACACCAGTGAGTGGATGGCCCCGATCCGGGCGCACGCGAGAGCGACGACCACCGTTTCGATGAGAACCGGGAGATAGACCACCACCCGGTCCCCGGGACCGACGCCGAGAGCCTCGAGCCCGTGCGCGGCACGGGCGACACGCCGCTGCAGGTCACGATAGGTCACGGTCACACGATCACCGGGCTCGCCCTCGAAGTGAAGCGCGACCTTGTCGCCCCGCCCCGCAGCGACGTGCCGGTCCACGCAGTTGACGGCCACATTCAACCGTCCGCCCTCGAACCAGCGGACCCTCGGCACCGAGAGCTCGCCGGTCTCGTCGCGCGCGGGAGGCTCCCAGTCGAGCGCGGTGGACCACGGGGTCTCCCAGACGAGTCGCCGCGCCGCCTCCTCCCAGAAACCGATCGGGTCGGCCGCGGCAGCCCCGTAGGCGTCGGCCCCGACGTTGGCCTGCGCGGCGAAGGTCGGATCCGGTGCGAAGGTCCGGTTCTCGCTCAGCCGCGACTCGTCCGTCGGCGGCTCGATTGTCATCGACATGTCCACACCCGCTCGCGCGTCAGAGCCAGCGCTTGAGCACCGCGCGCTCGAACAGCGACAGCAGCGCATTGGTCAGCGTTCCCAGCAGTGCGAGCAGCACGATGGCGAGGATGATGCGGTCCACACGCCCCGTGCTCTGCGATTCGGTCAGGAGGAACCCCAGGCCCATCGACGCGCCGACGAGCTCCGCCGCGACGAGGAACAGCCACGCCTGAGCCAGTCCCAGGCGAAGGCCCGCGACCATCGCGGGCACGACCGCCGGCAGCTGGACCGTACGCAGCAGGGGCCACCCGCGGAGCCCGAAGGACCGCCCGGCCTCGATCAGGTGCGGGTCCACGCGGTGCAGCCCCGCGGCGACCGTCGTGAAGACGGGGAAGAAGGCGCCGATCGCGATCAGGGTGACCTTGGAGTCCTCGCCGATCTGCATCCACAGGATGAGCAGCGGCACCCAGGCCAGCGAGGGCACCGCACGGAGGGCGACGATCGTGGGCCCCAGGATCACCTCTCCCGCGCGGGAGAGTCCCACGACGGCGGCGACGGCCAGACCGGCGACGGCACCGACGGCGAAACCGAGCAGCACGCGCTGGATCGAGATCGCGATGTGCACCCACAGGGTGCCGTCCGCGGCGAGCTGGACACCGGCCTGCACCACCGAAGCCGGTGTGGGAAGACGATAGGTGGGGATGATCCCCGCCGTCGTGACGAACTGCCACGCCGCGAGGAGGACGAGCGGGAGGAGGAGTCCGCCCACAATGCGCACTCCGCGGCGCGCCCAGAAGGGCGTCGCCGCCGAAGCAGCGCCGCCCTCCCGGTGCGCGCGAGTCGCAGGAGCCGTGACGGTCATTCGCTCGTCGCGTTCAGGGCGAACTCGTCGTAGACGAGGGTGTCCAGGGCATCGTCGAGGGCCTCCTGACCACCGGCGACATCACCCGAGTCGACGAGGACCGGTGAGATCCGCTCGAGCACGGCGATCTGATCCGCACCCGGGACGCCGGAGACGTCGAGGTTCGAGCGCTCGATAATGACCGTCTCGGCCACCGCGGTGTCCAGACCGGAGGCCTCGGCGAGGAGCGCCGCTGTCTCCTCGGGGTTCTCCAGCGCCCAGACGCGTGCCTGCTCGTAGGCGTCCACAACGACCTGCGCCACATCGGCGTGGTTGTCGATGAAGTCCTCCGTGGCGTTGAGGAACCCGTAGGTGTTGAAGTCCACGTTGCGGTAGATCAGCTGCGCACCCGAGTCGACCTCGGCGCCGGCCATGATCGGGTCGAGGCCTGCCCACGCGTCGACGGAGCCGCCGGCCAGCGCCGACCATCCGTCCGCATGCTGCAGGTTCTGCACCTCGACATCGCTCAGGGAGAGTCCGGCTTCGTCGAGCGTCTGCAGCAGGAAGAAGTACGGGTCCGTCCCCTTGGTGGCGGCGATCGAGGTCCCCGCGAGGTCATCGACCGAAGCGATGTCGCTGTCGGCCCCGACGACGATGGCCGACCACTCCGGCTGGGAGTAGATGTCGATGACCTTGATCGGCGAGCCGTTCGCCCGGGCGAGGAGGGCGGCCGAACCCGCGGTGGAGGCGATGTCGGCGGATCCCGAACGCAAGAGTTCGTTGGCCGTGTTCGAGCCGGTGGACTGCACCCATTCGACCGAGACGTCGTCGCCGAGGGCCTCTTCGATCAGACCCTGGTCGCGCAGGACGAGGCTGAGGGGGTTGTAGGTGGCCCAGTCGAGGGTCAGCTGGTCGGTGGACCATTCGCCGGACGCGCTCGAGCTGTCGCCCGTGCTGCTGGCGTTCTCGCCGGCGATGCAGCCGGTGGCGAGCATCGCCATCGCACCGGCGAGGGCGATCGCGGGTACGGTTCGGCGGATGACGGTGCTCATCGGTTCTCCTCGGGAGTGTTGTAGTGGTGGGTGTGCACGCCGAGTCCCTCGAGGAGGGTGGCGCGCAGATCCGCGAACGCGCGGTCTGCGCGGTCGCGGGGTCGGGTCCCGGTGACCGGGATGATCTGGGCGATCGAGGACGTGTCGGGCGTCGCCGATCGGAGCGAGGTCAGCAGGACGACCCGATCGGCCAGGTACAGCGCCTCTTCGACGTCGTGCGTGACCAGCAGGATCGTGGTCGGCTGGGCCGCGTGGATGTCCAGGAGCAGATCCTGCATCCGCAACCGGGTGAGCGCGTCCAACGCGGCGAACGGCTCATCCAGCAGCAGCACGTCGGGGTTGCGGGCGAGAGCGCGGGCGAGCGAGGCGCGTTGGGCCATTCCGCCCGACACCTCGCGCGGGCGCAGATCCGCAGCATGGTCGAGCCCGACCAGCTGCAGGAGTTCGCGCACGCGCGCGCTCCCGGCCTCACGAGCCGCGCGTCGATTCCCGCGAGCGCGGGGCAGACCGAGCTGGACGTTCTGCGACAGGGAGCGCCAGGGCAGCAGCCGCGGCTCCTGGAACGCGATCGACGCCCGCTCGTCGGTGTCGGCGAGGCGGTCACCGTCGACGGTGATCTCCCCGGCGGTGGGCTGATCGAGACCGCCGACGAGACGGAGGAGGGTGGACTTCCCGCATCCGGAGGCTCCGATCACCGCCACGATCTCCCCCGCGGGGAGTTCGAGGTCGATGCTGCGAAGCACATCGTTCGCCGTTTCGGTCGACCCGAACGTGCGGCCGACACCGCTCAGGCGAACGGCTCCGCCGCGGCGAGGTGCCGTGGGGGCCGAGACAGGGGCGTCGAGGGTCGTGGTCACGCAGCAACAGTGACAGGGCTGAACCGCACTTCACGAACCGCGCGCAACATCACGAAACAATCCGCTCGCCGGTCACGGGGGATCCGCGGCCGCCTTCCCCGCGGACAGCGGGTCCGCGAACGCGGAGAGCGCGTCGCGGAGCGCGATCAGATCCTCGGCGACGAGACCGGTCGCGCTCATCACCTGTCCGGGCACCTCGAGCGCTCGCTCTCGCAGGGCACGCCCTTCCGGGGTGAGGGCGATGTCGAGAACGCGCTCATCATCCGGCCGGCGTCGCCGCGTCACCCGTCCCTGCGATTCGAGCCGCTTGACGAGCGGGGACAGCGTGGCGGGCTCCATCGCGAGCGCCGCGGCGAGCGGCCCGAGCGAGCGGGGAGACTGCTCCCACAGCGCCAGCATCACCAGGTACTGCGGATGCGTCAGACCGAGCGGTTCGAGGATCGGCCGATACACCGACAGCACATTCCGCGCGGCGGTGACGATCGCGAAGCACACCTGGTTCTCCAGCAGCAGCGGGTCCGGTCCCGCCGGCTCGCGATCGGTCATGTGAGGCTCATTTCGTTAGTACGCTAATCATCATGGCACGAGGCAACGGATCCGAATCCGACCGACCGCGTCACGCGGGCCTGCGGGCGCGGGTGCGGGCCGCCGGCGGCTGGTACGCCTACGTCAACGCCCGACTGATCGCCGTCGCCGGCCCTGCGTCGGTCGGACCGTATGAGACGACCCCCGAGCCGCCGCGACACGAGCGCCCGTGTCCCGTCTGCGGAGCGGTGATGACCGATCACCGGGTCGACCGGTCCGGACCGAAGCCGTTGCTGCGCTGCCCGCCACGCGGCTGAAGGTTCGGCGGCGGTCAGGCGTGGCCGGCCTTCTCCATTGCGCGCAACTCCTTCTTGAGGTCCTGCACTTCGTCGCGCAGGCGTGCCGCCAGCTCGAACTTCAGCTCGGTCGCGGCCGCCAGCATCTGGTCCGAGAGGTCCTGAATGGTCGCCTCCAACTGCTGCGCACCCTCGGCGGCGATGCCTTCGCGCCGCAGCTGCGGCGTTGCCGAGCGCCCCTTGCCGCTCTTGGTCTTGGCGGCATCCTTGCGCGAGAGCATGTCGTTCGTGTCCGACGCCTCCCGAGCGAGAACCTCGGTGATGTCGGCGATCCGCTTGCGAAGCGGCTGCGGGTCGATCCCGTGCTCGGCGTTGTAGGCGAGCTGCTTCTCGCGTCGCCGTTCGGTCTCGTCGATGGCGTTGCGCATGGAATCGGTCATGGTGTCCGCGTACATGTGCACCTGGCCCGAGACGTTTCGCGCCGCACGGCCGATGGTCTGAATCAGAGATGTCCCCGACCGCAGGAACCCCTCCTTGTCGGCGTCGAGGATCGACACCAGCGACACCTCCGGCAGGTCGAGGCCTTCTCGAAGCAGGTTGATGCCGACCAGGACGTCGTACACACCCGCCCGCAACTCGGTGAGCAGCTCGACGCGGCGCAGCGTATCGACGTCCGAGTGCAGGTAGCGAACCCGCACGCCGTGCTCCCCCAGGAAGTCGGTCAGCTCCTCGGCCATCTTCTTGGTCAGGGTGGTCACCAGCACCCGCTCGTCGCGCGTCACGCGCACCCGGATCTCCTCGAGCAGATCGTCGATCTGCCCCTTCGACGGCTTGACGATGATCTCGGGATCGACGAGTCCGGTCGGGCGGATGATCTGTTCGACCACGCCGTCCGCGATCCCCATCTCGTACCGACCCGGGGTCGCGGACAGGTACACGCTCTGGCCGATGCGCTCCTTGAACTCGTCCCACCGCAGCGGACGGTTGTCCATCGCGCTCGGAAGGCGGAAGCCGTGGTCCACGAGGGTGCGTTTGCGGGAGGCATCTCCCTCGTACATCGCCCCGATCTGCGGCACCGTCACATGCGACTCGTCGATGACCAGCAGAAAGTCGTCCGGGAAGAAGTCCAGCAGCGTATGCGGCGGCTCGCCGGCCGAGCGGCCGTCGAGGTGGCGCGAGTAGTTCTCGATGCCGGAGCAGAAGCCCAGCTGTTGCAGCATCTCGAGGTCGAACGTCGTGCGCATACGCAGACGCTGCGCCTCGAGCAGCTTGTTCTGCGACTCCAGCTCGGTCAGCCGCGCGGCCAGCTCGTCCTCGATGGTCCCGATCGCCCGCTGCACCGTCTCGGTGGCCGCGACGTAGTGCGAGGCGGGGAAGATCGGAACGGACTCCATCTTCTGCACGACGTCTCCGGTGAGAGGATGCAGCATGTAGAGCGCCTCGATCTCATCGCCGAACATCTCGATCCGGATGGCGTATTCCTCGTAGACCGGGATGATCTCGATCGTGTCGCCCCGGACGCGGAAGTTCCCGCGGGAGAAGTCCACGTCGTTTCGGTTGTACTGCATCGAGATGAACTTGCGGATCAGCGCGTCCCGGTCGTATCGCTCGCCCACCTGCAGCGCGACCATCGCACGGAGGTATTCCTCCGGGGCGCCGAGGCCATAGATGCAGGACACCGTCGAGACGACCACCACGTCCCGTCGCGAGAGCAGCGAATTCGTCGTGGAGTGGCGCAGCCGTTCGACCTCGGCGTTGATGGACGAGTCCTTCTCGATGAAGGTGTCCGTCTGCGGCACGTATGCCTCGGGCTGGTAGTAGTCGTAGTACGACACGAAGTACTCGACCGCGTTGTGCGGCATGAGGTCGCGGAACTCGTTCGCGAGTTGTGCGGCGAGCGTCTTGTTGTGGGCGAGGACGAGGGTCGGGCGCTGGACCGCCTCGACCAGCCACGCCGTCGTCGCGGACTTACCCGTTCCGGTCGCTCCGAGCAGGACCACGTCGGTCTCCCCGGCGTTGATGCGCGCCGCCAACTCGGCGATCGCCTGCGGCTGGTCGCCGCTCGGGGAGTATTCACTGACGACTTCGAACGGTCGCACGGAACGAGTGGTCTGCACTCTTCCAGCGTAGGCGCGACCCCCGACATCGGGGCCGTCGCTCAGCCCAAACCGCCTCCCGCGTCGAAACCGCCGAACCCCGCGACATCGAACCCACCCGCACCGGCGTCGAACCCCGCCCCGTCCATGCCGCCGACAGCGACCGTCTCCACGCCCGTGACGTCGCCGATCCACGCGGGCTGACCGCCCAGCATGGCGCCGGCGCCCACGGTGAAGTAGGTCGTGAGCGCAGACGAGAGCAGGAAGTGATGGGCCACGACCGACATCACCCCGACACTCCCCAGGAGGGCGCGGGGATCGATGTCATCGCGCGGGTCGACGGGCGTCCCCGTCGCCGCGAGCGCGGTCGTCGATGCGACCGCGCCACCGGCCGCGACCTCCGCGGCCCCGGCGCGGCGGGCACGACGCTCCTCGGCACGACGAACCAGGACCGCCAGGAGGTCCCCGCTCTCGGGGTCGGCCCGCTCCCCGTCTGCCATGAACGGTCGAAGTCGATCGAACATCTCCCGCCGCTTCTCGGGCGGCAGGTCACGGAATGCGTCGGCGTGCGCCTTCTCGATCACGCTGCTCGGAAGCGACCCCAGCAGGTAGACGTACCGCGCGATCTGTTCCTCCTCGCTGATCGCACGGCGCGGCGACCTCCGTCGACGCCATCTCGAGAGAACTCCCATGTCCTCGACCTCCCTCGTCTCCTCCAGGGTACGTCGCGTCCGCCTACAGTGGAGGGATGCTGGAGTTCCTCGTCGGGACCGGCCTCGCCGCCTCGGCGGGCCTGAACGCCTGGATGCCGCTGCTCGTCCTGGGGCTGGCGGACCGATTCGTCCCCGCCGTCGAGCTGCCGGCGACGTGGGCATGGCTCTCCAGCGATCTCGCACTGTGGGTCGTGGGCGTGCTCCTGGTGGTCGAGATCATCGCCGACAAAGTCCCGGCGGTCGACACCATCAACGACGTCCTCCAGACCGTCGTACGACCCGCGTCCGGCGGCATCGTGTTCGGTGCAGGAGCGAGCGCCGAGACCGTCTCGGTGACTGATCCGGCGAGCTTCTTCACCGACTCGTCCTGGGTCCCGATTCTCACCGGGGTCGTCGTCGCGCTCGCCGTCCACGGGGTGAAGGCCGCCTTCCGCCCGGTCGCGAACGCGGCGACCGGTGGCATCGCCGCGCCGGTGGTCAGCACGATCGAGGACGCTTCCGCCCTCGCGCTGTCGATCCTCGCACTCCTCGTTCCGGTGCTCGCCGCCGCCGCTCTGGTCACCGCCATCGTCGCGATGGTCTTCGCCGTCCGGCGATTCCGTCGACGTCGCGGAGGCGAACGCGCGCACGACGCGGTCTGACCGCGGTCAGTGCCGCGCCCCGGCGACCCGTGCCTCGAGCGACCGCCAGAGCTCGTCGACCTGCCGGTGCGTGTCCGCCAGGTCACCGGCGGTGTCGATCACGACATCCGCCAGCCGCAGCCGCTCATCGTCGGACACCTGCGCGGCCAGACGCGCGTCGGCATCGACCTCGCTCATCCCGCGCAGTCGTACGAGGCGGTCACGACGAAGCCGCGCCGGCGCGTGCGCGACGACGATGAGCTCCCACGGATCCGACGCGCGCGTCTCCGCCAGCAGTGGGACGTCGTAGACGACGACCGCGTCGGGGTCGGCCCGGAACGCCGCCGAGAACCGACGGTGCGACTCCTCGCGGACGGCGGGGTGAACGATCGCGTTCAGGGATTGGACGGCGCGCTCGTCGCCGAAGACGGCCGCGCCGAGTGCCGCGCGATCGAGGCTGCCGTCTGGGCGCAGCATTCTCGCCCCGAAGCGCTTCGCGATCGCGGCGAGCACCGGGGACCCCGGGCTCTGGACGTCACGGACGATGCGATCGGCGTCGACGACGACGGCCCCGTGTTCAGCCAACCGGGCCGCGATCGTCGACTTGCCGGAGGCGATTCCTCCGGTCAGGGCGACGAGTGGCATGCCTCGAGCATGCCATGCACGCGCCGAGGTGGTGGGACCGTCACCGGGACGGAGCGCCCGACCCGCCTTCGGGCGCGGGCGCCTCACCCTCACCGGGTACCGGGGCGGTCCCGTACGAGGCCACGAGTGCGATCTCGTCACGGTGTCGCGGGAGGAAGACCCCGACGACGGCGGCGCCGATCGCGATGGCGATCGCTCCCACGGCGTACGCGGCGATCGAGCCCGTTTCCAGGCTCTGCTGGGCGGCCTGCAGGATCTGGTCCTTGTACTGCGGGTACTCCTCGGCCACCTGCAGCGCCGAGGCGTACGACGACTGCAGGGCGGTCGTGACCTGTGCGCTGATGTCGGAAGCCTCGCCGGACTGCGCGATGAGCCGGCCGAACACGTGTGCGAACCCCGCCGCGAGGATCGCTCCGAGGACGCCCTGCATGATCGAGCCGCCGAGATCGCGCTGGAGATCGGCGGTGGCGGATGCCATCCCCACGCGGCGCACCGGCGTCGACTCGGTGATCGCCCGTGAGGCGGGGGTCATCGCGAAACCGGCGCCGATCCCGATCGCGAGATAGGCGATGCTGACGTACCAGAACGGTGTGTTCTCGCTCCAGAACAGCATCGTCACGAATCCGACGAGGACGAAGGCGTAGCCCACCAGCATGGTGAATCGCGAACCGCGCGAGAGGACCAGCTTCGCCGACTGCGGCGCCACCGCCAGCAGACCGATCCCGGCCGGCACGATCGACAGCGAGGCCTCCAGCGTCGAGTAGCCGAGGATGTTCTGCTGGAACTGCTGCCCCACGAACATCGCTCCGATGAGGGATCCGAACACGATCAGGCCGCCGGTCGCGGGTGCCCAGAACAGACGTCGGCGCGCGACCGACAGGTCGTAGAGCGGCGACCGAGCGGTCTTCTGCCGCCATCCGAAGAGCACGATCAGGACCGCGGAAGCCATCAGCAGAGCACCCCCGAAGGCCGCCGTCTCGGGCGCGAACACGGTCGACAGACCGAGAACGAGCGAGGCGATCATGGCGACCGAGATGATCCCGCCGATGTGATCCACGGCGTCATCCGACTCCGAGACATGAGAGGGCACGCAGACGATCACCAGAACGAACCCCGCCAACGCGATCGGCAGCGCCAGGAGGAACGCGGAACCCCACCAGAACCACAGCAGCAGTACCCCGGCCAGGACGGATCCGATGACGGTCGCGGTCGCACTGACCGCCGACCACAGCGCGATCGCGACGGTGCGTCGCCGGCCCGGGGCCCACAGTGCGGTGATGAGCGAGAGCGTGGTCGGATAGGCCATGCCCGCTGCGATCCCGGTGAAGACCCTCGCCGCGATGAGCATCTCGATCGAGACCGAGAAGGCCGCGAACACACTTGCGAGCATCGTCAACCCGAGACCGAGCACGAGCAGTTGCTTGCGACCGTGACGGTCGGCGACGGCTCCGAGGTACATGACCGACATGGCCAGACCGAGCGCGCACCCCACCGCGACGAGGTTCAACGACGTCTGGCTCGCTCCGAACGCGTCACCGATGTCGGGCAGGGCGATGTTCGCCGCGGCGAGATTGATGTTGCAGACGAGCGCCCCCAGGATGAGGGCGGTCAGGACGAGGCGTGCACGGCGAGGCGCATCGGCCGGAGCCGTGGGCGAGGCGGGGGTACTCACGCGCCCACCCTAGCGAGGCGGGTCGCCCCGGCGTCGACCGCCCCTCCTCTGCCAGGATCGCCTCATGGCACTTCCGATCAGCCCCGGCCGCCTCGCCCTGCTCGTGGCGGCGGTACTCGCACCCCTCGTCGTCGTCGCCGCCACTCCCCTCTCGAGCGCTCTGGGTGCGACCGTGCTCGGCGTGATCGCGACGGCGGGTTCGATCCGACGCGGTGCCCCGGCGATGTGGCGCATGGCGGGATCGTCGGCGATCGTCTCGCTCCTGGCCGGATGGACCGCGACCACGGGCGACGCCGCTCCGGTCATCGGCACGGCCCTGGTCGTCCTCGCCTCCCTGGCCACCAGCGCTCTCCCCCGGCACGGCCTGACCGCCTCGGGCGGGATGGTCGTCACGATCGCCGCGCTGCTGGTGATCAAACCCGTCTCGATGCCCGTCGACACGGTCGGCGCGTGGGCGGGGACGGTCCTCGTGGCCCTCACGGTCGGCGCCACGACCGCCTGGATCGCCGCAATCCTCTCGGTCGCGTTGCGGGGGCATGCGCTGCCGCGGCCCGAACTTCCCACCCCGACGGTGCCGTACAGCATCCTGCTCGCCGTCCTCGCGGGCGGGTTCACCTTCGTCAGCCTCACGGTCTTTCCCGACTCCAACGCGTGGTGGACGGTGCTCACCGTCGCGATCATCCTGCAGCCGACGCGGGACGAGCTGTGGTCGAAGCTGGGCGCACGTGTGCTCGGCACCCTGCTCGGCGGGGCGCTCGCCGCCGTCATCGCGGTTCTTCTCCCCACCGCCGTCGCGCCCGCAGCGCTGGGCTTGGTCGCGCTCGGCGCGAACGTCGTCCTCACGGTCCGGGGGGCGCCCTACTGGCAGTCGGCGACCGCGGTCACGGTGACGGTGGTGATGCTCACCTTCGACCGCGGCGAGCTCCTCCAGGGAGATCTCCAACGAATACTGTTCACCGTTCTCGCCGCGGCGACCACCGCGGCAGCCGTCGCCCTGCTCCGCGTGATCCCCCCGACCCGGGCCACGCGCGCGCGGTGAAAGGGCGACGGGCCGGGATCCCGAAGGATCCCGGCCCGTCGCTCGTCGGTGCGTGTCGACTCAGCGGCCCGACAGCTTTTCGCGAAGCGCGGCGAGCGCCTCGTCATCGGCGAGGGTACCGCCGTTGTTGCTGTCAGAGGTGAAGGAAGACGAGGGGGTCTCGCCGGCCGCGGCCGATGCGGCCTCGGCCTCCATGGCCTTGACGACGGCGGCCTTGTGAGCCTCCCAGCGAGCGTGGGCGGCGGCGTACTCCTGCTCCCACTTCTCGCGCTGCTCGTCGAAGCCGTCCTTCCACTGGTTGGTCTCCGGGTCGAAGCCCTCGGGGTACTTGTACTCCCCGTTCTCGTCGTACTCGGTGACCATGCCGTAGAGGGCCGGGTCGAACTCGGTGCCGAAGGGGTCGACCGACTCGTTCGCCTGCTTGAGCGAGAGCGAGATGCGACGACGCTCCAGGTCGATGTCGATGATCTTGACGAAGACCTCTTCGCCGACCGAGACGACCTGCTCAGCGAGCTCGACGTGCTTGCCCGAGAGCTCCGAGATGTGCACGAGACCCTCGATGCCGTCCGCGACGCGGACGAACGCGCCGAACGGGACGAGCTTGGTGACCTTGCCCGGAGCGACCTGACCGATCGCGTGGGTGCGGGCGAAGACCTGCCACGGGTCCTCCTGGGTGGCCTTCAGCGAGAGCGAGACGCGCTCGCGGTCGAGGTCCACCTCGAGGATCTCGACGGTGACCTCCTGGCCGACCTCGACGACCTCCGACGCGTGCTCGATGTGCTTCCACGAGAGCTCCGAGACGTGGACGAGACCGTCGACGCCGCCGAGGTCGACGAACGCACCGAAGTTGACGATCGACGACACCGTGCCCTTGCGGACCTGGCCCTTGTGCAGGTTGTTGAGGAAGTTCGAACGCGACTCCGACTGCGTCTGCTCGAGCAGCGCGCGGCGCGAGAGGACGACGTTGTTGCGGTTCTTGTCGAGCTCGAGGATCTTCGCCTCGAGCTCCTGGCCGAGGTACGGAGTGAGGTCGCGGACGCGACGCAGCTCGATAAGCGATGCCGGGAGGAAGCCGCGGAGCCCGATGTCCACGATCAGGCCGCCCTTGACCACCTCGATCACCTGACCGGTGACGACGCCGTCGTTCTCCTTGATCTTCTCCACGTCGCCCCACGCACGCTCGTACTGCGCGCGCTTCTTCGACAGGATGAGGCGACCTTCCTTGTCCTCCTTCTGGAGGACGAGGGCTTCGACCTCGTCGCCGACGTTGACGACCTCGTTCGGGTCGACGTCGTGCTTGATGGAGAGTTCACGCGAGGGGATGACGCCCTCGGTCTTGTACCCGACGTCGAGGAGCACCTCGTCGCGGTCGATCTTCACGACGGTGCCTTCGATGAGCGAGCCGTCGTTGAAGTCCTTGCCCTTGAGGGTCTCTTCGACCGCGGCCAGGAAGTCCTCAGCAGATCCGATGTCGTTGATGGCGACCTGCTTGGTGGCCGGGGCGGTCGTTGCGGTAGTCATGTAGTGGGTTGTCCTAAGAGGTTGTGTGGTCGGGCTCCGAACGCGGGCAGGCCGCAGGGGAGCGAAACGGATTGTGATCGTGCGATGTCACACGCGTCCCCGCCCGAGGGCGGTCGCGCACGCATCGAGGCGTGACGAAGAGGTCACACGAGTGACACTCGATGCTAACAGAGCAACGACCGCCGATTCCAGCCGGGCCGACGCCGACACCCGGGGCGGACGCTGTCAACCCCTCGGAACGACCCGCCCGACGATGGCAGTGTCTCCGCATGGGCGAGCGAGCAGAGTTGCACACCGGCGATCGGGTCAGTTGGGTCACCCCGCAAGGGCGCACGCGGGGCGAGGTGACCGACATCCGCACCACGGACTTCACCTTCGCCGGCCAACGCTTCACCGCTTCCTCCGAGGACCCGACCTTCATCGTCGCGTCGGAGAAGTCCGGCTCGGAGGCCGCGCACAAGAGGAAAGCGCTGCGCAAGATCCCTGACTGACCGCCCGGCGTCCGGATCCTCCCCTCAGCGGAGGTCGGACAGCCAGGCCAACGCCAGCCGGTGGGAGCGCAGCCCGTAGTCGAGGGTCGCCCGCTGGTGGCGGAAGATCTCTGCGTACTCCGGCGGGACCTCCTGTGTGCGCAGCCCCGCGTCGACGGCTTCCAGATCGGCGATCGATGCCGTGACGTTCCGGATCAGCACGTCGATCACCTCTCGACGGTCCGCGTCGTCCGGAAGAAGCCCCAGCAGATAGACCCTCGCGAGCATCACCCGCTCGACATCCGCCCCCTCGGGCGGGGAGAGCATCCATGCGCGCCAGGCGGCGATCCCGGCCTCGGTGGGCACGTGGACCTTTCGCCGCCGCGCAGACCGCGCCTCCTCGTGAACGACCACGAACCCGTCGGCGGCGAGCCGCGCGAGCGCGCGTTGGATGCTGCCGAAGCTCGCGCTGTAGAAGAGCGAGGCGCCGCCGGCGAACTGCTTGTGCACGTCGTAGAGCGACATCGGCGCCAGGAGAAGCATTCCGAGGATGAGGAATTGCATCGAACCTCCTTGTGAAACACCTTTTATATTACCCTTAGGTATATGAAGACTGTTGTGAACGCCGACACGCCGAAGCGCCGCGACCGCCGCACCGCGCGGGCGCTCGGGGCGATGGAGAAGGCCGCGGCACGAAGCGATCGGCGCCGTCGCGAGCTCCCCCCGGTGCAAGCGCTGGTGCGTGCCCCGGGGGTGGAGTTCGCGCACGGCGACCGTGCGCGCCCATTCCACACGGCGAGCGTCGGGAAGATGATGACCAGCACTCTCGCCTTCCAACTCGCCGAGCGCGGTCGACTCGATCTGGACGCCCCGGTGACCGACCTCCTGCCGAAGAGCGCCACCGCGGGCCTGTTCCGCCGAGCCGCAGCCGATGCTGCACACGAGGTGACGCCGCGGATGCTCGCCGCGCACACGAGCGGCGTCGCGGACTACTTCGAAGATGCCAACGACACCGGCACGCCCTTCCCGCGATTGCTCGCCCACGAACGCGGGCGGCGATGGTCACCGGACGATCTGATCGACTTCACCCGTGCCCACCAGGCACCGGTCGACGCACCCGGTACGAGCTTCCACTACTCCGACACCGGCTACGTCCTTCTCGCCCGCGTGGTCGAGGAGCACGGCGACGCGAGCCTCGCCGAACAGCTGCACGCCCGTGTGTTCGGCCCGACGGGCATGAACTCCTCCGCCCTCGCCTTCCACACCGTCCCCGGCGGGGCCGGTGCGACGGGCACACCCCGCGCCGAGATGGACATCGCCCCGCTCGTCGTCGACGGCACCGACCTGGCGGACGCGCCCGCGCTCAGCTGCGATTGGGGAGGCGGCGGAGTCGTCTCCACCCTGGATGATCTGGCCCGGTTCGCGCAGGCCTGGCACCGCGGGGACCTCCTCGGTCCCGAGGGGCGCGACGCGATGCAGCGGCCTCGCCACCGCTTTCGCAGCGGCATCCACTACGGCACCGGACTCATGGAACTGCGGTACGGCGAGTTCTTCCCGCTGCTCCGAGGCCTCCCCCGCACCATCGGACATCTCGGCGTCACCGGCGCCCACCTGTTCAGCGCACCCGAGCTCGACGTGACGATCGTGCTCAACGCGCATTCGACCGCGGAGATGACACGCAGCTTCCAGCTGCACATACGGCTCCTCCAAGCCGCGGTCTCCGCGGCGCGGAGCTGAGCGTCAGACCGGGACGGCGGCGAGCAGGAGGCCGTGCGGGTCCCATCGACGTTTGGCATCGCGCAGCGCCGCGATCGAGTCCCCGAAGCCGGCGGCCGGGTCGACTCCCCCGTCGATGAAGGTGAGCGCCGAGGACTCCTCCCGCCACGCATCGAATCCGTCGGCCACGCCGTGGACCACCTCGGCGGCATCGGCGCGGGCTCCCGGCTCCGGGACGACCGCGATCGCCAGCACCATGTACTCCCCGCGCAGCGCCGAGACGGCGCCACCACCGACCGCGCGTCGCGACGCGGCCCCGCCCACATGGCGAGCCTCGAGGATGAACAGAGGCGATGTCGCGCCCACCTCCACGAACCGCCCGACCGCGTCGTCGGGAAGCGAGCGCAGCATGCGGTGCGCCGTGACGGCGGGCGTGGGCGCGGGCGGGTCCATGTGGAGGTCCACGACCTCCGCGGGCGAGCGCATCCCGAAGGTGTCGATCTCCGGCGACAACCGCCTCAGATCTTCGAGGAGAACCTCCGCGCGGGCGGGGTCCTCCCGCATGACACCGTCCACGACCACCACCGAGCGCCCTGCCAAGAACGGCGGCAGATCCGGAAGGGGCGGGAAGTGCATGATGCGCAAGGTCGTGGTCACCGACTCGGGAGCTGCACGGGTGAGGGCAGCCCACGCGGGTGCGACGGTTGCCGCGGCCTCGGCCGGCCAGAGGAGCATGCCCGCGAACACCTCGTCGACGGGGAACATCTCGACATCGAGCGAGAGCACCACACCGAAGCCCCCGGAGCCGCCGCGCAGGGCCCAGAACAGGTCGGGGTTCACCTCGGACGAGGCCTCCCGCACCTCACCGTCGGCGCATACGACCCGTACCGACCGCACGGAGTTGACCGTCAGGCCCTCTCCGCGCGCATAGAAGGAGAGACCGCCGCTCAAGGCCAGGCCGGCCACCGAGACGTCTCCGGCGCTGCCGTGCAGGGCGGTGAGGCCATGGGCGGCACCGGCTCGCACCACCTCCGACCAGGTTGAACCGCCACACACCCTGGCCACGCGCGTGGCCGGGTCGAGGGCGACCCCCCGCAGTCTGCGCAGGGACAGCAGGATCGCCGTCGAGAGGTCGGAATCCGCGAGGGCCCCGGCTCCGTGGCCCGTCGATTGCGGCGCGACCCGCAGCCCGGCCTCCGCTGCCGCGCGGACGACATCGACGACGTCGGCCTCACCCTCGGCGACGACGACGGCGAACGGCCGTTGCGGGAACGCGAGGTTCCACGGCATCACCGCGGAGACGTAGTCCGGGTCCTCGGGAAAGCGGACTCGCTCCCCCAGGCGTTCGCGAAGGACGAACTCAGCACGGTCGGCATCGGCGGACATGGCGGTTCCTCTCGGTCCGGCGACCGATCGACACACGCGGCCGCTCCTGCACATCAAGAGGCGCCCGCCCGCCCGGTGATACGGCGACGGGGTGCCGCACGTCGTTCTGCTCAGCCGCCCAGGGCCGCGGCGGTGATCGTTCGCGCGGCAGCCTCGGCCGCATCCACAGCACCCGCCCCCGCCACACGCACCGCCGCGAGCGCGCCCTCGTGAAGGCACACCAACTGCAGCGCCAGCGAATCCGGATGCTCCGCGCCCGCCTCATGGGCCAGCGCCGCGAAACACCCGCGCAGCCAGACCTTCTCTGCGATGATGACGTCGTAGCCCGGGTGCGCGTCATCCGCCATCTCGGCGAGGGCGTTGATGAAGGCGCAGCCGCGGGAATTGCCGCCACTCCACTCCCCCAGAACACGGAAGGGCACGAGAAGACGGTCGCGAGGGTCGCCGACCTCTGCGAGTCGCCGCTCGAACAACTCACGCCACCGGCGATCACGGTCGAGCAGGTAGGTCGCGACCAGGACGTCTTTCGATCCGAACCGGTCGTACAGGGTGCGCTTGGTCACCCCCGACGCGTCGGAGACGGCGTCGACACCGACCGCCGTGATGCCCCGCCGATAGAAGAGGTCGCTCGCGGCGTCGAGGATGCGGCGGGCGCCGGGGGTCAACGTCTCGGGGTCGAGGGCGGTTGCCTTCACTGTTCTGTGTACCTATCGTGGGACGAGCAACTTCACCGATCAGTGTACCTGGAGCCGCCGTGAACGACACACCGACCATGATCGCCGCCCGCATCCATGCCCACGGTGGGCCGGACGTCCTCACCCTCGACCGGGTCACGGTACCCGAGCCCGGCCCGGGACAGATCCGCGTGCGCGTCGTCGCCGCCGCACTGAACAACACCGACCTCTGGACGCGGGAGGGCGCATACGGCGTCGACGGTGAGAACGGGACGCCCTCCGGCTGGACCGGACGGATCGACTTCCCGCGGGTCCCGGGGGGCGACGTGGCGGGGTTCGTGGATGCCGTCGGCGATTCCGTCGACGCATCGATGACGGGAGCGCGGGTCGTGCTCGACCCTGCGACCTATGACGCGCCCGGCGACGACGCACTTCCCGTCCGCATCCTGGGCAGCGAATACGACGGCGGGTATGCCCCGTTCGTGGTCGTTCCCGCCACGCATGCACACCGCGTCGACGACTCGCCGCTCGATGATGCGCAGTTGGCCGCCCTGCCCATCGCGTACGGGACGGCGATGGGCATGATCGAACGCGCCGGGCTCGGCCGCGGTGACCTGGCCGTCGTCACCGGCGCCTCCGGCGGGGTCGGCCTCGCGCTCGTCCAGCTCGCCGTCGCCCGCGGCGCGGAGGTCATCACCGTCTGCAGTCGCGCCAAGGCCGCCGACGTCCGAGCGGCCGGCGCGTCGCACGTCGTGGACCGATCGTCCGACGCGTGGTCGGAGGTGGGTCGGATCGCACCGGATGGTGTCACCGCAGTCCTCGACGTGGTCGCCGGATCGAACATCCGGTCCGGACTCCCCCATCTGCGTACCGGCGCGCGCTGGGTCGTCGCCGGCGCACTGGGGGGACACGAGATCGACATCGACGTGCGAACGCTGTACCTGGGCAACATCTCCCTCATCGGATCGACCATGCACACGCGCGCCCACTTCCGCGCACTGATGGATCTGGCGCGCCGCGGCGCGGTGCGCCCGCTCATCGCGCAGACATTCGCACTCTCCGAGGTGCATCGCGCCCAGGAGGAACTGGCCTCTCGCCGACACGTCGGCAAGCTGGTCCTGCTCCCGGAGCACGGGGCCTAGGCTTCTCGACATGGCGCTCTCCCGCTCGCGTGCCGCGCGATATGCCAGACGGCGCACGAAGCGGGTCGCGGCGTCCGGCAGTGACCTCACGGATCTCCAGTGGAGCGCGATCCGCGTCGCATGGGGCGCGTGCGCCTACTGCGGCAACCAGGGGCCCCTGCAGAAGGACTGCGTCATCCCGATCTCGCGTGGGGGCCGTTACACGCTCGAGAACGTCGTTCCGGCGTGCCGATCGTGCAACGCGAGCAAGTGCAACGCCGAGGTGACGGGGTGGATGCGCCGCAAGCGCCTCGACGAGCCGGCCTTTCTGGCCCGGTGGGTCGCGGTGCTCAGCGAGCTGCGGACACCCGAGACCGCCACGGGTGACCCGCCGACTCGCTCTTGACGTATCTGAGCGGACGTTGAACCCTCGTGGTGAGTGAGCGACCCGACGCTCACGACGATCTGGGGGTTTCCATGCGCATCATCGACCGACTCGTTCCGCTCACCGCCCTGACCGCGGGCAGCCTGCTCGTCCTCAGCGGGTGCTTCGCGAACCCGCTGGAGCAGCTCATCGGCGGCGGCGCCGAGGACGCCGTCGAGCGGATCATCGAGGAACAGACCGGAACCGACATCGACCTCGACACCGGAGGCGGAGCGGACATCCCCGACGGCTGGCCGGACCTGCCGCTGCCCGCAGGGGATCTGGTCGCCGCGTACGCGGTCGACGGCACCTTCTCGCTGGTGTACGCCGTGGAGGGGGAGGCAGCCGCGGAGAGTCTGATCGGCGCCCTCGAGGGACAGGGTTTCGAATCGATCAGCTCGGGCGACGTCGGCGACCTCAAGACGGTGCTCCTGCAGACGTCCGAGTGGACCGTCAACGTGGGCTGGGGGCTCGAAGACGGCGATGCCGTCAGCCTCAGCTATACCGCGTTCCCCACGGAGTGACGCCTCGAAGCTACGCTGGCGGCATGGACGAGGACGCCGCCGTCGCGACGCTGACCCTCGTGGTCGATCTCGCGGTGACCAAGACCGACGCCCTCGACGTGATCGCGCTCGCGTGCCACGGCGAGGTCGTGGGTGCGCGCACGCCGCACCCGCGGGTCGGACTGACCGCCCACGAGTGGGCGGAGGTCGAGGTGCCGAAGTTCGGTGACCCACCACCGCTGGCCATCGACGTGCATTCGACACGGGATGAGCGGCACGCCCGCGGTGCGGCACGGGATCTCGCCGCAGGGCTCGCACGGCTCGGATGGACCGCGCACCTGGCCGGCCACTGACGGGGCCGACCCACCGCCCCCATCGCGACGCCCTCCGCGCGCGCCCGCGTCCGACGCGCCGGGGCGAGAAGGTAACGTTCGGGTCACATTCAGGTCGGGTCTGGCAGACTCTTGGACTTGTGTCCACCTCTGCCGACGCGAATCGCCGTCTCAACGGCGCGAAATCCCGATACGGAACCTGGTTTTGATACACACGAACACGAATCCCTCCCCCGTCACCACGCGGCGCGTCCGGCGCGAGGCCGAACGCCGGAACCGACGACGTCCGGCGGTCGCCGTCGCGAGCCTCGCGATCGGCGTCCTCGCCGTCGGCGCGATCACCGGCACCACCGCCGTCTCCCACGCATCCGCCTCCTCGGCGCCTGCTCTCGCCGCCTACGCGCTGGCGTCGAATATGACGGCGACACCGGCTCCGACGGCTTCCACGACGAGCTTCGACCTCGATGACATCACGGACGAAGCGGAAGAGGCCCTGACCGCCGCGGCCGCCGCGCTCGAGTCGGCCGACGAGGTCGAAGGCGACGTCGCCGACTCCGGACTCGATCTCGGCGACGCAGCGACCGAGATCGACACGGACGCCCTCGAAGAGGCGATCGAGGACCTCGACGGCGCACATCTGCTCCCCTCACCCGCCGTCGCGGATCTGACCGACGATGTGGATGCCCTCGTCGCCGCCATCTCGGAGGACGTGGCGGGCATGCGCGGCAGCCTGGAGGCCGCGGAGAAGAAGAAGGCCGAAGAGGAGGCAGCGGAGCAGGCCCGCAAGGAGGCCGAAGCCGCGGCCGCGGCGGCAGCCGCCGAAGCCGAGGCACAAGCCGAAGCGGCCGCGCAGTCCTCGAGCTCGACCTCGTCCGGGTCCACGACCGGCGTGGCCAACCCGGGCTACGCCTCCGGTGGCACGAGCGCCGGCGAGGCGCAGTCCATCGCGCGTGGCATGCTCGGCGGCTACGGCTGGGGCGACGACCAGTTCAGCTGCCTGGTCGCCCTGTGGAACAAGGAATCCGGGTGGAACTACCAGGCCTACAACGCGTCGAGCGGGGCCTTCGGCATCCCCCAGGCGCTCCCGGGGAGCAAGATGGCGTCGGCCGGCGCCGACTGGCAGACCAACGCCGCCACCCAGATCTCCTGGGGTCTCGGGTACATCTCCGGCCGCTACGGTTCGCCGTGCGGCGCCTGGGACCACTCTCAGGCGGTCGGCTGGTACTGATCCGCCCACACACCTCCGTGCCCCCGTCCACCTCTCGTGGACGGGGCACGCGTGTCTCACTCGGGAAACGGGAGGACGAACTCGCGGTTGCGGTCCCAGGGCTCCGTCCACCCGAGACGATCGAACAGTCGGTCCAAGAGCATCGCCGTGAAGCCCCAGACCACGTGTTCTCCCGTCGCGTGCGGGACGACGAAGCCCGGCCCCCGCCAGGACTCACTCCCTCGTCGCACGATGACCGTGCCGCGCCGATCGGTATCGAGCAGATCCGCCACAGGTACCCGGAACACGTCGGAGGACTCCCGCTCGTCGACCACGTGCACCGGTGACGGGCGCCGCCACCACCCGATCACCGGATGCACGACGTGTCGCGAGTAAGCCAGCGGAACCTCGTCGAGGACGCCGAGCACGTCGACGCCCGACGGATCGAGGCCGGTCTCCTCGCGAGCCTCCCGCAGGGCAGCATCAACCGGTCCGCGGTCACCGGGATCGACACGACCGCCGGGGAACGCGACCTGACCGGCATGGGAGTTGAGAGTGGTCGCTCGCGCGAGGAGCAGCACGTCGAGGTCTGCCGACACCGCGGCGTCATGCGCGTCGTGGTCACTGGGCAGATCGTCGAGCACCCCGAAGAGCATCAGCACGGCGGCCGGACGGGAGCCGGCCGCCCTCGGCAGGGATCGGAGGGCGGACAGATCGAGATGACGGCCCCGTCCGGCGGCCACGGCGGCCAACTCCGCACGGGCGCTGCGCTCCGACGAGGAGGAAGAGGACATCACCTCAGGCTACGCCGAGCCGGGGTTCAGATCTGAAGGAACACCTCGGGATCGAATTCCTCGATGGGGATGACGCGCACACGCGGCAGCGGTGCGTCGAACGCGTCCGCGTCGTACTCGAGATCGAACAGTTCCAGGTTCGGGATCGAGGCGTACTCACTGCTTCGGAATTCGTGGAACGCGAGCACACCGAGGCGCCGGTCGCCCTCCCCGAGCCCCCTCAGATCATCGACGAAGTCGCGATCGTGGCTGACCAGGACGACGTCGCCCTCGTGAGCGGTCAGCGCGCGCAACGTGCGCTGGATGGCGATGTCGACGACCTTCTCGTCGGACGGTCCCGACAGCGAGACGGGCTGATACCCCAACGCCAGCAGCGCCTGCACGAAGGACATCGGCAGGTGCGCGGAGGCATTGAGAAAGAACAGCCCGCGGGCGGGCTGACGCCACCGCCCTTCCACGAAGCTCAGCAGGCGGTCCCACCGCGGCCGCTCATCCGGTTGGGGACGGCGTCCGAGGATCGACGATCCCAGGGTCGCATCGATGTTCTCGCCGTCGACGAGCACCCAGGTGGTCCGTTCGGTCATGTCGTCCTCCGGTCACGGTGCACGAAGCACCTTCTCCATCGCCTTGCCCTTGGCCAACTCGTCGACCAGCTTGTCCAGGTATCGGATGCGCTGCATGAGCGGGTCCTCGACCGACTCGACGCGCACGCCGCACACCACGCCGGTGATGAGCCCGGCGTTCGGATTGAGCCGCGCATCGGCGAAGAACTGCTCGACGGTGGATCGCCGCGCAAGCTGATCCGCCAGCGCGGCCTCGTCGAACCCGGTCAACCACGAGATCACCTGGTCGACCTCTGCCCGGGTGCGCCCCTTCCGCTCGGCCTTGGCCACGTAGAGCGGGTAGAGGTCGGCGAACGGCGTCGCGAAGATCCGGTGCACGGTCAGGCTCCCAGATAGGTGGCGGCGACGCGGTGGAGATCCCACAGATCGCTCACACCGGCCAGTTCGCGAGCGGAGTGCATCGACAGGATCGGGATTCCCACATCCACCGTCCGGATTCCCAGTCGGGTCGCGGTGATCGGTCCGATCGTCGATCCGCACGGGACGGCGTTGTTCGAGACGAACTCCTGAGAGTGCACGCCCGCCTGGGCGCACCACGCATTCCACGCCGCGGCCCCCGCCGCGTCCGTTGCGTAACGCTGGTTGGCGTTGATCTTCAAGATGGGGCCGGACCCGAGGACGGGCTGGACCACCGGATCGTGCCGGTCCGCGTAGTTGGGATGCACCGAATGACCGACATCACTCGAGACGCACCAGGACTCGGCGAGGGACCGGAGCTGCTGCTCGCGATCGGCCCCGAGAGAGAGCCACATCCGCTCGAGGACATCCGACAGGAACGGGCCGGCCGCGCCGGACCGCGTGCCCGAGCCGACCTCTTCGTGGTCGAAGACGGCGAGCATCGGGATGTGATCGGCGACCTGGTCGGCTGCGGCGATCATCGCGACGACCCCCGCGTGCACCGACGCGAGGTCGTCGAGACGCCCGGCGGCGAAGAACACATCGTCGCGACCGAACACCTCCCCGCGCGCGGCATCGGCGGTCACGATGTCGTATCCGCGGATGCGGTCCGCGTCGACACCGGCGGCGGCGGCGAGCTCGGCGAGGAGATCGGCCGAATCGGTGCTCCCCAGCCCCCACACCGGCTGAGTCTGCGACTGCCGGTCGATGGACAGTGCCTCGTTGACCGCTCGGTCGAGGTGAATGGCCAATTGCGGCAGGCGCAGCAGTGGCCCTGTCGCTGCGAGCACGACGCTTTCGTCGTCGAGCACCAGCCTGCCGGCCAGACGCAGTTCGCGATCAAGCCACGAATTCAGAAGAGGCCCGCCGTACACCTCGACGCCGGCCTGCAGCCAACCGAGGCGCCCCGTGGTCGGTCGCGGTTTGAGTTTGAAGCCCGGCGAGTCGGTGTGCGCGCCGAAGATCCGCACACCGGTCGCGGCATCCGGCGTCGCCGGGACCGCCCACGCGATGAGCGCACCGTCGCGGACCACGAAGAAGCGCCCACCCGATGCACGGGGCCACGGCGCTGATTCACGCACGCGGACGAAGCCGGCGTCCGACAGGCGGCGGGCGGCCTCCTCCGCTGCGTGGAAACTGGACGGCGCGGCCTCGACGAAGTCGGCGAGGTCGGCCGCGTGGGCGCGGGCGTCGGGTGCGGTGGGCACGGGCTGGTTCTCTCCTGAGGGTCCGGGGACGACGATGCTTTCGAGCGTAGTCATCCGCTCGTTCGCGTCGACGCATCCGCCGGTGCGCCGCCGGCAGATGCCTCCGCCGGCTGCTCTCGGGCGAGCGCCCACACGCCGGCGATGGCGGCGGTGCCGGCCACCGCGAAGACGGCGAAGCTCCACACGGGTGCGCTCGCTGCCTCCTGGAGAACGGTGATCCCCAGGACGACGGCGACGAACGGATCGACCACCGTCAGTCCCGCCACCACGACCTGGGGGTTGTTGACGGTGTGGGCGGTCTGCACGAACCAGATCGACAGGGCACCGGCCACGGCGATGCCGGCCGCACACGCGATCGTGAGCAGGTTGGTCTCATCGAGCACGTCGTCGCGATGACGGATCGCCGTCTGCACGCGGAGGATCACGGTCTTGCCGAGCGTCGCGACGAAGCCCGAGTACAGGCCGCCCAACAGCACGTAGACCACCGCCGGCGTGCGGCGACGACGGAAGACCGCGAGTGCGCCGAAGGTCAGCGCGAGAACGGCCAGGAGGACGATCAGAACGGCGATCAGCTGCGTATCGGTGATCGTCGTCTGTTCACTCACGGCCGCGGCGACGGAAACGAACACGCCGAGGCTCACGACGCAGACCGCGATCGAGATGACCTCCCGCCACCGTGGCCGCGTGCGCGTCACCAAGGCCGTCAGCAATGACGCGAAGACCAGGGCGACCACGCCGACCGGCTGCACGACCATCAGCGGCGCGAACGCGAGTGCCGCGAGCTGGACCACGATCGCGAGGCCGAACAGGGCTCCTCCGACCAGCCAGATCGGATCGCGCGCCAGACGCCAGAACCCCACCGCGCCGATGCCTGCACCGCCGGTCGCGGCGCGAGCCACCCCCCGCGACTGCAGGAAGTTCGCGATCGTCAGAAAGAGCGCGGACACCACCGCGAGGACGATGCCGACGATCGGAAACGATGTGATGGTCACGCGGTGCCCCCTCTCGGTCTCCCACGCTAGCGGGGGCGCGGTGGTGCAGGCGAACCTCTCACGGGACGCGCCGCGCGATGACGCCGGCCAGCAGGGCGTGCAGGAGCGCCGGCACGGAAGCGATCATGAGCGACGCTCCGATGACCGCGTCTTCGGGACGCAGGACGGCTCCGGCGATCAGGAGGCCAGCGAACAGCACGGCCGAGACCACACGACGGGCGAGTGTCTCCAGCCCGCGCACCCGCGCATCCAGGCGGGGCGAGTCGACGGCGAGACGTCCGTCTTCGAGGCGGGTCAGGACGTCGTCGACCCGCCGCGGCATGCGGGCGACCAGCCCCGCCACCGATGCGGCCTCCTTCGCGAACGCCTGGACCAGGCCGCCGCGCTCGTCGCGGATCAGGCGTTGCGCGTACGGCTCGACGGCGTCCCAGATGTTGAAGGCGGGGTCGAGGGCGCTGCACACCCCCGACGTGAGAGACACGGCACGGATCACCAGCAGAAAATTCTCGGGGAGTTGGAACGGCATGCGCCGCACCAGGTCGCGGAACTCGATGGCGAAGTCGCGGAACTCCCGCGGGTCGACCTCCTGGAGTTCGGCGAACCCCATGCCGCCGAAGCGGGCGAACAGCGTTGTCATGGCCCGCTCGAGTTCGACGGTGTCGGCCGACGGCAGGAGAACTCCGACGTCGCGGATGCTGTCGACCAGCTGGCGGCCGTTTCGTGCGGCCACCGCGATGATCAGCTGCTGCAGTCCGCGACGCAGCCGGTCGGGAACCTCCCCCATCATCCCGAAGTCGATGAACGTCAGCGACCAGGGTCGCTCCGCCTCCGGGGTCGGCGTGACGAACACATTGCCGGGATGCGGATCGGCATGGAAGTACCCGTGGGTGAAGAGCTGGTCGAACATCACGGCCGCGAACTCGTGCGCGACCTCGGTGGGATCGATTCCGGCGTCTCGGAGCGCGTCGCGGTCGGTGATCTTGATCGCGGTGACATCGGCCAGCGTCAGAACCCGACGCGTCGAGCGTTCCCACGCGACGTCGGGGGTGCCGACGCGCGGGTCTCCCGCGAAGACCTCACGGAATCGCTCGGCGTTGGCCGCTTCGTGGAGGTAGTCGATCTCCTCGCGACTGGTGATCGCGAACTCCTCCAGCAGCGCCGGGAGATCGACGTGTTCCCGCACGACTCGCACCCGGCTCAGCCATGCGGCGACGCGGCGCAGCGCGGCCAGGTCGACGTCGACGATCCGATCGATTCCGGGCCGCTGGACCTTCACCACCACCTCCGCGAAGCCGACCTCGAGGGCCTCGACGCCGAGCAGCCGTGCACGGTGCGCTTGGCCGAGAGAGGCTGCGGCGAGCGGCTCCGGATCGATCCATTCGTAGATCGCCGACAGCGGCGCACCCAGCTCCGCCTCGGCGAAAGCGCGGATCTCTTCGAAGCGGACCGGCGGCACCTCGTCCTGGAGCCCCTCCAGTTCCTTGGTGATGACCGGCGGCAGCACGTCGAGGCGCGAGGACATGAACTGCCCCACCTTGATCATGAGCCCGCCCAGCGACACCGCGAGAGCGTGGAAGTTGCGGGCAAGGCGCTGCAACCGACGCGCGCGGCCACGGGCAGCGAGAGAGGCGAGGCCGATGCGCGGCAGGAACAGCTCGAACCACCACGCCTGCACCATGTAGCGCGCGGCGAAGCGCAGGATCCGTCGGTAGCGGGCGCGGGTATCCCCCACGTCGGTCATCGGGCCTCCCGTGTGCGACGCCCGGTGCCGACGTCGGGCCGGCATCCGATCAGTCCCGGGCGAGGATCGAGTAGAGCTTACGACGCGCGTCGTCGAGGACCTGCTCGGCCTCCGAGACCTGATCCGCCGTCCCGTGCTGTGCGACCTGGGCGGCGGCCTGGGCGAGCTTCACTCCGGCCTTGGGCAGCGCGGCGGCACGTGCGGCGTCCTTCATCCCCGGCATCTCCCACGGCGCCGATCGATCCGCGACGCTCTCGGCCTCCGCGCGGCCGGCCTCGGTGAGCGAGTAGGTCTTCTTGCCGCCGGACTCTTCGGCCGTGATGAGTCCCTCGTCGGCCAGCATCTGCAATGTGGGGTAGACCGAGCCCGGGCTGGGCTTCCACACCCCGCCGCTGCGCTCAGCGATCTCGGCGATGATCTGGTAGCCGTGCATGGGCGACTCGAGCAGGAGGGACAGCACGGCCGAACGGACATCACCGCGGGCCATGCGCGTGGGGAAACGTTGCTCGAAGGCTTCCCGCAGCTGATCCATCGCGTCGAAGAGGCCACCGCCGGCGGCTCCGAATCCGCGGCCTGCCCCGAACTGCCCCGATGAGAACGACGTGTTCACGATGACCCCTCTCTTCGCCCCGCGGACGATACTCGACGATATATCGCCACGATACGCTCGCTGAGCCGCCCCGGCAGCGCGCCGGGCATGTTCTCAGGGCGCACCCAGGTTCACGGGACCATTTCCGGGACCGCCGACGTTGCAGTGATGGACGCACCACCCCGGCGCGTCCCGGAGCGGAGGAAATGGACATGAACGACGACCACGCCACCCCTGAGGCCCTGGGAGGCCTCTCCGACATGCAGCGCCGCGTGACACAGCAAGACGGCACCGAACCGGCCTTCGCCAACGCTTACTGGGACCACCACGAGCCCGGGATCTACGTCGACGTCGTCTCCGGCCAGCCGCTGTTCTCCTCCGTCGACAAGTTCGACAGCGGCACCGGATGGCCGAGCTTCACTCAGCCGATCATTCCCGAAGCGATTCGTACCCGTCGGGACTGGTCTCTGCTTGTGCCCCGCACCGAGGTGCGCTCCAGCGCAGCTGACAGTCACCTGGGACATGTGTTCCGAGACGGCCCCCGCACGGCCGACGGCCTGCGATACTGCATGAACTCCGCCGCGCTGCGATTCGTCCACCGAGATGATCTCGTGGCGGAAGGATACGGGGAGCATCGCGGGATCTTCGCGGATGACGACGAGAGCGATCAGAAGGGACGTGCCGAATGACGAACGACGGAGCAATCACCGAGGTCGACGGGCTCGAAACCGCCGTGCTCGCCGGCGGATGCTTCTGGGGAATGCAGGATCTCATCCGGAAGCAGCCCGGAGTGGTCCAAACCCGTGTGGGCTACACCGGCGGCGTCAACGCGCACGCGACCTATCGGAACCATCCCGGGCACGCGGAGGCCGTCGAGATCGTCTTCGACCCGGCCAAGACCACCTATCGCGACATCCTCGCGTTCTTCTTCCAGATTCACGATCCGTCGACGCTCAACCGACAGGGCAACGACATCGGCACCAGCTACCGCTCGGCCATCTTCCCCCTGGACGCGGAGCAGGAGCGCGTGGCGCGGGACACCATCGCCGACGTCGACGCGTCAGGTCTGTGGCCGGGAGCAGCGGTCACCACCATCGAGAAGGCCGGACCCTTCTGGGAGGCCGAGCCCGAGCACCAGGATTATCTGCTCCGCATCCCGAACGGCTACACCTGCCACTTCCCTCGTCGCGGCTGGGTCCTCCCCGCGCGTTCGGAGTCCACGACCTGATCGTGCGGTGACGCGCGAAGAGCCGGACAACCGCGAACGGGTCGTCCGGCTCTTCGCCCATCAGTCGAGCACACGCCCGCAATCGGGAGCGCTCACCCCTCATCGCCGAAGTCGTCGTCGGCATCCGGTGCCGGCGTGTCCGGCGACGGAATCGACGGCGCCGGAGCACCCTCGTCGGATCCGCGGGGCGCCGGGGGCAGTGTGTCCCCCTCCCCCGCCGCGAGACGTGTCTTGTCTTCTTCGCTGAGATGTTCGCGATCGCTCATCCCCACACGGTACGAATCCCGCCGTACCCCACGCACCGGCTTGACAATGTGTGCGACGGTGGATTGTCCGCCCGAACCTCGTCGGCGGATGCGGCGAAGAGGGGACGACACCGGTGAGGCGATTCGACGAGATCACAACGACCGATCTGAGCGACGCGGGCAGCATGAAGTGGACCGCGTATCCGGGGAAGACCGGCGCCTGGGTCGCCGAGATGGATTTCGGTGTCGCTCCCGCCGTGCAGGACGCTCTCGCCGCTGCCATCGCCCGCGGCCTCACGGGATATCTCCCGGCATGGCTGACGGCGGATCTCGCACGGGCCACATCCGACTGGTACGCCGAGCGCTTCGGATGGCGCATTCCGGTCGGTCGCATCCATCCCGTTCCCGATGTGATCGCAGCGTTCGAAGCGACGATCGAGCACTTCACCCCGGCCGGGTCAGCCGTGATCGTGCCGACGCCCGCCTACATGCCGTTCCTGTTCGTCCCGCAGATGCACGGACGCGAGGTGATCCAGGTCCCCTCGATCGAATGCGACGGACGCATGACGATGGACCTCGAGGGTATCGGGCGGGCGTTCGACGACGGCGCGGGGCTGCTCGTCCTGTGCAATCCGCACAACCCGCTCGGCACGGTGCACACGGCGGATGAGCTCGCTGCCGTGGCCGAAGTCGTCCACCGCAGGGGCGGCCGGGTGTTCGCCGACGAGATCCATGCCCCCCTCGTCTTCGACGGCGCGCGACACATCCCCTACGCCTCCATCTCGGATGTCGCCGCGTCGCACACCATCACCGCGGCCTCGGCCTCGAAGGCGTTCAACCTGGCCGGACTCAAGTGCGCACAGCTGATCGTCTCGAACGACGCCGATGCCTCCATCTGGGCCGAGCACGCGATGTGGTCCGGTCACGGCACCTCGACGCTCGGCGTGGTGGCGAACATCGCCGCGTACCGCGACGGCACCGAGTGGCTCGGGGAGGTCGTCGACTACCTCGACGGGAACCGACGCACTCTGATCGACCTGCTCGCCGAGCACGCACCACTGGCCCGCGTCACGATGCCCGAGGGCACCTACATCGCCCTCATCGACTTCCGCGCATACGGACTGGAAGGCGACCTCGGCGAGTGGTTCCGCGCGCATGCCGATGTCGCCCTCACCGACGGTGCCGCCTGCGGCGAGGCCGCGGAAGGTCACGCCCGGATCATCTTCGCCCTGCCCCGACCGATCCTCGCCGACGCGATCTCGCGCATCGGCGAGGCACTGGCGCGACACGCCGCCACGAACGGTCGGACCTCGGCCGCGTGACGCGCGACTCGGCGACCGCTGCTGTCGTCGGAGGCCGTCACAGCCTCTCGGGGGGTGATCTGCGTCAGGCCTGCACGCGGACGCGGCGGCCGTCGAATCCGACGATGTCACCGACCCGGAGCTGACGACCGCGGCGGCGATCCACCTCGCCGTTGACACTCACGTAGCCGTCGATGATCGCCTCCTTCACGTCTCCGCCGGAATCGAGCAGGCCGGCGTACTTGACGAACTGCCCGAGACGGATCATGTCACCGCCGATGGGCACATCCTCGATGGGAGCCGAACGCGTCATGAGGCGATCGTATCGAGAAGCGGCGCCATCTCCCGGGGCGCGTCGGCGGTCGACGTAGGGTCGCTGTGTGGACATCCGATTCGCCGACGAAGCCGACGCCGGTGCGCTCGAACAGGTCGAGGCCTCCGCAGACCGTGCGCTCGTCGCCTCACTCGGGGTGGACGAGGCCTTCGAAACAGAGTCCGGTCTCGTCCGCGCCGCCATGCCGGGATTCATCCTCGTCGCCGAGCTCTCCGGACGGGTCGTCGGCTTCGCGCAGGTGCTCGAGCGGCCGGGACTCTGCCACCTCGAACAGCTGTCCGTGCATGTCGATCATGCACGACGAGGCGTCGGAGCCGCCCTGCTGGCCGCGGCGATGGACACCGCATCGGCGCGCGGCCACCAGGAGATGACCCTTCGGACGTTCGTCACCCCGCCGTTCAATGCTCCGTTCTACGCGCGACACGGATTCGTCTCGTGCGAACCGGAGCACGCCCTCCACGCCGAGATCGTCGGCGCCGAGGCCGACCTCGATCGCCTCGCTCCGCGCGTCCTCATGCGCGCGGCGCTCGCGGGACGGTGATGGACTCGGGTTCGGTCAGGCGGATTCGCGCCGTCTGCGCATCTGCGCGAGGGGCATGTTCAGACGGGGGTTTCCGGCAAGGAGATCCTCGTGCTCGTCGAGGAAACGCCAGTACGCGGCGGTGAACGCGGACTCGCGGGCAGCCCTCTCGGTCGGCCACCACGAGCCCATGCGCTGAAGATATGCGCCTCCGGATATATAGGGTTTGGTGGCCACGCGACCGCCGTCCGCGTACTGGCTCATCCCCTGCACATTGGGTACCATCGCCCACTCGTACGCGTCGACGAACAGCGCGGAGAACCACTCGTACACCGCGCGCGGATCGTATCCCTGCAGCAGGAACCAGTTGCCCAATACCATCAGTCGCTCGATGTGATGCGCGTAGCCGTATCGCATGACACGCGCGAGCACGGTGCGTACCGGCAACGGGATCTCCTCGGGGACGTCCACTCCCGTGTACCACCACTCCTCGAGATCCCTGCCGAGACGAAAGTGGTTCGCCGTCATGAGATCCGGCCACGCACGGTAGGCGCCCCGCATGTACTCGCGCCAGCCGATCACCTGTCGCGTGAACCCCTCGACGGCGGCCAGGGGAACATCATCTCGTCGGGCGACGACAGCGGAGACGACCTCCGCCGGAGCGAGAAGGCCGACGTTCAACAGGGGGCTGACCACGCTGTGGAAGAGGAAGGGCTCGTTCGCCGCCATCGCGTCTTCGTACCGGCCGAAGGACGCGAGCCTCTCGTCGACGAAGGTGTCGAGCCATGCTCGCGCGTGGGCGGGTGTGACCGGGAGCCAGAACTCCCGCGGGTCACCCGGCGCGCCCGGGAAGTGACTCGCGACGTCCTCGATCGCCGACGCCGTGAGCTCATCGATGTCGACGTCCGGGAGCGCGGGCACCTCGATCCCGTCGCGGGGCAACGGTTCACGGTTGTCCGCGTCGAAGTTCCACCGTTTCCCCGCCGGCGCCGCGCCGTCCATGAGGATGCCGGTGCGTCTGCGCTGCCATCGGTAGAAATCCTCCATGCGGGCAGCCGGATGCTCGGCGAACCACGCGTCGAGGTCCGCCGTCGGTGTCAGGAAGAGAGCGTCGTCGTAACGACGCGTCGAGATTCCCGCCTCGTCGCACACCGAGCTGATGCGCCGGTCGACGGCCCGATCGGTGGCGCTCATCCAGGCCAGACCGTCCACATCGTATTCCCGGATCATCCGCCGCAGTGCCTGCGCGAAGCCGAGACCCTCGTGGAGCGGCACTCGCGCAACGGCTCGACCGCGCTGCTCTGCGGCCGCGGCGGCATGACGAAGGCCGGCCAGCAGCAGCACGCGCTTGTGCGCGTGGTAGCGCCGCCTCGCGAACGAGGATCTCGCCTCGACGAAGAAGAACACATCGATCTCCTCGTCCGCATAGGCGGGATGCTCTTCGAAGAGCTGGGTGCCGAGGATGAGAGCCGCTTTCATCGCCCGCGGTCCTTCGACACCGGCTGTCGGAGGATCGTCCTCAGCCGCTCGGGAGCGCTTCGTCGCGGATCGCCCAGGTATATCTCATGGTGAACACCGCGCATGCGGAACCCGCGTTCCGGAATCACCTGCTCGTGCAGTCGTGCGAGCACGGGACCTTCCTCGTCATAGGGCCCGACGTGGAGCGTCTGGATGCAAAGCCCTTCGTCGAAGCTCTCGATGCGGAGCCGATCCAGCGCCGGGGCGTCCTTTCGATGCGCGACCGAGCGTGCCGCGTCGGTATGCACCTCCGCGATCCCCTCAGGCACGAGGATCATGACGGTCCACGACCACGCCTTCTTGTCGCGGGCGGTCGTGAAGGATGCCATGTCGTCAGCCCACCACAGTGCCTCCAGGGGGGCGACGACATGGTCCCGCCCGAGCTCTCGCTTCGCGATGGACTTCAGTGCGTAGGAGAACGGGTAGAGGGTGGCGAGGGCGTCGCGATAGGCGTCCGATGTGTTCGGGTCGCCGGATCCGTCGACCATCGCGAACCGGCGCGGCGGCACCACGATCTCGTCGAAGACGTTCCGTCGCGCCGTGTAGCCGGCGAGCTCCCGCTTGGGATCGACCCTCATCACCGGCGCCCGCCGTCCGCCATCAGACGGTGCGCGCCCGCCGCGCCAGTGCCGCGACCGCGCGCCACCCCACGAGGCCGACGAGAAGCACCCCCGCGGTGACGAGGATGAACGACACCTCCGTGCCGGTGTCGAAGATCGCCCGCACGAGGACTCCCCCCACCACGGTGGCCAACCAGACGGGGATTCCCGCACGAAGCGGCGAGAGCGGCCGGCGCCACGCCCGTGCGAGGAGCCAACCGAGCGCGAGGCCGACCAAAAACGGCAACGCCGTCGCCCACAGTCCGGACCACACCTGTTCGGCGTGAGAGGCGCGCCCGAGGGCGACGAAGGCGATCACGACGGCGATGTCGGCGATCACCGCGCCGACGAGTGCTCCGGTGCGCGGACGGGTCTCGACGATGTCATTCACCCTCTCACCATCCCATGGAGCCGGGGACACCCTTGAACGGACCGACCACGTCGGGGGTGATCCACCCGCCGTAGAAGTTGCCGTGCTGGGGCTGAACGACGACTCCTCCGATCTCGCACCGGTCCATCCCCTCCGCGTACACCGCGACACGACCGGAAAGATCGCCGAATCCCGGCATCGGGGTCGGGTAGGTCCACGCGGCACGCGGACGCACCGCGTCGCCGCCGAGCACGTCGAAGTATCGCGCGCGACCCTTGAACTCGCACATCGACGTCCCTTCCCCGGGCGACAACGCGCCCGTGACGAAGTCCGCGATCGGAAGGTAGTACGTCGGGGGGTGGCTGGTCTCCAGCACTCGGACGACATCATCCGTATCGACGATCACTTCGCCGCCGAGCACGATGACGGCGCGTCGGTCGACGCGCTCGACCCGCGGCGGGCGGGGATAGTCCCACACCGACTCCTGACCGGGTCCGACCGGGTGGCGCTGAGGGTGACGCATGATCCCAGGGTAGGACCGTCCGCGCCACCCGGGGCCGCCTCCGACACCGCCCACCGTACGCTTCGGTCATGGACAGTGCCGAGGTCGTCGTGATCGGTGCGGGTTTGGCGGGCCTGCGGTGCGCGCTCGAGCTCGCGCGCGCCGGTCGGGAAGTCGTCGTCCTGGAAGCGCAGGACCGCGTCGGCGGCCGGCAGCGCACGGACCGCGTCGACGGCTTCCTGCTGGACCGCGGGTTCCAGGTGCTCAATCCGGCGTATCCGGCCGTCCGCCGCGACATCGACGTCGATTCCCTCGGACTGCGGTCCTTCCCCGTCGCCGTCCGCGTCCGCCTGGCGGGGCGCACCGTCGAGCTCGCGCATCCGCTGCGCCATCCCGCACGGCTGCCGCGTACCCTGGCCAGCGGCCTCCTCGATCCGCAGGAGCTGAGCGCTCTGGCTCGCTGGGCCCTCCCCACGATCGTCGCCCCGCGGCGTGCGGTACGGGGTCGAGACATACCGCTGGCGGACGCGTGGGACACGGCGGGCATCCACGGCCCGTTGCGCGCCCGGGTGCTCGAACCGTTCCTCGCGGGAGTGCTCGCCGACGGATCCGGCGCGACCTCCGATGCCTTCGTCCGGCTGCTGATGCGGATGTTCGCACTCGGACGTCCCGCCCTCCCCGCGACCGGCATCGAGGCGCTCCCCCGACAGTTGGCACGGCGCGTCGGCGGGGCCGGTGGCCGCATCCGTCTGTCGCACCGTGTCGCCCGCATCGATCGCGACGGTCCCCGGATCCTGGTCGTCGGGCCGGACATCGACACCCTCCGTGCGGGAAAGGTCGTCGTCGCCACCGGACCCGACGTCGTCTCCGATCTCGTCGATCTGCCCCGCCCCGTCACGCGCGGGCTGCAGACGTGGTGGTTCGACGCGGACGCGCCGCCCTCGGCCTCAGGCGCCGTCCACGTCGACGGAACCCGCTCCGGCCCCGTCGTGAACACGGCCGTCATCTCTCACACGGTTCCCGAGTACGCACCGGCGGGGCAGCACCTGGTGCAGGCGACGTGCCTGCTGTCGCCGTCGGACGCCGCCGATGAGACGGCCGTGCGTCGGCACCTGGTGACGATCTGGGGACCGGCGGCAACCGGCTGGCGACTCCTGCGGCGCGACGACATCCCCGACGCGCTTCCCGCCCAACCGGCCCCGCTGCGCCTCAGGTCGACGGCGCTCGTGACGGACGGGGTGCACGTCGCGGGCGACCATCGCGACACCGCATCGATCCAGGGAGCCCTCGTGTCGGGGACCCGGGTCGCCCAGGCGGTCGTCGCCTCCTAGGAGGACGACCGGGCGCGAGGGGACAGGTCGGCGCTCAGTGCTTCGCGTTCGTCGAACACGAAGCACTCCCCGCTCCAGTGCGTGCCGCCCACCCGCTCGAAGTAGCCGAGGATCCCTCCGTCGAGCTGGAAGGCATCCACTCCCTGCTCGCGCAGGTGGATCGCCGCCTTCTCGCAGCGGATCCCGCCGGTGCAATAGCTGACGACGGTCTTGCCCGCCAGGTCTTCGCGCGCCGCCCGCGCCGCGTCCGGGAACTGCGTGAACCGATCGATTCGCCAGTCGAGGGCACCGTCGAAGCGGCCGTAGTCGACCTCGAAGGCGTTGCGGGTGTCGAGCATCACGACCTCACGCCCCTCGTCATCGGTCCCCTGGTCGAGCCATCGTTTGAGGCGTTCGGGAGACACCGCCGGTGCGCGTCCCACCTCCGGACGGATCGTCGGCTGATCCATGCGGATGATCTCGCGCTTGACCTTGACGATCATCTTCCCGAACGGCTGGTCGTCCGACCAGCTCTCTTTGGCCGTGAGCGCCGAAAGTCGCGGATCGGAGCGCAACGCGGCGAGGAAACCCCGCACCGCGGCCGACTCACCCGCCACGAAAAGGTTGATCCCCTCCTCCGCGAGGATGACAGTGCCGCGCAGGTCGGCGCCGACCGCACGCGAGAGCAGCGCCTCCCGCAACGTCTCGAGATCAGTCAGGGACGTGAACAGGTAGGCGCTGATGTTGAGCACGCGGGTCACCGGTCCAGGGTACGCGGCGCACCTCCGCACCTTTCGTCGTCTCCATTGACTTGTGCACAGTTCAATTGTGCGCAATGCTTTTTCGATGGCCGGCGTCGACGACATGGTGTGCTTCTCGCTCTATGCCGCGAGTCGATCGACGACGCAGGCGTACCGCCGCGTGCTTCGTCCGTGGGATCTCACGTACCCGCAATACCTCGTGCTCGTGGCGCTGTGGACGGAGGGTCCTCTCTCGGTGCGACGGATCGGCGATCGTCTCGCACTCGATTCCGGCACCCTCTCCCCGCTCCTGCGTCGTCTCGAGCGGCGGGGATACGTCACCCGCGGTCGGCGCAGCGACGACGAGCGTGTGGTCGACGTCTCCCTCACCGAAGCCGGGGAGGCGCTGCGTGACGAGATGCACGAAGTCCCCCGGCAGATCGCGGAGTGCATGGGGATTGGCATCGACGCCGCCCGCGCGCTCATGGACTCCCTGCACGAGCTCACCGCGCGCGTGCAGGCGGGCAACGAGGCGACCGCCTCGTGACACCTCACGGAAGGAGACAGATGGACGCCATCTACACCGCCGAAGCCCTCGCCACCGGAGAGGGACGCGCCGGCGCCGTCCGCACGGTCGACGGACACGTCGACATGGATCTCCGGATCCCCCGCGAAATGGGCGGACCCGGCGGCGGCGCGAACCCGGAGGCCCTCTTCGCCGCCGGGTACGCCGCCTGCTTCCACAGCGCGCTCCAGGCGGCGGCCCGCGCGCAGAAGGTCACCCTGGAGAACTCGAGTGTCGGCTCACGGGTCCACATCGGAAGCAACGGTGAAGGCGGGTACGGCCTCGCCGTCGAGCTCGAGGTGGTCATCCCCGACCTCCCGGCCGACCAGGCGCAAGACCTTGCCGATGCCGCACACCTCATCTGCCCCTACTCCAACGCGACGCGCGGCAATATCGAGGTGACCGTGACGGTCTCGGAGGACTGACCCCGCGCCCCCGGGCTCGCACGACGGGCCCGGGGGCGTTATCCGCGGTGAACCGACGTGTCAAGCTGGGCGCGACGGCACGCCGGCCCGGATAGCGTGGCCGGACACCTCGCCAAGGAGGCATCGTCGTGTTCCATCTGACCCCGTCGCCGGCGGCGTCCGGCGTGTGCGTCGTCATTCCGGTGAAGGACGACGCTGCGGCGCTCGAGACCTGCCTGCAACACCTCGCCCGACAAAGCCTCGGCGTCGATGAGGTCATCGTCGTCGACAACGGTTCTCACGACGGCTCCGCGGCTGTGGCCCGCGCTCACGGCGCGACCGTCATCGCCTGCGCCGAACCGGGGATCCCTGCCGCCGCGGCGGCGGGCTACGATGCAGCCCGCTCCGCGATCATCCTCCGCCTGGACGCCGACTGCCGCCCGGGTCCGGGCTGGGTCCGCAAGATGGTCGGAGCGATCCAGGCCGACCCCCGCATCGGAGCCGTCTTCGCCGGCGCCACGTTCCACGACGGTCCGACGTGGCTGCGTCGACCCCTGGCCGCGGCCTACCTGAGCCTCTACACCGTGGTGGTGGGCCTCGCGCTCGGTCACTGGCCCCTTTTCGGATCGAACCTGGCGATGCGCACCGAGGCGTGGCGCTCCGTGCGTGCGTCCGTGCACCGGGGTCGAGCCGACACGCACGATGACATCGACCTCGCCTTCCACCTCGGCGAGCGGCACCGAATCGCCGCCGTCGGCCGGGGACACATGACCATCTCGATGCGCCCGTTCGCCGAGGCCCGGTCGTTCGGGACGCGGGTACGCCGAGGATCCCGGACCGTGCTGATGCACTGGCCGCATGACTTTCCCCCGGTGCGGTGGGACCGTCGCCTGCTGCGACGCGTTCTGCGCCACCCCCGGGCAACGCGGAACATCCACCGCTTGGCGGCGTGATGGGCCGGCGACCGCTCATCGGCGCGACCGACGCGCCCTGGCTGCACGTGATGACCTTCAACATCCGGCGCCGACTCCCCCTGTCGATACGACCGGCGGACCGGTGGGTTCGGCGTCGACGCGCCGTCGAGGCGCTGCTGCGCATCGAGCGGCCGAGCATCCTCGGCATCCAGGAAGCGATGCCCTCGCAGGCGGATGCCGTCGAGGACGCGCTGGGCGGCACGTATCGGCGGCTCGGACACGGCCGCGGCCGCGACGGACAGGGCGAAGGGTGCCCGCTGTTCTGGGACTCCGAGCGGCTCGAGCTCGTCTCCGGTGAGCAGGTGGCCCTGTCCCCCACCCCCTCCGTCGCCGGTTCCCGCGGCTGGGGCAACCCGGTGCCCCGCATCGCGGTCGTGGCCCGCCTGCGAGACCGCTCGACGCATCGCGAGATCGTGGTGGTGAACACCCACCTCGATGTGTTCTCGCGCCGGGCGCGGCTGCACGCCGTGCGCGCGCTGCACGCGATGATCCTCGACGCGGGCGTCCCCGGTGTGCTCCTCGGTGACATGAACGCGCGCCCCGGGTCGGCGACGGCGCGGGAACTCTGGGGCGAGGGGCTCCGCGACACGTGGCCGTCGGCGCGACGCCGCCTGACCTCGGAATGGGCGACGTTCGCCGACTATCGGTCTCCTCGGCGCGGGCCGCGCATCGACTGGATCGGCGTCACCGGAGGAATCGATGTGGCATCCGTCGGCGTCAACACGTTCCGCACCTCTGCGGGGTGGCCCTCCGACCACCTTCCGGTTCACGCGCTCCTGAAGGTCGATTCATGACTACCCTCGCGAGGAATTTCCTCCGCCCCGCTCGTACCCCGACGGCGGTCGCCGCCGACGCGGTGCGGGTGATCGGTTTGATGGGGGTCGTGGTCGCCTTCGTCCTCTATGAACCCACGGACGCCGGCATCCTCGCTTTCACCCTTCCGGGCTTGATGCTCCCGCGGTTCGTCGCGATGCGCCCCGCGGCCGACCTCCTGTTCGGCGTCATCCTGCTCACGGCGGCGTGGAGCAACGTCTACGACCTCTACACGACGGTGCCCGCCTGGGACCTCGTCGTGCACTTTGCCGCGACCGGGGCGATCACCGTCGCAACCTACCTTCTGCTCGCCCATGTCCGCGTGGTCGCGCCGGCGACCGGACACCCCGGCGCCCGCCGCTCACCCCTCGTCCTCTCCCCGATCATCGGTCTCGCCGTGAGCGCGCTGTGGGAGATGGTGGAATGGGCCGGACGCGAGTTCGTCACCGATTCCATCTACGTCACGTACGCCGACACGATCGGGGACATGGCGATCGGGGCGGTCGGTGCCGCCTCGGCGGGCGTGCTCCTCGCCGTCATGCGGCTGTCCGATCCGCCCGCAGGCGCCTGATCCGCCGTCAGACGCGGCCCGGCAGGATCAGGTTCCAATACACCCAGGGCAGCACGTGCCGGTCCGCGATCCACGACAGACGGTTCTCGCGGAACATACCCGGCAGGAACGGGATGGTCGGATCCGGCCGCCCATCGGGTCCGAACTCCGCCCAGACCACGCTCGAACGCGACACCGTCATCGGGCAGACGCCGTATCCGTCGTAGCGATGCGCGGGCGTCCGGCCCGAAAGCGCCGCGGTGAGGTTCTTGGCGAGCACGTATGTCTGCTTGCGCAGCGCCCCGCCGGACTTGGAGTTGGTGGTGGCCGCCGCGTCCCCGATCGCCCAGATGTCCTCGAAACGACGATGACGCAGCGTCCCCGGATCGACCTCGGCGAAGCCGCCCGGGTCATCGGCCGCGGCGAGCCCCGACGCGGCGATCCAGTCCGGCGCCGACTGCGGGGGAACGACGTTCAACACGTCGTAGCCGATGCGCTCCTCCGCGCCGCCGCCGGTGCGCGGACCGATCACCACCTCACGCGAGACGCCGTCGACGCGGCGCAGCTCGCTCGCGGTGCGGAGCTCGATCCCGTACTCGGCGACGATGCGATCGAGTTCGGCGTCGATGTGCGGCAGGCCGAAGACCGTCTCCTCCGGAACGACGAGCACGACACGGATGTCGTCGAGCACCCCTCGGGCCCGCCAATGCGCACACGCCTGGTACATCGGCTTCTGCGATGCACCCGCGCAGGATGCGGGTCCCGGAGGCTGGGTGAACACCACCGTGCCCGAGCGCGTGTCGCGAAGGAGCGCGGAGAGCTTCTGCGCACCGTCGTAGACGTAGTGCGAGGCGACGTGCGGGGTCTGCAGGCTCTCGCCCAGTCCCGGGACGGCATCCCAGTCCTTCACGATGCCGGGGCTCAACACGAGGTGCTCGTAGCCGACCACGTCACCGCCACTGAGGGTCACGGTGCGCGCGCGTGGGTCGACAGCTGCGACCGCGTCACGGATCCACGACACACCGGCGGGCATCACCGCCGCCTGCGGACGCGTCGTCTCGGAAGCCCGCGCCGTGCCTCCCGCCACGTGGGAGAACAGCGGCTGATAGCGGTGGGTGCTCTGCGGTTCGATCAGCGCGATATCGGTCACGCCCGCCCGGCGCAACCGCGCGGCGGCCGACACACCCCCGTTGCCCCCGCCGACGATCACGATGCGATGGCGCGAGACCGGTCTGCGCTCGGGGGCGTCTTGGCGCACCGCGGGTTCGGCGGCGGGCGTGTGTCGTTGATCCTCGTCAGGGTGGGCCATACGGCAACCGTACGGACCCGGCTGGGCGGACGAGCGACCTTGCCGGACGGGACACAAGACGCTATGCGGCTGCGCGCGCTGCCGAGCCGCAAGACGAACGCAAGAATTCTCGGAGGATTCCCCGTCAACCCCCCTGGCACTCTCGAGCGGACGGGCGCAGAATGGGCATCGCCCCTCGCAGGAGCAGAAAGCCGCACACCCATGACCATCGCGATGATGCCATCGTCAGCCCAATACGTCCTGGTCGACCTCGAGGACGAGATCCGCCTGATTCACGACACCCGCTACGCCGAGAACGACTCGCGACGCCTCGTCGCCTTCGTCGAGCCCGCGCATGAGGGTCAAGTCGCCGTCACCTGGCTGCGTTCCCTCCCGCTGCGCACGCGGTTCCCGAACGCCGTCGCGGCGCTCGCCGAGATCGAATCATGGTCGGCGCTGGAGCGCGCGGGCGGGGCGACGCCTCCCGTCCCGATCGCCCATTACGCACCTCGCCGGATCGCCCGGCCGCTCCCGCGACGATCCCGCCGCGCCTGAACCGCTGGGCGCCGCTCAGGCGTGCCCCATCCCCTGCTCGGCGTCGTCGTCCGCTTCGGCTTCCGCCTGCAGACGACGGCGCCACGTGAGGTCGATCAGGCCGACGACGAGCGCAAGCGCGAGGAACACCGCTGCGGCGAGCATCCCGAACGCATACGCATCGTGGAACACCACGATGTCGCTCGCGGTTCCCTCCTCGCGGTAGATCGTGGCATAGAAGAACGACAGCGCCACCGCCGTGCCGATGGCCGTGCCGATGCGCTGACCGAGCTGCCCGACAGATCCGGCCAGACCGCCCTGGGTCACCGGGATGTCGGCCAGTGCGAGGGTCTGGTTCGGGGAGATCACCAGCCCGCCGCCGAGACCCCCCACGACCATGGCCGCCGCCATCGCCCACGGCGTGTGAGGCGGGGGCACGAACACAGCCACGAGGACGAGGAGCCCGGCCGCGGTGAGGACCGCCGTCAGTCCCCAGACCACCAGAGGCCGCCCGAATCGATTGACGAGGTTTCCTCCGACCCATGAACCCGCCGCGCTCGTCATCGCGAATCCGATCGACACCATTCCGGCGAAGACGGGTTCGAGTCCGAGACCGTCCTGCAGGAACAGGTTGGTGAGCAGGAAGATCGACGGCAGAGCGGCGAAGTAGGAGGTCGCCAGCAGGGTGCCGTTGCGGTAGGACCGGACCCGGAACAGGCGCAGGGGGACGAGAGGCGCCTTGCCGCTGGCCTCGTAGCGGCGCTCCCACAAGACGAAGGCGCCGACGAAGAGTACGCACGCGACCAGCAGCCACCACCGAACCGGATCGTCGTCGGGTGAGCCCGTGGTGAACAGGAACGGCAGCATGAGCGAGACCACCGCGAGGGCGAACAGCGTCGTTCCGAAGGGGTCCAGCTCCAGAGGGCGTCGCGTGCGGCGATGCAAGGTCGGCAGCAGCCAGATCGCGAGCGCGATGGCCGCCAGTCCGAGGGGCACGTTCATCCAGAAGATCCACCGCCACCCGTCCTGTGCACCTCCCAGGGCGATCGCGAGCCCGCCGATGGTGGGCCCCAGGGCCGTGGAGACGCCGATGATCGCGCCGAAAGCCCCGAAGGCCCTCCCGCGGGCAGGGCCGCGGAAGAGTTCCTGGATGATCCCGAGCACCTGCGGCATCTGGATGCCCGCTGCCACGCCCTGCAGCAGCCGCGCGATGAGCAGGACGGTCATCGACGGCGCCAAGGCGCACACGAGGCTCATGAGCGTGAACAGGCTGAGCCCGACGATGAACAGCGCGCGCCGCGAGCGCTGGTCACCCAGCCGACCCGCAGGAACGAGCACGAGCCCGAACGTGAGGACATAGCCCGAGACGATCAGTCCGAGCTCGGTGGAGGCCGAACCGAAGGCGTCCTCGATGGAGGGGAGCGCGACGTTGACCTTCGTCAGGTCGAGGATCGTCAACGCGGCGACCGACACACAGACCGCGAAGGCCCGCCACGTCTGCGCCGAGGTCAGCACCGGGATGTCGGAGGTGGCGGTGGGCGGCGTCGAGGAGGTGTCGGATCGTTTCGCCGCCTGGTCACTCATCACGCTCAGGCTATCGCGCCGCCAGCGCCCCCGGCCCCGTCCTCGGATGGTTGACTGGAGGCATGCGCGAGACGGCGATGTTCCCTCTCAGCAGCGTGCTGATGCCGTACATGCCGCTGCCGTTGCGCATCTTCGAGTCGAGGTACCTGGTCATGCTCGGAAATCTCCTCGACGAGGAGGACCCCCACTTCGGCGTCGTCCTCATCGAACGCGGGCCCGAGGCCGGCGGCGGGGAACAGCGCTTCTCGACCGGCACGCTGGCTCGGGTCTCCCGCGTGGCGGCGCGTGAGGAAGATCTTCAGCTGGTGGCCATCGGCGGCGGCCGTTTCGAAGTCGAAGAATGGCTCGACGACGCCCCGTACCCGCGGGCGATCGTGCGCGAGCTCCCGATGCCCGAGTGGAACGACGGACTGACACCATTGCGCGATCGAGCGGAGCGGACCGTCCGTCGCCTGCTGTCGGTCGCGGCGGAGTTCGCCGAGCTCTCTTGGGATGCCGACATCGAGCTGGCCGACGATCCCGCTCACGCCTGCTGGCAGCTCGCGGGTATCGCCCCTCTCGGCACGCTCGACCACCTCGCGTTGCTGCGGTGCTCATCGCTGGCGCAGCTCCTCACCGATCTGATCGCGCGATGCGAGGACGCCGAGCCCCTCCTGACGGCGCCTGCTCCCGACCGCGCGTTCCAGTCCGAGCTCGAGGATCTCCTCGACGACGGCGATGCGGGTGGCGAGAGCCCTCCGAAGCCGCCGAGCGGACCCGGTGACGGATCGGCCTAAGAGGAGGCGCCGGCGCGGACGCGTGCGATCCGCTGCACGAATCGCACGGCGTGCCGCGCCGGGACACCGACCGCCCAGGCGGCCCGCCCGGACGCCGAGCGATCGAGTCGGCCGAGCACGCTCTTGCGCTCCCACGCGTCGCGGAGCGCTCCGCCGCGACGACGCCACGGCGGCCGGTGCGGCAGCGCGTCCGATCGGCGGGCGTCGACCAGTTCTGCGAGGGTGTCGACCCACGTGTCTTCTTCCGCGGGGTGGAAGTAGTTGTCGTGGAGCCACCCATCCACAGGATGCCGGAAGGATCCGGCCACCATCGCCTCTTCCCCGGCGAGCAATCCGCTGCCCTCGAAGACGGTGTTGATGAGGTCGGGGGCGACGCCGAACGTGTCCAGCGCGATCACCGGGGTGCCGTGCGCCACCGCCTCGATCGCCGCCGTGGACGACACGGTCACGAGCCCCGCCGACCCCGCGAGCGCCTGGCTCATGGGGACGGTCGAGAAGACGAGGTTGGGTGGCAGCTCACCGAGGGATGCCAGCAGGCCCGGATAGTCATCGACCTCGTGATGCGTCTGGCTCTCCCCCGTCGTCGCGCGCAGTTTGACCACGACACGCCTCGACGGGTTCGCCTCGGCCGCCCGCACCAGCATCCGAGCGACGCGGAGTCGCTCGGGCCGCTCGCGTGGGACGATCGCCTGCGCGGCGAACACGAGATCCTCCCCCGCTGCACCGGGGAGTCCCCCTCCGCGGGCGAACGGAAGCCGCGCGAGCGCGAAACGCTGCGCGACTCCCTTCTCGATCGCCAACGCCGCGAAATCTCGCATCTCTCGGTGCGAGTGCAGCACGAACACATCGCACTGCGCGCGGTACACGAGCGCCTTGCGCGTTGCGGGCACGGAGATTCCGGGAAGTCCGGTCGCGATCACCGCCGTCGGGACAGCCCGGGCGACAACCCGGGCGAGGACCCGCACGAGCGGGCCCCGGGCGGCCAGCAGGACGACATCTGGCGCGTGGGCGCGGATGCGCTCGCCGAGGCCGTCGAACCCGACACGCGCCACGTCCGAGACGTCACTGCCGGACAGCGCCGCGCGCTCCTGCGCCGCACTGACCACGAGCGGCGTCTCGAGGATCAGCAGCCGACCGTCGACGGCCTCGGGGTGCGACCCCAGAAGAGCGGCCGCCCATTTGACGTAGGAGTCGGTGTCGGCGATCGCGATGACCCGAAGCGGGTGGGTCGTCGTCACGCCGGGACGCGGCGCAGTTTCGCCATCGGCGCCCGCTCGCTGTCGAAGACCCGCTTGACGCCGTCACCGAGCGCTGACTCGATGATGCGGATGTCGCGCACGAGGTGGTTGAGTCCGGTCGGTTCCAGCGACGCGGCGTGGTCGGATCCCCACATGGTCCGGTCGAGGGTGATGTGGCGCTCGACGGCGGTCGCGCCGAGCGCCACGGCCGCCAGGGAGATCTGGAGCCCGCGCTCGTGACCGGAGTAACCGACCGGAACACCGGGGTAGCGTTCGCGCAGCGTCGGGATGACGCGCAGGTTCGCCTCTTCCGGTTCCATCGGGTAGGTCGAGGTCGCGTGCAGCAGCACGAGATTGCCGGTCCCGAGAACCTCGATCGCGTGGTCGATCTGCGCCGTCGTCGACATTCCCGTCGACAGGATCACCGGCTTCCCCGTCTCGCGGAGCGCAACGAGCAGGTCGGTGTCGGTCAGCGACGCCGAGGCCACCTTGTGCGCAGGCACGTTGAGGTCTTCGAGGAACTCCACACTCGGCACGTCCCACGGCGACGCGAACCAGTCCACGCCGCGCAGAAACGCGTGATCGGCGAGGGCGATGTACTCGTCGCGACCGAACTCGATCCGCTTGCGGTACTCGAAGTAGGTCATGGTCCCCCACGGCGTCTCGCGCGGGACGTCGCGCATGTGGGCGGGGGTGGAGATCTCCGGCGTGCGCTTCTGGAACTTCACCGCGTCGGCACCCGCTTCGGCGGCGACATCGATGAGCCGCTTGGCGATCTCGACGTCGCCGTTGTGGTTCAGTCCGATCTCGGCGATGACGTAGGTGGGTCGACCGCCCCCGATGACGTTGCTCCCGATGGTGACGGTCATGAGTTGCTCCTCCAGGTGGATGCCGCGGGCGCGGCGGATGACATGTCCAGGGCGATGCCGCGCGCGGCGAGGACCCGTTCGGCGACCTCGCGCACGGCCCCGGCGCCGCCGGAGGCCTGGAGCACGGTGCGGGCGGCGGCCAAGACGAGCGGATGCGCCTCGGGCACCGCGATGGGCCAGCCCACCAGCTCGAGGCACGCGAGGTCGTTGACGTCGTTGCCGACGTAGGCGAGGCGGTGCAGGGGGATGCCACGCTCGGCGGCCCACTCGATGAGCGCACCGGCCTTGTCGTCGAGCCCCTGTGCGACGTCGACGCCGAGCTTCCGGGCACGCGCGGAGACGACCGGGTTGCGCTCGGTGGACAGGATGACGACGGGCACACCGGCACGTCGCAGGAGGGAGACCCCCATCCCGTCGGACCGGCTGACCCGGACGAACTCCGTCCCATCGGCGTCGACGAGAGCGGCGTCGTCGGTGTGGACCCCGTCGAAGTCGGTGACCACGGCATCCACATCGATCGGCCCGTCGATGGGCGACGGCGCGATGGAGCGCAGCCCCGCCGACGCCATCGCGCGGGCGACGTCGAGCTCCTCGGGCGTATCGATCTCGATCGCCGTACTGTCGGGGACCTCGACCAGGCGGGTCCTCCCGAAGAAGCGATGGCCCGCGGCGCGGAAGCCGTCGACGTCCATGACGTAGAACGCGCCGGACTCGAGATGGTGGGGCTCGCGGTCCTGGCGTCGAGGCCGGTGCGCCGGGTCGTGGTTGACACCCGATGCGATGCCGTCCGCATCACGCCGCCAGAGGAACCCGTAGGTGCTCACCGCCGAGAAGGCGCTGTCGGCATCGCCCGAGGCGACCTGCGAGACCGCGGTGGTCAGCGCATCGGTATCGATGAACGGCGACGTGGCCTGCAGGAAGGCGAGCGTCCGGGCCTGGATGCCCCCGTCGGCGAGGCTGTCGAGGGCGTGCAGCAGAGCACTCTCGGACGACGCGGTGTCTCCGGAGAGGTCGGCGGGACGCGACACGACCGTCGCGCCCCACTCGCGGGCCACGGCGGCGATCGCCGCATCATCGGTCGAGACGACGACCAGATCGATTGCGGGCGACGCCTTGGCGGCGGCGACGGCGCGCGCCACCAACGGGACGCCTCCGACGCGTCGGAGGTTCTTGCCCGGTATCCCCTTCGAGCCGCCGCGCGCCGGAATGATCGCGACCGTGCCGATGCGCTCGCGCGGTACCTCTCCGGTCATCGCACGGCCCGCCTGCGGTGGCGGGTACCGGGTTCACGTGCGCGCAGCACGGCGGCCGACCCGTTCAGGACGAGAGGAAGGGTCGTCGTGGTCGATGAGGTGAGCGTGAGCACATCCAGGCGTTCGCGTGCGCCGGCGAGGACGAGCTCGATCGGGAGGTTCGGGCGCTCGATCATCACGTGCGGCAGCCGTGCCACGGCCTCCAGCTGCTGCGCAGACTCGCGCCGGTGCGGCAGGTAGGTCACCGGCGCGATGGATGCCTCGTGGGCGACCCAATCCAGGTAGACGTCGCGATCCAGGTGTCCGTCCTCCGGGCGTGCGCTGCCGAGCACGACCCGCGACGTGGGAAGCGGGTGGGGGCGAGCGGTCTCGCGAGTGAACGCGAAGTCGTGACGGGTTACGGGCACGCCGAGTTCGGCCAGGGCGTCGCGTCGCCCGTAACCGAGATCGAAGGCGGTGAAGACGTCGATCTCGCCCTCCAGCGCGCGGGAGATCAGGTGCGCGTGGGCGATCGGACCGACACGGGTGGTGAGGCCGCGCTCGGCGTGTCCGGGCCGAGCGTAGGGACGGCGACCGACGAGGGTGTCGGCGTAGGCCACGGCGTTGGCACCGTCGTCGAGGAACGTCACGCGGCGTGGCCTCAGCACCGCGGCGGCGAGGCGGAACTGGCCGGAGTAGCCGTCGCCGACCAGCCAGTGGCGGTGACGCGCGAGAAGTCCCCACGGGATCCCGAGATAGGGGTGGGTCTCGGCGAACCGGGCACCCCGAGCGAGGAGCTCGTCGGCGGTCTCGGGCATCTGCGCGGTGAGGCGCCCGGCGAGGACGACGGACTCCCGCCGCGCGTGCGCCCACTCCGCCGCCCCGATCAGTTGCAGCGGGGACTCGACCCACGCCAGCGGCGCCGACTCGCGTGCCATTCGACCTCCGGATCGTCGGAAGGCGCGGTCGCAGCCCCGCCTGTCTCTACACGGTCGGTGTCGGCGGTGAACCCGGCGTGGGGTTCCGCTGGCCGTCAGGTGTCGCGTTGGTGAACGAACGGCGCGCCCACCCTGTGGAGAACCGGCTCCCTGCTGATTTCTCGCCGATTACGGTGGTGCTGTGACGAGCCGCACCACCACGATCACCGCCACCGGCCTGACCGCGCTGGCCATCGCCGCTGCGCTCACCGCGTGCGCTCCGACGCCGGAGCCGACCCCCACTCCCACGGGCTTCGCCTCGGAGGCGGAGGCCTTCGCGGCCGCCGAGGCCACCTACCGCGCTTACGTCGACGCGACGAACGCCGCACGCGCAGATCCCTCCCATTCCCCGAGCCCAGAGTCCTTTCTTCGTGGCGAGGCCCTCGAAGACGAGATCGAAGCTGCGCGACAGCTAACTGACCTTGGGCTCAGCATTTCCGGAGAGACAGTTGTCAGCGAGGTGCGCCCGAAAATCCTCTCCCAAGACAGGGTCGCTATCGAGGTGTGTCTCGACTCGTCCCGGACGCGCTTGATCGACCAAGAAGGCACCGACGTGACTCCATCGCGCGAAACGCCGACCTTGGTCAACGTCGAGTTAGTACATGCCGGGGACTACTACATCACGTCGTCCACGACGCAACAGACCGGTTCATGCTGAGCGCGCTGGCAGTCGTGGGGCTTGCTGTCGCAAGCATCAACGGCGTTGCGATTCCCGCTAGCAGCAGTTGCCCGCTGTCACTTGAGGCCATCGGCGGCTGCACAGCGACGAGCGACGGGTCCCAGGTCGACCTCGGTGCGTCCCTGGGCGGTGGTCCGGGCGTGGGGAGCGACGGCGACGGTGGCGAGAACGCCGGCGAGTGGTACGGCGCGGAGGGGGACGCCGAGGAGGCGACGCCCGACTGCATGCCGGGATTCTGCGACCGCGGCAACTACGACGTCTTCGTGTACCCCACCGTGACGGCCGAGGATCTCGTGTCGTTCCGGCCCGTCGGTCCGTCGATCGGCAACGAGCCCGCCGGCTTCGCCGTCGTCGGTCTGCCCACCAACGTCTACGCCTCCGCGTCGGAACAGACGATGACCGGCGAACTGCTCGGGCACGACGTCGCTGTGCGATTCGTCCCGGTCGCCTTCGAATTCGACTATGGCGACGGCACCACCTCGACATCGGCCAGCGGTGGGGCCCCGTGGCGCACCTCCGGAGCCCCGCAGTTCTCCCCGACGGAGACGGGCCACACGTATCGCCAGCGGGGCGTGCACACGGTCACCGCCACCGTCGTGTTCGATGCGACGGTGGACTGGGGGCACGGTTGGCGTCCCGTCACCGGCAGCGTCCGCGCGCACAGCGGTGCCCATGTCGTCGAGGTCCTCGAGGCGCGCACGGCACTGGTCGATCGCTCCTGCGCCGAATCGCCCGGCGGCCCCGGATGCTGAGGGGCGTCGCGACACGATCCGCAATGCCCCTCCCCGGTCCGGTCGCGCACTGCTAGCGTCAGCCTTCTCAGATCGCCGCCACGAGGATCACGAAGGGAGCTCTTCTGTGAGCGAAACCACCCCGGCCGCAGGAGCCGCCAGACCCCGCGAGCAGTGGACCGGCCAGGTCGGCTTCATCCTCGCCGCCATCGGCTCGGCCGTCGGGCTCGGCAACATCTGGCGCTTCCCCGGCGTCGCGTACGAGAACGGCGGGGGCGCGTTCCTCATCCCGTACCTCGTCGCCCTCATCACCGCCGGCATCCCGATCCTCTTCCTCGACTACGCCATCGGGCACCGGTTCCGCGGGGCCGCCCCCACCGCCTTCCGACGGCTCGGTGGGGCTCGCGCGGGCCGGTGGCTCGAGTCCCTGGGGTGGTTCCAGGTCACGATCGCCTTCGTGATCGGTCTCTACTACACCGCCGTCATCGCGTGGGCGCTGAGCTTCTTCGTCTTCTCCTTCGACCTGCGGTGGGGCGACGACCCCGCGGGGTTCCTCTTCGGCGAGTACCTCCGAGTCGGCGAGCCGGGGATCAGTCTCGACTTCGTGCCGGGCGTGCTGATCCCGCTCGCCCTGGTCTGGATCGCCGCGATCATCGTGCTCGCCCTCGGCGTGGCCAAAGGCCTCCAGCGGGTGAACGTGGTGTTCCTGCCGCTGCTGGTGGTCGCCTTCCTCGTGCTCGTGGTGCGCGCCCTGTTCCTCGACGGCGCGGCCGACGGGCTGAACGCGCTGTTCACACCGGACTTCGCCGCCCTCGCCGATCCCGACGTGTGGATCGCCGCGTACAGTCAGATCTTCTTCTCGCTGTCGATCGCGTTCGGCATCATGATCACCTACGCGTCCTACCGCAAGCGCCGGTCGAACCTCACCAGCCCGGGCCTCGTGGTCGCGTTCGCGAACTCCTCTTTCGAGATCCTCGCCGGCATCGGCGTCTTCGCCACGCTCGGCTTCCTCGCCTTCCGCCAGGGGGTCGCCGTGGCGGACCTCGACGGCATCGCCGGCGTCGGGCTCTCGTTCGTGACCTTCCCCGCCATCGTGTCCGAGATGCCGGGTGGCCCGATCTTCGGCGCGCTGTTCTTCGGCTCGCTCGCGATGGCCGGCTTCACCTCCCTGGTGTCGGTGCTCCAGGTGGTCATCGCCGCTGTTCAGGAGAAGCTGTCCATCTCGCGCCGGGCGGCCGCAGTCGGAATCGGCGTCGTCTCGGCGGTGCTCTCCGTGCTGTTCTTCTCCACGACCACGGGCCTGCTCGCCCTCGACGTGACCGACATGTGGACCAACAACATCGGCATCGTCGCCTCGGCCGTCATCATGACGATCGTCGTGATCTGGGTTCTTCGCCGGGGTCCGGAACTCCGCTATCACCTCAACGCCGTCTCGACGTTCCCCGTGGGTCGCGTCTGGATCGCGCTGGTCGGGGTGCTCGCACCGCTCGTGCTGGGCTACATGCTGGTCGCCCGCATCGTCACCCTTCTCACCGAGGGGTACGACACCTACCCGTTCTGGTATCTCGGTGTCTTCGGCTGGGGCGCGATCGCCGTGCTGATCATCGGCGCGGTAATCGGCGCGATGGTGCCGTGGCGCCGCTCCCCGGATGACTACCGTGCGTGGCCGCCGTACCCGCCGGCCCCCGTCGAGACCCGCAAGGAGGCAGGTCGATGACCCCCATCGCCGTCACGTTCCTCGTCCTGGCCATCATCGTGGTCTGGGGCGGACTCATCGCGAGTTCGCTCTTCCTCCGCTCCCGACCCGAGACTTCCGCCTATCCCCCCGGCGGGGTGGATGACCACCGGGAGGACGTCGGCGTCATCGAACACGACACCTGACCTCCCGGCGGTCGCGGGATCAGTCCTCGCCGACGGTGACCGTGAAGGTGACGTCCTCGATGCCCCCGTCGTCGTTCGACAGGACGACGTCGGTGCTTCCCACCGCGAGTGCGGTCACGCCGGGGTTGAACGTCGCACCGTCTTCCTCCCGTCCGGGGGTGAACTCGGCCACCGACGTGTCGGCGATCTCGCCGCTGTAGCTGTCGACGGCCAGATCGCCCGTGTTGATGTTCAGCACCTGGCCGACGATCAGGTCCACCGAGGCCCCCTGCAGGTCGCCCACCTCCATGGTGACCGGGGTGATGGCGGGTCCATCGGAGGACGAGCATCCGCTGAAGGCGATGGTGGCTCCGACGACGGCGAGGGCTGCGGCCCAGTTCTTCATGCGCATGATCCCACCCTGGCAGAACCCGCATCGGGTCGTCGGCCCCGGCTCCCCGCGTGACAGGATGGGGCCGTGGCCGACCGTCTCATGCTCCTCGATTCCGCGTCGCTCTATTTCCGCGCCTTCTACGGAGTCCCCGACACCGTCCGTGCTCCCGACGGGCGCCCCGTCAATGCCGCCCGCGGGTTCCTCGACATGATCGCCCGGCTGGTGACACGCTTCGAACCGACGCATCTGGTCGCCTGTTGGGATGACGACTGGAGACCGCAGTGGCGGGTCGACCTCATCCCCTCCTACAAGGCGCACCGGGTCGTGGAGACCGTTTCGAGCGGCCCCGACGTGGAGGAGGTGCCCGATCCGCTCGAGGCCCAGATACCCGTGATCCGCGACGCCCTCGACGCACTCGGCATCCCGATCGTCGGCGCTGCCGAGCACGAGGCCGACGACGTGATCGGCACTCTCGCGACCCGCGCCACGATGCCCGTCGATATCGTCACGGGCGACCGCGATCTCTTCCAGCTCGTCGACGACGACCGCGACGTCCGCGTCGTCTACACCGCTCGTGGCATGAGCAATCTCGTCGTCGTCGACGACGACCACCTCGTGGCCGCGTACGGCGTGCACGCCGCGCAGTACGCCGATTACGCCACGCTGCGCGGAGACTCCTCCGACGGGCTGCCGGGGGTGGCCGGTGTCGGCGAGAAGACCGCCGCCACCCTTCTGCGGGCGCATGGAGACATCGCCGGCATCACAGCCGCCGCGCAGGCCGGCGAGGGGATGACGCCTGCGCAACGGAAGAAGGTCCTCGCCGCCGCCGACTACCTCGCCGTCGCCCCGACCGTGGTCGAAGTGGTCCGCACGCTGGACCTCCCCGAGGTCGACGCACGCGTCCTCCCGCTCGCCGAAGACCTCGCCGCACGGACGGCCGCCGTCGCCGACCGGTGGGCGCTCGGGACGTCCATGACCCGCGCCGTCGAGGCGCTCGGCCCCGCGTGATCAGCGCGCTCGGGCTGCGCTGACGACCGCGCTCATCAAGAGCGCGGCGTACGCGATCGCCAGCGCGAGCGTGAGCCACAGCGTCCCCTGCCACGAACCGGTGAGGTCGTGCACACCGCCGAGAACCGGTGCCGCGGTGGCCCCGAGAGCGTAGCCCCCACCCTGGACGAGCGCGGACATCCCGGTGGCCTCGGAATCGTTCCGCGAGACCGCCACGAGGGTGCTGAAGATCACGACGAACCCGCCCGCATGGCCCATCGCCCCGATGCTGACCCACACCCACAGGAGCTCGGGCGCGGCGAGCATGCCGAGGGCGAGGACGATCCAGGACGCGCAGATCACCGCGGCCGGGACGAGACGCGGGGTGAACCGGGTGAGGACCGGGATGAGCAGCGCACCGACGATCCCGACGCCCTGGAACAGCGACGCGAGTGCTCCCGCGGAGGTCGCGCCGACGCCGAGGAGGTCGGCGGTCATCGTCGGGAGCCACGTGCTGAAGCCGTAGTAGAGGAAAGCCTGCGAGGCGAACGCCGCCAGCAGCAGCCACACGACCGGCCGTGCCAGGTACGACCGGCCCCGGCGCGATGACACGACCGGCGTCGGTCCGGTCAGGTTCGTCGCATCCCAGCCGTCGACGCGCGCGGGTGCGACCGATTCCCCGGAGAAACGCTGGCCGAACATCCTCTCCGTGCGACGTTCGCGCCGCAGGTAGACACTCCACAAGGCGATGCCGGCGATCGTCAGCAACGCCCATGCGAACAACGCCAGAGGCCATCCCACGACGTCTGCCATGGGCGCGGTGAGCAGCGTGGTCAGAAGGGTCCCCACGTTGAGGGTCGCCGTGTACGCCGCCGTCACCACGCCGACGCGCTCGCTCGGCACGTCGCGCCGGATGATCACCGGGGTCACGACGTTGCCGATCGTCACCGCCGCACCGATGACCACCATGCCCAGCATCAGAGCGCCGAACCCGGGCACGGTGCGGATCACGGTGCCCGCGAGCACGCCGACCAGAGACAGCATCAAGGCGAGTTCGGGCCCTGCCCGCCGGATCGCGACCGCGGCGAGCGGCGTCAGCACGGCGAACATGAGGACCGGTGCGGTGGTCAACAGCCCCGCCTGTGCCGACGGGATTCCGAGATCGACCTCGATGTCGCGCAGCACGGGTGTGGGAGCGACGATGTGACCCCGGAAGCTCAACGCGGACACGAGGATGCCCGCGACGACGAGCCAGGGGAACGCACGCGCGGCGGGGTCCGTCGGGCGCTTCACCCGTCGAGTCTACGGACCGTGGGCGGCAGGGCCGGTGAGGTGGCGCCGTTCACGTGCCCTGCGCCGTCCAGGCGCGAAGGCGCTCCAGCGGCCACGTCGTGACGATCCTGTCGGCCGGCACGCCGAGGCGCTCCGCACGGGCGGCGCCGTGATCGAGAAGGGACAGCTGCCCGGGCGCGTGGGCGTCCGAATCGATGGCGAACAGGCATCCCGCCTCGAGCGCGACGGCGATGAGCTCGTCCGGCGGATCCTGCCGCTCGGGACGACTGTTGATCTCCACCGCGGTCCCGTGCGCCGCGCACGCATCGAACACCTCCCGCGCATCCAGAGCGGAAGGAGGACGGGTACCGCGTGCACCCTCCACGAGACGACCGGTGACGTGTCCGAGGACATCGACGCGTGGATTCGAGGCGGCGGCGACCAGCCGGCGTGTCATCGGGCCGCGATCCATCCGAAGCTTGGAGTGGGCGGAGGCCACCACGACATCCAGCCGGTCGAGCAGATCCGGGTCCTGGTCGAGGCCGCCGTCATCGAGGATGTCGACCTCGATGCCGGTGAGGAGCGTGAAGCCGTCCGACGCGAACCCGGGCACGATCGCCATCTGTTCACGCAGTCGTTCAGCCGTCAGCCCGTTCGCGACGCGCAGCCTCGGCGAATGGTCGGTGAGCGCGAGATACTCGTGCCCCAGCCGACGCGCCGCCTCCACCATGGGATCGATGGAGGTCAGCCCATCCGACCAGTCGCTGTGGCTGTGCAGATCGCCGCGCAACAGGCTCCGCAGACGCGAGGGCTCCTCGGCCCCGGCGTCTGCCCGGAGGTCTCGAAGACGATCGGGGATTCGCCCCTCGAGGGCCTGTCGAATCACCTCGTACGAGGAATCTCCGACGCCCCGGCGGCGACGCAACGACGCGCCGTCGGCGAGATCGGCGTCCGACAATCCCGCGATCGCGTCGGCTGCGGCCCGGAAGGCCTGGGACTTGTATCGAGACGATCTGCCCCGCTCGAGCAGCGTCGCGATCTCGATCAACGCGTCGTGCGGGTGCATCGTCGGGCTCAGTCCGCGAGGTCGTGGGTCGCGGTGACCCAGCCGTCCAGCGTGCGGGTCGCCGCTCCGCAGTCGACGGCCTCGCGAGCCAGGTCCATCGCTTCACCGAGACGGTCCACGATCGGCCGCTGCACCTGCGAGGCGTCCCGGAACAGACGATAAGCCACGATGCCCGCCGCGGCATTGAGCAGCACGATGTCGCGCACCGGCCCCGTCTCGCCGGCGAGGACCCGGCGAACGACCGCGGCGTTGTGCGCGGGGTCGCCGCCGACCAGATCCTGGATCTCGGCGAGCGGCAGCCCGAGATCGCGAGGGTCCACGTCATGCTCGTGAACATCGCCTCGGCTGACCTCCCACACCCGCGAATGACCCGTGGTCGTCAGCTCGTCGAGTCCGTCGTCGCCGCGGAAGACCAGCGCCGTGGCGCCGCGGTTCCGGAACACACCGGTGATCAGCGGCACGCGTTCCAGACTCGCCACACCGACCGCGTTCGCCTCGGCGCGCGCGGGGTTCGACAGCGGGCCGAGGAAGTTGAACACCGTCGGCACGCCGAGCTCCTTGCGCACCGGGCCGGCATGACGGAAGCCGGGGTGGAAAGCCGATGCGAAGACGAACGTGATCCCCGCCCGCTCGAGCGTCGCTGCGACGGATACGGGGTCGAGGGTCAACGCCACACCGAGCGCTCCCAGGACGTCGGAGGACCCCGACGCGGAGCTGGCCGCCCGGTTGCCGTGCTTGACGACCGGGATGCCGGTCGCCGCCGCCACGATCGACGCCATGGTCGAGATGTTGACCGTTCCGAACCGGTCGCCGCCGGTGCCGACGATGTCGAGGACCTCTGAGCTGACCGGCAGCGGGACGGCCGCCTCGAGGATGGCATCGCGGAAGCCGACCACTTCATCGATCGTCTCGCCCTTGGCGCGCAGCGCGATGAGGAAGGCACCGATCTGGCCCGCAGTCGCCTCCCCCGCCATGATCCGGCGCATCGCCCACGTCGACTCCGACACACTCAGGTCGCGCTCCTCGAGAAGCGTCGTGAGGATCTCAGGCCATGAAGTCAGCTCCGCCATGCGACCGAGCCTATCCGTGACGCGACACACAGGAATTCACGGGCGGCACTCGGCGCCTTCGCGGCTGTCACATAGGCATCTGATCGGCGTTTTGGCGCTGCCACTTAGGCCATCCTTACCTCGAAACGCCAGGATTGGGCACGCCGAGATGGGAAAAACCACCCGCAGAATCGGCAATAATGGTCCATGTGACGACCACGCCAGCGACCTATGCCCAGGCGATGCGTTCCGTCAAGCGCCCGGATCCGGTCGCCGTCGGAACCATCGTGTGGCTCGGCAGCGAGGTGATGTTCTTCGCGGGTCTCTTCGCGATCTACTTCACGCTGCGGAGCACCTCCCCCGATCTGTGGGCCCAGGAGACCCAGCTGCTGAACGTGCCCTACGCGTTCGTGAACACCATCATCCTCGTGCTGTCGTCGGTGACCTGCCAGATGGGTGTGTTCGCCGCCGAGCGCTTCCAGCCCTACAGCGGCGAGGTCAAGGGACGTCGCCGTTGGGGCATGGTGCCGTGGTTCTGGCTGACCTTCGCGCTCGGCGCGATCTTCGTCTCCGGCCAGGTGTGGGAGTACGCGCAGCTGGTCTACGAAGGTATGCCGATCACCGCGAACGCGTATGCATCCGCCTTCTACCTGACGACGGGTTTCCACGCCCTGCACGTCACCGGCGGACTGGTCGCGTTCCTCCTCGTGATCGGACGCGCATACGCCGTCAAGAACTTCGGCCGCAAGGAGATGACCTCCGCGATCGTGGTCTCGTACTACTGGCACTTCGTCGACGTCGTCTGGATCGCCCTGTTCGCGGTCATCTACTTCCTGAAATAGAGCGGAGCTGATTCCTCACATGGCACGCAAGAACACGCGCCGCTCGCAGGGTCGTCGCAGCCCCTGGGCGGCCGCCGCCCTGATCGGTGTCGGCCTCCTGCTCACCGGAGGCGCCTACGCGGGCGCTTCCGCCGCGATGGCCGCCACCGACGACACCACCGCGTCGACGCTCACGGTCGAAGACGGCAAGAAGCTCTTCCAGGCCAACTGCGCCACCTGTCACGGCCTTGACCTGCAGGGCACCGAGAGCGGCCCGTCGCTGTACGGGGTGGGTGAACTCTCTGTGGAGTTCCAGGTCGCAACCGGCCGCATGCCGTTGCAGATGCAAGGCCCGCAGGCCCCGCAGAAGCCCGTGCAGTTCACCGACGAGCAGATCGCCGCGATGGCCGCGTACGTGCAGACCACCTCGCCCGGCCCGGAGTACCCCGCCTCGGAGATCCTCGACGGCGAGGGCGACATCGCCCGCGGCGCAGAGCTGTTCCGCGTGAACTGCGCGATGTGCCACAACGTCGCAGCCGCGGGCGGCGCGCTGACCGAGGGCAAGTACGCACCGGCCCTCACCGAAACCAGCGCCCTGCACATGTACGCCGCGATGGTCACGGGGCCGCAGAACATGCCGGTCTTCAATGACATGACCCTCAGCCTCGAGGACAAGCGCGACATCATCTCGTCGCTGCTGTTCATCCAGGAGAACAAGTCGCCGGGCGGATTCAGCCTCGGATCGCTCGGCCCGGTGTCGGAGGGTCTGTTCATCTGGATCTTCGGGATCGGATCGCTGATCGCCATCACCGTGTGGATCACAGCGAAGTCCAACTGACCTACCACTGACACTGAAAGCACCTACGAGGAGCACCATGGCAAACGAGGACGACGCGCTCGAGCACGAGAGGGCTTCCTGGAAGCCCTCCCCCGGGCTCGCCGTCGCGGTGAGCGACCCGGTGCGCACGCCCGACCTTCCGCCGCACCGCGAGCGGATGACCGATAAGGACCCGGCTGCGATGAAGCGCGCCGTCCGCACGGTCTACACGCTCTTCTACCTCTCGGTGGCGGGTAGCATCTGGGCCGTCGCGGCGTACATGCTCTTCCCGATCGAGAGCGGTTCGCTCGTCGACATCCGCTACAACAACCTGTTCGTCGGGCTCGGCATCGCCCTGGCCCTGCTCGCCATCGGCATCGGCGCCATCCACTGGTCCAAGGCCGTGATGAGCGACAAGGAGTTCATCGAGCCTCGTCACGCGACCCGCGGGCGCGATTCGGTGCGCGAGGCCGCGATCGATGTCTTCGACAAGGCGAACGAGGAGTCCGGGTTCGGCCGGCGGGCGATGATCCGCAACTCGCTCATCGCGGCCCTCGCCGCCTCCGTCGTCCCCGGCATCACGCTGTTCCGCGGCCTCGCCCCCGAGAACTCGCCGGAGCACCCTCACGGCGGTGACCCGGTGTACCTCCTGAGCCACACCATGTGGAAGGAAGGTTCGCGCCTGGCCCACGACCCCGAGGGCACGCCCATCCGCGCCGCGGACGTCACGCTCGGCTCGGCGGTCCACGTCATCCCGGAGGAGCTCGCCGAGCTCCACCACGACGAGGGCTACCTGGAGGAGAAGGCCAAGGCGATCGTCCTCCTCATGCGGATGCCCCCCGAGGACATCATCGAAACGCCCGAGCGCGCCGACTGGTCCTACGACGGCATCGTCGCCTACTCCAAAGTCTGCACCCACGTCGGTTGCCCCGTGGCTCTGTACGAGCAGCAGACCCACCACCTGCTGTGCCCGTGCCACCAGTCGCAGTTCGATGTCTCGGACGGCGCGAAGGTGATCTTCGGACCCGCAGCGCGCCCGCTCCCCCAGCTGCCGATCACGGTGGACGACGAGGGCTACCTCATCGCACGGAGCGACTTCACTGAACCCGTCGGCCCGAGCTTCTGGGAGCGCCATTGAGTACGACTCACCCCACCGAGAACGTGACTCAGGAGCCTGCCGTTTCTGAGGCGAAGACCGGTCGAGACAAGCCCCTCGGCGGCCGATTCGTCGGCGCCGCGTCGAACTACCTCGACGAGCGCACGAGCATGTCGGGCATCGTCAAGGAACTCGGCCGCAAGATCTTCCCCGACCACTGGTCGTTCATGCTGGGCGAGATCGCCCTGTGGAGCTTCGTGGTCGTCCTCCTGTCCGGTGTGTTCCTGACCTTCTTCTTCCAGGCCTCCATGGTGCCCACGCACTACACCGGCGCGTACATCCCGATGCGCGGTGTCGAGATGTCGGCGGCGATGGATTCCGCGCTGCGGATCTCGTTCGACATCCGCGGCGGCCTGCTGGTTCGTCAGATGCACCACTGGGCGGCGCTGGTCTTCGTCGCCGGTATCGGCGTCCACATGCTCCGGGTCTTCTTCACCGGGGCCTTCCGCAAGCCGCGCGAGCTGAACTGGGTCATCGGATTCGTCCTGTTCATCCTCGCGATGGCCGAGGGCTTCACCGGCTACTCCCTGCCCGATGACCTTCTCTCGGGCAACGGCCTGCGCATCATCGACGGCATGATCAAGGGCATCCCGCTGATCGGCACCTGGACCTCGTTCCTGCTGTTCGGCGGCGAGTTCCCGGGCATGCAGATCGTCGGTCGCTTGTACACGCTGCACATCCTGCTGCTGCCGGCCATCCTCGTGGCCCTGCTGGCACTGCACCTCATGTTGATGATCATCAACAAGCACACGCAGTTCGCCGGGCCCGGCCGCACCAACAGCAACGTCGTGGGCTTCCCCATGATGCCCGTGTACATGTCGAAGATGGGCGGATTCTTCTTCATCGTCTTCGGTGTCATCGTCCTGATCGCGTCGCTGTTCACGATCAACCCGATCTGGAACTACGGACCGTACGACCCGTCGCCGGTCTCCGCCGGCACCCAGCCGGACTGGTACATCGGGTTCGCCGACGGTGCACTGCGCCTCGTGCCGCCGCACTGGGAGTTCGTGTTCCTCGACCGGACCTGGTCGATGAACATCCTCGTGCCCATCGCGGTACTCGGTCTGTTCATCGTGCTCGTCTTGATCTACCCGTTCATCGAGGCATGGATCACCGGCGACAAGCGCGAGCACCACATCGCGCAGCGCCCGCGCAACGCCGCCACCCGCACCGCGATCGGTGCCGCCGGCGTCGTGTTCTACGCGGTTCTGTGGGCCGCCGCCTCGTCCGACATCATCGCCACCCACTTCAAGGTGACGATGGAGGGTGTCATCCACAGCCTCCAGGCGATGCTCATCTTCGGGCCGATCATCGCGTACTTCGTGACGAAGCGCATCTGCATCGCGCTCCAGAAGAAGGACCGCGAGATCGTGCTGCACGGATACGAGTCCGGGCGCATCGTCCGCCTTCCCGGCGGTGAGTTCATCGAGGTGCACCAGCCCGTCGATGAATATGAGCGCTGGCGCCTGATCGACGCCGAGACGTACGAGCCGCTCGTGGTTCGCCCCAACGACAAGGGACGTATCCCGTGGCACGCCAATCTCCGCGCGTCGCTGTCGCGGTGGTTCTTCGAGGACCGTCTCGCGCCGCTCACGCAGGCCGAGCTCGACGAGGCAACCGCGCACCAGCATCACACGCTGGAGCACATCGCCTCGGAGGAGGACGCAGAGATCCAGGGAGCCCACGAGCGTGCCGGCGTCCCCGACGCGCCGCACGTTCCGATCGACGACGGCCACAACCCCGAGACGGCCAACCGACCGTCGAACGTGATCGTCCCGGACGAGGACGACAAGAAGTAGTCGGCACGACATCCGGTGGCCGTCTCCCGCGGGAGGCGGCCACCGTCACGTTAACCTGATCACATGACGATCGACGCCCTTTCGTATTTCGAGAACAAGCTCGCGCACGAGACCGACGCGAGCGACGTGTACACCGCGCAGAAGGCCGGCGAGGATTTCGTCCTCGTCGATGTGCGCGGCGACGACGCATGGCGGCAGGGACGGATCCGCGGCGCGGTCCACCTTCCGCACCAGCGGATCGCAGCGGAGGCCGGTGCCCTCATCGACGTCGCCACACCGGTCGTGGTGTACTGCTGGAGCCCCGGATGCAACGGCGGAGCCAAAGGCGCAGCCGCGTTCGCACGGTTGGGGTACGCCGTGAAGGAGATGATCGGCGGATACGAGTACTGGGTTCGCGAGGGACAGCCCACCGTCGACGACACCGGAGAACTCCCCCGCGTCTTCGACCCGCAGGTCATGGTCGTTCGCCCCTGACCCGTCACCCGGGGTCGGGTGCCGGGTCGATCAGGCCGTCCGCTCGGCCTCCCAGAGCTCATCCTCGTCGAGCCCCTCGGCGAACCGCCCCTCCGCCGCTCCGGCGAACTGCACGCGCTCCGGCGCGCTCGCGTTCTCAACGGGCATCACGTCGCAGACGACCGCGGTGACGTTGTCGAGTGTTCCGGCCTCCAGCGCGAGACGCACAAGCTCGTCAGCGGCTTCCTGGGGCGTCCTCGCCCGGTCGACGACGGTCCGCGCCACATCGTCCTCCGGAACGTAGTCGGTCAGCCCGTCGCTGCACAGCAGCCAGCGATCGGCAGCTCGCAGAGAGGTCTCGGCGACCGCGACGACATCCGCCTCTCCACCGCCCAGCGAAGCGGTGATGATGTTTCGACGGGGGTGGGTCGCCGCCTCTTCCGGTGCGATGATCCCCCGGTCGACGAGGACCTGCACGTATGAATCATCGCGGGTCTGCCGCTCGAAGCGACCATCCCTTACGCGATACGCACGCGAGTCGCCCGAATGGGCGATGAGGAGATCGTCAGCGTCGGTGAGGAACACGCCCGTGAAGGTCGTGGCCATGCCGCGAAGCGATGGATCACGCTCGGCATGCGCGCGCAGATCCCAATTCGCCTCGAGAATCCGCTCCCGCAGGGCCTGAGCGGTCCACGAGGCCACGCGTCCCGCGACGAGACGGTGGACCAGAGCCGCCGACGCGAGATCACCCGATGGCCCGCCACCGACACCGTCGGCAACGGCGGCTCCCCACGACGACGCGAAGGCCGCGTCCTGATTCGTCTCACGGTAGGAGCCGACATCGGACGCGGCGGCCGCGACCAGGCGATATGCCACGCTCAGCGTGCGAAGTAACCGCGGTAGTACTCGTAAACCCAGCCGACGATCGCGACAAGGAAGATCGCAAAACCGATCGGCACCATCCACGAGCCGACAGCGAGGCCGATGAACGCGATCGAGGCCGAGAACGCCAGCACGATCGGCCACCATGACCACGGACTGAACTCACCGAGCTCGGGGTCACCGTCGTCGATGTCCGCCGTGAGCACGTCCTCGGGCAGCTCTCCGCCCTGTGCCTTGTGGACACGGTCGACATAGAAGGCGATCATGACGCCCATGAAGCCCGCGAAGAACAGCGCTACCGTCCCCACCCACTCGACGGCGGTGTACCACGGCAGCTCGGGCGCCGAGATGATGTTCCACACGGTGTAGACGACACCGATGAGGAAGAAGAAGGCGGTGAGGATCCACCACAGTCCGACGTTGGTACGCACTTACTTGACCTCTCCCTGAGCGACGTCGACAACCGGGGTCTGCGGGGCGTCCTTCGCGGGCCCCACACCGACGGGCAGGCCCGCTTCGGGGTGGTTGAGGTCGAACGCCGGACGCTCGCTGCGGATACGCGGGATCGACGTGAAGTTATGACGGGGCGGCGGGCAGGAGGTCGCCCACTCGAGCGACCCTCCGTAGCCCCACGGGTCGTTGACCGTCACCTTCGGCGCCTTGCGCGAGGTCAGCCACACGTTGAAGAGGAACGGGATCATCGAGGCACCGAGCACGATCGAACCGATCGTGCTGACCTGGTTCTGCCACGTCCACCCATCGGCGGCCGAGTAGTCCGCGTAGCGACGCACCATCCCGTCGACGCCCAGCCAGTGCTGGATGAGGAAGGTCATGTGGAAGCCGATGAACAAGAGCCAGAAGTGCACGTAGCCGAGGCGCTCATTGAGCATGCGACCCGTCCACTTCGGCCACCAGAAGTAGAAGCCGGCGAACATCGCGAACACGACCGTGCCGAACACCACGTAGTGGAAGTGTGCCACGACGAAGTAGGAGTCGGAGAGATGGAAGTCCAGCGGCGGCGACGCCAGGATCACACCGGTCAGACCACCGAAGACGAACGAGATCAGGAATCCGAGGGCGAAGACCATCGGCGTCTCGAATGTCACCGAGCCTCGCCACAGCGTGCCGATCCAGTTGAAGATCTTCACGCCCGTGGGCACGGCGATCAGCATCGTCATGACCGCGAAGAACGGCAGCAGGACCCCTCCGGTGACGTACATGTGGTGCGCCCACACGGCCACCGAAAGAGCGGCGATCGCGATCGTGGCGTAGACGAGGGTCTTGTAGCCGAAGATCGGCTTGCGGCTGAAGACCGGGAAGATCTCCGACACGATGCCGAAGAACGGCAGCGCGATGATGTACACCTCGGGGTGCCCGAAGAACCAGAAGAGGTGCTGCCACAGCAGGACGCCGCCGTTCTGCGGGTCGTAGATGTGGGCGCCCAGCACGCGGTCGGCGGCGGCGGCGAGGATCGCGGCGGCGAGCACCGGGAACGCCATCAGGATGAGGATGCTCGTGATGAGGGTGTTCCAGGTGAAGATCGGCATACGCCACATCGTCATGCCCGGTGCGCGCATCGTGAGGATCGTGGTGATGAAGTTGACCGCACCGAGGATCGTTCCGAAACCGCTCATACCGAGGCCGAGCATCCAGAGGTTTCCCCCGACGCCCGGTGAGAAGCTCGCGTTGGCGAGCGGCTGGTAGGCGAACCAGCCGAAGGCGGCCGCGCCCTGCGGGGTGAGGAATCCGGCGACGGCGATGGTGGAGCCGAACAGGAACAGCCAGAAGGCGAAAGCGTTCAGCCTCGGGAACGCGACGTCGGGCGCGCCGATCTGCAGCGGGAGGATCGCGTTGGCGAAGCCGGCGAACAGCGGCGTCGCGAACATCAGCAGCATGATCGTGCCGTGCATCGTGAACAGCTGGTTGTACTGCTCCTTGGTGGGCACGATCTGCATGCCGGGCTCGAACAGCTCCGCACGGATGATCAGCGCCATGACGCCGCCCAGCATGAAGAACAGCACCGAGGCGATCAGATACATGTAGCCGATCGTCTTGTGGTCCGTGGAGGTGATCCACTTGACCACGATGTTGCCCTTCTGCTCGACGCGCGTGGAGCTCATGAGGGCAGCCTGACGAGGCGGCACCGTCTTGGGACGGGTGGATTCCGGCAGAGTCGTGGCCATGATCACTCGTCTCCCTCGGAGCTGGCGCCCGTCCCGGGCAGGTTCTGGAGGCGGTCGTACGCCTCGTTGATGTTGCCGGTCTGGCCAGCGGCCTCGAGCGACGCGAGATAGTCCTCGTACTCGGCTTCGCTGACGACCTTCACGTTGAAGAGCATCATCGAGTGGTACTCACCGCAGAGCTCGGCGCACTTGCCGGCGTACTCACCCTCGCGAGTCGGCGTGAAGGACCAGTAGTTGTCCTTGCCGATGTACATGTCCTTCTTGTAGAGGAAGTCGATGATCCAGAAGGAGTGGATGACGTCGCGGGAGTTCAGCTTGATCTCGACCGTCTTGTCCACCGGCAGGTAGAGCGTCGGCAGCTGCTCCTGGTCGATGTTGCCCTGTGCGTCCGGCTGCGCCTGGATCCCCATGGTCCAGACCGCGTCGGAGCCGTCCTCCTGATCGCCGTTGTACTGGAAATCCCAGGCCCACTGCTTGCCGATCGCCGTGATCGACACGTCCGGGTCGTCGTACCGGGTCTCGAGGATCGCCTGGTCGCGTGCCGTGAAGGCGAAGAAGCCGACGACGAGGATCAGCGGCACGATCGTGTAGAAGATCTCGATCGGCATGTTGTAGCGCAGCTGGACCGGCAGACCGGTCTGACCCTTGCGGCGACGGTATGCGACCATCGCCCAGAGCATCAGGCCCCAAGTGACCACGCCGACGGCGAGAAGCACGATCCAGGAGTTGACCCACAGGCCGGAGACCATCTCGGTCTTGTCGGTGGCGGGCACGCCGTCCTCGGTGAATCCGGGGAGGAATCCGTTCAGCTCCGTCGGAGTGCATCCGGCGAGGACTGCGGCCGTTGCGATCCCGATGGGGAGAACGGCCCAGCGGAGACGGCGTTTCGAGTGCACGGTGCACCTTTCCGGGTCGCGGGTATTGCTCCAGCCAGTCTAGAGCAACCTCCCATGCACTTCAGGCCAACCACACAGGTCGACCTCCGCGGGCACAGGTGACGCGGAACGGGTCCGAGGGTTTCGCACAACCCGCCGGACCCGTCGGAAACGGCTCGTGATCAGTGGAAGCTGTCGCCGCAGGCGCAGCTGCCGGCTGCGTTGGGATTGTCGATGGTGAACCCCTGCTCCGAGATGGTGTCCTTGAAGTCGATCTGGGCACCGTCGAGGTACGGGACGCTCATCTCGTCGACGATGACCTCGACGCCGTCGAAGTCGACGGCCTTGTCGCCGTCGAGGAAGCGCTCGTCGAAGTAGAGCTGGTAGATCAGGCCGCTGCAGCCGCCCGGCTGGACGGCCACCCGCAGACGAAGGTCGTCGCGGCCCTCCTGCTCGAGGAGGCTCTTCACCTTCTGCGCGGCCGCGTCCGTCAGTGCGACGCCGTGCTCGGGGGCGATCTGTTCGGTCGTCAGGGCGGTGTCGGTCATGACGCTCCTTCGGTGTGGGCCGCGCGCGGGCGCGGCGACGATGGCTCGATTCTACGCGTCGCCTGCGCTCAGCGGGCGATCAGCGCCCGCGACGGTCCAGCCGCGCCAGCAGCAGGGCCTCCGACGTCAGCGCGTGGCGGAAGGTGTCGAGGTGAAGAGACTCATTGGGGCTGTGTGCACGGGCGTGCGGATCTTCGACGCCCGTGACCAGGATCTGCGCGTCGGGGAACTCCCGAACGAGATCGGAGATGAAGGGGATCGATCCGCCGACGCCGAGGTCGACCGGATCGACGCCGTAGCCGTCGGCGAGAGCGCCCCGTGCTTCCGCGACGGCCCAACCCGCGGTGTCGACGAGGAATCCGTCACCGAGGTCGACGTCGCTGAAGCTCAGTTGCGCCCCCCACGGCGCACGGGCTCGCAGGTGCGCCTCGATCGCGGCGTAGGCCTCGGCGGCGGATTGTCCCGGGGCGATACGCGCGCTGACGACGACGGACACCTCGGGGTTCAGCGTGTTGGAGGCATTCCGGACGCTCGGGGCGTCGATGCCCGTGACGGTCAGGGACGGCTTGTTCCACAGCCGCCCGAGGATCGGCCCGGTGCCGATCGGCTCGACACCGTCCGGCAGTCCCGCCTCCGAGCGCAGCTGGGACTCGCCGTACTCCGGCGTCTCGGTGTCTCGGGTGGACAGACCGTCCACGGCCACGGACCCGTCAGCGTCCCAGAGGGTGGACAGCAGAGCGACCGTGGCCATCATCGCGTCCGGCACCGCTCCCCCGAACATGCCGGAGTGAGAGGCATGGTCCAGGGTGCGCACGGTCAGCGTGAACCGCGCATTGCCTCGGAGCGAGACCGTCAACGCCGGTGTGGTCGCGTCCCAGTTCGTGGAGTCGGCCACCACGATCACATCCGCGCGAAGATCGTCGGCGTTGTCGGAGAGGAACTGCGCGAACGAACGGGATCCCGCCTCCTCCTCTCCTTCGATGAACAGCGCCAGGCCCAGGTCGAAGTCGGGGCCGGCGGCGTCGACGAGCGCACGGATGGCGCCGATGTGCGCCATGATCCCGGCCTTGTCGTCCGCGGCACCGCGGCCGTAGAGTCTTCCGCCGCGCACGGTCGGCTCGAAAGGCGGCGTCTCCCACAGATCCTCGTCCCCGACGGGTTGGACGTCGTGGTGCGCGTACAGCAAGACCGTGGGACGCCCATTGCGGGCGGCACGGCGGGCGAGGACCGCCGGCATGCCCATCTCGTCGGTGCCGGGGATCGGCGCGCGCCGGATGGACACGTCGTCGAACACCCCGGTCTCCTCGGCGAGCCGCGCGACGGCCTCCGCGGTGCGACCGACCTCCGACTCGTCGAAGCCCGGGAAGGCGACGGAGGGAATGCGCACCAGCTCGCCGAGATCGGCCAGCGCGGACGGGATGCGTGCGGCCGCCGCGGTGATGACCGCGTCGTCGTGGGTCTGCTCAGAAGCCATGCGGGTAATCTTAAGTGCAGCATCACCCGCGATCCGAGGATTCATCGTGCCCAACACCCCCGCCGCACCGGCGCCCAAGGACGAGTCGACCGAGACGTCGGCCGCCGGCAAGGGCCGCCCCACCCCCTCCCGTGCCGAACGGGAGGCTGCCCGCAAGCGCCCGCTCGTGCCCGACACCAAGGAGGCGAAGGCGCGGCAACGTGCCGAATTGGCGGCCAAACGCGAGAAGGCGCGGCAGGGCATGGCGGCGGGCGAGGAGAAGTACCTGCCCCAACGCGACAAGGGGCCGCAACGCAGGTTCGTCCGCGATTTCGTCGATGCCGGGTGGCACCTCGCCGAGTTCGTGATGCCGGCGATGATCCTCGTGATCATCGCCACGCTCGTCCCGATCGTCGAGGTGCAGTACTACGCGCTGCTCGCCCTGTGGGGCTTCATCATCTTCGTCGTCGGCGACATGGTGTACACCTCCATCCGCGTCAAGAGCGCCGCGAAGGCGAAGTTCGGCGAGGACCGGGTCGAGAAGGGTCTCGGCTGGTACGGCGCGATGCGCATCGTGCAGATGCGCTTCCTCCGTCTGCCCAAGCCTCAGGTCAAGCGGGGCGAGTACCCCGTCTGAGCGCGACCAGGCGCCGGTTCACCTGACGGGCCCAGAGGGGACCGCGGTAGAGGAACGCGGTGTAGCCCTGCACGAGGGTCGCACCGGCCTCCAGACGCTCCTGCACATCATCGCCCGTCTCGATCCCGCCGACCGAGACGACGCAGAAGTCGGGGTCAGGCACGGCTGACCGCACGAGTCGCAGCACTTCCATCGCGCGACGGCGCAGCGGGCCGCCGGACAGACCACCGTCACCGGCCGCGGCGACGACCTGCTCCTCGCTGACCAGGCCCTCGCGTGAGATCGTGGTGTTCGTCGCGATGAGACCGGCCAGGCCCAGATCACGCGCAAGCCCCGCGACGGCGGTCACCTGGTCGTCGGGAAGGTCCGGCGCGATCTTGACCAGCAGCGGCGTGTCGCCCGACGCGTCTCGCACCGACTCCAGCAGGGGCCGCAGGGTCTCCACCGCCTGCAGGCCGCGCAGGCCCGGGGTGTTCGGCGAGGACACATTGACCACGAGGTAGTCGGCGATGGGAGCCAACAGCCGGGTGCTCCGGAGGTAATCCTGCGTCGCGGCGTCGACGTCCACCACGCGGCTCTTGCCGATGTTCACGCCCAGCACCGGGCGGGAACGACGACGACGCAGCCTGAGCAACCGGAGTGCCGCCGCCTCTGCGCCGTTGTTGTTGAAGCCCATGCGATTGATCACCGCACGGTCCGGGACCAATCGGAACAGTCGTGGCCGGGGGTTACCGGGCTGCGGGACCGCGGTGACCGTTCCGACCTCCACGTGTCCGAAGCCGAGCGCGTGCAGCCCCGCCGCGCCGTGGACGTTCTTGTCGAAGCCGGCCGCTACCCCGAAGGGCGACTCGAACTCGAGGCCGAGGGCGCGCGTGCGCAACTCCGGAGTGGGAGCAGTGGTTCGGCGGGCGATCGTCGAGACGCCGGGAAGGCCCAGGAATCGGATGACGGCCATCGCGGCATGGTGAGCCGTCTCGGGGTCCATGCGGCTGAGGACGGTCCGGAAGAGGAAGGGATACATCCCCTCCAGGTTATCGTCGGCGGCGATCCCCGTGATCGCGTCTCGGCTCAGCGGTCGGCGGGTCGCTCGGCTTCGGATCGCCCGTAGCGGTTCGGATGGTCCACCCGCAACTGCTCGATCGCCGCCTCGAAGTCCTCGAGCGAATCGAAGGCCTGGTACACGCTCGCGAAGCGGAGGAACGCCACCTCGTCGAGGTCACGCAGCGGACGGAGGATCGCCAATCCGATCTCGTTCGTGTCGATCTGGGATGATCCGGTCTGACGGATCGCCTCCTCGACCGTTTGCGCCAGAACGGCCAGGTCGCTCTCGGTGACCGGTCGACCCTGGCACGCCTTGCGGACCCCGCTCATGACCTTCTCACGACTGAACGGTTCGATCACCCCGGACCGCTTGATCACATTGAGGCTCGCGGTCTCGATCGTCGAGAAGCGACCCCCGCATTGCGGACATTGACGCCGGCGACGGATGCTGAGTCCGTCGTCACTCGTACGCGAATCGATGACCCTCGAGTCGGGGTTGCGGCAGAACGGACAGTGCATGTCGCCTCCTACGCCTCGAACCGCACCGAGACCGCCTCACCGTGGGCCGGCAGCGCTTCGGCCTCGGCCAGCGCGACGATCCCGTCGGCGACATCGGCCAGCGCGTCGCGCCGGTAGTGGATGACCTGCTGCGGGCGCAGGAATGTCGAGGCGGACAGACCGGAGGAGAAGCGTGCCTGGCCGCCGGTGGGCAGCACGTGGTTGCTGCCGGCGAGATAATCGCCGAGGCTCACCGGGGAGTACGCCCCCACGAACACAGCGCCGGCGTTGACGAAACGGTCCACCTGCGGGTCCTCGAGGAAGACCTCGAGGTGCTCTGGCGCGTACGCATTGCTGAAGGCGAGGGCGGTATCGACGTCGTCGACCAGCACGATGGCGGACTGCTCGCCACGCAGCGCCTCCATCGCGCGGTCGGCGTTCCTCGTCGCCACCACGCGCGTCTCGACCTGCGACGCGACCGCGTCGGCCAACGCCGGCGAGTCGGTCACGAGCACGGCGGACGCCTGCTCATCGTGTTCGGCTTGACTGATCAGATCGGCCGCCACCAGTCGGGGATCGGCGCTCGCGTCCGCGACGATCAGGATCTCGGTCGCACCCGCTTCGGAGTCGACGCCGACGAAACCGGCGACGACGCGCTTGGCGGAGGCGACGAAATTGTTCCCCGGGCCCGTCACGACGTCAACCGGGTCGAGTCCGATCTCGGGCACTCCGTGGGCGAAGGCTGCAACGGCTCCTGCGCCGCCGACCGCGTAGACCTCGTCGACACCGAGGAGACGCGCGGCGGCGAGGATGTCGGGGTGCACCCGCCCGGCGTGATCGGCCTGGGGCGGCGAGGCAAGGGCGATGCGTGCGACTCCGGCGACCTGCGCGGGCACCACGTTCATCACCACCGACGAGGGATAGACCGCCTTGCCTCCGGGCACGTAGACGCCGGCGCGGCCGACCGGCCGCCAACGTTGCTCGACGACAGCGCCGGGGGCCAGTTCGGTGCGCCGTGCGGGCGGCACCTGCGCGACGGACGCCCGCCGAACGCGGGAGATCGCCTCCTCGAGGGCATCGCGTACACGGTCGTCCAGGCCGGCCAGCGCCTCGTCGAAGTGCTCCGCGGGCACGCGGAGCGCGTGTCCTTCGACGCGATCGAAGCGTGCCGCCTGCTCACGGAGCGCCGCTTCGCCGCGTTCCGCGACGTCCGAGACGATCGCCGCGGCAGCGGTCAGCGCGTCGGCGCGTGCCACACCCGCACGGGGCACGGCGGCGAGCAGTTCCGCGGGCGTGAGAGCACGGCCGCGAAGGTCGATGGTGCGGAGCATCCCTCTAGGTTAACCGCTGCGGTTCAGCCGCGAGTGACTCCGTCGATATCGTGCAGGAACCCGACGGTCCCGTCCTCGTCCCGGACGACGAAGACCTCACCGCGGTCCTCGATGACGAGGGCCCACGCGGTCGGTCCGATGCGGAACAGCGGCGCACCGCCTTCGTCGACCACGTCGCGCTCCTCGGGCACGAGCGCCCAGAAGGCCTGTTGACGCGCAGGTCGCTCGATCTCGATCGTCTCGTCCGCGTCGACGGCCTCGAAGGTCCCGCGGGTCTGGTTGGGTGTGAAGTCGTCCGCATCGACGTCGGCCATGGGGGCCTCGTACCGGGCCTCACCGGTCCACTCGGCACCGGGGGCGGTGTCCTCCTGGTCGACGGGTACGTGAGCGGGGCGTGGCTCCACGGCCCGGACGGGGCGTGCGCTGCGGTGGGCGGGCACCTCCGGTCGGCCCTGGAAGTCCTGCGAGAAGGGCGGGATGACCGGCGCGAGCACCGTCAACACCACACCGACGAGCATGAGCACGAGCTCGACCCAGATCACCCACGAGCGCAGCCACAGTCCACTGTCGATCGCCACGGCGACCGTCTCCCACACCATCTGGAGCCAGAGCAGAGCGGCGAAGGAGAACACCACCGAGGCGAACTGATCGATGCCGAGGGAACCGACTCGACGGATGCCCTGCGGCGAGAGCCGGCGCAGGGCGAGCAGGAACACCGCGACGGTGGGAAGACCGATCGTGATGATCCACAACAGTCCGGACGTCCAGACGGAGTCGAAACGCGCGACCGTGACCGAGAAGAAGGACACGACGAAGGCGACGAGCCACACTCCCCCCAAGGTGACCTCGCGGATCGTGAACGGGCCGACTCCGTACTGCGGGGCGACGCCCTCCGACGGCGCGGTCTCGGCCGTCGGGCTCGCTGTCTCCTGCGGCGTGGTGTCGTCGTACTGCTCGTCGGTCACAATCGTCCTTCCCTGCGCGCGGTGCGCACGCGCCGTCCGATCCTACCCGCGCGTGATGAGACGCACATGAGACACGGCCGACCGGTCGAGCCGCGTCAGCCGAGACAATTCGGCCCGAGGAGCCCCTTCAGATCCCCGTACAGGTCCGCCGAGACGGTGACGGGCAGGGGGACCTCGAAGATCTTCGCCGTGCCGCCTTTGTGCAGCCGCAGTGTGACCTCGGTGTCTCCGGCGTGCCGCTGGAGCACGTCGGCAAGGTCGTTCACGAGGCGTTCGGTGGCGCGCTGCTCCGGCACCGCGAGCACGAGGGGACCCGCGGGATCGAAGCTTCCCAGGTCGGGGGCGAACGCCGCCTGCGCGTGCAGATTGAGACCGTCGTCCCGGCGGGACACGCGACCGCGGACGACGAGGATCGAATCCGCCTGCAGCATCGATTGGAACTCCGTGTAGGTCTTGCCCATGAACATGACCGTCACCTCGCCGTCGAAGTCCTCGACGGTGATCATGCCGTACGGGTTGCCGCTCGATTTGGCGACTCGATGCTGCACGCTCGTGAGCAGTCCCGCGACCGTCACCTGGTCCCCATCCTGCAGCTCCTCGGACGCGAGCAGGTCGTGGATGGAGATCGACGCGTGCTTGGCGAGCGGGATCTCGAGCCCCGCCAGGGGGTGATCCGACACGTACAGCCCGAGCATGTCTCGCTCGAAGGCGAGCTTGTCCTTCTTGGTCCACTCCGGACGCTCGGGCACCTTGGCCACCTGTTGCGGCTCGTCATCCCCCCAGAGGCTGTCGAAGTCGAACCCCACCTCACCGTGGGCTTCGCGGCGCTTGTCGAGCACGGCTTGTTCCACCGCGTCCTCGTGGATCTCCACGAGCGCGCGTCGGGTGTGTCCGAGCTCGTCGAAGGCGCCCGCCTTGATGAGCGACTCGACCGTCCGCTTGTTCGCGACCTGCGCCGGAACGCGGTTCAGGAAGTCATGGAAGGAGGTGAACGGACCGCTCTGACGCGTCTGAACGATCGCCTCGACGACGTTGGCGCCCACGTTCCGCACCGCTTCGAGACCGAAACGGATGTCCTCGCCGACGGCGGCGAAGAAGCGGATCGACTCCCCCACGTCCGGCGGCAGGACCTTGATGCCCATCCGGCGGCATTCGTTGAGGTAGACGGCGAGCTTGTCGCGCGAGTCCCCCACGCTGGTGAGCAGGGCCGCCATGTACTCCGCCGGGTAATGCGCTTTGAGGTACGCCGTCCAGTAGGAGACGAGTCCATAGGCGGCGGTGTGCGCTTTGTTGAAGGCGTAGTCGGCGAACGACTCCAGCACCCGCCACAGCGTGCCCTGGGCTTCCTCCGAGAATCCCCGCTCGGTCATCCCCCCGAAGAAGATCTCCTTCTGCTTGTCGAGCTCGGACTTCTTCTTCTTGCCCATCGCCCGCCGCAGCAGGTCCGCCTGTCCGAGCGTGTAGCCGGCGACGCGTTGCGCCACCGCCATCACCTGCTCCTGATAGACGATGAGCCCGTACGTCGTGTCGAGGATGTCGGCGAGCGGCTCGGCGAGCTCCGGATGGATCGGTTCGATCTCCTGCTGGCCGTTCTTGCGGAGTGCGTAGTTGATGTGCGAGTTGACCCCCATCGGCCCCGGCCGGTAGAGCGCGAGGACGGCGGAGATGTCCTCGAAGTTGTCCGGCCGCATCAGGCGCAGCAGCGACCGCATGGGTCCACCGTCGAGCTGGAAGACGCCGAGGGTGTCACCTCGCGAGAGAAGCTCGTAGGACGCCTCGTCTTCGAGGTCGAGATCTTCGAGGATGAGCGGGGTGCCGCGGTTCATCTCGATGTTCTCGAGGGCGTCGTTGATGATCGTCAGGTTGCGCAACCCGAGGAAGTCCATCTTGATCAGACCGAGCGACTCGCACGAGGGATAGTCGAACTGCGTCACGATCTGGCCGTCCTGCTCCCGACGCATGATCGGGATGATGTCGAGCAGCGGCTCACTCGACATGATGACGCCCGCCGCATGGACGCCCCATTGGCGCTTGAGGTTCTCCAGTCCCACCGCGGTGTCGAAGACGGTCTTGGCTTCCGGATCCGTCTCGATGAGAGTGCGGAACTCGACGGCTTCCTTGTAGCGCGGATGCTCTTTGTCGAACATGCCGGTCAGCGGGACGTCCTTGCCCATGACCGCCGGCGGCATCGCCTTGGTCAGGCGCTCACCCATGCTGAAGGGGAAGCCCAGCACCCGCCCGGCGTCCTTCAGCGCCTGTTTCGCTTTGATCGTGCCGTAGGTGACGATCTGCGCCACGCGCTCGTCGCCGTACTTCTCGGTCACGTACTGGATGACCTCGCCGCGACGACGGTCGTCGAAGTCGACGTCGAAGTCGGGCATCGACACGCGATCGGGGTTGAGGAAGCGCTCGAAGATGAGGCCGTGCTTGAGGGGGTCCAGGTCGGTGATCTTCATCGCGTACGCCACCATCGAACCGGCTCCGGATCCTCGACCCGGACCGACACGGATCCCGTTGTCCTTCGCCCAGTTGATGAAGTCGGCGACGACGAGGAAGTAGCCGGGGAAACCCATCTGCGTGATGACGCCGGTCTCGTACTCGGCCTGCTTGCGCACGTCGTCGGGGACGCCGCCGGGGTAGCGCTCGTGCAGACCCTTCTCGATCTCCTTGACGAACCAGGAGTCCTCGGTCTCGCCCTCGGGTACCGGGAACCGCGGCATGTAGTTCGCGCTGGTGTTGAACTCCACCTCGCAGCGCTCGGCGATCAGGAGCGTGTTGTCGCACGCCTCCGGATTGTCGCGGAACACCTGACGCATCTCGGCAGGCGACTTGATGTAGTACCCGTCACCGTCGAACTTGAACCGTTTCGGGTCGTCGAGGGTCGATCCGGATTGCACGCACAACAGCGCCGCGTGGCTCTTCGCATCGTGCTGGTGGGTGTAGTGCGAGTCGTTCGTGGCGAGCATCGGGATGTCGAGGTCCCGGGCGATCTTGGTGAGGTCCTCGAGCACCCTCCGTTCGATCGACAGGCCGTGATCCATGATCTCGGCGAAGTAGTTCTCCTTGCCGAAGATGTCCTGGAACTCCGCCGCTGCAGCGCGTGCCGCGTCGTACTGCCCCAGCCGGAGCCTCGTCTGGATCTCACCCGAGGGGCAGCCCGTCGTGGCGATGAGTCCCTTGGAGTACTTCTGCAGGATCTCGCGATCCATGCGGGGCTTGAAGTAGTAGCCCTCCATGCTCGCCAGCGACGACAACCGGAAGAGGTTGTGCATGCCCTCGGTCGACTCCGACAGAAGCGTCATATGGGTGTACGCCCCCGCGCCGGAGACATCGTCGCTGGACTGCTCGGGCGATCCCCACCGCACCCGCGCCTTGTCGGAACGATGCGTTCCGGGGGTCACGTACGCTTCGATCCCGACGATCGGCTTGACCCCCACGTCCTTCGCCGCCTTGTAGAACTCGAAGGCCGCGAAGGTGTTCCCGTGGTCGGTGACCGCGATCGCCGGCATCTCGAGCCGGGCGGCCTCCTGGACCATCGAGTTGATGCGGGCGGCGCCGTCGAGCATCGAGTACTCGCTGTGTACGTGCAGATGAACGAAGGAGTCGGAGGCCACCCGACGAGTCTAAATCGCGCCTCCGACGCCGCGGCCGGCGGGCACGGCGGGTCGGCTAGCGTTGACCACGTGCCCACCCCCGACTTCATCCTCGAGTTGCGCCGCTTCGTCGGCACACGACCGCTCTTCCTCACCGGCGTCACCGCCGTCATCGTGCGCGACGACGACGTCCTGCTGGGCCGGCGAGCCGACAACGGCGCGTTGACCCCGATCACCGGCATCGTCGATCCGGGCGAGGAGCCGGCCGACGCGGCGGCGCGCGAAGCCGAAGAGGAGGCGGCGGTGCGCATTCGTGTCGACCGCCTGTCGTGGGTGCACCAGATCCCGAGGATCGTCTACGCGAACGGCGACCAGACGGACTACCTCGACCTCACGTTCCGATGCTCATGGGTGGACGGAGAGCCGTTTCCCGCCGACGGCGAGATGACCGAAGTCGGTTGGTATGCACTCGCCGACCTCGACGCGTACGACATCGACGCCGACATGCGCGCACGGATCGCCGCTGCCCTCACAGACGGGCCCGCCGCCTTCGAGGGCGGCCGCTGACCGGGTCTGCCCGCTCAGTCCTCGCGCAGCACGGCAAGTGCGTGCGCGAGATCATCCGGATACGCGGAGGTGAAGCCCACCCACTCCCCTGAGACGGGGTGGTGGAAGGCGAGCTGACGCGCGTGCAGCCACTGCCGGATCAGGCCCAGACGCGCGGACATCGTCGGGTCCGCGCCGTAGAGCGGATCGCCGACGCACGGATGCCGATGCGCGGCCATGTGCACCCGGATCTGGTGGGTGCGACCGGTCTCGAGGTGGACCTCCAGCAGGGACGCGCCGCGGAACGCTTCGAGCGTCTCGTAGTGTGTCACCGAGTCCTTGCCGGCCGGGGTGACCGCGAACTTCCACGAGTGCGACGGGTGGCGGCCGATCGGAGCATCGATCGTCCCGGAGAGCGGATCCGGGTGGCCCTGCACGACAGCGTGGTAGATCTTCTCGACATCGCGTTCCTTGAACGCCCGCTTCAGCGCGGTGTAGGCGCGCTCGGTCTTGGCCACGACCATGAGACCGCTCGTTCCGACATCCAGCCGGTGCACCACTCCGCGGCGTTCGGAGGCTCCGCTGGTGGCGATGCGGAACCCACCCGCGGCCAGTGCACCCAACACCGTCGGCCCCTCCCAGCCCACCGAGGGATGCGCAGCCACACCGGAGGGCTTGTCGACGACGACGATGTCGTCGTCGTCGAAGACGATCCCGAGGTCCGGCACCTCGACGGGCACCACCTCGGGTTCACGCCGGTCTTCCCAGGTCACGTCGAGCCACGCTCCGGCCTCGAGCCGGTCGGACTTCCCGAGAGACCGACCACCGGAGACGACTCCGCCGGCTTCGGCGACATCGGCGGCGAAGGTGCGGGAGAACCCCAGCATCTTCGCCAGTGCCGCATCCACCCGCGCGCCCTCGAGGCCGTCCGGCACGGGGATCATCCGGGTGGGCACGTCAGTCCCTCACCGGCTCGTCCGCGCCCGGTGCCGTCTCGGCCGATTCACGCGTGCCGTCGAAACGGACGCCGCGCAGGATCAGCACCGCAACCACGATCATCATGGTGACGATGAAGATGTCGGCGACGTTGTAGATCGCCGGGTTCATCCAGAACCACATCCATGGCGTCAAAATGAAGTCGACCACGTGCCCGACGCCGAACCCCGGCTCGCGGAAGAGGCGGTCGAAGAGGTTGCCGAGCACACCGCCGAGCAGAAGCCCGAGCGTCACCGCCCACACGCGGGAACGCACCGACCGGATGACGATCACCGGTATCGCCACGGCGACGAGGGCAAGGGCGATCGTGAAGATCCACGTATAGCCCTCACCGAGCGAGAACGCCGCTCCCGGGTTGTAGACGAGGAACCACTGGAGGAACTCTCCCCACACCGGCACGGGCTCCCGCAGCGGGAGATTCTCGATCGCGAGGTACTTCGACAACTGGTCGGCGGCCAGCACCGACGCCGCGAGGATCGCGACGAGGATGCCGGCCGCCGCCGTGTGAAGAGGGGCTCGGCCTGTCAAAGGCCGATCGCCGACACCGGGGTCGAGCCCGACGAGGTCGACGTGGTCTCGAGGTCGCGGAGCTTGCCCTCGATGTAGCTGCGCAACTGCGCGCGGTAGTCCCGCTCGAAGTTGCGGAGTTCGGTGATACGGCCTTCGAGCGTGGTGCGCTCGCGCTCGAGGCGCGCCATCTCGTCGCGTCCCTTGGCCTCGGCGTCGGCCACGATCGTTGCGGCGCGCGACTGGGCGTCGGCGATCAACTGGTCGCGCTGCGCCTGGCCCTCGGCGACGTGCTCATCGTGCAGGCGCTGGGCCAGCTCGATGATGCCGGCGCTCTGGGCGCCGGGAGCGCCGGCGGCCGGGGCCGGGGCCTCCGCTGCGGGTGCCTCCGCGGCCGGCGATTCCGTCGTTTCAGCGGCCGGAGCCTCGCCGGCGGGGGCCTGCTCACCGGACTCGTATGCGGCGAGCTTCGCCTTCAGCTCCTCGTTCTCGGCGAGGGCCTTGCGCCACTCCACGACGATCTCGTCGAGGAAGTCATCCACCTCGTCCGGGTCGAAGCCCTCCTTGAACCGGACGTGCTGGAACTGCTTGGTGACGACGTCATCGGGGGTCAATGCCATGGGTGGTACCTCTTTCGAGCGCGTATCGCTGGCCGATGTGGGGCCCGACGGCGGATGCCGACGGGGTCGCTTTCAGGAAAGCATAGCCCGGGGTCCCGGGGGTGTCGAAGACGATCAGCCCGCCGCGATCGCCCGTGTCACCGAAAGGAGGATGAAACACACGAGCATCGTGAGGGCGAAGCCGAAGTCGATCGCCACGGCGCCGACGCGCAGCGGAGGGATGAAACGACGGAACAGCCGGATGGGCGGGTCGGTGATCGTGTAGACGAGCTCGGCGAGCACGAGGCCGAAACCCCGCGGACGCCACTCGCGGTTGAACACCGGGATCCACTCGAGGACGAGTCGCCCGAGCAGGATGAAGACATAGATCAGCAGCAGGAAGTTCAGGACCCCTGCGACGATCTGGACGACGCCCACGACCTACGAGGAGTGTGCGAACGGCACTGCGTCGGGGTCGGCCTGGGCGACGGCGCCCTCGCCGGACACCGAGACGTTCTCCGGCGAGAGCAGGAAGACCTTGCTGGTCACGCGCTCGATGCGTCCGTACAGCCCGAGGGAGAGCCCGCTGGCGAAGTCGATGAGGCGACGCGCGTCAGCATCGCTCATCTGCGAGAGATTGATGATCACGGGCACACCGTCGCGGAAGCTCTCGGCGATGACCTGCGCGTCGCGATACTGCTTCGGGTGGACCGTCAGGATCTCACTGACCTGCGTGGCGACCGGCTGACGCACGACGGCGGGGCGATGGATCGGCGTGACCGGCGCAGTGGTCTTCTCCGGTGCCTGCGTCTTGCGCGCAGGCTGCGACTCGGTCTCGTCGTAGACCTCTTCTTCGTCCGCGAGTCCGAGGTACACCATGGACTTCTTCAGCACGTTCGACATCGTTCCTCCCTGTTCGCCTGTCGGCGAGGATCGCTCATCCTTTTCCGAGGCTAACCGCGGTCGGGCCTCGGACCCGTGATTGCCGAGCCGATCCGCAGGTGTGTCGCACCCGCGGCGATCGCCTCGGCGAAGTCTGCCGTCATTCCCGCCGACATCCAGGTCGCGTCCGGCACAACCCGCCGCACACGCTCGGCATAGCCGGCCAGGGCGTCGAAGGCGGGCGCGGCTTCCTGACCCAACGGCGCAACCGCCATCACTCCGCGCAGCACGAGAGTCCCGCACCCCGCGACATGCTCGGCGAGGCCCTCGAGCTCGTCGGGCGCGACACCGCCGCGCCCGACATCGTCCGTCAGGTTGACCTGGAGCAGCACGTCCAGCGGCGGCATCCCGTCACCGGCGCGATCCAGCGCATCCGCGAGCTTCGCACGGTCGACCGAGTGCACGACGGCGGCGGACGCCCGGATCGCCCGGGCCTTCTTGGTCTGGGCTTGCCCGACGAAGTGCCACCGGAGCCCCTCCAAGGGGCCGACGTCTCCGACCTTGGCGCTGAACTCCTGTTGGCGGTTCTCCCCCACATCCCGCACACCGAGGCGGTGGAGCTCGGACACCAGGCTCGCGGGATGGAATTTCGTCACCACGATGCGCGTGATCTCCGCGGGCGAACGACCGACCGCCCGCGCCGCATGCGCGACGCGGGCGTCGATGTCCGCGAGCCGACCCGCGAGGGTGTCTTCGGTCACCGCTTACTTCAGGAAGTCGGGGATGTCGAGGTCGTCGTCGTTGAAAGCCGAGTCGTAGGACGACTCGGGAAGCGCGGGCGCGGCGACGGAGACCTTCTCCGCGACGGCGGGCGCCGGCTCCTCGTCGCGGTCCTTGGCGGCTTCGTCCGCCGGGGTCGCCGGGAGCACGGGCGTCGTGGCGGTCGTCACACGGGCGGTCCCGACCGGGTCGAGCCGCAGCGACGGTTCGCCTCCGTCGAAGCCGGCGGCGATGACCGTGACCCGGACCTCGTCTCCGAGCGTGTCGTCGATGACGGTCCCGAAGATGATGTTCGCCTCCGGGTGGGCCGCCTCTTTGACCAGCTGGGCCGCGTCGTTGATCTCGAAGATGCCCAGGTTCGACCCGCCCTGGATCGACAGCAGGACGCCATGCGCACCCTCGATCGACGCCTCGAGCAGCGGCGATTCGACAGCCAGCTCGGCCGCTTTGATCGCGCGGTCCGCGCCGCGGGCCGAACCGATCCCCATGAGCGCGGATCCGGCGCCCTGCATGACGGACTTGACGTCGGCGAAGTCGAGGTTGATGAGACCGGGCGTCGTGATGAGGTCGGTGATGCCCTGCACACCGGCGAGGAGGACCTGGTCGGCGGTGGCGAAGGCCTCCATCATCGAGATGCCGCGGTCGCTGATCTCCAGGAGCCGGTCGTTCGGCACCACGATGAGGGTGTCGACCTCCTCCTTCAGCTTCGCCACGCCCGACTCGGCCTGGCTCTGCCGGCGTCGTCCCTCGAAGGAGAAGGGCTTGGTGACGACACCGATGGTGAGGGCGCCGATCGACTTGGCGATCTTGGCGACCACCGGCGCACCGCCGGTGCCCGTTCCGCCGCCTTCGCCCGCGGTGACGAAGACCATGTCGGCCCCGCGCAGCGCCTCTTCGATCTCGTCCGCGTGGTCCTCCGCCGCGCGGCGGCCGACCTCGGGATCGGCTCCGGCGCCGAGGCCGCGTGTCAGTTCGCGTCCGACGTCGAGCTTGACGTCCGCGTCACTCATCAGCAGCGCCTGCGCATCGGTGTTCACCGCGATGAACTCGACGCCGCGAAGGCCGAGCTCGATCATGCGGTTGACCGCGTTGACGCCGCCGCCGCCGACGCCGACGACCTTGATCACCGCAAGGTAGTTCTGGTTCTGGCTCATGCGGGCCTCCGTCTCGTCCGAACCCAACCTTCAACCTCTACTAGAGGCTTAAAGAATTGCCCGGTATGCAATTCCTGAGAACGACGGTATGCGCACGCGGCGCGTGCGTCCGGAGGGTCGCGGCGTGTCGCGCAAACCTTGTCGCCGACACCCGGGCGGTGTGTGCGTCGATCAGCCGACGACGACCACATCCGGTGACGAGACGTCGTAGAGCGACACCTCTTCGGGTGGGGTGACCGCCATCTGGCGCTCCAAGACGAGCGCCTTCAGCGCCGACTCCGCGGCGTTCCCCCACACCACTTCCGTGTCGGTGCCGCCGAGTGTCAGGGTGACGTCGTCCGCCGAGGTCGCCGCCACGCCCGTCACCTGTGCGCGGATGCCCTCCGGCAGACTCCGGACGACGTGGCCGACCGCCTCGAAGGCGGCCGAATCCGTTCCGCCGACGATGTCGAGCACCGGCTCCCCCTCGGGAACCTCGGGGGTCGTCGACAGCGTCACACCCGCGGCGTCGACGAGGGTGTAGCCCGCGGCGCCCGAGATCACGCCCACAGGGGTGCGCTCCACGATCCTGACGACGAGTTCGTGGGGCGGACGCGCCTCCAGCGTGTAGGTCTCGACGAGCGGGAAGGTCACGAGCATCGCCTTCACGGCACTCTCGTCGACGAGCGGCAGCGGTGTGCCCAGCTGACCGACGAGAGCATCCTCCACGGCGCTCGAGTCGAGGCTCTCCGCGCCGACCACCCGGATGCGCTCCACCGCGAACAGCGGCGAGTAGGCGGCTCCGAGGGTGACCACCACGAGAGCGACCAACGCACCGACGGACCACAGCCACACGGCGCGCCGGCGACGCTGACGCGCCGTGAAGCGCCGCATCTCCGCCCGCAGCGCCCGTCGGCGCGCCCGCGCGGCGCGCCATACGGCCCGCCACCCGACCTGCTCCTGCTCGGCGGAGTCCACGGTCGCGTCCTGGTCAGACGCATCCCGGTGCCCGCGATGGCCATGCAGGTCACGGACGGGGGCGGGCACGCCGGTGTCGGCGACATCCCTCCGGTCGGGGTCGGTCGGCGATGTCCGGCCGGCATCGGAAGCGGAGTCCTCGCCGACCGCGGTCGCCCCCGCCGCAGGGTCTGCGTGCGCGGACTCCGCGCGGCGCTCGGTCTCGTCCTCGCGGTTCGAACGCGGCGGCGGAGGGAGCGGGGCGGGCCGACGCACCGGTGCCTACTCCCCCGCCGCGGATCCCGCGCCGCCCGCGAGGGCCTCCAGCAGCTGCGGGATGATCAGATAGACGTTTCCGCAACCGAGCGTGATGATGTAGTCGCCGTCCCGCGCGACCGCAGCGGTGTGGTCTGCCGCAGCCTGCCAGTCCGCGACGAAGTGCACGCGCTCCCGGTCGGAGAAGGCGTCTGCCACCAGTGCGCCCGAGACCCCGGGCACCGGATCTTCACGAGCACCGTAGACATCGAGGACGACCGTGTGGTCGGCTTGAGTCTCGAGCACCTCCGCGAACTCGCGGTACATGGCCTGCGTGCGCGAATAGGTGTGAGGCTGATGAAGGGCGATGATGCGCCCGTCGCCCACGACCGTGCGCGCGGCCGCCAGCGCCGCGGCGACCTCGGTCGGATGGTGGGCGTAGTCGTCGAAGACGCTGACGCCTCGCTCCACACCGTGCAGTTCGAAGCGCCTCACGGTGCCGGAGAAGCCCTCGACGGCCCGGACGGACGCGGCGAGGGTCCACCCGAGGGAGAGGAGGACGGCCACGACGCCCGTCGCGTTGATCGCATTGTGCGACCCCGGGATCGGCAGCCGCGCCTCGGCGCGCTCCCCCGCGTGCTCGACCGTGAACGCGACGGGACCGTCGGTCCGGATGTCGGTGACGCGCACATCCGCGTCATCGCTCTCGCCGAAGGTGATCACGTTCTCGTGCGTCAGCCTCTCACGCACGCGGCGCGCACCGCGATCGTCGGCGGAGATCACAACGGCCTCGCGGGCCGCGTCGGCGAAGCGGACGAACGCATCGTCGAAGGCCTCGGCCGTTCCGTAGTGGTCCAGGTGGTCGGCGTCGATGTTGGTGATCAACGCGATCGAGGTCTCGTAGAGCAGGAACGTGCCGTCGGACTCGTCGGCCTCGATGACGACCAGGTCGTCCGTGCCCGTCCCACTGGACGCACCGAGCTGCGCGATGACACCTCCGTTGACGAAGGTCGGGTCGTCGCCGAGTTCACGCAGGGCCGTGACGATCATGCCGGTCGAGGTGGTCTTGCCATGCGCACCCGCGACCGACACCAGGCGACGACCGCCGATCAGCCAGAAGAGCGCCTGCGAGCGATGAATCACGTGCAGTCCGCGCTCCTTGGCGAGGACGAATTCCGGGTTCTCCGGCCAGATGGCCCCGGTGTGCACGACGGTGTCGACGTCGTCTGCGAGGTTGGTGGCGTCGTGTCCGACGTGAACGGTCGCGCCGAGCTCGGCGAGCTCCTGGAGGGCGGCGCTGTCGGCACGATCCGAACCCGACACGCGGATGCCGCGCTGAAGGAACATGCGCGCCAGCCCCGACATGCCGGAGCCGCCGATGCCGATGAAGTGAGCGGCCTCGATCCGCGCGGGGATCGGAAGGGAGAGGTCGGGTCTGATCATGACCCGACAATCCTAGGCCGCGTGGAGGTGTCGACCCTCCCGGCGCGCTGTGAGCCCGGTGTTCGTGTTGACACATCGGCGCGGCGACGGCGATGATGAGCGCCGATGAGACTCGCCATCGACACCACCGTGTCCACACCGCCCTTCGAGCAGGTGCGCGCCCAGATCGTCGAAGCGGTCCGCGACGGGTCGCTCACCGCCGGCGCTCGCCTCTCTCCGGTGCGCACGCTCGCCCAGGAGCTCGACGTCGCACCGGGGACCGTCGCGCGGGCCTACCGTGAGCTCGAGCTGGCCGGCGTGATCGAGACCCGCGGCCGTGCCGGCACCTTCGTGGCGATGTCCACCGACCCCGCGCGGCGCCGGATCGAACTCGCCGCCGAGGACTTCGCAGCCCAGGCCCGCCTGGTGGGTATGGACCCGAGCGACGCTCTCGCCCTCGTCGCCGACGCCCTACGCCGCTGAGTCCGCCCGTCTCCTCCCCCGGTCGAGCGGAGGATCAGGACCACGAAAGCGCGCGGTCCAGCATCGCGATGACGTTGTCGGTGCCCGACCGGGTTCCGACATGGTTCGCCGCCCGCGCCATCGCCTCGCGTCGCTCGGCGTCGGCGAGGAGGGGCACGATCTCCTCGCGCACGCGGGCAGCTGTGAAGTCGCCGTCGGAGATGAGGCGGGCTGCGCCCGCGTTGACGGCCGATGCCGCGTTCAACGCCTGCTCGCCGTTGCCGACGGCGTACGGCACGTAGACGGCGGGGATCCCCAATGCGCTGACCTCCGACACGGTCGCCGCGCCCGCGCGGGAGACGATCATGTCAGCGAGGGCGAAGGCGAGGTCCATCCGGTCGACGTAACGCCGCACCGCATACCCGTCGACTCCGGGATCGGACAAGGTGGAGCGTTCACCCGTGACGTGCAGCAGCTGCCACCCGGCGTCGATGACGTCTCGCCAGGCTCCCCCGTGCCCCTCCCCGAAGGCCTCGTTGAGACGTCGGGCGCCGAGGGAACCACCGAAGACGAGCAGCACCGGCCGATCCGCGTCGAGACCGAAATGGTCCGCGGCCTCGGCACGCCGTTCTCGCCGATCGAGCTCGACGATCTCGCGGCGCAGGGGCATGCCGACGACCTCCGAGCGCTTCAGCGGGGTGCCGTCGAAGGCGACCCCGACCTCGGCCGCCCGACGCGCCCCGAGGATGTTCGCCAGACCGGGTTTGGCATTGGCCTCGTGGACGACGAACGGCACCTTCTCGCGGGATGCCGCGACGTACGCCGGTGCCGACGCATAGCCGCCGAACCCGACGACGACATCGACGCCGTGCGCCCGGATGTGCTCTCGGACCTGCGCGATCGCGCGCCGGAATCTCGCGGGGAACGCCGCTGCGTCACGATTGAGGCGACGCGGGAACGGGACCTTGTCGACGATGAGGAGTTCGTAGCCGCGCTCCGGAACCAAGCGGGCTTCCAGTCCCTCCCGGGTGCCGAGGACCAGAACGCCGTCTTCGAGCGCCCGCCCGCGGAGTCCGTCCGCGACGGCGAGGAGGGGGTTGACGTGTCCGGCGGTTCCCCCGCCGGCGAGAAGGTAGGTGGTCACTCACCCGATCTTCGCACGTCGGGGTGGATCCGGTGGTGCGGCGACCGATGACGTGCGGACGGGAAGGGAGCGTGCGCACGCGAGCAGGACCCCGGTGGCCACGAGCAGCGACAGCAGCGACGTTCCGCCCTGCGACATGAAGGGCAACGGCACGCCCAGGACCGGGAACACACGCAGCACGACGCCGATGTTGATGAGCGCCTGGCCGACGATCCACACGGTGACGGCTCCGGCGACGATGCGCACGAACGGGTCGTCGGTCTTGCGGATGACGTGAAAGGCCCCGACGGCGTACAACGCGAACAGCGCGAGCACCACGATGCATCCGATGAGGCCGAGCTCTTCGCCGACGATGGCGAAGATGTAGTCGTTCGCCGCGGCGGGGAGCCAGTCGTACTTCTCTTTGGAGTTCCCGAGACCCAGCCCGAAGACACCTCCCTGGGCGAGACCGAAGACGCCGTGCATGGGCTGGTAGCACTCATCGAAGTAGTCGCAGTCGGCGTCGAGGAAGCTCATGATGCGCGCCATGCGGTTCGGGCTCGTGACGGCCAGCGCCGCCACCGCGCCCACGGCGACGATGAGCGGAAGGATGAAGATGCGAAGCTTCACCCCGGAGAAGAAGAGTGCCGCGAGCACGATCAGTACGAGGACCATGCCGGTGCCGAGGTCGCGCCCGGCGAGAACGGTGGCGATGACCGCACCGGCGACCGGGACCACGGGGATGAAGACGTGGCGCCAGAGGCCGAGAAGCGTCTGCTTGCGGAAGAGGACGAACCCGAGCCACAGGGCGAGCGCGAGTTTGAGGAACTCGGAGGGCTGGGCTTGCACTCCACCGATCACGATCCAGTTCCGGTTGCCGTCGTTCTCCACGCCCAGGGGGGTGAACACCAGCAACTGGAAGACGGTCGCGCCGATCAGCGCGGGCCACGCGATGCGCTTCCAGAAGCGGATCGGCAGTCGACTGGCGATGAACATCAGCGGGATGCCGAGAGCCGCGAAGACACCCTGCTTCACCGCCGCATCCCAGGGCGCCTCGCCGACGGCGGTGGAGGTCGCCGATGTGGCCGAGAGGATCATCACCAGGCCGAAGACGGTCAGGATGAGCGCGGTGGAGGCGATGAGCAGGAATTCGCTCGGCACCGGCGCGAAGACCCGCCCGAGCGAGACGCGCGCGGTCAGACCCCCTGACCCGCCGTGCGGGTCGCCGTCGTCAGCGGTCGCCGGGGGCGGCGTCTGCGTCGTGCTCACCCTCGGTCCCCCTCGCGATCCGGTCCTTCACCGCTGCGGAGAAGCGCCGCCCGCGGTCGGCGTAGGAGGAGAACTGGTCGAAGGATGCCGCGGCGGGAGCGAGGAGGACCACGTCTCCGTCGGCGGCGACTCCGGCCGCCAGTTCGACGACCCGTGCCATGACCTCTTCAGTGTCATCGGAGGCGACCTCGAACACCGGCACCGTGGGCGCGTGTCGTTCGAATGCCGCCGTCAGCGCGGATCGATCCGTGCCGATGAGGATCGCCGCCTTGGTGCTCGGACCGCGCGTCGCGATGAGGCCACTGACATCGACGCCCTTCAGCAGACCACCCACGATCCAGACCGCCCCCGGGTAGGCGGCGAGCGACGAGTGGGCCGCGTGCGGGTTGGTCGCCTTCGAATCATCGACCCACGTGACCCCGTCGGCGATGGCGACGACCTCCATGCGGTGCGGGTCCAGCGTGAAGCCGGCCAGAGCGTCGCGGATCGCGGCAGGCGGCGCCCCGACCGCCCGCACGAGCGCCGCGGCGGCGAGGATGTTGGACACCAGGTGCGGCGCCGCCAGGCCTTGCGCGTCGAGGTCGACGAGCGTCGTGAGCTCCAACGCACTCGTGCGTCGATCGTCGAGGAATGCGCGGTCGACCACGATGCCGTCGACCACACCGAGGTCGCTCGGTCCCGGCACCCCGAGGTCGAACCCGATGGCACGGGCGCCTTCCACGACGTCCGCCTCCTCGACCATGAGGCGCGTGGCCTCGTCGGCTTTGTTGTACACGCAGGCGATGCGCGTGTTGTCGTAGACGTGCGCTTTGGCATCGCGGTAGGCCTGGAACGAACCGTGCCACTCGAGGTGGTCATCGGCGAGGTTCAGGCACACGCTCGCGGCAGGTGAGACCGGTTCGGGGCCGTCCTGGAGGCCGAGGTACCAGAGTTGGTGGCTGGACAGCTCGACGACGAGGACGTCGAAGCCGGCGGGGTCGCGGATCGCGTCGAGCACCGGTGTTCCGATGTTTCCGACCGGCGCGGCGCGCAGACCGGACGCGACGAGCATCGTCGCGGCCATCCGCGTGGTGGTCGTCTTGCCGTTCGTGCCGGTGACGAGAAGCCAGTCCGCGGGGGCGCCGTCGGCACGTGTGACCTTGTCTCGCACCCGCCAGGCGAGTTCCACATCGCCCCACAGCGGGATGCCCGCCCCCTGGGTCCAGCGGATGATCGCGTGATCGGGGGCGAACCCCGGAGAGGCGATGACGACCTCCGGCGCGAAGGCGAGGAGCTCCTCCGGAACCGTGTCCAGAGAACCGGTCCACGCGCGGACGCCGATGACCGGGAGCAGCCGTGCGTACTCCTCGGAGGCACTCTCGGTGAGCACGAGCACGTCCGCACCGAGCTCGGCGAGGGTGTCGGCGACGGAGAAGCCGGTGACGGAGAGTCCGAGGACGGCCACCCGCAGCCCTGTCCACTCGGCGTACCAGCTGGTGAGCGAGGAGAGGCGTTCGGACGTCATGTGCGGGTGAGCCATTCGACGTAGAAGAGTCCGACGCCCGAGACCGCGAGGAGGCCCGCGATGATCCACATCCGAACGACGATGGTCACCTCCGCCCAGCCGCGCATCTCGAGGTGATGATGCAGGGGGCTCATGAGGAACAGCCGTTTGCCGCGGGTCAGTTTGAAATACAGACGCTGCAGAATGACCGAGCCCGAGGCGATGACATACACGCCCGCGACCAGGACCATGAGCAGCTCGGTGCGGGTGAGGATCGCCATGGCGGCGATGACGCCGCCGATCGCCATCGATCCGACGTCGCCCATGAAGACGTTCGCCTTCGGGGCGTTCCACCAGAGGAAGCCGACCAGGGCGCCGACGAAGGCGGCCGACACGATCGCGAGGTCGAACGGATCTCGCACCTCGTAGCATCCCGCTTGGACGTCCGGCAGGAGCACTTTTCCGCCCGCGCACGCCTGGTTGAACTGCCAGAAGGCGATGAGCGAGTAGGCCCCCACGACGAAGATGCCGGCGCCCGCCGCGAGACCGTCGAGACCGTCGGTCACGTTGACCGAGTTCGAGGCGGCGACGCCGATGAGCATGATCCAGACGAGGTAGATGAGCCATCCGATGATCGGTCCGAGGGCGAAGAACCACAGGATGGGGACGTCACGGAACACGGAGACATATGGCGACGCCGGGGTCGTTCCCGCGAGGTTCTGGAAACTCAGGCCCACCACGGCGAAGGGGACGACGACGATCACCTGCCCGAGGACCTTCCGCCAGCCGGACAACCCGAGGCTGCGTTGACTGCGCACCTTCATCCAGTCGTCGACGAACCCGACGACCCCGAATCCGACCATGAGCCACAACACCATCAGCCCCGAGATCGTCGGCGGGTTGTTGCCGACGTACGCACCGATGACGTACCCGATGATCGTGCCGACGATGAAGATCGTCCCACCCATGGTGGGGGTGCCGCGCTTGGCACCGTGCTTGGGGTTGTTGCCCGTCTCAGGGGTGCGGATCACCTGCCCCCAGCCCCACGTGCGGAACAGGCGGAGGAACACCGGCGTGAGGAAGAGGGTGAAGGCGAGCGAGATCGCCGCCGCGGTCAGGAGCGATCTCACGCGAACGCCTCCCCGAGCCGGTCGCCGAGAAGACGCAGTCCGGCCGAGTTCGAAGACTTCACCAACACGCGGTCACCGTCCCGCAACTCGGTCTCCAGGTAGGTGAAGGCATCGTCCGCGGTCGGGAAGAAGACGGCTTCGCCGTCCCACGATCCTTCGCCCACCGCGGCGAGGAACAGGCGTCGTGCGTCGTCGCCGACCACGACGATGCGCTGGATCCCGAGTCGCACCGCCAGCAGACCGACGCGATCGTGCTCTTCGCCGGCGTACTCCCCCAACTCGCTCATGGCTCCCAGGACGGCCACCATGCGTTCGGTGGGAGCCGTGATCTGCGCGAGGGTGCGCAACGCCGCTGCCATGGAGTCGGGACTGGCGTTGTAGGCGTCGTTGATGATGCGCACACGGTCGCTCCCGAGCGGCTGCATGCGCCATCGCTCGGCGAGCTCGACGGCTTCGAGCCGCGCGATCGCGGCGTCGAGGTCCACGCCGAACGAGAGTGCGGCGGTGAGGGCGGCCAGGGCGTTCATCACGTGATGCTCGCCCAGGACGCGCAGGCGCAGGGTGCGTTCCTCGCCGTCGACGAGGAGAGACGCGGCCGTCCCCGAGGCCGAGACCTCGACATCGACGGCTCGCACGTCGGCGCGTTCGCCGCGCCCGAACCACCGCACGCTCGCACCGATCTCTTCGGCGATGGGCGCCATCGCCGCCACACGGGGGTCGTCGACGTTCAGCACGGCGACACCGCCCGTACGAAGGGCGCGGACGAGCTCGGACTTGGCGTGGAAGGTCGCCTCGATCCCGCCGAATCCGCCGGCGTGGGCCATGCCGACCATCAGCACGATTCCGAGATCGGGCTCGACCAGCCCTGCCAGACGGGCGATTTCGCCCGGGGCGCTGGCACCGAACTCGCTGACGAGGAACCGGGTGTCATCGGTGACGCGCAGCATGGTCAACGGGGCACCGACCTCATTGTTGAACGACGCGCGCGGCGCGACGGTCGGGCCTTCGCCCTCGAGGATGCGGGCGAGAAGGTTCTTGGTCGTGGTCTTGCCGTTGGAGCCGGTGATCCCCGCGATGCGCAGGTCCCCGCGAGTGCGCACGGTACCGACGACGTGCTTCGCGAGCTCGGCGATCGCGGTGACGACGTCATCGACGACCACCTGCGAGACGGCGGCGTCGACCTCGTGCTCGACCAATGCCAGAGCGGCGCCGGCGTGCGCCGCCCCGGGAACGAAGAGGTGGCCGTCCGTGGTCTCACCGGGCTTGGCGACGAAGACGTCGCCCGGCCCGATGTTGCGCGAATCGGTGTCCACCGTTCCGGACACCACCGTGTCGAGGGTGTCGTCGGCGGACAGGATGGGGCGGCCCGAGACGATCCGGGCGAGCTGTTCGATGGTGAGCGCGATCATAGGTTCTCCGGCCGTCTCACTCACCCGAATTTGGGGAGTTCCTCCGGCGACGTCGTCGAAGGCATCACCCGGTAGTTCTTGAGCACCTGGGTCATGGCCTTCTGGAACGCCGGGACGTTGGCCGAAGACGATGCTACCTTCGTCGGCTCGTCGAGGTTGACGAGGACGATGTACTGCGGGTCTTCTGCGGGGGCGTATCCGATGAGGCTCGTGAAGTAGGCCCCGACCTTGTAGCCGCCCTTCCCGTCGGTCTTCTCGGCGGTTCCGGTCTTCCCGGCCATGCGGTAACCGGCGATCGCGATGTCGTCGGCGTACGTGCTCTGCAAGAACACGTTCTCGAGCATGGCGCCGACCTGGTCGGCGGTCGACTCGCTGATCACACGCACCGGGTCGGCCTGCTCGGGCTCGACGACGGTCCCGTCTGACAGTGTGCAGGATTCGATGAGCGACAGGGGCACGCGGACGCCGTCGTTGGTGATGGCTGTGAACGCCTGCGCGAGCTCGGGCATGGTGGTCTCCAGGCCCTGCCCGAAGGACAGGTTGTAGAAGGTCTGGTTGTCCCATTCATCGACGGGACGGACGTAGCCGGACTGCGAGGCCGAGTAGCCGACGTCGACTCCAGCGCCGATCCCGAAGTCGGCGAGGTAGTCGTAGCGCGTCTGCGCCGAAACGCGCTCGCTGAATTTCGACACCGCGACGTTGGACGAGTCGATGAGGGCGCCGGTGAGGGTGTACGTGTACGAGGGGTGCACGAAGGCGTCGCGGACCCGCGCGCCGTTCGGGAAGGTCTCGAAGCTGGCGGCGTCGACCGTCGAGTACGGCGTCTGCGCCCCCGTGTCCAGGAGCGTGGCCGCCGTGAGCGCCTTGAACGTCGACCCGGGCTCGCGCCGAGCGGTGAACAGTTGACTGTAGCGGGCGTCGACGTCGGCGGATTCGACGTCGTTCGGGTCCACGGTGGGGTATTCCGCGGCCGCCCGGATCTTTCCGGTCTCGGCCTCGACGACCAGGATGCTCCCGTACTGCGCCCCCATGTCCTGCGCCTGCTCGGCGATCAGCTGCTGCATGTACCACTGCAGGTCGCGATCGATGGTGAGCATGAGCGTCCCGCCGTCGACGGCGGGCTCCTCGACCGACGTGCCGGGGATGATCACGCCGTCCTTGCCTTTCTGGTAGCTGAGCGTGCCGTCCGAGGCCTCGAGGCACGCGTTCTGGCTGAGCTCGAGGCCGGCGAGGGGTACCCCGTCGCTGCCGACGTATCCGACGAGCGCGCCGGCGACCGCACCGTCGACGTAGGTGCGGTCCGGTCGCGCCTCGAAGTACAGGAAAGGGACGCCGAGGGAGACGAGGTCGCGATACTGCTGTGTGGTCAACCCCTGAGCCAGCTGCGCGTACTGCGAGTTCGGATCGGCCGCGAGTGCGTCATCGACGACCCGCATGACCTCCTCGCCGCTTTGACCGGTGATCGACGCGATCTCGGCGGCCACCGTCGGCCACGGGACGACCTCGCTGTCGCCACTCGCGTCGGCGCGGCGGATGTCGCCCGCGTTGGAAGGGTCCAGCTGCGCGTCGTAGGTGAGGATGCTCCCGGCGAGCTGCTCACCGTCGGCGTCGACGATAGAGCCCCGCGTGCCGTAGAGCTCCTGTGATCCGCCGAACGCCCACGACAGTGAGTCCTCGATGTGGTCGTCGGCATTGACGACCTGGATGTCGACGAGTCGGACGATGAAGGCGGCGAGGACCGAGAGCACCACGGCGAGGGCGACGACGGTGCGGCGGCGTGGACTGCGGGTTGCGCGAGTCGTCATGGGATCAGCGTGTCGCAGGAGTGGGCAGTCCGTCGGCCACGGGGAGCGGCGTGTCGGCGGTGAGCCCCATCTCCTCGGCGGTGACGGGGTCTCCGGCGATCGTCGCATCCGGCGCGGTGACCAGCGGCGTTTCTGAGATCAACGCGTTTTCGACCGAGCCACGCCCGATCGCGTCGACGGAGGACGCGGCTCCCGCCGCCTCACCCGCGCCGATCACGGCGCCGTCGCTGAGTCGCAGGTAGGCCGGCGTCTCATCGATGACCATCCCGAGCGCGGCGGCGTTGGCGGCCAAGTACTGCGGCGAGCTCAGACCGGCGAGCTCATCGGCGAGGATCTGCTTCTCGTACGTGAGGTCGCGCTGCTGGGAGGTGAGTTCGGCGATCTCGTAGGACGTCTGCGTCGTCAGGACCGACAGCGCCATCTGCGCGCCCGCGATGGCGAACGCCCCGATCAGCGCGACGATGCCGTAGAGGAGCTTCGGGCGCCGCGCGCGGTCGGGTTCCGCCACGGCGTGGAGGCGACGCTGCGGCGGCGCGACGGGACGTCGGAGCGGACTGACGGCAGGAGCGGTGCTCATCGTGCCTCCCTCACTCGTTCGGCGGCGCGCAGCCGCACGGGGATCGCCCGTGAGTTCTGCGCGCGCTCTTCGTCGGATGCGAGCTCGGCACCCTTGACCAGCAGGCGGAAGCGGGGCGCATGCTCGGGGAGCTCGACGGGGAGGCCCGCGGGCGCGGTCGAGGAACTCGCCTCGGCGAAGGCTCGCTTGATGAGTCGATCTTCGAGCGACTGATACGACAGCACCACGATGCGCCCCCCGACCGCCAGCGCGTTCATCGCGGCGGGTACGGCGCGCTCGAGCGCGGCGAGTTCGCCGTTGACCTCGATGCGCAGGGCCTGGAAGACCCGCTTGGCCGGGTGCCCCGCCCGTTGGACCGCGGCCGGGGTCGCGTCGCTGAGAATCTTCACCAGCTGCCCGGACCGCTCGATCGGCGCGTGGGCACGGGCGGCGATGATGGCGCGGGCGTACCGCGCCGACAGCTTCTCCTCGCCGTAGCGCTCGAAGATGCGGCGGAGATCGCCTTCGCCGTACTCCCGTACGACGTCGGCGGCGGTGATGCCGACGCTCTGGTCCATCCGCATGTCCAGGGGCGCGTCCTGCGCGTACGCGAAGCCCCGATCGGCCACGTCGAGCTGGAGCGATGACACACCGAGGTCGTAGAGGATGCCGTCCACCCGGTCGACGCCCGCGGCGCGCAGCGCCGTGCTCACATCGTCGTAGACGGTATGGACGAGCGTCATCCGACCGGAGAACCGTTCCAGGCGACCGCCGGCGATCCGGAGGGCATCCTGATCGCGATCGAGGCCGATCAGATGCAGCTCCGGGAACCGCTCGAGGAAGGCCTCGGAGTGCCCGCCCATACCGAGCGTTCCGTCGATCAGCACGGCACCGGGCTTCTGGAGCGCCGGGGCCAACAGCTCGATGCAGCGCTCGAGCATGACCGGGGTGTGGAGGTCGCGTGCGTCCATGATGTCGACGGCCGGTCCCTCTTCGCTGATCCCCATCCGTTCCTGACCTGGCACCGGGGAAGTGGTGCCAGGGCTGAACGGCTGGGAGTCGACGGAGAGGGCTCAGAACAGGCCCGGGATCACCTCCTGCTCCATCTCGGCGTAGGTCTCTTCGTTGCTTTCGGCGTAGGCGTTCCACGCGGCGGCGTTCCAGATCTCGGCGTGGGCACCCACGCCGGTGACGACCAGGTCCTTTTCGAGCCCCGCGTACGCACGCAGGGGCGCCGGGATGGTGATCCGGTTCTGGCCGTCCGGCTTCTCGGCGCTGGCCCCCGAGAGGAACATGCGCAGGAAGTCGCGCGCCTGCTTGTTGGCCAGGGGCGCTTCGCGGATGCGCTCGTGCACGCGCTCGAACTCCTCCGTGGCGAAGACGTAGAGGCAGCGATCCTGGCCGCGGGTCACGACGACCCCTCCGCCGAGGTCATCGCGGAACTTGGAGGGAAGGATCACGCGGCCCTTGTCGTCGAGCTTGGGGGTGTGCGTGCCCAACAGCATGTGCCACTCACCCCCACCCTTCGTCCGGCCCCTCCAGGTTGACCCCCACTTTACTCCACTTCCCTCCACTTTGTAACACTCATGGCACGATTTTCTCCCCCTGACGGCCAGAAAGCCCCTCCCCGCGTCTCGCGGAAAGGGGCTCGAAGACAAAAAAACACCGGCCCGAAGGCCGGTGTTCTCAGAAGGTGGAGGGAGGTGGAGGGATCAGCTTTCGCCCTGGCGACGGTCCCACCTGTCGTTCATGCGATCCATGAACGACGGCCCCGCGGCGCGCGGCTGCGACGCCGACGTTCGCGGCTTGACCGACGGGCCGGCGGAGCCGCCGCGCATCGGTGTGACCGCCAGCACGACACCGCCCAGCATGACGACGAAGCCGATCACGCCCACGACGATCAACTGCACGGCAACGCCGACGATGAGGCCGGCGAGCCCGAGCAGCACCAGGATGGTTCCGTAGACGATGTTGCGATAGCTGAGGGAGCGGCCGCCTTCGGGGGCGGTGACCACGTCGGCCTCGTTGCGCATGAGATGGCGTTCCATCTCGTCGAGCAGACGCTGCTCCTGTTCGGACAGTGGCATGCATCCCCCTCTGGACTGCTGTTGTGTTCCCGCACATTCTACCCGGGCTGTCGATTACTAGGCTAGGCCCGTGTCAACCGCTCCAGACCTCCCCCAGGTGATTTCCCAGCGACTGGATACCTTCTTGTCCACCCAGCGTCGCGACGCACGGAACTGGGGCGACGAAGCGTCACTCCTGGTGGAGGCCGGCGCTGCGGCCGTGACGGGCGGAAAGCGACTGCGCGCCCGCTTCTGCATCACGGGTTGGCGCGCCGTCGCCGCCGCAGCCGCGCCCGTCGAGAGCATTCCGGCGCCGGTCCTGTCATCCGCCGCCGCCCTCGAGGTCTTCCACGCCGCCGCCCTCGTCCACGACGACATCATCGACAACTCCGATACGAGACGTGGCCGCCCCGCCGCGCATCGCTCGCTCGAGGCTCGGCATGTCGCCGCCGGGTGGAGCGGCGACCCCGCGGCGTTCGGCCGCTCGGGGGCGGTGCTGTTGGGCGATCTGCTGGTGGCGTGGTCCGACGACCTCCTCGAGGAAGGGCTCGCTGCGACCACGCCGGATCGCGCTGCCCGAACCCGCTCCGAGTACGCCACGATGCGCCGCGAAGTCACCGTCGGGCAGTTCCTCGACGTCGCCGAAGAGTCCGCGTGGACGACAGAGCCGGACCGGACGCACGCCGCGCGGGCTCTGCGTGTCGCAGAGATGAAGTCGGCACGGTACAGCATCCTCCAGCCGCTCCTCATCGGAGCCGCCCTCGCCGGAGCAGACGAGCAGCAGACGTCAGCGCTGGCGGCCTTCGGCACACCCGTCGGCCTCGCCTTCCAGCTCCGCGACGATGTGCTCGGCGTCTTCGGCGACACCGAACAGACCGGCAAACCGTCAGGAGACGACCTGCGCGAGGGAAAGCGCACCGTCCTCGTTGCCTATGCGCGCGAATCGCTCGATCCTGGTGCCCGGCGACTGATGGACGAGCTGCTCGGCGACCCTGGACTGGACGACGCGCAGATCGCGGCCCTCCAACGCACGATCATCGACTCGGGCGCCCTCGACCGCGTCGAGGCGCTGATCTCGGACTGGGCCGATCAGGCCGATCGTGCGCTGAGAGGAGTGCGGCTGGACAATGCCGCCGTCGGGCAGCTGCGCGACCTCGCTCGCGCGGCGACCGTGCGCGTCATGTGAGCCCGGGACTCAGGCGAGCGCCTGGGCGACGCGGCGCACCTCGCTCTTGCGCCCCTCACGGAGCGCGTCGATCGGCGCCGCCCCGATGGACTCCTCGGGCGCCAGCAACCAGTCGATCGTCTCGTCGTCGTCGAATCCGGCGTCCTGCAGCACGATCACCGTTCCCCGCAGCGCAGACAGCGGCTTGCCGTCGGCGATGAAGACGGCCGGCACACGGGGGGCGCCGTGACGGCGCGAAGCCACCAGATGGGACTCGTCGAGCAGGCGCTTGACCCGCCCGAGCGGCTCGTCGAGCAGCTCCGATAGCTCCGGCAGGGAGAGCCAGTCCGTCGGCGTCGGGGAAACATCCTCAGTCACCTTCCCACTATCTCACCCGGCGCCCCTCCCCTGCGGCACCGTCGGTGCGTCTGCGGCGATCGATCGCACGGGTCGATATGACAGAAGTCTCATCTTTCACACGAGTCACGATGGTTGACACTGGATGACACGCGTGACACCGTGGCGGGGCGAACGGAAGGATGCCCGTGAACCAGACCACCGATCTCTCCCGCCCGCGCGGTGCTCGCATCCACGCGCCTGCTGCGCTCCTCGGCTCGCTCGCCGTCCTCGCGACCACATTGCCGACAGAGGCTGCCGAGGCTGCCGACACGGGCATCATGGGTGCGAAGCACGGCCCCGCCGTCGAAGCCACCAACCGCGCCGCGACCACCACCACCGCAGCCATCACCACCGCGACACCGACGCGGCATGTCGTGCGCCCCGGAGACACCATCAGCGGGATCTCCTCGGCATACGGTCTGCGCACGGCGGACGTCCTGGCCCTCAACGGCCTCGGCTGGGCAAGCGTGATCCATCCCGGGCAGGAGATCATCCTCACCGCCGCTCCCGACGGGGCCGTCGCGGCGTCGGGCATCGGCGGCACCCACACCGTCGCCGCGGGCGACACCGTCTTCGCCATCGCCCAGCGCCATGACACGACGGTCGACGCCGTCTTGGCCGCCAACGGCCTCGGCCGCGACGCCATCATCTACCCGGGCCAGACCCTCGCGCTCCCCGACCGGATGGCGCTCGCGTCGGCGTCGTCCGCGACGACCGCGCCGGCGACGGGCTCGGGGTCGTCCGAGGCCGTCGACGCCCTCGATGCCGAGCAGATCGCGAACGTGCAGATGATCATCTCGATCGGTCGCGAGCTCGGCGTGAGCGAGCGCGGCATCGCCATCGCCCTCGGCACCGCGATGCAGGAGTCCTGGCTGCGCAACCTCGACTGGGGCGACCGCGACTCCCTCGGGCTGTTCCAACAACGCCCGAGCACCGGCTGGGGCACCGCGGACCAACTCCTGGACCGCCGGTACGCCATCCTCGTCTTCTTCGGCGGCGACGGGGACCCGAACGGCTACACCACCCGCGGCCTTCTCGACATCCCCGGCTGGGAGGCGATGTCGTACGCCGAGGCCGCGCAGGCCGTGCAGATCTCCGCCTACCCCGATCGGTACGCGCGGTGGGAGCAGCCTGCGTACGCGTGGCTCGCCGCCCACGGGTGATCACCGGCCGGAGTCCGATCGGGCGGTGCGCCGCACCGGGGCTCACAGCCAGGCGTCCGTAGACTTCACTCGTGAGCACGAGTCAGCAGACGGATCCGCTGATCGGCCGTCTGGTCGACGGTCGATACCGTGTGCGTGCCCGCATCGCCCGAGGCGGGATGGCCACCGTCTACGTCGCAACCGACCTGCGCCTGGAACGACGCATCGCCCTGAAGGTGATGCACGGCCACCTCAGTGACGATTCGGTGTTCCAGAGCCGATTCATCCAGGAAGCCCGCGCCGCCGCGCGTCTGGCCGATCCGCACGTCGTGAACGTCTTCGATCAGGGTCAGGACGGGGACATGGCCTACCTCGTCATGGAGTATCTCCCCGGGATCACGCTGCGCGAACTCCTCAAGGAGCAGCGAAGACTGACCGTCCCCCAGGCGATCTCCATCATGGATGCGATCCTCTCCGGGCTCGCCGCCGCGCATCGCGCGGGAATCGTGCACCGCGACGTCAAACCCGAGAACGTTCTGCTGGCCGAGGACGGTCGGATCAAGATCGGCGACTTCGGCCTGGCCCGGGCCACCACCGCCAACACCGCCACCGGGGCGCAGCTGCTGGGCACCATCGCCTACCTGGCGCCTGAGCTGGTGACGCGAGGCACGGCGGATGCACGCAGCGACATCTACGCGCTCGGGATCATGCTCTACGAGATGCTCACCGGTGAGCAGCCCTACAAGGGCGAGCAGCCGATGCAGATCGCCTACCAGCACGCGACGGATTCCGTCCCGCGACCCAGTGCGAAGAATCCCGGCGTGCCGGAGCAGTTGGACGAACTGGTCCTGTGGTCGACGGAGAAACTGCCCGATGACCGGCCGCTGGATGCGCGGGAGATGCTCGAACGCCTGCGGGAGATCGAGCGGGAGCTCGGCATCACGCCCCAGGTCGCACGGACCGTCGAGACCGGCATCACGCGCGAGGACAGCGGCGCGTCGGGCGAGCTCACCAAGGTCCTTCCCGCCGCGGTCACCGCGCCGTCCGCCGTCATCGAAGACGTCGACAACACCTCACGGCTCCGGCAGGCGACGCGGCGGCGCTCCCGGCGCGGTGCGTCGATCCTCGTCCTCGTTCTGCTCCTGACCGCTCTGGCGGGAGGAGCCGGGTGGTGGTTCGGCTCCGGGCCCGGGTCCCAGGTCGCGGTGCCCGACGTCTCGGGGCTGACCTTCGCCGACGCGCAGACCGCACTCGCTCAGGAGTCCTTGATCGGTGTCGAAGAGGGGGTATACAGCCTGGAGGTCGACACCGGTCTCGTCGTCGACACCGATCCGTCAGCCGGAGCGCGTCTCGACAAGGACGCCGAGGTCGCGGTCCGCGTCTCGCTCGGCCCCGCCGAGGTCACGCTGTCGGCCCTGAACGGAAGACCCGAGGACGATGTGCGAACCCAGCTCGAGGCAGCGCGGATCGCCGTCGGCGAGAGCAGTACGTACTACACCGACGCCGATGCCGGCGTCGTCATCGGCGTGGCCGTCACGCCCCGCGAGGGCGGGGATGCCGTGGAGTGCGGCGAGGAGTGCACCGTCCACGAAGGAGACAGCGCGACCCTGCGTGTCTCCCTCGGCCCGCTCCCGTCGGTCCGCGACATGACCGAAAGCGATGCCCGTTCGACCCTGGAGGCCGCCGGCATCGAGGTCGCGTCCGTCTCGCAGGAGGCCAGCACCGAGATCGCCGAAGGGCGCGTCATCTACATGACCGATCGCGAAGGCGGTGGGTCATGGCGGCCCGGCGATCGAACGACGCTGGTCGTCTCGAGCGGTCCTCCCCTGTTCCCCGTTCCGGACGTCGTGGGGATGACGCGGGACGGCGCGGCGGACGCCCTGAGAGCCGAAGGGTTCGAGGTGAACTACTCCGCCCTGTGGAACGTCTGGCCCGACGACCTCACCGAGGTGACGGCCCAGGATCCCGAGGGATCGAGCATGAGGGTCCGCGGAACCACGGTGACCCTGCAGATCACCGTGACCGGCTGACTCAGCGCTTCTCGAGCTCCTCGGCGACGAGGAACGCCAGCTCCAGTGACTGCATGTGGTTCAGTCGTGGGTCGCACAGCGACTCGTACCGCGTGGCGAGCGTCGCCTCGTCGATCATCTCGGATCCGCCGAGACACTCGGTGACGTCGTCGCCGGTCAGCTCCACGTGGATCCCGCCGGGATGCGTGCCGATGGCACGATGCGCTTCGAAGAACCCGCGGACCTCGTCCACCACGTCGTCGAACCGCCGCGTCTTGTACCCGGTCGGCGTCGTGATGCCGTTACCGTGCATCGGATCGGTGACCCACAGGGGCGTCGCACCCGAGTCCTTCACGGCCTCGAGCAGCGGCGGCAGGGCGTCCCGGATCTTGCCGGCACCCATGCGTGTGATGAAGGTGAGCCGACCGGGCTCGCGCTCCGGGTCGAGCTTGTCGATCAGCTCGAGCGCGACCTCGGGCGACGTGGTGGGGCCGAGCTTGACGCCGATGGGGTTGCGGATCTTCGAGAAGTAGTCGATGTGGGCGCCGTCGAGTTCGCGCGTGCGCTCACCCACCCACAGGAAGTGTGCCGAGGTGTTGTAGGGCGTCGCGGTGCGGGAGTCGATGCGCGTCATCGGGCGCTCGTAGTCCATCAGCAGCCCCTCGTGACCGGTGTAGAACTCGACGCGGCGCAGTTCCTCGAAGTCGGCCCCCGCCGCCTCCATGAACTTGATGGCGCGGTCGATCTCGGTCGCCAGGCCCTCGTAGCGCTGGTTGGCCGGGTTCTGGGCGAAGCCCTTGTTCCAGCTGTGCACCTCGCGCAGATCGGCGAAGCCACCCTGCGTGAAGGCGCGGATGAGGTTCAAGGTCGAAGCGGCGGTGTGGTAACCCTGCAGAAGCCGACGCGGATCGGCGGTGCGTGAGGCCTCGGTGAAATCGAATCCGTTGACGATGTCACCGCGGTAGGCGGGCAACGTCACGTCCCCGCGCGTTTCGGTGTCCTTCGACCGGGGCTTGGCGAACTGCCCCGCCATGCGACCCATCTTCACCACCGGCATCGACGCGCCGTAGGTGAGCACGACGGCCATCTGGAGCACCGTCTTGATCCGGTTGCGGATCTTCTCGGCCGTCGCGCCTGCGAAGGTCTCCGCGCAGTCGCCGCCCTGCAGGAGGAACGCCTGCCCCGCGGCCGCACCGGCCAGACGCTCGCGCAGCAGGTCGACCTCGCCGGCGAAGACGAGCGGCGGCAACCCGGCGATCTCGTCCGACACGGCCGCGACGGCGTCGGCGTCGGGCCACGCGGGCTGCTGCTTGATCGGGAGGTTCCGCCAGTGGTCGAGGGAGTCTAGCTGCTGGAGCACCAGCCAAGTCTAGCCGCGCTTGGGGAGGCGATCTTTCACCGTGGACGCGTACACGTCGTCATAGCGCTGCTCGCCCAGGCGCTGGAGCGCCACCATGATCTCGTCGGTGATGGATCGGAGGATGTAGCGGTCGCCCTCCATGCCCTCGAAGCGTGAGAAATCGAGCGGCTCGCCGATCACGACCCCCACCCGCACCACGCGCGGGACGCGGCGGCCGATCGGCATCATCGTGTCGGTGTCGACCATGACGACCGGCACCACCGGAACATGCGCCTCGAGGGCCATGCGTGCGATGCCGGTTCGGCCGCGGTACAGGCGCCCGTCCGGACTCCGGGTTCCCTCGGGGTAGATCCCGAGGAGATCTCCGCGACCGAGCACCTGGAGACCGGTGTTCAAGGACGCCTCCGACGCTTTGCCGCCCGACCGGTCGATCGGCAACTGGCCCGTCGCCTTGAAGAAGACGCGGGTCGCCCAGCCTCGCAGGCCCTTGCCCGTGAAGTAGTCGCTCTTGGCGAGGAACGAAACGGGCCGGTCGATCATCAGCGGGAGGAAGATGGAGTCGGCGAAGGACAGGTGGTTGCTGGCGAGGATCGCCGCCCCCTGGGCGGGGACGTTCCGCCGGCCGACGATCCACGGCCGGAACACGGCCTTGACGACGGGTCCGATGACCACGTACTTCATCAGCCAGTAGAACACCGCTACGCGACCTCCGCCAGATCCGCGACACCGATCAGACCGGCATCGTTGCCGAGTTGCGCGATCGCGAAGTCCGCGACCGGGCGATCGCCGTATCCGGGCAGCGCGGTCCGGTACGCCTCGCGCATCGGCACCAGGAGGTCCTCACCCAACTGGGCGACGCCGCCACCGATGACGAACAGCTCCGGGTCGAGCACAGCCTGGAAACCGCCGCACGCCTCGCCGAGGGCGGTCGCCACCCGATGCAGCGCCTCGACGGCGCCCGGGTCGCCCGCGAGGATCAAGCGGGAGATCGCCGGCCCCTTCAGCGCGCCGGTCTCCCGGCGCAGTTCTGCGAGCCCGGCGCCGATACCCGATTCGGCATCGGCGATCTCATGCGCCTCTCGCTGCAGGGCCCGACCGGAGGCATACTGCTCCAGGCATCCGTTCTGACCGCACCCGCACGGTCGCCCGTCGCGGATGAACCGGATGTGGCCGAGCTCGCCCGCGATGCCGTGACCGCCCACCAGCAGCGCACCGTCGATGACGACTGCGCCGCCGACCCCGGTTCCCATGGTGAGCATGGTCATGTTGTCGACGTCACGGCCGGCGCCGAAGCGGAACTCCCCCCATCCGGCTGCGTTCGCGTCGTTCTCGATGGTCACGGGGACATCGATGCGGGCGGCGAACGCGGCTTTGAGGGGCTCGTTGCGCCACGCGATGTTCGGCGCATGGAGCACGATCGCGCGGTCTCGGTCGATGAAGCCCGCGGCAGCCACGCCCACCGCGGCGATGTCGTGGTTCTGGGTGAAATGACGCGCCATGTCGACCACCGCGTCGGCGAGGGAGGCGGTGTCCGTGGGGGTGGCGACGCGCAGCTTCTCCACGATCCGTCCCTCGGCGTCGACGACGCCTCCCGCGATCTTCGTGCCACCGATGTCGATACCGACCTTGAGCAACGTCTTCCCTTCCGGCCGGCCGCGGTCGCGACGGCGCAACCACTCTAGTAGGGCGGGCCGCGCGGTGACCGCGACCCCGACGCGCAGACGTGAAGACCCACGAGAACCGAACGTCACTCGGTTACACTCGATTCACGACCCGACCGCCGTAACCGCAACCGGTACCAAAGGAGTTGCCGTGACCGAGTTCACCATCCCCGCCGTCGTTCCCGCCGATCCCGACGCGAACATCACCGACCTCCTCGTGGAGCGGGTCAAAGAGACCCCGAATCGCGCGCTGTTCGCCGTCCCCGAAGGGTCCGGCTGGCGCGACATCACCGCGGCGCAGTTCCACCAGCAGGTCGTCGCCCTCGCCAAAGGTTTCGTCGCGGCCGGTGTCGAACCGGGCGACAAAGTCGGCTTCATCGCGCGCACCACCTACGACTGGACGCTCGTGGACTTCGCGTTGTTCTTCGCCGGCGCGGTGATGGTCCCGATCTACGAGACCTCCTCTGCGTCGCAGATCGCGTGGAACCTCTCCGACTCCGGTGCCGTGGCGTGCATCGTGGAATCGGAGGATCACTCGTCACGGCTGGAAGAGGTCCGCGGCGACCTTCCTCTGATCCGTTCGGTCTGGGCGATGCATGGGGGCGACCTGGACCGCCTCGTCGCAGAAGGCACGGGCATCGAGGACGATGAGATCGAGCGACGCCGGAACCTCGCGCAGGGCGACGACATCGCCACGCTGATCTACACCTCCGGCTCGACCGGCCGCCCGAAGGGATGCGTCCTCACGCACAGCAACTTCGTCGAGCTTTCGCGGAACTGCTTCGTCTCCCTGAATGACGTGCTGACCACGCCCGGTGCCTCGACCCTGCTGTTCATCACCACCGCGCACGTCTTCGCACGATTCATCTCGATCCTCAACGTGCACGCCGGGGTCAAGACCGGACACCAGCCCGACACGAAGCAATTGCTCCCCGCACTCGGGTCCTTCAAGCCGACATACCTGCTCGCCGTCCCGCGGGTGTTCGAGAAGGTCTACAACTCGGCGGAGCAGAAGGCGGAAGCCGGCGGCAAGGGCAAGATCTTCCACGCCGCCGCGAACACGGCGATCGAGCACTCGAAGCTAGAACAGGAGGGGAAGCGGGTCCCGCTCGGGCTCCGCCTGAAGTTCCGCCTGTTCGACAAGCTCGTCTACAGCAAGCTGCGCGAGGCCATGGGCGGCAAGGTGGTCTACGCCGTGTCGGGTTCCGCCCCGCTCGGTCCGCGACTCGGCCACTTCTTCCACAGCCTGGGCGTCGTCATCCTCGAGGGGTACGGACTGACGGAGACGACCGCGCCCGCCACGGTCAACACGACGCAGTTGATGAAGATCGGCACCGTCGGGCCCGTCATCCCCGGCGTCGGCGTTCGCATCGCCGACGACGGCGAGATCCAGGTCAAGGGTGTCAACGTCTTCAAGGAGTACTGGCGGAATCCGGAGGCGACCGAGGCCGCCTTCGACGGCGAGTGGTTCCGCACCGGAGACATCGGGGCCTTCGATGCCGACGGGTGCCTGGCCATCACCGGCCGCAAGAAGGAGATCATCGTCACCGCCGGCGGAAAGAACGTTGCCCCTGCCGCGCTCGAGGATCCGATCCGGGCCAACCCGATCATCGGCCAAGTCGTCGTGGTGGGCGACCACAAGCCCTTCATCTCGGCGCTGATCACCCTCGACCCGGAGATGCTGCCGACCTGGCTGGCCAACAACGACCTTCCCGGCGACATGTCGCTGGAGGACGCAGCCAAGAACGACAAGGTCCGAGCCGAGGTCCAGAAGGCGATCGACCACGCCAACACCCTCGTCTCACGCGCCGAGTCGATCCGCAAGTTCACGATCCTCCCGACCGAGTGGACGGAGGCGTCGGGACACCTGACACCGAAGATGAGCATCAAGCGCAACGTCATCATGGACGACTTCTCAGCGCAGGTCGAGGAGATCTACGCCGTGCCGGTGAACACCACCAACGTCTCACTGAAGTAGCCGACGACGGCGGCGCACGCGCAGAGGTGGAGCCGGTGGCCGGTCAGGTCGCCGGCTCCACCTCTGCTCCTCGCCGCCCCGAAGCGACTCAGAACCAGTCGGACTCCCGGATCTCGCGCATCGCGAGCTTGCGGATCTCCGGTGTCAGCCTGCTGAGGTAGAGCTTCCCGTCGAGATGATCCGTCTCATGCTGGAGCGCCTGTGCCATGAGGCCGTCGCCTTCGACGACCACCTCGCGCCCGTCCAGGTCGATGCCGCGTGCGGCGGCGTGCGGGTATCGCAGAGCATCGTGCCAGAGGCCCGGTACCGACAGGCAGCCCTCCCCGATGTACTGGGGCTCGCCGGAGAGTTCGATGATCTCGGGGTTCAGCAGGTACCCGATGTCACCGTCGATGTTGTAGCTGAAGGCGCGCAATCCCACCCCGATCTGCGGGGCGGCTACTCCGGCCCGTCCGGGCAGCTCGACCGTGTCGATCAGGTCCTGCACCAGAGCCCTGATGCCGTCGTCGATCGTCTCGATCGTCGCACTGGGCGCCCGCAGGACGGGGTCGCCGAAGACGCGGATCGTGCGAACGGCCACGTCAGGCCGCCGTCGGTGTCGCGCGAAGGCCGTCGACGACCACAGCAGCGAGGTCCCGTGCGGCCTGCCGGGTACCGGCGTCGAGGTCCCGGAACACGATGGACGACCCCGTCGCGATGTGGGCGTCGTAGGGGATGCGGACGACCGCGCGCACGCGCGTCCGGAAATGCGCCTCGAGCTGGTCGAGCTGCACGAGCGGCGCACCCGGACGCCCGCTGTTGAGGACCACGACGGCCTTCCGGACCTGATCGGCGTATCCGTTCGCCTCCAGCCACGTCAGCGTCTCCGAGGCCAAGCGCGCCTCGTCGACGCTGAGCCCCGCGACGAGGACCAGCTGGTCGGCGAGATCGAGCGTCGCGCCCATCACGGAATGGACGACACCGGTCCCCGTGTCGGTGAGCACGATGGAGTAGTAATGGGCGGCGACGCTCGCGACGTCGTGATAGTCGCGGCCGCTGAAGGCTTCGGAGACCTGCGGGTCGGCGTCGGAGGCGAGCACGTCCAGCCGCGTCTCGTCGCGGGCGACGATCGTGGAGATGTCGCTGTACCCGGAGACCTGACCGCGCACGCGGGCGAGGTCGCGAACGGTCTTGCCGCTGGTGCGACCGATCCGGTCGGCGAGGGTTCCCCGGTCGGGGTTCGCGTCAACGGCGATGATGCGGTCATCCCGCGCGTCGGCGAGGGCCATGCCGAGGAGCGTCGTCACCGTCGTCTTGCCCACCCCGCCCTTTCGCGACATGACGGGAACGAATCGGGCAGCGCCGGGCAGGGGCGCGGCGATCTTGCGGTCGAGTTCCTTGCGGGCGCGCGCCTTCTTGCTGTCGCCGAGGTGGATACGCCGACCCGAGAGGGCGTAGATCAGCTGCTGCCAGTACCCCTCGGGCTCCGACCGCGCCATCTGGGCGGGGTCGAGGAGTCGGTCGGCGGTGAGCAGATCCGCGGTTTCGCGGTCGGCTTCGAACTCCCCGAGACGCTTCGAGGCGAGTGTGACATCGGCACGCGGCTGGACCCGCTCGACCTCCTCCATCCGACCGGTCGGATGCGGTTCGCCGGGGTGCTGAGCCTCCCACCGCGTGGCCGGCACGCTCCCGGTCGCGGTGGTGGGCGCAGGTTCTCTCGTCGGCGCGGTCACGGGTGCGTCGGCGGGGGTCTCGGTCACAGCCTCATCCTGCCCGAGTGACACGGGCGCAGGCGAACCGTGCGCCCGCTCGGGCGCGGCGGACGACCCGGTGCGCCCCTGGTCTCCGGCGTCCGGATCGGCGTGCTCGGCGCCGCGGACCTCGGGCTCGTCACCCATGACGGCGAATCCCCCGGGAGCCCCATCGGAAGCCCGGGCGGTCGTCGCGTCTGCTTCGTCGACGCCTTCGTCCGGTGTCTCGTCGGTGACGATCTCGGCCGTGTGCGCCTCGACGGGCGCGGGGTCGGACGGCAGCTCGTCGGCCTCCAGGTCTCCTTCGAAGACCTCCTCGGCAGACGCGGACGTCTCAACGTCGACGGTCTCCCCGTCGCGGCCGAGGTCGACCGCCGAAGCCGATGTCAGGACCTGGTCGTGCGAAAGCGGGTCGCCCAGGGGCGCGTGCACGAACGGGACCTCATCGTCGATGACGTCCTCGTCATCGTCGTCGTGGTCGGTCGGCAACGACACCGACACCTGCTGCGTCGATGTCCCGAGCAGTCCGATGGCGTGCGTGTCGAGGTTCCCGGCGTCGTCGAGGACGGCGTTCTCGGCCGCCTCGTCGTTCGGCGAGTGGTCGGGATGATCGGGGTTCACGGGGTGCTCCTGGGTTCTCACGCGCGTTCGCGCGCCGTCCAGGCTAACCCGCGGGTCTGATCACGAGCAAAAGATCGCCCGCATCGACCTGCGCCGTGGCGGCGATCGCGAGGCGCTCGACGACACCGTCGACGGGTGCGGTGATGGCCGCCTCCATCTTCATCGCCTCGATCGACGCGACAGCCTGCCCGGCCGCGACCGTGTCCCCCGCGCTCGCTTTCAGGGTCACCACTCCGGAGAACGGGGCGGCGACCTGGCCGGGTCGAGAGGTATCCGCCTTCTCGGCCTGGTGCGTCTCGACCGTGATACTGCGATCGCGCACGAAAACAGGACGCAGCTGCCCGTTGAGCGTGGTCATCACGGTCCGAATACCCTTGTCGTCCGCCTCGCCGATGGCTTCGAGCCCGACGAAGAGCTTCACGCCCCGATCGATCTCGACGACGTGCTCGCCCCCCGGTTCCAGCCCGTACAGATAGTCGGCGGTGTCGAGCACGCTCAGGTCACCGAACACGTCGCGCGACTGCTCGAACGCCCGCGTCGGGGCCGGGAACAGCAGTGTGTTCAGTGCACGGCGCCGCTCAGCGGCGTCGCCGCCGAGAGCGGCCGACTCGTCAGGTGTCAAGGGGGTGACGCCCGTCTTGATGTCACGCCCCTGGAGAACCTTCGAACGGAACGGCTCGGGCCACCCGCCGGGAAGGTCGCCCAGTTCCCCGGCCATGAATCCCACCACCGAGTCGGGAACGTCGTACTTCTCGGGATTCGCCTCGAAGTCGGCGGGGTCGGCCTTGACCGCCGCGAGGTGCAGGGCGAGGTCTCCCACCACCTTGGACGAAGGCGTCACCTTCGGTACGCGCCCGAGGATGCGGTTCGCGGCGGCGTACATGTCCTCGATGAGCTCGAAATCCTCCGCCAGACCGAGAGCGATCGCCTGCTGGCGGAGGTTGGACAGCTGCCCCCCGGGGATCTCATGGTGGTAGACGCGCCCGGTGGGTCCGGGCAGCCCCGACTCGAACGGGGCGTAGAGATTCCGCACCGCCTCCCAGTAGGGCTCGAGGTCGTTCACCGCCGTCAGGTCCAGGCCGGTGTCGCGTTCGGTGTGCGCGAGGGAGGCGACGAGGGCCGACAGAGACGGCTGGCTCGTCGTCCCGGACATCGGCGCCGATGCGGCGTCGACCGCGTCGGCCCCTGCGGCGCTCGCGGCGAGCAGCGTCGCAAGCTGGCCGCCCGCGGTGTCATGGGTGTGGACGTGCACGGGCACGTCGAATCGTTCGCGCAACGCCGAGACGAGCGTCGCCGCCGCTGCGGGACGCAACAGACCTGCCATGTCCTTGATCGCAAGCACGTGCGCACCCGCATCGACGATCTTCTCCGCGAGCCGGAGATAGTAGTCGAGGGTGTAGAGGTCTTCCGCTGGATTCAGCAGGTCACCGGTGTAGCACACCGCGACCTCGGCGACGGCTGTGCCGGTGGCGAGGACGGAGTCGATCGCCGGCCGCATCTGGGCGACGTCGTTGAGGGCGTCGAAGATCCGGAAGATGTCGATCCCCGTCGCGGCGGCTTCGTGCACGAAGGCGTCGGTCACCTCGGTCGGGTACGGCGTGTACCCCACCGTGTTGCGCCCGCGCAGCAGCATCTGGATCGCGACGTTCGGAAGGGCACCACGAAGCTTCTCGAGGCGTTCCCACGGATCTTCGCCGAGGAATCGCAGCGCGACGTCGTATGTCGCTCCGCCCCATGCCTCCACCGAGAGCAGCTGTGGCGTCATGCGCGCCACATACGGGGCGACCGCGAGGAGGTCTTTGGTGCGCACCCGCGTCGCCAGGAGCGACTGGTGCGCGTCGCGGAACGTCGTGTCGGTGACGCCCAGCGCCGTCTGCGACCGGAGGTCAGCGGCGAAGCCCGCGGGCCCGAGGGCACGCAGCCTCTGACGGCTGCCGTCCGGCGCGTCGGCCGCCAGATCGAGCGTCGGGAGCTTCTGACGCGGTTCGACGCTCACCGGGTTCGTGCCGTGTGGCTTGTTGACGGTGGTGTCGACGAGCCAGTTGAGGATCTTCGTCCCGCGGTCCTTCGATTCCCGCCCCTTGAGAAGGCCGGGTCGCTCATCGATGAACGAGGTGCTGATGTCACCGGCGATGAACGACGGGTCGTCCAGGACGGCCTGGAGGAAGGGGATGTTGGTGGAGACACCGCGGATGCGGAACTCCGCCAACGAACGCCGCGCCCGCAGCACAGCCGCACCGAAGTCACGCCCCCGGCAGGTGAGCTTGGAGAGCATGGAGTCGAAATGCGGGCTGATCTGGGCGCCCGCCGCCGTGGTCCCACCGTCGAGTCGGACGCCGGCGCCCCCGGGCGACCGGTACGTGGTGATCTTGCCGGTGTCGGGACGGAACCCCTGGGTGGGGTCCTCCGTCGTGATGCGGCACTGCAGGGCGGCTCCGCGCAGGTGGATGCTGTCCTGCGAGAGTCCGAGGTCCTCGAGCGACTGCCCCGACGCGATCCGCATCTGGGACTGCACGAGGTCCACATCCGTGACCTCCTCGGTGACGGTGTGCTCGACCTGGATGCGCGGGTTCATCTCGATGAAGACGGCCTCACCGGCGCGGGGCCCGGCGGTCTCGAGGAGGAACTCCACCGTGCCGGCGTTCTCGTATCCGATGGATCGGGCGAAGGCGATCGCGTGGGCGTGGAGCGCACGGGCGACTGCGGGGTCGAGATTCGGCGCCGGAGCGATCTCGATGACCTTCTGATGCCGCCGCTGCACCGAACAGTCGCGCTCGAAGAGATGGACGGTGTGGCCGGACTGGTCGGCCAGCACCTGCACTTCGACGTGGCGGGGCCGCTGCACGGCCTGCTCGAGGAAGACGCGCGCGTCCCCGAACGCGCTGCCGGCTTCGCGCATCGCCTCGGCGATCGCCGGGGCCAGCTCCTCGGCGGAGGCGACCCGGCGCATGCCTCGGCCGCCGCCTCCGGCGACCGCCTTGACGAAGATGGGGAACCCGATCCCGTCCGCCTGGGCGAGGAGTTCATCGACGTCATCCGATGCCGGCGTCGAGCGCAGCACCGGGACACCGGCCGCGATGGCGTGCTCTTTCGCCGTCACCTTGTTGCCCGCCATCTCGAGCACCTTCGCCGGCGGGCCGATGAAGACGATCCCGTTCGCCGCGGCTTTCTCCGCCAGTTCGGGGTTCTCCGACAGGAACCCGTAGCCGGGGTAGATCGCATCGGCGCCGGACTCGGTGGCGACACGGATGATCTCGTCGACATCGAGATAGGCGCGCACCGGATGTCCGGGTTCTCCGATCTGGTAGGCCTCGTCTGCCTTCAGCCGGTGGAGCGAGTTGCGATCCTCGTACGGAAAGACCGCGACGGTCCTCGCGCCGAGTTCGAACGCCGCACGGAACGCGCGGATGGCGATCTCCCCGCGATTGGCTACCAGGATCTTTCGGAACATGCGCACCTCGCTGAGCATGGCGGATCGGTCGAGTGTGCTCACAGCCTAGAGGACGGTAACGTAGTGCCTCGTGCACGTACTCTCCGTCAGCTCCCTCAAGGGCGGGGTCGGAAAGACGACGGTGACCCTCGGGCTCGCCTCCGCTGCGTTCGCGCGAGGCGTCCGCACTCTCGTCGTCGACCTCGACCCCCAATCCGACGTGTCTACGGGCATGGACATCCAGGTCGCCGGGCGACTGAACATCGCCGACGTCTTGGCCAATCCCAAGGACAAGGTCGTCAAGCAGGCGATCACCGCCAGCGGCTGGGCGAAGGTCCACCCCGGAACGATCGACGTGATGATCGGAAGCCCGTCGGCGATCAACTTCGACGGACCGCACCCGAGCGTGCGCGATGTGTGGAAGCTCGAGGAGGCGCTGGCGACGATCGAGTCGGAGTACGACCTCGTCCTGATCGACTGCGCGCCGTCGCTGAATGCGCTGACCCGCACCGCGTGGGCGGCGAGCGACCGTGTCGTCGTCGTCACCGAGCCCGGCCTGTTCTCGGTCGCGGCAGCCGACCGCGCGCTGCGCGCCATCGAGGAGATCCGGCGAGGTCTTTCGCCCCGCCTCCAGCCGCTGGGCATCGTCGTCAACCGCGTGCGACCGCAGTCGATCGAGCACCAGTTCCGGATCAAAGAGCTGCGCGACATGTTCGGTCCGCTCGTTCTGTCACCCCAGCTCCCGGAGAGAACCTCGCTCCAGCAGGCGCAAGGGGCGGCGAAGCCCCTGCACATCTGGCCCGGCGACTCCGCCCAGGAGTTGGCCGCCGATTTCGACGCTCTGCTGGACCGCGTGATCCGCATCGGGCGGATCCCGTCACCGCCACAAGGTCCCACTGCTTCTGCCTGATACTCCCTCGCAAGGCAGCATGCTCATCCGAGAGCTGCCGGAGAGTCATCGCGCACAGCTACCGAAGTACTAGTTGCGCATTTCGTCTCGATCGCACACCATGCCGTCATGGCATCATCGTCGCTGCACGTCGACAGCGCTGCCGTCCATGCCGGACGCGACGACCTCGCGGGCCTGGGCGTGCACGCACTCCCGATCGACCTGTCCTCCACCAACCCTCTGCCCGACGTCGAGCTGGGAGGTCACTCCTATGAGGTGATCGCCGGAGGCGGGCACCCTCCGGCGGATGGGTCGAGCGTGTACGCGCGCCTGTGGAATCCCACCGTCGCTCGGTTCGAGAAGGGCTTGGCGCGACTGGAGGGCGGAGCGGATGCGGTGGCCTTCGCGTCGGGGATGGCTGCCGTCACGGCGGCGCTGCTCACCCTGACATCCGCGCATCGCCGCCACATCGTCGCCGTGCGCCCCCTGTACGGCGGCACCGATCATCTCTTGGCGAGCGGCCTGCTGGGCACCACCACCACGTTCTGCGCGCCGGAACGGATCGCGTCATCCGTGCGGGCGGACACGGCCGCCGTCTTCCTCGAGACCCCCGCGAACCCCACCCTGGAGCTGGTGGACATCGCCGACGCCGTCGCGCAGGCCGACGGCGTTCCCGTCGTCGTCGACAACACCTTCGCCACCCCCGTGCTGCAGCGACCGCTCGCACACGGTGCAGCCATGTCATTGCACAGCGCCACGAAGTACATCGGCGGACACGGCGACGCGGTCGGCGGCGTCATCGCCTGCGACGACGACCTCGCGACCGCCCTGCGCCGCACCCGCGCGATCACCGGAGGCATCCTTCACCCGATGGCGGCTTACCTCCTGCACCGGGGTCTGCCGACCTTGCCCACCAGGGTTCGCGTGCAGCAGTCGACCGCACACGAGGTGGCCGCGTGGCTGACCACGCACCCCGCGGTCGAGCGCGTGCACCACCCGTCGCTGCCGGGCGCCGACCCTTCCGGGCTGATCGGCCGCCAGATGCACGGGCCGGGCGCGATGATCGGCGTCGTACTGACCGGCGGCTTCCCCGTTGCCGCCGCGCTCACGACCGCGGTGTCGCTGTTCACGCACGCTGTCTCGCTCGGTGGCGTCGACTCGCTGATCCAACACCCCGCGGCACTCACGCACCGGCCGGTCACCGCTGAGGCCCGCCCCTCCGAGGCCCTCGTGCGCCTGTCGATCGGGCTGGAGAACGCCGCGGACTTGATCGCCGACCTCGATCGTGCGCTGAGTCTCGCCGCACGCCAGGTCCCCTCCCCGGCAGGGGCGGGAACGCGCGTGCGCCCCTGAGAGCCCTTGTCGCCTCGCGCCGAGCCGTCCCGTGCGACAGGATGATGGGCATGCGGAAAGCCCCAGACACGCACGCCGACGTCGCATGGGCGAACGCATGAGAGTCCTGCTGGTCACGGCGGGTTCGCGTGGTGACATCGAGCCGTTCCTCGCACTTGCCAGACGCCTCGGCGCCGACGGCCATGACGCCGTCGTGGCCCTCCCCGACCGTTCCGGCGCAGTCACCGACGGCGTCGCGACGATCTCACTCGGCGCGGACTTCACGCGGGTGATCGAGCAACAGGGAGTGTCGCCGATCAGAGCCATGCGGTCACTGAGGTCGGTGATCCGCCCCATCATGCGCGCCGTCCTCGTCGGGACGGCACGGGCGATCGCCGACACGTCGCCCGATGTGGTGGTTTATCATCCGAAAGCGCTGTCGGCGCCGATGGCCGCCGATGCGTCGAGGATCCCGCATGTCGTCGCGGAGCTCGTCCCCGCGATGACCCCCACGCGGGCCTTCCCCGCCGCCGGCACCGTACCCTTCGACATCGGGCCGCTGAACCGCGCGACCTATGCCGCCGCGACCGCCGGTCGACGCATGTTCAGCGCCGAGATGGACGCTGCCGCAACCGCCCTGGGACTCTCGGAGCGCCCCCGCCTGGACTCCCCCGCCGCATCGAATCTCGTGCCGGTGAGTTCAACGCTTCTGTCGCGACCCGCCGACTGGCCCGCCACCACGACGCTCACCGGCGCGTGGGTCGACAAACCAGAGGGAGCACCGAACCTCGACCTCGACCTCGAGGAGTTCCTCCGTCTCGGCGACGTTCTCTACGCGGGGTTCGGCTCGATGGCCTCGCCGGGTGCTGCTCGACGGGGCCGCGCCGTCTTGCAAGCGGCCCGCTCGAACGGAATGCGGGTCCTCATGGCGACAGGGCTCGGCGGGCTCGAGATCGACGGAGACCTCGCGGGCTCCGATGTCTTGACGAGAACAAGCGTCGACCATCGGAGCGTCCTCCCCCGGGTGACGGCGGCGCTCCATCACGGCGGCGTCGGGACCGTGCACGCGGCGGTCGGCGCCGGTGTGCCTTCGGTCGTGGTGCCGTTCATCGCCGATCAGCCTTTCTGGGGCGCACGACTCGCCGACGCCGGTCTCGCCGCCGCTCTGATCCGCGCGTCGCGGCTCACCGCCGAGCGGCTCGCACGCGCGCTCGCGGATGTGGATCGTCTGCGACCGGCCACGATTGCAGCATCTCAACGGATGCGCGGTGAAGACGGCACGGGTACCGCCGTGCGGATCCTCGAACAGGTCACCCGCCGACGGGTGTGAACGTGGCGTGGCTCAGGCGCTGCGCGCTGCCCGACGTGCGGCCAGCTCGTCCATCTGATCAGGCTGTTGCGGGTCGAACTCGACGAGGGTGGACTCCACCTCTCGGAGCACCTTGCCCACCGCGATTCCGAACACGCCCTGACCGCGGCTGACCAGATCGATGACCTCATCGCTCGAGGTGCACAGGTACACGGACGCCCCGTCGCTCATCAGGGTCGTCCCGGTCAGATCCCGGATACCTGCGGCACGGAGCTGCTCGACGGCGGTACGGATCTGCTGCAGCGAGATCCCCGTGTCGAGAAGCCTCTTCACCAGCTTGAGCACGAGGATGTCGCGGAATCCGTAGAGACGCTGGGATCCGGAGCCGCTGGCTCCGCGCACGGTCGGTTCGACGAGCTCGGTCCGCGCCCAGTAGTCCAGTTGTCGGTAGGTGATGCCTGCCGCTCGTGCCGCGACGGCGCCCCGGTATCCGGTCTCATCGTCCATCTGGGGCAGACCGTCCGTGAAGAGAAGATCGGTCGCGAAAGCGGGTTCGTCACTCGCTTCGAATGCGCCCATGCGCGTCTCCTCCCGATCAGTTATCCCCAACGCTAGAACAGCGAAGGGCGCCGGGCAACGACATCGGGTGTCAGAGCTCGGCGTGTCGCGTTAGGTGAGCAGTCGATCCAGAGCGGCGCGCAGATAGATCCCACGCATCTCATCGAGCCGGCGGGCCAGTTCCGGGGCGATCTCCCCCGCGCGACCGCGAGAGGCAGCGTCGGTGCGGCGGAGAAGCGGGGCCAGAGCCGACTCGATGAGCGCGGCGTCCCGCTCGGCGCCCTGCCGAAGCGCGCGGACGTGCCGGGGTTCGATGCCGTGTCGATGCAGGGCGACCAACGAGCGGAGCAGCGTGACGGTCTGCTCGCCGTAGGTCTCGGCCCCCTGGATGACGCCGGTGCCGATCGCGTCGTTGAGCAGCTGCGGCGGACACCCGGCCTCGCTCAGGAGTTCCTCGCGCCGATAGCGCCGCGGTGCCGGCACGAGGGGGGCCGCATTCACCGAGGACGGCGGGGCCGGCTCGCGGCCGGCGTCGAGTTCGACGAGGTAATCGCGGATGACGCTCAGCGGCAAGTAGTGGTCCCGCTGAAGGGTCAGAGCGAGCCGGAGGCGCTCGACATCGTCCCTCGAGAACTTGCGGTAGCCGGATTCGGTGCGCACCGGGGTGACGATTCCCTGCACCTCGAGGAACCGCAGCTTGCTGGAGGTGAGGTTGGGGAACTCGGGAGCGAGACGGGCCAGGACCTGGCCGATGCTCAATAGGCCCGCGGACGGCATGCGTTCGCGGGCTGATGCCGGAGCCATCAGCCTTCCGAGGCGGGCAGATCGGACGGAGAAACGAAGAAGTTGAGACGGAACTTGCCGACCCGGACCTCCGCGCCGTTGTCCAGGCGCGCTCGATCCGCGCGTTCGCCGTTGACGTAGGTGCCGTTCAGCGAGCGCTGGTCGACGAGCTCGAAAGCCGTGCCCGAGCGCGTGATCTCGGCATGTCGACGCGACACCGTCACATCGTCGAAGAAGATGTCGGCTTCCGGGTGGCGTCCGACGGTGGTGACGTCGGAGTCGAGCAGATAGCGGGCACCGGCCGTCGGGCCCGACCGGACGAGCAGCAGAGCCGCGCCGGTCGGAAGCGCCTCGATGGCCTCGAGCTCAGCTTCGCTCAGCTCGCTGCCGAAGGGCACGTAGGACAGATCGGAGTCATGCCCGAAGGTCTGCGTGGTATCGCTCGGGACGGGCCGGTCGGCGCCGTCACCGGGTCGTCCGGCCCGGTGAATGTCGTCCGGTTCCGGGCGGCGGTATTCCTCCACGGTGGTCCTTCCTCTCCGATGCCCAAGCCTATCCGATCGGCGCCCTCGCGGAACCGCGCTCAGCGCGTGAGGGGGGTACTCGAAACTACTCAGAAACGACCGTCCGTGTCGAGCCGGCGGACGAGGCCGTCAGGCGGCGAAGACCGCGGAGTAAGCTCGGCCGGGTGACGCACGCGATTACTTCCCGATTCCGTTGCCTCCTCATCGCCCTCACCGCCCTCCTGCTGACCGTCGGCTCCCTCGCGACCGCGACGCCGGCGTCAGCTCACGACGAACTGGTGTCGACGGACCCTGAGTCGGGCTCCACGGTCGAAACCATGCCGGAAGAGCTCGTCCTCACCTTCAGTGGGATTCTTTCGACCGAGGACGGCGCGACGGAGCTCGCCGTCACGGATGCCGACGGCGCGTCGCTGGCCGATGGAGACCCCGAGGTCGTCGAAACGACGGTCACGCAGCCACTCGCGGGCGAAGCGACAGGGCCCATCACCGTGCAGTGGAAGGTGGTCTCCTCCGACGGCCACCCGATCTCGGGTGAGTTCTCCTTCGATGTCGCCGCACCGGATCCGACCCCGACTCCGACCCCGACCGCCTCGAGCCCCACCGCAGCACCGACGGCGACCGAGACACCCACAGCGACTCCGAGCGCCTCTCCCGAGACGCCCGCCGAGGCCTCGTCGACGGTGCCGTGGATCGTCGGCGGGATCGTCGCCCTCGCGGTCATCGCGGCCGTCGTCTACCTCGTCGCCTCACGGCGTCGCACTCCCCCGAGCGCCCCCGGTTCGAACAGCTCCGCCCCGGACTCCGACCAGCCCTCCGAACGATAGGCTTACAGCCATGCCTCACTACGACGTCGTCATCCTCGGCGCGGGTCCCGGCGGGTACGTCGCGGCCGTGCGCGCTTCCCAGCTCGGCAAGTCCGTCGCGATCATCGAAGAGAAGTACTGGGGCGGTGTGTGCCTGAATGTCGGGTGCATCCCCTCGAAGGCACTCCTGCGCAACGCCGACCTCGCGCACACGTTCACCCACAAGGCCGATCTGTTCGGCATCTCGGGCGATGTGTCCTTCGACTTCGGCACGGCATGGGACCGTAGCCGGAAAGTGGCGGAGACCCACGTCAAGGGCATCCACTACCTGATGAAGAAGAACTCCGTGACCGAGTACGACGGCCGCGGCACGTTCGTCGACGCGAACACCATCGACGTCGCCAAGAGCGACGGATCGTCGGAGCGGGTCACGTTCGACAACGCGATCATCGCCACCGGTTCGACCGTCCGCCTGCTGCCCGGCGTGCAGCTGAGTGAGAATGTCGTCACCTACGAGGAGCAGATCCTCGCCCGCGACCTGCCCGAGTCCATCGCGATCGTGGGCGCCGGCGCGATCGGCATGGAGTTCGCCTACGTGTTGACGAACTACGGCGTGAAGGTCACGATCATCGAGTTCCTCGACCGCGCACTGCCGAACGAGGACGCCGAGGTCTCCAAGGAGATCGCCCGTCAGTACAAGAAGCTCGGCGTCGAGATCCTGACCTCCACCAAGGTCGAGTCGATCACCGACCATGGCGACAAGGTCACCGTCGCCTACACCGGCAAGGACGGCGCGCAGGGTTCCGTCGACGCCGGCAAGGTGCTGATGTCCATCGGCTTCGCACCGAACGTCGAAGGCTACGGCCTCGACAAGGCCGGCGTGACACTGACCGAGCGCGGCGCCATCGAGATCGATGACTACATGCACACCAACGTGCCGCACATCTACGCCATCGGAGACGTCACGGCCAAGCTGCAGCTCGCTCACGTCGCCGAGGCGCAGGGCGTCGTGGCTGCCGAGACGATCGCGGGCGCCGAAACGATGGCGCTCGGCGACTACCGCATGATGCCGCGCGCGACGTTCTGCTCCCCGCAGGTCGCGAGCTTCGGCCTCACCGAACAGCAGGCGCGCGACGAGGGATACGACGTCAAGGTCGCGAAGTTCCCGTTCAGCGCGAACGGCAAAGCGAACGGCCTCGGCGAGCCCGTCGGATTCGTGAAGATCGTCGCCGACGGCGAGCACCTCGAACTGCTCGGGGCGCACATGATCGGCCCGGACGTGTCCGAGCTGCTGCCGGAGCTCACCCTCGCGCAGAAGTGGGATCTCACCGCGCTCGAGGCTGCCCGGAACGTTCACACCCACCCGACCCTGTCGGAAGCGGTGCAGGAGGCGTTCCACGGCATCGCCGGTCACATGATCAACATCTGATCGATCGAGCAACGAGAAAGGAGCGGGCCTTCCGGCCCGCTCCTTTCTCGTTGAGAATCGGCAGCTCGTCGGGGGCGCCTCATACGCCGAGCGCCCGAGCCAGTTTCGACTCGGACGTCGCCTCGGTCGCCCCCGCGGCGTGTGCGATGCGCGTGATCTCTTCGAACAACGCCTCGTGGTCAGCCGGAGCGGCCGGGCCGAGTTCGACCTCCCACTCGCGCCAGCGCCGCTCCACCCCGCCACGCTCGTCTTTCGTACTGACGTGGTCGTCCACGAACTCCGCGATCACCTCGCCGGCCGGATCGAGCATCTCGTACGCGACACGTTCGTTCCGGATGCGCGCCAGCGGCGCAAGCGCCCCCTCCGCGATGTGCGCGACGGCGGCGCGCACCGCTTCGGGGGGATCGTCCACGGGACCATCCCCCAGCGGCCAGCCGAGCTCCTCGCGTCCGGCGCCGAGGCGCGGACCCTTGACATGCCACCCCGCGTCGTGGCCGCCGGTCCGGCGGCGCAGCGCGTATCCCGCGCGACCGAGCTCGGCCTCCTCGGTGTCGAAGTACACGGCATCGAGCTCGCGTCGCTCCCCCGCCGTGACCGAGGCGACCGCCGAAACGATCGACCAGTCGGGAACGGCGACGTCTGCCTCGACGTCGAATTTCACCTCGACCTCGAGCGTGCGCTGCGGATCGGTCACTCTTCAGCGCCGATCGCGCGGTGAGTCGCTGTACGGGTCGATGTCGTCCTCCGACTCGACGAACCAGAACTCACCCTCGGTGGGTCCGTCGTCATCACCCGTGTTGGCAAGCTCGCCTCGCCGCTCGTAGACCACCTGGGTCTCGCTGTAGGGGACGATGAGCTGCTCCTGCTCGATGTCGTCGACAGGGATCACCTGTCCGTCGAGCGGACCTCCGTGAAGTCGTGCGATAGCCATGGCCCGAGCCTAGCCCTCGGGGTCTGCCATCGGATCCACCTTGCGATCGCCGCCCGGATGTGGTCCGTTCCCCGGTGCTCGCTGCTTGCCGCGCGGAAGCATCCGCACCCCACCGTCGGGTTATCGTGAGGTGTGAAGCCGTTCGTCCTCCTCGCCACGCGCGCCGAAGACGTGCCGGCCGATGAGGAGTACCGCCTCTTCCTCGAGGGCACCGGATTGACCGAGCGAGATCTGATACGAGTCCGGCTCGAGGCAGGTCCACTGCCCCCGCTGAACCTCGACGCCCTCTCGGGCATCTTCGTCGGCGGCGGACCGTTCAACGCGTCGGACCCGTTTGAGAAGAAGTCGCTCGTGCAGCGTCGCGTCGAGTCGGAGTTCGCCGCGCTCCTCGATGAGGTCGTCGCGCGCGACTTTCCCTTCCTCGGCGCCTGCTACGGCGTCGGCACCGTCGGAGCGCATCAAGGCGCCGTGATCGACCGCACCTTCGGTGAGCCGATCGGAGTGGCGGATATCACTCTCAGCGCGGATGGAGAGGCGGATCCCCTGCTCCGAGGCCTCCCCCGCGACTTCGGGGCATTCGTCGGCCACAAGGAGGCGATCAGGTCGTTGCCCCCTGACGCCGTGCTGCTGGCTTCGTCGCCGTCTTGCCCGGTGCAGATGTTCCGCGTGGGGACCAACGTCTACGCAACACAGTTCCACCCCGAGCTTGATCTCGACGGAATCATCGCGCGCATCCATGCCTATGCCGGCTACGGATACTTCGCGGCCGACGAGCTCGCGGCGACGTTGGCGGCAGTGCGACGAGAACCCGTGACGCAGCCGCGTCAGATCCTCCGCACATTCGTCGACCGCTATGCGCGCTGAGCGGCGCGCCCGTCCACGACCCGTTCCACCTCGACGAGGTCCAGCCCGTCGGGAAGGTCCAGTCCCAGGTCGACCAGGACGATCCGTCCGACCACTCCGGGGCCCGCTGCGACACCGACTCCGCGCTTGACGGCACCGAAGGTGACGGTGACGGCGGCGGGAAGGACCGCGTCGTCGGCGCTGCCTTCATCGGGATGCAGTCCGCTGGGCAGATCGACGGCCACCACCGGTGGGATGTCGGCACCGCGCATGGCTGACACCGTCTCACGGGCCGCCCCGCGAAGCGGCCCGCGCGCACCGAGGCCGACGATGCCATCGACGACGAGATCGTACGCGGTGGCATCGAGCCCGTCGGCTTCGATCCGACGCACGCCGGCGGACGTCGCCGCCGCCAGCGCGGCGACGTGGGCATCTCCCGAGGTCAGGAGGGTGTCGACGTCCATCCCTGACTCGACCAGGCGCTGTGCGGCGTACAACGCGTCTGCACCGTTGTCTCCGCGTCCGGCAAGGACCAGCACCCGCGGGTGCGGTCGCCCAACCAACTCATCGGCGATCACGCGCGCCAGCGCCGAGGCCGCCCACCGCATGAGAGGCTCGCCCGCTTCGAGGAGCGGCTTCTCTGCGGCGCGCACCTGGTCGGCGGTATAGGCCGGCGCGGTGGAGGTCATTCCGACTTCTCCCGTTCTTCCCGCTCGGCTTCGCGTGCTTCCTCCAGGTCGTCGACGGCGGTCCGCACGGCGCGTTCGGCGCGCTGGACGCGCCGCTGGGCGAAGGTGGAGGCGCCGTACTTGGCGCGCACCCGGTCACGGTCCTCTTCGACGCCGGTGACGATGTACGCGCTGGCGATGAGGATCACCTGCGCGGAGAGGTTGATCCACAGCAACAGGGCGATCAGGGACGCGAACGACGCCAGCAGCGGGTTGCTCGTGGCTCCTCCGACGAAGAGACCGGAGAGCTGCTGCAGCACCGTGAGGCCGACCGCCCCGAGCAGTGCTCCGCTCCACAGCGACCGCGCCGAGGCCCGCACGCCGGAGAGCAGCCGGAAGGACGCGGCGATGAGGCCGGCATCGAGTGCGAAGACCGCTGCGACGGTGACGGCACGGGTGAGGATGATCTCGACGGGCCCTTCATCCGGACGGCCGAGCCACTCCGTCACGATGCCGACACCGGCGGTGCCGAGGATGGTCACCGCGGCGGAAGCGGCGAGCCCGAGACCGATCCCGATCGCCAACGCGAGGTTGCGCAGGAGCACCCATACGATCATCAGGTCGTTGGGTGACTCGTCGGCGATAGTCCGCATCGCAAGGCGGAGTGAGCCGATCGCTCCGATGGCTGCTCCGACGAGTCCGATCGTGGCGATCGCCCCGGTGATGCTCAGTCCCGTCGGCGCGCTGATGGCCTCGGCGTCGATGAGGCCATCGCCGTCCGTGCCGATCAGGCCGGGAATGGCGCGGTTCACCGCATTCACGAGCGCCTGGAACGCCTCGGGATTGCCCGAGAGCCACAGGGCCGCGAAAGAGAATCCGAGCAGGACCCCGGCGAACACGCTGAACAGCGTGCGGTAGGTGACGCTGTCACTGAGCTGGGGACCGCGGCGCTCCGTATACAGGAGCACGGCACGCACGATCTTGAGGGTAAGGATCCACCGGACGGCGCGGGCGAGGACGTCCTTCATGTCGCTAGATTATCGAGCGCTCGGATCCCGGAATCCGACCTTGACGTCTTACCCGGTCACCCGATAGCGGCCGTAGTGATCGTGAGGAGGATCGCCCCCCAGGCGCCGGCGAGAAGCCAGGGTCCGAAAGCGATGCGCGTCTTTCCGCCCGCACGTCGAACGATCACCAGCACCGCCGCGAACAGCCCTGCGCCCGCGAAGGCGAGCAGGACTCCCACCAGCACCGCGTCCCACCCGAGCCAGCCGAGGTGGATGCCGATCAGACCGGCGAGCTTGACGTCGCCGCCCCCGATCGCATGCGGCGAGATGACCCTGACGACCAGCAGTGCGGCGAACAGGACGAGCCCAGCGCCGACGGCACGGAGAAGTGGCGCGGAGTCGCCTCCCGCGATGCCGGCGACGAGAAGAGCGACGCCCGCCGCGCCGTAGCCCGAACCGACGATGCGATTCGGGAGGCGGTGGGTGCGGGCATCGATGATCGCAAGGGTGACGCTCACGCCGCCGAACGAGGCGTACGCCGCGGCGATGGCGACGTGCGCGATCGTCTGCGCGGTATCGCCCTCCATGTCGGCGAGCCTAGATCCGTCTGCGCACCGGACCACGCGTTCCGGGGGATCTGTGGAGAACGCCGCGCATGCCGGGGTCGTCCTTTCAGCTCACCAGTGAGAGTGGATCGCCTCGCGAAGATGGCGATCGTACACATCCTGCACGGCACGGTCGAACTTATCGAGGTCGAAGCCTCCCTCGATGAGTTCGCCGGCGTCGGCGTTGCGCGATGCCTGCGTGACGTTGCGCGCGCCGGGGATGACGGTTGTCACACCGGGCCGGGTGGCGACCCAGGCGAGGGCGGCCGCCGCCAGCGGAACCGACTTCGGCAACGTGGCGGCCAGTTCGCGAGCCGCCTGCACGCCGACGCCGAAATCGACCCCCGAGAAGGTCTCGCCCCGATCGAAGGCCGCGCCGTCACGGTTGTAGGTGCGGTGATCGTTCGCAGCGAAGGTCGTCTGGGCCGTGTACTTCCCTGAGAGCAGTCCGGATGCGAGCGGCACGCGTGCGAACACGGCAACACCCGCCCGCTGCGCGGCTGGAAGGACCTCGTCGAGCGGCTTCAACCGGAACGGGTTGATGATGATCTGGATGTTGCTCACCTTCGGCCGGCTGATCGCCGAGAGCGCCTGGTCGCAGGTTTCCACCGACACTCCGTACGCGGCGATCCGGCCCTCGGCGACGAGTTCGTCGAGGGCCTGATAGGTGCCGTCGGATTCGATGATCTCGGTGGGCGGGCAGTGCAGCTGAACGAGATCGAGGGTTTCGGTGCGGAGGTTCTCCCGCGACCGGTCGGTCCAGGCGCGGAAGTTCTCGGGTGTGTAGTTCTGCGGCTCTTGCGCAACACGGCGCCCCATTTTCGTCGCGACGGTGACCTTGCGCTCGTGTCGCTCGGCGAGGAACTCTCCGATCAAAGTCTCGCTGCGCCCGTCTCCGTACACGTCCGCCGTGTCGAAGAGGTTGACGCCGCGATCGACGGAAGCGGCGAGGACCGCGCGGGCGTCGTCTTCCGACACGTCGCCCCAGTCGGCACCGAGCTGCCAGGTGCCCAGGCCGAGGGCGGATACGTTGCGGCCGGTACGGCCGAGGCTTCGCTGCTCCATATCCCCGATCCTACGGAGGCGGTCTCCGCGATTGTGGGTCTTGACATGCTCCCGCTCGAAGCCGGAGCCGAGGGGCTAGAACGGTGCGTTTTCGGTATCCGGTGTGAACATGACGGTGCGCGGCGGATCTTCGATGTACGAGCGGCCGAGAGGAGAGGTGAAGTGCAGACGCCCGCCGGGATGCTGGACGACGGTCCATCCCGCGACGTGTTTGAGGGTGTGGTGCCGTTTGCAGAACGCTCCGAGATTCTCCACGTCCGTTCTGCCGCCGAGTGCGTAGTCCTCGCGGTGATCCCACTCGCAGGTTCTCGCAGGTGTGCGGCATCCGGGAAACCGACATCGGACGTCGCGCGCTGTGAGGAACCGGCGTTGCGCAGCGGTCGCGGACCGGCGATCGACGGCGAGGACCGCGGCGGACACGGGGTCGAGGAAGACCCGATCGAATCCGGGGGCGTTCCCCGTGAGGATCTGCACGGTCTTGGGGTCGACCGCGCATGTGCCATCGAGCATTGCGCCGCCCTGCGTGCTGCCGGTGAGAGACGTGGCCGGGATGGTCACCTGAACCTGCGCGCGGATCGCGGCCAGCCCACCCTCGACGGCGTCCGCGGTCGGGTCGACCGTGGGGGTGGCCGTCAGCAGCATGTCCAGCAGCAGGTCGGCGCGCATCTGGTCAAGCGTGCGCTCGTCGAACGGAGGCGATGTCAGCGCGTCCGCCGCGGTCGCCTCCGGGGTGGCCGCATCCGACCCGGCCCCTTCGCGATCAGCGGCCTCTCGGCGAGCGGCTCGGTCGGCGGCCTTGAGCGCGCGACCCTGTCGCGTGAGGCGATCGTAGGTCCCGTGGATCTCTGCGCTCGGGCCGATGGCGCCGAGCATCGACATGCCGTCTCGGAGATCTTCGACCCACACCCGTCGCCCCTGCACGGCGTCGTCGTGGCGGTCCTGCATCGTGTGGGGGTCGTACTTCTCGGCGACCTGTTCGGCGAACGACCGCAACCGCGCAGCGGATGTCGACTCGCCGTACTCCACCACCTCCCGCTCGAACGCCGACCGCCGCTCCGGCTCGATGAGGTTCGCACCGGCATCAACGATGACCTGCACGTGCCGGCCTGAGAGCCTCCCCTCGTGCCACGCCGTCCAGGCCGCGGGGAACCGCGTCACGATGCGGTGAGCGTCGAACAGGCGGGTCTGCATCGTCCGGTCACTGACCCGCGCCGGCACCGCGAACTCGGCCGCCATCGCCCGCAACGGCATTTCACGCTCCCGGGTGGATGCATCACGGAGCCTGTCGGTCTGTGCCTGACTGATCGCGTATGCCTCGGCGAGCGCCCGCGATCTCCGCGCCTCCAGACGGGCGATCGCCGCGTCCACTTCCGCGGCGATCGCGACCAGCTCATCCGTTCGCCGCGCCTCCGCCGCTGTCGCGTTTCCCGTCATGATCCCCCCGCCTTCTGACACCACCGAGCCTAGGGACGGGTTCCGACATTTCTCCCCATGTGAACGATCAGTGAGATACGTAGGCTCGTACTTTTCCTCGAAGGATCAGCTCGACCACCGCGTCACTCCTGGTCAGTCCCAGGTCGAGAGACGGACCCGGGTGGGGTTCCCCACGTCGAGACCCTCGGCCTGACGGACCGACTTCTTGATCGGCAGCACGAAACAGCCCGACGACGTGTCTGGGAAGATCGACGTTTCCCAGCGGGACCCGCCGATCTCGACGCGAACCTTGACCGAGCCGAAACCGCGGCTCGGTCGGGGGAACTCTCGGATGTCCTCACTCGGCCCCGGCGGGACCGTCACGAAGTACCAGGACGAGTCGTTGCGCGCATCCCACAGCCACAGCTCCGCATCGAACTCGATGTTCACCCGGTGATCACCACCGGAGTCCCCAAGGGCAGTGCGGCGAGAGCTTCGGCACCGGCGGCGTCGATGCGCAGGCAGCCGTTGGAGACCGCCCCCGACCGCGCATCGTGGTAGTGGAAGGCTGTGATGGCGACGTCGGCGCCACCGAAACCGTCGAGGGTGGGACTCTGCACGGAGAGGTAGATGAGCGGATTGCCGCGCGTGTAGGCGAAGCTCGGCTCGGTGCGCACCGTCATCACGAACGATCGACCGACCGGTGTCGGCGTCGCCTCGACCCCGTACCCGAAGTCGGTCGCGACGCTCTCGCGGCGATCTCCTCTCACGATGTCGACGGTGCGGTCGCCGAGGGAGACTTCGACGACCGCATCCTGGGCCGTCAGCTCGACGTCTTGGGTTCTCATCCACCCGGTCAGCTGCGCCGGATCGCCGCTCGAGGGGTATGCCTGCCGCCCCACGAGCATCACACGGACCCATGCGTCGTACTGCTCGATCACCGGCACCACCGTGCCGTCGTAGACGTAGTCACGCGGAAGCGCCGCCACGGGTTCTCCACCGGGCTCCGCGAAGACCGGGGCACGTTCTTCGACGGAGCGCGCAGCGACACCGACGACGTCGCCCAGGGGGTCGTCGTCGACCGGGAGCTCGGGGATGACCGCGAAGACGGTCACTTCCGGGAGCCCGGAGAGGTCGTAGACCGTCGTGTCCGCGGCGGGCCCGGTCGGTGTGGGTGTCGCCGTGGGCGTTCGCACAGGTTCGACGGTGGCGGTCTGCACCGGGGCAGGGGTCGCGGCGGTCTGCCGACTCTCACCGGGCTGGGCGATCCAGGCGACGATGAGTGCTGTGACGACGAGCACGGCGGCAACGGCGAGCGCCATCCATCCCGCGTTCCGTCGGGTGAGCACGCGGTGCGAGGTCATGTATCCATCGTCGGCTCGGATGCTGGCCCGCGCAAGCGATCTGACGGCGGCGAGACGGGCGTGCGTACGGCTACCCGATAGGCTCGGCGACGATGCTTCCTCTCGCCATCATCACCATCACGCTCGCCCTGGTGCTGTACACGGTCGGGGTGTGGGCGGAGCGCATCCAGAAGACGCTTCGCTGGTGGCACGTGGTGTTCTTCGGTCTCGGCCTCGCCGCCGATACGACCGGGACGCTGATGATGACGGCCATTGCGGGCGAACGCCGTGACGCGGGCATCCAAGCGAATGCAGCGAATGTGCTGATGGCCTGGACGGGCACCTTCGCCATCCTCCTGATGGCGGTTCACCTCGTCTGGGCGATCGTCGTGCTCGTGCGCGGACGAGAGCGCGAACTGCACACCTTCCACCGCTTCAGCATCATCGTGTGGGCCGTTTGGCTGATCCCCTACGTCGCGGGCGCGGCCGGTTCGATGGCCGGCTGATCCTCCGTCGGCGTACAGGCTGGACATCTGCGCGACGAGCAGCGCGTGCTCTCGAACTGCGGCGTCAGAGCGCGGCCCGTTGCAGTTCACCGTAGGCGCCCTCGACCGCGGCGGCCAGTCCCGCGACGTCGGGCACCGCGGTGGGGTCGGTGCAGAATCCGATTCCCACGGCGTCGGCGTGCGAGATCGCGGCGATACGAAGTGTGTGGTGCGCGCCGGGCTCGGACGATGAGAACAGTTCCGCGACACGACGACCCGAGACGGTCGTCTCCCCACGGGGCCCCGGGACGTTCGAGATGGCGACGCTGAACTCGCGCGGACTCGACTCGACCCGATCGAGAAGTGTCGATGCGGAGGGCAGTCCCGCGATCGCGTGCAGCTGGCCGACGGCGTGCAGGAGGTCGTACATGAGCTCGGCATCGTCGGCCTGCTTCGCCGCACGGGTCTGCGCGCTGATCCGGTCGAGGCGGGTCAGCGGGTCGGATGCGCCGAGGGCGAGAGTGACGTTCATGAACGAGTCGCGATTCCCCACCCCGGGGCCATCGTCCTGGTGGTGGAGGCTCACCGGAATCTGGGCGCGCAGATCGAGATGGGCGGCAGTCTCCCCCAGCCACGACCGCAAACCGCCGGCGACCACGGCCATCAGCGCGTCATTCACGGTCGCATATGCGGGGCGAGAAGCGCCGATCGCCTTGAGTCCGCTGAGGGAGACCGTCGCGAATGCCAGCTCGCGGCGAGCGGTCAGGGGTCGGTCGAACGGCGAGCGCGAACCCGGATGCCCGAGCTCGCGGCCGATCGCTGCGGGGAGCCTGTGCCAGAGACTCCGACGCGGGCGGCGCGTGTGGGGGCGCACGCCGACCGTCGACGTGGGATCCTCCCGTGGATCTGCCACCAGGTCCTGAAGCAGTCTCGTGCCCGCGATGCCGTCGACCATGGCGTGATGCAGGCGGGCAGCCAACGCCTGTCGTCCGTCGTCGAGGGGCCCGATGACATCGACCGTCCACAACGGGTGGCGGTGATCGAGGTGCTCGGCCATGAGCGTCCCGACCGCACGGCGCAAGTCCTCGCTGGACGCGACGCGCTCCGGATAGCGGCGGACGTGGCGGCTGACATCGAAGTTCTCCGCCGCGACCCAACGGGGTCGACCTCCCTCGGTCTCGACTCGTTCCCGAGCCCTCGGGTGCTCGTGCAGCTGAGACTCGACGCGGCGGCGGATGTCCTCGAGGTCCAACGGTTCCCCGGGCTCGAGGATCATGAGTTTCAGCGTGTGGCCGGTGACGACCGCCGATTCGAGGGCGAGGATGCGCGCGTCGTCCGGGGAAAGGAATCCTTCTTCCGCCATCACGCCGCCAGCCTACTCAGGCGGATGCTGTTCCCCGGCGCCGCGCCCTCCATGCGGCGGCCGCGAGGCTGGCGGTGTGGGGCACTCGGCGTCTCGGGACTGCGGACTCCTGCGTCCGCCGAGGGGCGCGAAGGCCCCCGCAAGGGCGCTCGGGGACGCGCGGTAGCGGGTATTCCGTTGCGACAATAGGTGAGTGGACCGTCTGCGCGTGGCACAGCACGTCGAGATTCGTCGGTATCGAAGCGAGGATGCAGGAGCCACGCTGGCGGTGTTCCTCGATGCCGTAACGGTGACCGCTGCGGCTGACTACTCACCGGAGCAGATCAGTGCGTGGGCGCGCCCGCAGCAACGGAATTCGCATGCGTGGAACCGCGAAATGAGCGACCGGAACAGCTACGTCGCGCTCGTCGACGGTGCGGTCACCGGATTCTCCGATGTCACTGCGACCGGTCATATCCACATGATGTTCGTCTCCTCCCGCCACGCGCGTCGAGGCGTGGCCAGCGCGCTCCTCGGCCGGATGGAAACGGAGGCGTGGACCACGGGCGCCACCGCACTCTCTGCGGACGCGAGTATCACCGCGCGACCATTCTTCGCGCACCACGGCTTCGTCGTGGTAGCCGAACAGATCCCCGCTCCGGCCGGCGTGCCGATGACGAACTTCCACATGGTCAAGGACATCCACGAACCGCGCGGACAGGGGTGATGTCTCCGGACATGGCGGGGCGCGTCACCGGCGATCTCGCCGTCACCCGAACAGTGCGCACGTCGCGAACGTCCGACACCACATCCGCCCCTTCCCCCCGCGCACAACATCATCCGATGAGAACGTGACGCAGCACACGTCACCCCCCTCACCAGCCGGAGACGGCAACCACCCCGCTCACAGAACGATTCGGCGCGCCCGGAAACGAGCGGACTGAGCCCCCAACGATCCCGTCACCGCTCCACACGGGATCACGCAACCAATACCTGCGCACAAAACACCGAAAACACGAATGGCCTCTGCGAAACCGCAGAGGCCATTCGTGTTTTCCGACCTTGCCAAGCTGTTTTGCAATCACTATTGCCAACAGCCCTGCGGTGGGCTGTTGGCAAAACCTGTAGGGGCGCCGATCGCCCGCACCTCCCCTCTAGGTCTTTCCTGCGACGCTCCGCAGATTTTCCTGCAACCAGGCGTCGCACAATCCAGATCAACGCTCGCATCGGCGGACGCTGCTTTCCTCGCCCAGGGCCCACTGCAGCATTGGTTCCCTCTTTCGTCGAAGGTGACGTCACCCAGCCTCGGGACCGTGAGGCGCGCTGATTGTCGGCACATCCTCACTTACTGAACATGTTCACTAACGGTGTACAGTGATCGCATGCCGACGTTTCCGGGGCCAGTGGTCGTACTTGCTGGCGCGAGCGGGTTCATCGGGAGCGCGGTCGCTGACGCGTTCGTCGAGGACGGATACGAGGTGAGATTCGTCGGCCGCGATGCGCCTGTCCGGTGGGATGATCCCGATGCTCTCGGCCGCGCGGTGAACGGGGCCGACGTTGTCGTCAACTTCGCAGGCAAGTCTGTTAACTGCCGGTATACCGACCGAAACCGCTACGAGATCCTCGCCTCGCGCGTGCAGACGACCCGTGCGTTACGGGAGGCAATCGCGCACGCCGACCATCCCCCGCGGGTCTGGATGAACGCGTCGACGGCGACGATCTATCGGCACGCGATGGACCATGCAAATACGGAGGACTGCGGGGAACTCGGCTCGGGGTTCTCCGTCGATGTTGCGACGTCTTGGGAACGCGAGCTGTTCGCGGACTCGCTCCCCGCCACGCGCCGGGTGGCGCTTCGGATGGCGATCGTCGTCGGCGACGGACCTGCAACACGCATGCTGTTCAGGCTCACGCGGAGGGGTCTCGGTGGAACCCAGTTCGACGGCTGGTGCCCGCCGCATCGCCGCTACCGTGGAATCGGGGAGCACCCCACCGGCAGCGACCGTGCACCGTGGCACCGCACTCACGGACGTCAGAAGTTCAGCTGGGTCCATATCGACGATGTCGTCGCCGCCATTCGCTTCATCCGGGACGAGGAGAATCTGTCCGGCCCGATCAACATCGCGTCACCGCAGCCGTCCGATAACCGTGCGCTCATGCGAACGCTCCGGCGGGTCGTCGGCCGCCGGGTCGGCCTGCCGAGTCTTCGATGGATGCTGGAATGCGCGATGTGGGTGATGTCCACCGAGCCCGAACTTGTCCTCAAGAGCCGGTGGGTCATCCCGCAGGCCCTTACCGACGCCGGATTCACCTTTTCGCACCCCAACCTGCAGGAGGCGCTCACGGAAGTCCACACCCGCCATGCCAACACGACAACACCCGGGGCGGCCAGGACAGAGAAGACCACGAGCCATGCCGCGTAGCGCGGAACCTGGAACCAAAGGCGAGCGCACCCGCGAGCGCATCCGCACCGCCGCGCTCGCGTCCTTCCGCGACAACGGGTATGACGCAACGACGATCCGGAAGATCGCGGACGAACTCGGGATGTCTGTGGGAGCGACGAACTACCACTTCCCCTCGAAGAACCACCTCGTTCAGGAGCTGTACCTCGATGTGCAGCACGCGCACCGCGCCGCCGCCGAACGCCTGCTGGAAAACGAGACGCGACTCATCGACCGGCTGGCCATCGTCTACGCAACCGGAATCGACCAACTGATGCCGTACCACGCTCACGCCGGTGAATTCCTCTCGGCCGCGGTCTCGCCACGATCACCGATCAACCCGTTGTCGGCCGAATCCGCTAGCTCCCTCGACATTGTCGAGGAACTGTTCGCACAGGCGGTCGAAGGCGCCGCACCCTCGGGTCTGCCCGCCGACGTCCGCGCACTCCTCCCTCGCGCACTGGTTCTCGCGCACCTGCTGCTCGCGCTCTTCTGGGTGTACGACACCTCCGAAGGCCAGCGCCACACACGGGCGCTACTCGAGCGCGGTCTCAAGCTGTTGGGGAATGTGCTCCCGCTGGCCCGGGTGCCCATCCTCCGAGGCCCCCTACGCGACGTGCTCTCACTCGTCACCGAGGTCCGCGCATGACAGCGCCCGGACAGCGACCGGGATACATCACCTACGCGGCCGCGATGGTCGGACAGGGATCATAGGGATGGCCAATCCCGCGACGGCAACCAGAGGCCACCAGGTCGAGGTCATGACGGAAATGACGACACCGGTAAGCGCGATAACGCCCAGGGCGATCCAAAGGATCACGCGCGTATGAACAGACGCTGAAGACGCCGCTTTCGTCATGACCTCATGCTACGAAGGGCTCGCATTGTTCTCCACTGTCGCCGGGCGATCGCTCATGGACCGCTTACTGGGTGGCGCTGAGGAGGGCGTAGAGGTACCGGCGGCGGGCGAACAATTGCGCCGCCAGGCCATGTTGACCAAGAGGTTTCACTCCCGGCTAGGTGAGTCTTGAACGGTGACCTTCATGGTGGTGACCGCCGCAGAAGTGACCGCCCGCGAACTGTTCGATATCTCGCTCGACATCGACGCGCAGGCGTCTTAGATGCAGCAATCCGACGAGCGCGATCGCCGGGACAACGCGAGCAGGCGAAGATCGAAGGCGTCCGACTCGCGTGAGCATCGCGCGGCGGAGGGTGGAGTGGCGGCGTTGCCAGCCAGAATCAGGTAGTCGGATCCCCGGGGGCGGCGCGCCGGCCGACCGTCAGCCACGCGACCGAACCGATGAGCGGTACGAGAAGCACGACGACCGTCCACACCAATGCTTGCGTCGCAGCGAGCCGGCGCGCAGAACGAGCGAGCGTCACCAGCGCAACGATAGTGAGTGCGATGACGAGCACGACGACGATTGACCAGACGAGGTCGTAGCCAGCGGGGATCAACGGATTGTGCTCGTCGCTCACACCGCCACCATACGGGGCGTTGCCGTGGCTGCGGTTAGAACGCCGGTCGATCGGTCTCGAGAATGCACTCTGCCCATCCACGCGCATCCGCGCGCAGGGATCCCTCAGCGCGGATAGCCGCCGAAGGCGACGAAGGTCCGTCAAGCGACTGTTTTCGGGCGGGCAGCGTCGATGTAACGGGGGGGATTCCGCTGCGCACTTCGCGCTCAATCACGCCGGGTAGTCGGGGATCCGAATACCCTCCGCGAAGAGATCCCGCCGGGTCTCCGCGGCCAGATCGCTACCCACCAGAGGAGAGAAGAAAGTGAGATGACGCAATCCGGGCTCGCGGACCCATGGCCCCAAGTCGTCGACTTGGGTCGAGAAGCCTAGACGCGTTCCTCGAGGACGGATGGAGGGGTCCGTGGCAGCCCGCCGCGCGCGCTCCTTCTCAACGCGCTCCAACTTTCGCCACCGCCGGTCGTAGTCCTGCACCCGCCGTCGGACAATGATCTGCGGCGGTGTACGACCCGAAAGGCTACGTCCGCTGCTCACCGATGCAGCGACGACAATCGAGACGATGAGGCCCATCGTCAACATCATGTAGTCGGCAGGACCTAATGGGACAGCATCTCCTGGCTCGTTGGTCGGCGGCCACAGAATCAGCGCCGCCAGACCCACCCCGATGTACACGACTCCGGCCCATTTCGCGAATAGTGTCCTGCCGACGAACGCGCGTCGATAAAGACGTAGACGCGCTGCTTGCCAGGCCACCGACTCCTGCCACTGGGCCTTCTCAGCGCCCTCGGGCAGACCGCCTGCGATGCTCATGTCGTTCTTGATGCGTCTTGTCCAGCGCGTCGGAGGATTGTAGAACTGGGCAAGGGCAATCAGCGCGCCGGAAACCAGTGCTGGTGTGAGGAGCCAGCCCAGCCACTCGCTTGCCCAGGTATCGAGTTCAGGCACACGGTAACTATGCCGTCCAATTTCTGAACTTGACCGGCGCGACGCGCGCCGGCTCTAGCCCAGCCGACGAGATCTCGCCGGAGTCTGCGGTGCGCGGGATTCTTCGCCCGGATCTGACCCCCGATCTGAGCTGAATCGTTGGTCGTATGCTCGGCTCATGAATCCGAAGGTTCGTGGACGGCTCGTCGCTGGGAGTTCGAGCGTCGCGCTCGTTGGGGCCGTCGTCACAATCGTCTACTTCTACGGCGACTGGTTGGTGATGGCGGTGCCGCCGGAGCTATCAACTCCATGGATACGTTGCCACTTAATCGACTCGAAGGCCTGATGGTTCACGAGAAGCCCCTGTCCGGCGGCAACGCCAGCGGCGACGGCGTGGTCCGGGTGGGTGAGACGGTCCGCAAGCCCTGGGCGGCCTCGACTCCCAGCGTGGTCGCGTTCGTGAACGCGCTTCGCACTGCCGGGGTCGATGCTCCGGCTCCACTGGGGCGAGATGATGAGGGCCGTCAGATCCAAGAGTTCGTCCTGGGCTCGCTCGCGATAGACGTGTACCCGCTCCCCCAGCCGGATCTTCGCCGCGTGGGAGCAATGGTCCGCGCCATCCACGACGCGAGCTCAACTTACGAGCCACCAGCTGATGCGGTCTGGGAGACGGCTATCCGCTCGCCCGGCGACGACCTGATCTGTCACAACGACCTCGCGCCCTGGAATCTCCTCATGGGTGAGCGGTGGATGTTCATCGACTGGGACGCTGCCGCCCCAAGTACACGCCTTTGGGATCTCGCATACGCCGCGCAAGCCTTTACGCTTTCTGACCCCGAACGCGACCCGGGCCTCGCCGCGGCGGACCTCGCGGCCTTCATCGACGGCTACCAAGCCGACGACCAAATCCGTCACCGCCTCCCGGACACGATGAGCGAGCGCACCACGGCGATGTACGAGCTGCTGCGCTTCTCCCACGAGAACGGCGCGGAGCCGTGGGCCTCGATGTTTTCCGAGGGACACGGCGAGCATTGGCTTCACGTAGACCGCTATGTCCGCAGCCACCGGAACACGTGGCGCACGGCTCTGCTCGCGTCCTGATGCACGCGCGAACGTAATCAGGGGAGATCTTGCAAGAATCCACGAAACGGCCTGCCCGGTAGCCTCGGTGCGTGACAAGAGCTGAAAACAACGCGCCGCACGCCCAGCGCGTGCTCGTGGGAGGCCTCGGTCACGCGGAGCTGTTAGCTCGACTCGCCCGTGCGGGCGTCTTCCTGAACGCACATGCCGAAACCCTTCTCGCCGCAGCAACACTTGACGGCACCTCCGTGCCCGAGGCGATATCAGTCGAGCAGCGGTCTGTCCGCGAGCTTGGCCTTCCCAAAGGCGGGACGCTCCGCGCGATCTACGAACGCGCCAACACAGATGGGCTGACCCTCTGCCCACCCATCACTGCGGCCCACCTCAGGCTGGCTATCCGGGGTCAGGCATCGGCCCCTGATAGTGTGCTGAGCGCCGGCCGCGCCCCATCGGAATCGCTCACCGTCGCTGCACCCCGGCTCCGAGACGACGACGACTTCCCTGCAGGCTTCTACCTCAGAGTGGTCGACGGCCACCCGTGGCTACGGGGCTACCGGTGCGATGACAAACACGTTTGGTCTGCAGATGACAAGTTCGTCTTCCGGACAGTCAATGACGCCTGCCGAAACCACCAAACCGCTCTCCGGACACGCCGGGGCGAGTCATTCTGCGGTTCTTCGGGGTTGCGTTGACCATCTCTGGGGCGCTGACGTTTTCGTCGGCGATCGACTCGTGGTGGGTTGGCGCCCTTGCTTTGGTTGCGGGTTTCGTCCCTCCTATTGCGACGGCACTGATCCTCAACAGGATGCGGCGTTCGTATCCCGCAGAGCCTCGATAGAGCGGGCCCGTCACCCCGGGGTACGGACTAGGCCCGGCAGAAACGCAGTCCGGAGCCATCGACGCCCTCACCCGTGCACGGGATTCCAACACATCGCGCTGAAGAGGGGCTCGCGATCGCGTGCGGAAAGGCTGGCGCTAGCTGCAGAGGGTTAGACGCGCCTCAGTGCAGCGTCGTGCATTCGGGCGGTGCGGAATACAACCACGATTCGGGCGAACTGAAGTTTCTACCCGCCCTTGATGCAGCGACCGCTCGGGGCCGACTGTCAGCAATGCGACCGGGCCGAGCACCGGAACAAGGGGCACGCATGTGCTGCGATCACCGCGGCCCGTGCGATCTGAAGTTCTCGCGAACTCTTTCGGCGGGATCGGACAATACCTGGTGTGGGTGTTGATGACGGTGAACTCATCGCTCGTTCTCTTCGAGAGCGTGCGGTGTTCGCGGAGATCTATGACCGTCATGAGCGGGTGGTGTTCCGGTATGCGGCGCGGCGCGTGGGGGTCGTGCGGGCAGAGGACATCGTGTCGGAGACGTTCCTGGTCGCGTATGACCGACGAGAGATCTTCGATGGGTCGGCGGATGCGCGCCCGTGGTTGTTGGGCATCGCGACGCGGCTCATCGGGAAGCTCTCCCGCGAGGAGGCGCGGGCGTGGCGGGGGATGGTTGCCGCTGATCTCGCCCGCGTCGATGAGGACCCGTTCCATGCGGCCGATGACCGGTTGGATGCGGGCCGGGTCGCGGGGCGATTGGGACGCATGCTCGCACGCCTGCCCGCAGGAGATCGAGACGCGCTGTTGCTGTACGCGTTCGCTGATCTGGACTACGCCGGGGTCGCCTCAGCGCTCGGAGTACCTGTGGGCACGATTCGGTCGCGATTGAACCGGGCACGACGGAAGCTACGCGCCGCGCTGCCGGCCGGAGATGTGGAGGAGAACCATGGACGAGATTTCGTTCCTACGCCGAGTACGGAGTGATGTCCCTGAGCGGTCGCGCGAAGGAGTCACCGCCGGCCGCGCGGCCCTCTTCGAAGCCATCAACGACACCGATCGAGAAACGACACGGCAACGGCCGGGTGGGACACGCCGTGGCCGGTGGGTCGCCGCGACGGCTGTCGCCGGGGTGACGGCGGTGGTCGGGGTAGTCGCGGTGAGCGTGGTGGGCATCGACGGTCGCGGGGGCGCTGATCCCGCGGCGGCAAGTGTTCTGGAAGATGCGGCGTCAGCCACCCTCCGCTTCGATGACCCCGTCGTCGAAGAAGGGCAATACCTTCTCGTGAAATCCGACGGAGTCTTCGCAGGAGCCGGGTATCTCTCTCAGGACACAGCCGCGTATTTCTTTGGCGGGGTGCACTCTGAGCTCTATGTCCCGGCAGATGTCGAAGAGGACTGGATTTGGATCCAGTGCGCCGCGGTACCCGTCGAAACGTTCGGGGACGAGTCCGAGCAGCTTGTCGACATCACAACCAGCGACGACGTGGACATGTTCCGACGCGCGCCCGGCGGGGCACTCTACGAGGACGCGAACCTCATCGGCAACGTGGACTACGCGGCCCTCCCCCGAGACCCCGACGCGTTGCTCGACCGCATCTACGAGCTGACGACCGCACTCGAAGGGGGTCCTGCCGGAAAATCCCGCGATGGCGCTGCACTGACCTTCATCGCCGACACACTTCGCGTCGGGACCGTGCCGGCAGACCTGCGGGCCGCGCTGTACCGGGCCGCGGCGAAAATCCCCGGAGTGACCATCACCGCCGACCAGGCCAGACTCAACGGCACGACCGGGATCGCGGTCGGCCGACTCGAAACCGAAGGGAACCTCCAGCAGGACATCATCCTCGACCCGGACACCGGTCAGTTCATCGGCGAACGCGAGATCGCCATCGACGGCGACGACATCCTCCCGCCCGGAACGATCACCACCTCCACCGCCGTCACCACCCACGTGGTCGATACCGCACCGACGGACAGCGCCTCGTGCGAAACCCGCCGATAGGGAGCCCAGAGTGGAGGTCCTCTCCCCTACCGCACCCCGCCGTTCTTCTCGTCATCAGCTGCATCGGCGCCATCGCCGCCGCACGAAGAACCACCCCCTTGCGGGCGCTGCGCGGCGGAGGAAGGTCATGGCGCGACAGGCTCCGCGTCGGTCGTCAGCCGTCAGCGGTCGGGCAAGCGCCGTGCGAGGATCGCGCCGTGCGGTCGCGGCTTCGACTGTGGCGCGAAGCGGATATGTGTCTCGATGACTGCAAAGCCTGCCGCGCCGAGCCGCTCGGAGAACGCATCCGGCGACCAACGCCAGGCCTGCGCGACGGCGTGGTCGAAGGGTTCGATGTCGGCGCCGACGAAGAACCCGACGAGGAGCGTTCCGTCTGCTGTCAGGACGCGAGCGAACTCATCGAGCGCGCGGTCGATGGTGTCGGGGTCGTGGTGGATCAGCGAGTACCAGGCGAGCACCCCTCCGACGCTGCGTGACGCGAGAGGCAGCTCGTCGATGCTGCCCACGAGGTACGGGATGCCGGGGTACCGGGTGCGGGCGTGCTTGAGGAACGCCGGCACCTGGTCGATCCCGCTCACCTGTGCGCCGCGGGTCGATAGGTAGCCCGTCCAGTGGCCAGGCCCGCAGCCGGCATCCAGGATCGGCCCTTCGACCTGATCCGCCCAGTCGGAAACGAGTTGCCGATCCGAGCGGTGCACGCTCTCCATCGAACCAAGGAGCGCGATGTATTCATCCGCGCGGTCCGTGTAGGACGCTTCAACCTCTGAGTCCATCGCCCCGAGCCTACGTCCCTGTTCAGCGGCACTCGACTCAGGATCCCCAAACGGGCGCTGCGCGGAAGCGGAGGCCTTCCGAGCATTGGGGCGGCGTGGCCCAAGAATGTCGGAGGTCCCCGTTACCTTCACCACATGCGAAGCGCCGTCGCTAGCCTGGCGGCCGCCGATCCTCAAACGGGCGGTGCGCGTTAATGGGACCGTCACGGGCGCTGTCGCCGGGTTCAGCTTCCGGCCGTAGCGGCTCTTTGCGCTGATTGTGACTTTGTGGCGTCAGCATCCACCCATCGTTGGCGTGCCCGAGAGGGCCGGGGCCTTTGATGAGACCGCACGCCACCTGCCTCGGTAGCGGATCTTCACGACCGGGCGGAGGACCTTCTCACGCGTGAAGACGCCTTGCATCTCATGGTTCGGGTAGAGGCGTTGCTCGTCGGTCCATGCCGTGGGATACATCTCTTTGGTCGAGAGTGACGTCCATCCGTAGTCAACCGGCTCCAGCGGCACCTCGAATCCGTGCTTGCCCTTGCCCGGTTCGTATTCGTGCCAATGCTCCCAGTACTTCAAGTTGCAGACGACTCCCTCAGCCTCCACACTCAGCCGCACATTGCGCGCCGTGGCGTCGCCGTCATTCCAGATTCGGCAGATCGTGATGAGAACGCCGTTCGGCCCGACCATCGATAGCGGCTCCCACTCAATCTCGAAGTGAGGCTTCGGGCGGAACCATGCATTCTGGAGCAGAGTGCCCACCGAAATGAGGATGGCAACGATAGCCAGCGCGGCCGTGGCCCAGTCGTTCGCTTGGAAACTGGAGAAGAAGTCGCCTATCGCATCCATCTCGTGGATCGTATCGGCGTGAAGCTGACGAGAGAGTTCGCATCTCCGAGGTAACGACCCGCCGACCACGACATGCCTTATCGAAGGTCGATCCGCAATCGGGCGGCGGAGCAGAACGCGCCAACAAGCGAGCCGGCCGTGAAGCTCTTAGGATCTGTTCCATCGCAGCTCTGATGGCATCCGACTGCGCACAGAGCGGACTGTTCCTGAGGCCGAGTGACGCGCCAAGCTTTGGGGCAGGGAGGAGTCATGTGAGCGTCGACGACTATGTGACCGAGGATGGCACCGGCCTGCTCCAGGACCTCCACGTGCGAGACCTGTTGCCGCCCACCGGCACCGCAGTGAAGCTGCTGCTCATCCTCGAGTCGCCGCATGCCGAGGAACTGGTTGAGCGCACACCGGTCGTGGGAGGCGCCGGCCAGTCCGCCATCGAGTACCTCCTTGGCCGGCCAGGCGGGAGCCTCGGCGAGTACGTCGATGCGATGCACGCCGCCGGCGACTTCCGCGTCGGTGTGATGAACGTCTCCAACGTGCCGCTGCAGCGCGGGGCTTACGACGACGATGCTGGCCCGCTGACGCCGGACCAGTGGGAAGTCATTCGTGTCGTCCGCGAATCACCCTCTTGGAAGGTCGATGGCACGATGACTCCGGAGGCGAACCGCATCGGCCTCATTGTTCAGGCCGGCCTGCAGTCGCGGATAAGTCGGCTGGCGTTCGAACCGGGTGCGCGAGTGGCGCTGTGTGGTGACGTCGTGCAGCGCTTCGCACGCGGCCTCACCGGTCTGCCGGGTAAGCCCCTGAAGGTATATCACCCGTCGCGGAATCAATGGATGAACAACCCGGACCGCGAGGAGCACAAAGAGCTACGCGACCTCTTCCTCGCGAGCACGGCACCGCTGCCCACGCTGGGTGGAGCGCGGTAGACGTTTCGCGCATCCTCTGGCGCGGCGAACGGTTTCGTGTGATTGAGTAGCTCACGCGCGAGGCTCGAGGGCATTGGGCTGCCTGGCGCACGATTGTGATCAGCGACGTGGACCATCGAACCGTCGTCGTGGACATCGAGTGCGTCGAGGGGGACAATTGGGCGCTCGTCGCCGCGATGCAGTCCGGCGCCGACTGTAGCCTGCGATGGTGAGCCCGAGACCGTCCCATCGCGTTACGCGTCCAGTCAGGAACAATCTGTTCGACTGGCTTTCGCTGTCCGAGTACAACTGGTCCGGCCGAATGGAACATCCCGACTTCCTCGCCCGCCTATACGACCTGGACTCTCTGCCGAGCACCGACTCCCGATACCGCAACGCTGCGGGTGACATCGCACAGCATATGGTTCGGAACTACGACTGGGAGGACGACTGGGTTTTCGGGGACGCCAGATTCAATCTGCGTGGCGGCTCCGACGAGAACTTCCTAAACTTCCTCGCGGCAACTGTTCACCCCATTGTTCGGACGCACGCTGACGACGCGGCCGCGATGGTCGAGGCCTACAACGCGACTCTCCGACGCGACAACTTCGAGCTGTACGAGGTAGATCGTCTCGGCGACCGAGTCATCTACGGCTGGCGCGAGACGACTGTCTACCGTGCTCCGAGTGCCAGCCAAATCGCGCAGCAACCGGACTTGACCGAGAACGCGGTCCTGCGTCAGCACCTCGGGCGCATCGAGCGAGACCTCGAATCCGACCCGCCAGCTGCGATTGCGTCATGCAAGAACCTCATCGAGAGCCAGTGCAAGATTGTGCTCACGGACCTCGGTATCGAGTACGGCCGCAACGATGAGATGCCGAAGCTGTTCGGGAAAGTGGCGTCCGCTCTCGCAATCGACGCGGCATCAGTTCCCACAGACCCGCGCGGTAGCAACGCCGTCAAGCGCGCGATGGGCTCGCTGTCGGGTCTCGTGACCGCCATCGCCGAGGCGCGTAACGCGATCGGCAGTGGACATGGTGCAGACACACTGAGTGCTGCGACGCCCAAGCATGCACGTCTGGTCTTCAACTCGACCGTTGCGGTCGCGCAGTTTGTGGCCGACACCTGGCATGAGACATCCCGCTGGCAGGCGACCGACGACGAATTCTGATGTGTGATGGCTGAGGGCGATGTCGCAGAGACGATGCGCGGCATCCTTGCGGCCATCGCCATTCGGGCACTGCGCGATAGGGGGAGCTTCGCGTTCACTCCGTATCGAACGCCGGAACGACGTCCTTGGGCGCCTCGATTCGGATGCGCGCTAGGGGGGCGTATGCTCCGAGGCGGCTTGACCCTTCCGGGGTCACTCCTCGAGGCTGCCAGTCGCGAGAGGTAGACCGAGAGACTCGCGCATGACTTCGTCGGCTCGCTGCGCAGCGTATGCCGCAAGCGGCTCACGGTCTGTCGCCCGATAAAGGTCAGCCAGCATCGTCAACGACTGGCTGAGAATCAAGCGGTCCTTGAGCTCAGTTCTGTCGTCGAGCACACCAGAGACCCTCAGGAAGGACGCCTCCGCCTCGCCAGTTCGACCGAGCTGCTCTAGCAACCCACCTCGGGTGAGCAGCGCCCCCGCGTGGACGGACGTGACATCCAGCGGACTCCCCGCGGGCGCGCCCGCGAGCTGCTCGAACTGCAGCATGGCGCCTGAAAGCCACTCGATAGCCTCCACGAATCGGTCTAGCGACAGACAGCAGCGAGCCGCGGCGACCTGGCTAACACCGAGGGCGAAACGAGAGTGGTCGTTTGCCTCAAGACACTGCGCGATACCCGCCGCTGATGCGGCGGCGGCGAGCCCCTCCTCGGGCTCGTCCAACTGGTCCAACATCTCGCTGGCCGTGATCAGCACACCACCGTGCACAACTGCCAGCGAAAAGTTGTCCTGTTCCGCCTCGTGCGCGCGGCCTGAGATCGTCAGAGCCTGAGTGATGGAAGCCCTTGCCTCATCCGCGAGGCCTGCGTGAAGCTCTACTCCGGCGAGTCCGACGAGGCTGCTGACGAGGAGTCCTTCGGACGAAGAATCGCTGTCGGGTCGTCGGCTGATCTTGGTGGATATGGTGACGGCGCGACGCATCCGTGTTCGCGCATTCTCGAAGTCCGCGAGCTGCATGTCCAAGACGCCCTGGAGAGTGAGAGCCGTGGCTGCGAGGTCAGCATGGTCGTCGTTACGGTCGGAAAGGTCGACAGCGAGCGAGGCCGCACGGCGCAGAATTTCGCCAGCTTCCGTCCCCGTCATGAGCCGCACAGACGCGTCCATGAGCAGCGCCGTAACCAGCAGCACGTCATGGTCATGGTCATCGGGATGGAGGGCGCTAAGGGTTTCGCTGATGCTGGCGGACTTCGCGAACTCCGCCATCGCCTGCTCGCGCCGTCCTGTCCGGGCTGACTGGAATCCGGCAAGCAGAAGCGCTACCGCGCGTGCGTCCTCATTCTCGTGCGGCCGCGCTTCTGCTAGAAACGTCATCCTGTCCACGAGTGCCTGCAGCTCATTCGCCTGACGGGGAGGCAGAGTCGGCGGGGGGGTGCTGGACGACTTCACGGGTGCGACAGCCGAGGCCACCCGGATCTCGTGCTTGTTGCCGACGGGGTGAACCTGTGCGTACCCGAGCGGTGGTGGGTTGTAGGGCGTCGTTCGGACGATGTGACGTGCAATGCGGACCGCGATGCTAGCGCCGCGGCGCCGTAAGCCACTACCAGAGGTCGTGAACAGAACACGATCCGAGCCCTTGAACATGCCTTTCGCCAGAAGAGCTCGTTCGTCCTGACGCTTCTCACGAGCGAAGTCGCCGTCGAGCTCGTCTGTGCCTATCCACGCACGTTGACGAATGCCCCCAGGCTTCTTGGGCGCGATGTCGCGGCCGCCCTTCATCGGGAGGCCGGGCCGGTCGTCCTTGTCGTAGGAGAGAGCCCAATACACCTGAGCGATGCCCAGCAGCATCTCGGTTGTCTCACGGTCGGCGGGCTCAGCGGTCACCTCGACCAGCGCTGCGTACAGGGTGTTACGAAGACCCTCCTTGTCGTCGAGGTCCGTGAAGTAGTGCTTCAAGAACGGGTCGACATCAGTCGGAACCGTGATGCGAGCGCTGAGGGGAGTCACAAACGCGTCGGACAACCCGTCGGCCTTCGCCAGCGAGTTGAGGTACCAGGCGACGACCAGTACCTCCACTGCGCGCGGATCCGAGCCATCGCGCAGGTCCGACGGGGTCTCCTTCCACAGCATGGAATCTAGTACGAGGCCCCCGGTCACGTCCTGATCATCTCATCTGGACAGGGCCGGCTGCTGTCCAGACAGCGGTCAGCTTCTGTCCGGATCGGATTCGTCCGAGCATGGTCACGACGCCAGTCCTGGCGGACAAGGAGGACTCCATGACCATCAACTCTGTATCGGCCGAACGAGGCACCGGCGACCTATTCAAGGACATCCTCGCGGATAGTGACTTCCGGGGAGGGATGACAGAGGCGGCACGTATGGCCGGCCGCACGATCTCTGCCGCCTGGACCCGCCACCGCGGCAACGAGGTACTGGTGGCTCTCGCGCGGAACGCGCTGAACGCTCGACGATGAGTCAGCAGGAACGAGCCACGCGATACCCGCGACGAGGTGAGGCGTGACCACTGACACGCCCTCCAAGAGCACCACCACCGCCGCGCTCGATCCTCTTGCGGGCATTGCGCTAGCGGTACCTGGCGTGCGATCGGCTGGGGGCACCGAACGGCATGTCGGAGCTATCCGAGATGCTGGTGGGCTACGCGGCAGTCCGCACGGCAGGAGGTAGCCATGTCCGCCAGGACCTCCCCGGTTCGCCGGGTCAGGTGCAAAAGTCGCTCTCGCAGCGACTGTTCGAGACGCGTCTCGGGCTCGTGACCGCGCTCCACGACCTCGAACCGGACCTCCGCACGTCAACCGTCGGGATACTTCACGAGACGGTCGCTGGGATGAATCTCGACAACTTCGTCGTCCGCCCCCACCGGAAGGCGGTGGAGGAGTTCTCCGACGCGGATGCGTGGGCGACCCTGACGACGGACAAGACCGACGCGCTTCTTCGGCTGGCGGGCCTCCCGTCCTCGGTGCGGGACGACGACGAAGACGCCAAGCGGTTCGACCTCCTGGTTCTTCGCCGGCAACTTGCTCAGCTCGACGGTGATGCCGTGCTCTCGGAGAGGCTGCGCGAGACGATTCAGCAGATCGCGACTGCCCTGCTCGGGAAGACGACGATCCCGTCGGTCGCCGAGCAGGCAGTTCCTTTGGAGTCAGTGGCAGGCGACGAGTCGTGGGTGGATGTCACTCTCCCGATGCTTGAGCTCGCCCGCCTCCGGATCCGCGGCCTCGTGCGCTTCGTTGAGAAGACGACCCGCAACCACGTCTATACGGACTTCGAGGACACCCTCGGTGAGGGTGTTGAGGTCGTTCTGCCCGGGGTCACACCGGGCACGAACTTCGAACGGTTCCGGTCCAAGGCAGAGGCATACCTTCGGGAGCACCTCGACAATCTCGCCCTCCAACGACTCCGTCGCAACAAGCAGCTCACCCCGAGTGACCTGACCGAGCTCGAAGGGATGCTCGTGGCCTCCGGAGGACAGCCGGTGGACATCATCTGGGCGACCGATCAGGTCGGCTGGCTCGGCGTCTTCATCCGACGACTCGTCGGGCTCGACCGCTCAGCCGCGACCGAGGCGTTCGAGTCCTACCTCGACAGCACCCGGTTCTCCGCGGATCAGATTCGGTTCGTCTGCCTGATCGTCGACGAGCTCACAAAGAAGGGAATCATGGATCCGGCTCGGCTCTTTGAGTCGCCGTATACCGACCACGCCCCGACGGGCCCGGACTTCTTCTTCGCGGACTCTGACGTGGATGTCATCGTCGGCACGCTGCGACAGATCCGCGAGACTGCCGCTCCTGCGTCGGTCGCATAAGTTGGCAATCCCTGCTCGGGCCACGCACGGTGGAGCTCTTCTGGTGTAGTCGAGCTGAGTCTGCCGAACCGCCCTGCAATATGATCGTGCTTGCGCGCCTCTGGACTTGCGCGCTCGCGATCGGAGTGGCATGAAAAACGACTGGATGTTCGACAAGCGGACCTCCTGTTGGTCCTACATGACGTCCATGACGGTTCGCGACTATTTGGATCTCGCAAGCGAAGCTCACGCCGCCCAAGGAGGATTGTCCGGTCAGCGCGGCGTGATGGCGACCACGACTGCAAAGCGGATTCGTGACCGGATGGTCGAGGACCTAAAGAAGGGAGCGACGCTCCCGCCAGTCGTGATCGGTGCCGTGTTGCCTTCGCAGGACTTCGAGGCCTTGCCTCCGCGCGAGAGTCCCGGCGATTCTCTGGGGTTCTTACCGAGGGACACCTCAAGCCTGTCGATCATTGACGGCATGCAGCGAACGGCGGCTCTACAAGAGGCCTTCGCCGATCGACCCGAGGTGGGCGATGGAACCGTGAGAGTCGAGTTCTGGCTTACAAACAACGTGCGAGCAATGATCTACCGCATGCTGATTCTGAACACGGGCCAGGTGCCCTGGACGATAAGCCGGCAGCTATCCGTGGTCTATGCACCGCTTCTCTCCGAGATCAAGGAGAAAGTTCCTGAGATCGACAAGATCCCTACCCCCGACCAGCCAGGACGTCGAGTTGGACCTGCTCAGTACTCGAGTGACGCCCTCGTCGAGCTGTATATCGCGTTCTCGTTGCGAAAGCCCGCTGTGGATACAAAGGAGGCGTTGTCAGACGAGTTCTCCCGCCTGGACTTCGTCGACAACCTCGCAAACGAGGGGTTTCAGGATCAGTTCTACGGAGTCCTCTCGATGCTCAGCCGACTAGACAAGGCGTTCTCGCTCTTCGACGGCGAGGAGGGGATTCCTGGCGGGCGCTTTATCTTCGACCGCCAGCCGGCGCGAGTTGGCTTCATCGTCGCACTTGGGATCGCAATTCTTGGCCGCCCGGGAGCGGACCGACCGCAGGGTGAGCGGGTCACGCGCCTTGAGGAGCTTGATCAGTCGGCCAGTGCCCTAATTGCTCGGCTGAACGACGTGAGCGCTGAGGACCTGGGTACATTCCTCAAGACCGATGTGCTGCAGGAACTTCTCGATCGGCGGGTTGGTCAGGTGGGCCGATATGAGCGCGGAGTCTTTACGGAGGCATTCAAGGTTCTTATCGAGGAGAATTTCGCGGTCGCGAACTTGGAGCAGTGCTGGCGAGCGAGCTGACGTGGTCCGGAATATGATCGCCGCGAACTCGGCAATGTTTCGGCGCCTCACTGAGTTCGCCGGACGACGCGAGTACCCGGTCCCGGATCCGGATGCCCCCCGATGGGTGCACGCCAATCCCGATGCGGACGAGGTGCTCAAGGCTGCGGTACTCCGTAGTTCGATGAGCTTTGGGCGATTCCGCCACCTCGCGTGGCTTGAGGTCGCCGAACAGCACTATGTCGCGACCATCGGATTCGACTACGAGGTGGATGACCCCGGATTCGAGCCACTCGAGGACATCCAAGGCTATGACGTCTGCTTGCTGACCGAACTGCCAGTCTCGCCAAGTGTCTCGGCCGCCGAGGTGTACAACGTCGTGGCCGCGAACAGCCGCACTCTAGACCCTGAGTACTCCGGGCACGACAACGCGCAGATCATGAGCTTGTTCCCGCCGGTTCGGGTGTTCGCCAGCGTCGACCCGATTAGCGACGAACTTATCTGGCCGATCTTCCTCAGTATCAGTTCGGAGGAGTCTCGTAACGGGGGATCTTGGATCGAGGGCGATCTTGCCGATCGCCTGTCTGCCCTCGCAGAAGCGAACGTTGAACGACTCCCGTACAAGGAACTGTGTCGTTCTACTTTGGATCTGGATCCACGAAGTCTGTTCATGAGCCTGTATCGGTGCGTCGAAGCGACCTACGCGCACGACAAGACCACGAAGCTAAAGCAAGATCTTTCGATCGAGCACGAGTGGCACAAGATCGCTGAGGCCCTGGAGAACGCAATGTCATGGCGTCCGCTTGAGGCGTCCAGCCTGAACGTCGTGCTCGCCCTCGCGCAGGCCGATGACTTGCGCGAGATCTGCGATTGCCTGCACATCAGGCTTCTGGGTGACACGAATCTGGCCTCGGCGGCCGGCAAAGGCATCTACCAACTGCGGAACAGAATCGTGCACTACCGACCTGCACTTGCGCCTGTGGAATCCGAGGAGATCGACTGGAATCGCCTCTGCATGGCACTAGTTTCAGTCGCCCGCGATGTGTTCCACAGCGCGTACAGTCAGGATAGTGTGGCCTAGGCTCAGTGCCATCGCATCGGCAACCTGAATCGGCCCGAGGGAAGCTGGGTGAGGCTGTGGACGACATGCCCGGCCCGGAAGCCGGTCGAGTTGCGGGCGCCGTGCGTGTGTCGGACCTCGCGTGCAGGCAGGTGGTTGCGCGATCAAGGGGCGCTACTGAGCGGGGGCCTCTCCTTGGCCAGTAGCCCGAACACGAAGACGAACACGGCGGCCAGTGTCGTGAACGCCGCCACGGCCATTACCGTTGCGTCGCCGGTAAGCATCGCGCAACCTGCTGAGGTGTCTTCGTAGTCGCAACTGCGCCAGGGCTGGAAGAAGTACACGACGGTAACGGTTGCCCCTACGAGCGCGACCAAGGCGGCCCCGGACACCAACCACCCACGCACCTTAGGCTGCATGGCCCAAGCCTAGGGTTGCCATCCGCCGGCGACGTGCAATGACAGCGGCCCTGCAAGGGCCCGAGCCACCGCCATGTCCCGATCGATGATCGCAGACGATATCGACTGTGCGGAGCGTCGCTGCCTGCGGGGTGCCCGTCGATAGAGTCGGGGGATGCGCGCGCGACGAACCGTGATGGTCTACGTGGACGGCTTCGCGCTGTACAAGGGCACGCTCCAGCACGAGTTTCAGCAGTACAAGTGGCTCGACCTCGAGGTGCTCGCCCAGCGGCTGTTTCCGCATCGGGATGTCGTGGGCGTGAAGTTCTTCACCGCTGCGCTCAAGCCGCTCACCAACAACCCTGGCATCGGGCAGCGGTAATAGATCTATTGGCGGGCACTGCGGACCACGAACGTGGAGATCATCGAGGGCAAGTTCAGCTTCGTCCGCCAGTACCTTCCCGTTCACCCGGAAGCACTGGACTCCGACGGCCGAGTTGTCACTGTGCGTGTCAAGCGCCCCGAGGAAAAGGGCAGCGATGTCGCGCTCGCATCGCACCTCATCGTCGACGCGATGGAAGACCGGGCGGACTCCTACGCAGTGGTCACGAATGACTCCGACCTTGTGCCGCCGATGAAGCTCCTCAGCGCGCGGGGCAAGTCCATCGCGCTCGTGTCGATGTGGGAAGCAGCTGGAGGTCGCCGCGCGGACCGGGACTGCCGGGCAGGTGAGAAGCGCCGGACGGGAGTTCGTGCGAGAGCGCCGGCGATATGACTCGCGGATCCGACGGTAATTCTCTGCGTGATCGAGCGGTGCCGTGGTGGCGGTCGGGTGGATCGGCTGAGCGGCGTGACGGCCGTGGCCGTTGCTGATGGTGTTCATGTCGTCGATGTACGCGGCGGCCTCCAAAAGTTCGCGAACACGGCGCCGCGAGCCAACTGCGCGGCGACAGCGTCACCGTCGATGGCGCTGTCGCCGCGAGTGGGCGTGAAGAAGGAAGCGGTGACAACTGATCGTTAGTGCCGGGAGGCGCTGGCGGGGGGGGGATGTCATCATGCCTGGCCCCTATCCCAGAGAGTTCCGCGAAGACGTCGTCGCGGTTGCTCGTAGCCGCGAGAGCGGCGTCATCATCAAGCAGATCGCCACCGGCTTCGGCATCAGCGAAGCGACGCTCCAGAATTGGCTCCGCCAAGCCGACGTTGAGGAAGGCAACCGTCCGGGCCAAACCGCGGCGGATGCGGCCGAAGCGCGGGAGTTGAAGAAGCGGATGCGGCTGCTCGAGCAGGAGAACGAGGTGCTCCGCCGTGCGGCGGCATATCTGTCGCAGGCGAATCTGCGCCTCGGTGGCTCCCCAAAATGACGCACCCGCTCGTATCTGAGCTCGCCGACGCGGGGATTCCCGTGACGGTGTCGTGTCGGGTTCTCAAGCTCGCCCGCCAGCCCTATTACCGGTGGCGCAACGCCCCGATCCGGGACGCGGATGTGCTCCGGGCGTGTCGGATCAATGCACTGCATGACGCGCACCACGATGACCCGACGTTCGGGTATCGCTATCTCGCCGACGAAGCGCGGCGTGCGGGGTGGCGGATGAGTCGCCGGACGGCGTGGAAGCTGTGCTCGCAGGCAGGGATCCTCTCGTCCGCGCAGCGCCGGCGGCGTGGGAAGGGCAAGAAGTCCGGGCCGCCGGTGTTCGATGATCACGTGCAGCGGGTGTTCCGCGCTGACGCGCCCAACCGGCTCTGGCTCACGGACATCACCGAGCATCGCACGAGCGAAGGCAAGCTCTACTGCTGCGCGATCAAAGACGTGTTCTCCAACCGGATCGTCGGCTACTCGATCAGCGACCGGATGACCGCCAAGCTCGCCGTGGACGCCGTCCGCAACGCGCTCGCCGGCACGAGGTCGCGGGCTGCATTCTGCATGCCGATCGCGACAGCGAAATTTCGCTCGAGCACGCTTCCTGGAGAACGTCGCGACCTATCCGTACCCGCAGACGAGTGACAGGCCGATTGCCCCCACAAGGACGACCAGCGCCGGCGCCAGCGCAGCCGCCATCCGAGTGACCCGCCACCTCACAATCCGTCTCTCTCTGCGCGCAATCATGGGCAGCACAACGATGCCGGCCAAGCCAACAACGTATGTTGCGAGGAACAGGAGGGACAGGACGAGGTTGTCTGTGACTCTTCGCCAGAGTTCGTCGGCAAGGTTCGGTGCCGCTTCCAGATCCCCGCTGATGAGCATTACGCCGATCAGTGGCAAGAAAGGGGCGGGCAAGAGAGCCGCCCACGGCCGTCGGTTTCCATCCGCGAGGGCTGCTCCGGGCGATCCCAGCATCACGGGTAGTCCGTGATTCACCCAAGCAGCGATGGTGCGGTACCAGACAGCCATCGCAACGCCCGCCGCGGAGACGAGGAGAGCGAACAACACATCGAACCAAATGACACCGTCGCTTACGGCCATGGTGCTACCCAGAGCAAAGATGTAGAGCATCCGGCCCCCATTCCGAGATTCAGCCCGCCTGACTCGGTCCGTGAATCGGCCTGACTTTCGTTCCTCCGATGAAGCTCCCGGCGCCACCTGACGGCTCGATCGCAATGTACCCGATCGCGCAGCCTTCGGCGAAAAGGGGCGTCACCTGTGTGTCGACGACGAAGGGCCCACCCATCACCCCAAGAAGAATCGCGGACGCGAGGCTGACGGCACTGGCTGGCACGGCGAGGTACGGCCACCAACGAGGTGCAGGGGCGAGTAGACGAGCGACGCGAAGGCCACGAGGCCGACCACACCTGGGAGATCCACGCGGACGGCTGGTCATGGTGTGGGAGTCTCCGCGCACCTCGTAAGCGTGCATCGCTGCAACTGGCGCAGCAAGAAGCACTCCGCATCTTTCGACCTCACCGAGATGAAAGCACCACAGCAGGCGTTCGACTACGGCAGCCAGGAATGGGAAGAGTTCCACGAACACGCACGCAACACCGTCGAGTCCGAGAACAACCAGCTGAAAGCCGCCGGCGACGAAGACATCGAAACCGCAGGGCGCCGCCGAGTCCGCGGCTTCGCGTCGGCACAGATCATGGTCACCCTTCTGCTCGTCAACCACAACATCCGCAAGATCGCCTCCTTCATCGACGACGCCCGCAAGCGTGCCGCGAAGAGAACCCCCGCATACCCAGCTCCGCTTCGCCGTCGTGACCGCGTCTGGGCCAACCGCTACACGAAGACAACAGGCAACGGCGATCTCACCGTCACCCGAACGGCGCGTACGTCGCACACGTCCGGCACCACATCCGACCCTTCCCCCGCGCACAACATCATCCGATGAGAACGTGACGCAGCACACGTCACCCCCTCACCAGCCGGAGACGGCAACCACCCCGCTCACAGAACGATTCGGCGCGCCCGGAAACTGGCGGATCAAGCCCCCGGCGATCCAAGCAGCGCTCCGCACGGGATCATGCAAAGAGAACCTCCGCGCAAAACAACGAAAACACGAATGGCCTCTGCGAAACCGCAGAGGCCATTCGTGTTTTCCGACCTTGCCAAGCTGTTTTGCAATCAGTATTGCCAACAGCCCATTGGTCGGGATGACAGGATTTGAACCTGCGACCCCTTGACCCCCAGTCAAGTGCGCTACCAAGCTGCGCCACATCCCGGAATTCGGACCGCGATCCGAACAACTCTCCCATCTTAGCCGCATCCGAACCATGCCGCGAACCGGGGCGACACCCGCGCGTTGCGGACCGCGCAGGGGGCCCGAGTAGCCTCGAAGGGATGGCCGACCACACCGCGACAGCACGGCTGACGCCGCGGTCGAAGGTCGCCGTCGCGGGGCTGGTGCTCGCCACCGCCGGTACGGCACTCCCCCTGTCGATGGCCGCGCCCACCCTGTCAACCACGGCGCTGCTCTACGGTACGACCACCGCCGACACGACCTGGGTGCTCACGACGACCCTGATCGTCGCGACCGTCTCCGCGCCGATCATCGCCCGCCTCGGCGACAACCACTCACCGCGTCGCATCCTGTTGTTCGTGCTGCCGATCGTCGCCCTGGGTCTGTTCCTCGCCGGCACAGCGACATCGCTCACTCAGCTCATCTTCGCTCGGGCCCTGCAGGGGCTCTCGGGGGGTGTGCTTCCGCTCGTCCTGTCACTCACCCAGCGAATCGTCCCCGAGCGTCGCCGCACCCTGTGGGTCGGGATCCTTGCGAGCACATTCGCCTCGGGAACGGCGCTCGGAGCAGTCCTGGCCGGCGTCCTGGTCAACGCGTACGGAACACCCGCGCTCGCGTGGCTGCCCCTCACGATCGTCATCGCCGCACAGATCACGCTGCCCGCCGCCCTGCCGCCGACGCCGGCTTCCGGCAGACGCCGCCTGCACCTGCGCGCGTCCCTTGCGCTCGGCGCCGGAGGGGTGGCCCTCCTGTTGGCGATCACCGAAGCCCCGAAGCTCCCCCACCCGATCATCGTCGTGGCGCTGCTGACGCTCGGCGGTGTGGTCGCGCTGGGCGGATGGGCGCGCACGCAGTACCGAGGGGGCACACCGCTGTGGGATCGCGCCGCGCTCCGCCGACGCACCGCGCTCGCCACCGCCCACACGATGGCGTTGCTCGGCGGAGCGTCACTGTTCGGCACGTTCGTCGCACTCCCTGCTTTCGTCGAGGCCGCCGACGGTCTCGACCTCTCGATCGTCATCGCCGGAGCGCTGCTGTTGCCCGCCACCGCCGCGATCGCCGTCGTCGGCCCCCTCACGGGGCTCCTCCGCCGCGGTCTCGGACGGCGCGGTATGGCGCTGCTCGGTGCGGTCGCCGGTTCCGGCGGTGCGATCCTGCAATGGATCGCACCACACGAGGTTCCGGTGCTCCTCGCCGGTTCAGCCCTGCTCGGAGCGGGCGTCGCCCTCACCTTCGCCGCGGCGCTCACCGTCTCCATCGAACACGCCTCGGCCGACGACGTCGCCGGCGCGTCCGCTCCGAACATCGTCGCCCGGCAGCTCGGCGGCGCGCTCGGCGCGGGTGCCGCCGGTGCCGTGATCGCCGCGGCCCCACCCACCACCCGCTTCGACACCGCCTTCGGGCTCATCGCCATCCTCAGCACCGGTGTCGTCCTCGCCGCGCTCGGTCTTCCTCAGCGGCGAGCCCGGGTACGCTCGACGGAATGAGCGAGAGCGCACGGGTCGACTCCTGGCTGTGGGCGGTCCGCGTCTACAAGACGCGCTCTGCCGCGACCACGGCCTGTCGCGCGGGCCACGTGCGCGTCAACGGTGACCGCGCGAAGGCCGCTCAACCGGTACGACCGGGCGATGAACTCCGCGTGCGCATCAACGGGTTCGACCGACACCTCGTCGTGCGTCAGACGATCACCAAACGCGTCGGGGCGCCGGCGGCTGCCGCGGCTGTCGAGGACCGCACTCCCCCACCTCCCCCTCGCACCGAGATGCCGTTCGTGCCCATCCGGGACCGCGGGGCGGGCCGCCCCACCAAACGTGAACGTCGCGAGATCGATCGCCTTCGCGGACGCGACGGTACCGAACACTGACCTCCGCCGGTCGCGTGCGGCCGCCGTTCACGCCGAGTCGAGGAGACCGCGCAGCCAGCGGGACCCCTGGACCCGACCACCGAGCTCCGAGACCCGCTGCGTCAGGCCGCGGTCGCTGGTGACGACGACCACTTCGTGACCTCGCGAGCGCAGGTCGGCTGCGACCGACACGATCGTGTCATCGCCCTCTCCGGGGGCCGCGACGATCTCGACGCCGGTCGCATCGGTCGCCGCGGCTCGGGCCTGCCCTTCGACCACGGCGATCCACCGCGGAAACCACACGTCTCCCCCGAGCCCGAGGTCCGATGCGGGAAGCCCCCGCATCGCGAGGTGCGACAGACGCGCGAGCAACCGCGATGCGGCGCCGGCGCGGTCGCGCCACCATCCGTCGGGCACGGAACCGACGACGTTGGCCATGTCCACCACGACAGCCGGATGCGTGCTCAACAGTGCGCGCAGCGCCGGCCACGATGCGGCGAACCCCGGATGCAACGGCATAGCGGCGACCCCGTCGATAGCCACCCACGCGAGTTCCAGGGATTCGGGGTCGGAGATGACCGGCGTGAACGGCTCGACCACATCAGCCACGACGGTCGTGTAAGACCACACGCCGACGTCGAAGACGCTCTCGAATCGCGAGCGCACCGCCGCATGCGGCACCCCCGCCTCCTCCCTCGCCTCGCGGATCGCCCCTGCAGCCGCATCCTCGCCTTCGTGCCGCGCGCCGCCGGGGAGCGCCCATGTTCCCCCGAAGTGGCTCCAGCCCACGCGGTGCTGCAGCAGGACGCCGCGATCGGGGTCGAGCGCCAGCAGCCCCGCGGCTCCGAAGCGCCCCCAGTACCGCTCTCCGGACGGGGCCTGCACCCAGGCATCACCCGGGTCGCGCGGACCATGCGGCCGGCGCGGCTCACCGGGTTCAGGAGGGAGAATCGTCACCACGCCAAGCCTGGCACACCGGTCAGGCGCTCGCGTTCGTCAGACGCCGCCCATCCGCGCCCCACCCCCGCACAGGATGTCCCACTTTCGGTCCTTCTCACCGGGTATGGCGACCGGAAGTGGGACATGCCCGGGCCTCAGGAACGTTGGCGACGCTCGCGGATGCGCATGTTCAAGATGATCGGCGACCCCTCGAAGCCGTAGATCTCGCGAAGGCGACGCTGGATGAACCGCCGGTACCCCGGATCGAGGAATCCCGTCGTGAACAGCACGAATGTCGGCGGACGGCTCGCAGCCTGGGTGCCGAACAGGATGCGCGGCTGCTTTCCGCCCCGCAACGGGTGCGGGTGCTCGGCGACCAGCTCCGACAGGAACGCGTTGAACTTGCCGGTCGGGATGCGCTGGTCCCACGAGGCCAGCGCCGTCTCGAGGGCGGGAACGAGCTTGTCGAGGTGGCGTCCTGTCTTGGCGGAGATGTTCACGCGCGGCGCCCACGCGACGTGGGCGAGGTCGCGCTCGATCTCGCGCTCGAGGAATCGGCGACGATCCTGACCGTCCATGTCGTCGTCGTTCAGGCGGTCCCACTTGTTGTAGGCGATCACCAGCGCGCGACCGGACTCGAGCACGAGGTCGATGATGTTGAGATCCTGCACGCTGATGGGCTGGGTCACGTCGATCACGACGACAGCGACCTCCGCCTTCTCCAGCGCCGCGGACGTGCGCAGGGACGCATAGAAGTCGGCTCCCTGCGACAGATGCACGCGGCGTCGGATGCCCGCCGTGTCGACGAGGCGCCACATCTTTCCGCCCAGTTCGACGATCTCGTCGACCGGGTCACGTGTCGTCCCTGCGAGCTCGTTGACGACGACGCGTTCCTCTCCGGCGGCCTTGTTCAGCAGGGAAGACTTGCCGACGTTCGGGCGCCCCAGGATCGCAACACGGCGCGGACCGCCGATCTCGGCGGAGGCGACGGCCGACACCTTCGGAAGCACCTTCATGATCTCGTCGAGCAGGTCGGCGACACCGCGGCCGTGGATCGCGGAAACCGGGTGCGGCTCGCCGAGACCCAGATTCCACAGAGCGGCCGCCTCGGGCTCCTGCCGCGCATCGTCGATCTTGTTCGCCACGAGGAACACCGGCTTGCCGTTCTTGCGGAGCAGTCGCACGACGTGCTCGTCGGTCGAGGTCGCGCCGACCATCGCATCCACGACGAACAGCACCACATCCGACAGGTCGATCGCAACCTCGGCCTGCGCCGCCACGGACGCGTCGATGCCGCGGGCGTCGGGCTCCCACCCTCCCGTGTCGACGAGGGAGAAGCGGCGGTCCAGCCACTCGGCCTTGTACGTGACACGGTCGCGGGTCACCCCGGGGGTGTCTTCCACGACAGCCTCACGCCGCCCGAGGATGCGGTTGACGAGGGCGGATTTGCCGACGTTCGGGCGTCCCACGATGGCCACGACCGGAAGCGCCGGCAGGTACTCGATGCCGTCTTCGCCGCCGTCGACCCCCTCCAACAGGACGCTGTCTTCGTCATCGAGGTCGTAGTCCTCCAGCGACGCCCGCAGCGCGGTGGCCCGCTGGTCCGCGAGCTCGTCGTCGATGTCGGCGAGTGTGGCCTCGAGGTCGTCGGGCCCTGCGTCGTATTCCTCGTCGGCGGCCATCAGCGCACCCCTCCTTCGGCGATGACGCCGAGCACGGCGTCCACGGTCTGCTCGAAATCGAGCTCGGTCGAGTCGACCACCGTGACGCCTTCGGCGGCGGTGAGGAAGTCGACGACCTTCGAATCGGCGGAGTCGCGGCGACGCAGCGCGTCGGCGACAGCGGTCGCGTCGTGTCCGTTCAGCTCGGCGCTACGACGGGCGGCACGGACCTCGGGTGCGGCGGTCAGCAGGATGCGCACCGGGGCGTCCGGGGCGACGACGGTGGTGATGTCGCGTCCTTCGACGACCACGCCGGGCCGGCCGGAGGCTGCGACCATGGCGCGGAACATCGCATTGACCGACTGCCGGACGGCGGGCACGCGCGCCACTCCGCTGACCGCCTCCGTCACGCGGGTCTCACGGATCGCGTCGGTGACGTCGACCTCCCCGACCCGCACCCAGTACCGGTCCGGGTCGAGGGAGATGTCATAGGCGAAGTCGCCCGTCGCATCGAGAACCGCGGCGGAGTCGGACGTGTCGACGCCGCGCTCGACGGCGTGCCAGGCCAAGGCCCGGTAGGCGGCACCGGTGTCGAGATAGCCGAAGCCCAGGCGGCGCGCGGCCTCTTTCGAGACGCTCGACTTGCCGCTTCCGGCGGGGCCGTCGATCGCGACGACCGTCACCGGCGAAACCGGCGCCTCATCGACAGGGGTGGACAGATCAGTCATTGCTTGTACTCGCTATCTTCCAGCCGCGCGCCTGCAGTCCTTCGACGCAGCGGCGCACGACGCCCGGCGTCACGCTGATCTCGGCGAGACCGAAGAGCGCACCCGGGGAGTGTTCGAGGCGGAGGTCCTCGACGTTGACGTCGAGGTCGCCGAGGTCGCCGAACAGCCGTCCGAGCTGCCCGGCACGGTCGTCGACCATGACGACGACCGTTTCGAAACGACGGTTCTGGCCGTGCTTGCCGGGGAGGCGTTCGACGCCGTCGTTGCCCCGCCGGATCGTGTCAGCCACCGCTCGGCGCGCGCCGGTGGCGTCCGGATCGCGCAGCGCGTCCGCGACCGCGGCGAGGTCCGCGGCGAGGACGTCGAGGATGTCGACCACCGGTTCGGCGTTCGCCCCGAGGATCTGCACCCACAGCTCCGGCGCCGACGCCGCGATCCGCGTCGTGTCGCGCACGCCTTGACCCGCGAGTCGCAGCGACCCGTCCGGCGCGTCCACGAACCGCCCGGCCAGCAGGCTGGCGACCAGCTGCGGCACGTGCGAGACCAGCGCGACCGAGCGGTCGTGCTCTTCCGGAGACATCTCGATGGGGGTGGCGCCGAGATCGAGGATGAGACCCTCGACGACCGCAAGATCGGATGCGCGGGTCTCCCCGTCGCGGCAGACCACCCACGGTCGTCCGACGAAGATGTCCGCGCGGGCCGAGATCGCTCCCCCGCGTTCACGCCCCGCCAGCGGATGCGACCCGATGTAGCGGGAGAGGTCGATGCCGCGTTCCCGAAGCACTCGGAGCGGTTCGAGTTTGACACTGGCCACATCGGTGACCACGGCGTCGGGGAAGCGTTCCAGCTCCGACTCGATCACGTCTGCGGTGACATCCGGGGGCACCGAGACGACGACGAGCGTCGGGGCGTCGTCGTCTCGCGCCGCTCGCCCCGCGCCGTAATCGATGGCCAGCCGCAGTTGAGCCGGCGAGGTGTCGGCCAACACGACATCCACCCCGAGCGCGACCAGCGCGTGTCCGATGCTGGCCCCGAGGAGTCCCGCACCGACGATCCGCACGGTCCCCGAAGAGCGCGCGGACAGACGGTCGATGCCGCCGGCGCGTGGCTGATCAACTGCGTCGGTCACGGATTCTCCGGGGAGGGGGTGGACGGGCCGCCGCGGGAAAGAGTGAGCAGCGCGCCGCGCTCCACTGTAGTCAATTCGCGGGTCTTCCCGGCTGGGAGCGTGCCCAGGTGCAGCGGCCCGAACTGACGACGCACGAGCTCTTCCACCGGGTGGCCGACGGCGTCCATCATGCGACGCACGATGCGGTTGCGGCCCGAGTGCAGCGTGAGCTCGACCAGCGACCCGCCGCCTTCTGCACTCGCCGACAGGACGCGCGCCTTGTCGGCTGCGATCGGGCCGTCTTCGAGCTCGATACCGCGGGTGAGCGCGGCCACCGTCTGCGCGCTCACGCGTCCGGTGACCTTGGCGATGTAGACCTTCGTCACCCCGAACGACGGATGCGCCAGCACATGCGCGAGTTCGCCGTCGTTGGTCAGCACCAACAGACCGCTGGTATCGGCGTCCAGGCGCCCCACGTTGAACAGGCGCTCCTCGAAACGCTCGGTGTAGCGGCGCAGGTCCGGACGGCCCCGGTCATCGCGGAGTGAGCTGACCACCCCGCGAGGCTTGTTGAGCATGACATAGCGCTTGGTGGCATCGAGCTGCACGGCCGTGCCGTCCACGTCCACCAGATCGCTCCCCGGGTCGATCCGCGAGCCGAGCTCGGTCACCACCATGCCGTTCACCCGCACTCGTCCGGCCACGATGAGCTCTTCGGAGACACGGCGTGAGGCGACACCGGCCTGGGCCAGCACTTTCTGCAGACGCACACCCTCGGGGGCCTGGTCGTTCATCGGATCACCTCCGCGTCGAAGCCGGTCGATCCATCGTCGAGCAGCGGCGAGATCGGCGGCAGTTCCTCCAGGGAGTTGATGCCGAGGTTCACCAGCAACGCGTCGGTCGTGCCGTAGTTCAAGGCGCCGGTGTCAGGGTCGGCGAACAGCTCGGTGATCAGACCGCGACCGAGCAGAGTCCGGACCACCGAGTCGACGTTCACGGCCCGGATCGAGGCGATCTGGCTGCGGGTGATGGGTTGTTTGTAGGCGATCACCGCGAGTGTCTCCAGGGCGGCCTGGGAGAGCCGGGACGGCGCTTGGCCGCTGACGAACTCGCGTACGAGGTCGTCGTGCTCCTCCCGGACGTACAACCGCCAGCCGCCACCCACTTCACGCAGCTCGAAGCCGCGTCGCGGTCCCCCGGACTCACCGTCGTAGTCGGCGACCAGCGCCTCGACCGCTTGGCGAACCGCCGGTACGGGGCTCCCCACGGCGGTCGCCAGACTCACGAGGCTCTGCGGCTCGTCGACCACCAGCAGGATCGCCTCGACGCGGCGGATGACCGACGACGTGTCCTGGGGACGCGGCGCCGGCTCGGTGGTGTCGTTCTCATCGGTCATAGTCGGCTCCCAACGTGGCGAGATTCTCGTCGGACCAGCGCGGCGCGGTCCACCGCAGGGTCAGTTCACCGAGCGGTTCGAGCTGCTCGAACGACAGCGCCGCGTGACGGTACAACTCCAGCACCGAGATGAACCGGGCGACGATGACGCCGCTCTGGGTGATGCCCGATACGAGGTCGCGGAAGGTGAGCGTCCCGGCGTCCCGCAGGAGCGTCACCACGACCGCCGCCTGCTCACGGATGCTGACCAGCGGCGCGTGGAGATGGTCGACCCCGACCATCGGGATCTCCTTCGGAGCGAAGGCCATCATGGCGAGCGCCGCGAAGTCGTCGGCGGTGAGCGTCCACACGAGCTCGGGCACCGCCGACCGATGTTTCTCCTCGAGCCTCACCGCGCGGGTGTGGCGGGTGTCCTCTCGCCGGATCGACCGCTCGAACCAGGCGGAGACCTCCTTGAAGGCTCGGTACTGGAGCAGACGGGCGAACAGCAGGTCACGCGCTTCCAGCAGCGCGACGGCTTCGGCATCGACCAGCTCGCCCTGTGGCAGCAGACCGGCGACCTTCATGTCCAGCAGTGTCGCGGCGACGACGAGGAACTCCGATGCCTCGTCGAGCTCATCCGGTCCGAGGTCCTTCAGGTAGCCGATGAACTCGTCCGTCACGCGGCTGAGCGAGACCTCGGTGATGTCCAGCTCATGCTGGGAGATCAATTGCAGGAGGAGGTCGAAAGGTCCGTCGAAGACGCCGAGCGAGACGCGGAACCCGTTGTCGACGTCGTCGGGCGTTTCGGCCGCCGGACCGCCGGAACCCGCGGTGATGTCGTCGTGCTGCTCAGGCGACGGCGCCACGGTCGACCAGCTCTCGTGCCAGGCGCAGGTAGGCCTGGGCGGCCGAGTGCTCGGGCGCGAACTCCGTGATCGGCATGCCCGACACCGACGCGTCGGGGAACTTCACCGTGCGGCCGATGACGGTCTCGAGCACGTCGTCGCCGAAGGCATCCACGACCCGCTCCAGCACCTCGCGGGAGTGCAGCGTGCGAGGGTCGTACATCGTGGCCAGGACACCGTCGAGGGTGATGGTGGGGTTCAGACGGTCGCGCACCTTGTCGATCGTCTCGATCAGCAGCGCAACGCCGCGAAGCGCGAAGAACTCGCACTCGAGCGGGATGATCACGCCATGGCTGGCCGTCAAGGCGTTCACCGTCAGCAGCCCGAGCGACGGCTGGCAGTCGACCAGGATGACGTCGTAGTCCTTGGAGACCTTCCGCAGCACCTGCGCGAGGATCTGTTCGCGCGCGACTTCGTTGACCAGATGGACCTCAGCCGCAGAGAGGTCGATGTTGGCCGGAATGATGTCCAAGCCCTCGACCCGGCTGGGGACGATCACCTCGCGCGGGTCGCGCTTGGTGTTCAACAGCAGGTCGTACACGGTCGGGATGTCGTGGGTCTGGATGCCCAGACCGGCCGACAGCGCTCCCTGCGGGTCGAAATCGACCGCGAGCACCTTGCGACCGTAGGAGGCCAGCGCAGCGGCCAGGTTGATCGTCGTCGTCGTCTTTCCGACGCCGCCCTTCTGGTTGCACAGGGAGACGATGCGCGCCGGACCGTGTCCGTCGAGCGGCGGTGGGGTGGCGAATCCGCGATAGGGACGCCCGGTCGGGCCGAGGACCGTCTCGTCACCGGACGCCTTCGTCTCGCCGCGTTTGGTTGCCGCCACCGACTCTCCTGCCTTCGCCATAACGTGCACCGATTCTAGTCACCCTGAGGCGCGCCGCCCGGCCGACCCGCGGGTCAGCGTGCGCGCGGGTGCGACGTCGCGTAGACGTCGCGGAGCGCGTCCACGCTCACGTGCGTGTAGATCTGGGTCGTCGCCACCGACGCATGCCCGAGCAGTTCCTGCACGACACGGACGTCGGCGCCGCCCTGGAGCAGGTGCGTCGCGAACGAATGACGCAAGGTGTGCGGGGAGACGTGCGCGGTGAGCGAGGCGCGCTGCGCCGCCTGCTGCAGCACCAGCCACGCGCTCTGACGGGACAGCGGTGCCCCGCGGGCACCCAGGAACAGGCGCGGCGTCGCACGGCCCCGCCGCGACAGCTCCGGCCGCGCGCGGGTCAGGTACGCAGCCACGGCCGCTTGCGCGTAGGAGCCGACCGGCACGATCCGCTCCTTGTCGCCCTTTCCCCGCACCCGGAGCACGTCTGCGTGGGCGACATCGTCCACGTCGAGCTGCACGATCTCCGACACGCGGGCGCCGGTCGCGTAGAGCAGCTCCAGAAGCGCCCGGTCTCGGATCCCGATCTCCTCGCCCGGCATCGCCTCGTCCGGGCGAGGGCCGGAGGCATCCAGAAGCGCTTCCACCTGCTCGATCGTCAGCGCCTTGGGCAGACGTCGCGGGGTCTTGGGTGGACGCAGGCGTGCGGCCGGATCCGCGTCCGCGATCTCTTCGCGGACCAGGAACCGATGCCAGCCTCGCACCGACGACTGCAGGCGCGCGAGCGAACTCGACGCGGGCGGCGGATCCTGCCCGGCACGGTCCGCGACGAAGGCCGCGACGGTGTCCGAGGTGATCGCGGCGGTGTCCTCGATCCCGTCTGCGCCGAGCCACGCGGCATAGACCGTCAGGTCGCGGCGGTACGCCCCGAGCGTGTGCTCGGACAGCCCCCGCTCCACCGTGAGGTGGCGCAGGTAGGCGTCGACGGCACGATCGACGCGCACGTCAGTCCTTCGCCGCGTCCTCGCGCAGACGATGCGAGGCGGCGAGAACGCCGACGGCCAGGATGCCGTTGCGGAACCGGCCGGCGAGCACACCCTCGACGGCCCGACCCAGCGGCATCCACTCCTGCCGGATGTCCGCCTCCTCCTCCTCGCGCGCGTGCGCCTGTTCGACGGGGCGCAGGTCCCGGGCCAGGAACAGGTGCACGATCTCGTCGTTGCCACCGGGAGTGGTGAAGATACTCACGAGGCTCTCCCACCGGTCGGCCTCCAGATCGACCTCCTCGGCGAGCTCGCGTCGTGCCGTCTCGAGAGGCGACTCCCCTTCGACATCGAGCAGGCCGGCCGGGATCTCCCAGTCGCGGTGCCGGATCGGGTGCCGGTACTGCTGGATCAGCAGCACGCGCTCCGCATCGTCCACGGCGACGACCGCGGCCGCACCGGGGTGATCGACGTACTGTCGGACGATCTCGCCGGCTCCGTATCGGAAGGTGTCGCTGCGGACATCCCAGACGTGACCGGAGTAGACGAGGTCCGTTTCGACGATGTCGACCTCGACCGCCTCGTCCCTCAGCGGCTCACTCGTCGTCGACATCGAACAACTCGCTCGAGCGGTGGCGATCCAGCGCGGCACCGATGAGTCCGCGGAACAGCGGGTGGGGTGCGGTCGGACGCGAGCGCAGCTCGGGGTGCGCCTGGGTGGCGATGTAGTAGGGATGCACCTCGCGAGGCAGCTCGACGAACTCCACGAGGTTGCGGTCCGGCGACAGACCGGAGAAGCTCAAGCCCGCCGTCGCGATCGTGTCGCGGTAGGCGTTGTTGACCTCGTAGCGGTGACGGTGGCGCTCGTCGATGCGATTCGCACCGTAGACCTCCGCCGCGAGCGACCCCTCGCCGAGGTCCGCCGGGTAGGACCCCAGTCGCATGGTGCCGCCGAGGTCGCCCCGGTCGATGATGTCGATCTGCTCGGCCATCGTGGCGATGACCGGAGCCGGCGTCTCGGGATCGAACTCGCTCGACGAGGCACCCTCGATGCCGGCAACGTTCCGGGCGTACTCGATGACCATGCATTGCAGACCCAGACAGATACCGAGGGTCGGGATCCCCTGCTCGCGCGCGAAGCGCAGCGCGCCGAGCTTGCCCTCGATGCCGCGGATGCCGAAGCCGCCCGGTACGACGATGCCGTCCAGGCTGCTCAGCGCCTTGGCGGCGCCCTCCGGTGTTTCACAGAGGTCGGAGGGGATCCAGGTGATCTTCACGTGGGTCTCGTGCGCGAATCCCCCGGCCTTGACCGCCTCGGTGACGGACAAGTACGCATCGGGCAGGTCGATGTACTTGCCCACCAGACCGATCGTGACCTCATGCTTCGGGTTGTGCACCGCCTGCAGAACGCGCTGCCACCGCGACCAGTCGACGTCCTGGGCACGCTCCAGACCCAGCGCGCGGACGAGGTACGCATCGAGCTTCTGCTCGTGCAGCATCGACGGGATGTCGTAGATGCTCGGGACGTCGACGGCGTTGACCACGGCATCCTCGTCGACGTCACACATGAGCGCGATCTTGCGCTTGTTCGAGTCGGTGACCGGGCGGTCGCTGCGCAGCACAAGCGCGTCCGGCTGGATCCCGATGGAGCGCAGGGCTGCCACGGAGTGCTGGGTCGGCTTCGTCTTCTGCTCCCCCGAGGCACCCATGAACGGAACCAGGGAGACATGCACGAAGAAGACGTTTCCACGCCCGAGTTCGTGACGGATCTGGCGTGCGGCCTCGATGAACGGCTGCGACTCGATGTCTCCCACCGTGCCGCCGATCTCGGTGATGATGACGTCGGGCTTGGGTGACTCATCGGCCTGAAGCCGCATGCGACGCTTGATCTCGTCGCTGATGTGCGGGATCACCTGCACGGTGTCGCCGAGGTACTCGCCGCGGCGCTCCCGCGCGATCACCTGCGAGTAGACCTGACCGGTCGTGACATTCGCCGCCTGGCTGAGCTCGATGTCGAGGAAACGCTCGTAGTGTCCGATGTCGAGATCGGTTTCGGCGCCGTCCTCGGTCACGAACACCTCGCCGTGCTGGAACGGGTTCATCGTCCCGGGATCGACGTTGAGGTACGGATCGAGCTTCTGCATCACCACGCGCAGACCGCGCGCCGTGAGAAGGTTTCCGAGACTGGCGGCCGTCAGCCCCTTGCCCAGAGAGGAGACGACACCGCCTGTCACGAAGATGTGCTTCGTCGTGTCGTGGGGGGAAAGTCCGTCGGCGGGAGTCTGCGTCACGGGCTTCGATCCTATCAGTCCAGATCCGCGCCGAGTTCGAGCAACTCGCGCGCGTGGGTCAGTGCGGCGTCGCTGTCAGGCATCCCCGACAGCAATCGGGCCATCTCCGCCTCGCGACCCGGGCCGTGCAGACGCCGCACGCTCGACGCAGTGACCGAGCCGTCGCTGGCCTTGACGACCGACAGATGATTGGAGGCGAAGGCGGCGACCTGGGCGAGGTGGGTTACGGCGATCACCTGCGAGGTGCGGGCGAGGCGCGCCAGGCGTCGCCCGACTTCGATCGCCGCCGCGCCACCGATCCCCGCGTCGACCTCGTCGAACACGAAGGTCGGCACCGGATCGGTGGCCGAGATCACGACTTCGATTGCGAGCATGACGCGGCTGAGCTCACCGCCGGACGCACCCCGCGACACCGGTCGCGGCTGCGCGCCGGGGTGCGCCGCCAGCAGGATCTGCACCTCGTCGCGGCCCGCGACAGAGGGCGCGGTGGGGGTGACGGCGACGGTCACCGACGCATCCGGCATCGCCAGGTCGTGCAATTCTGCCGAGACGGCCTCACCGAGCCGCGCGGCCGCAGCCGTGCGTGCCTCGGTCAGTTCGTCCGCCGCGGCGTCGAGCGCACGCGAGGCCGCGTCGCGCTCCGCGGACAATCGTTCGAGACGGTCGCCGTCGTCGTCGAGCTCGGCCAGCCGGGCCGAGCCGGAATCGAGCAGATCGATGGCCGCCTCGAGCGAACCGTGTTCACGGATGAGAGCACCCAGGATCGCCCGACGCTCCTCCACGGCCGCGAGCTCATGCGGGCCCGACTCGTCGAGATCGGCGACGTACGCGGCGATACCGGTCGCGAGGTCTGTCACGCGATAGCCGATCTCTGCGACCTGCTCTCCGAACGCGGCGAGTTCTTCGTCCTGATCCGCGGCGCGGTCGAGGGCGCGGCGGGCTTCGGCGAGGAGCGTGGTCGCGTCGGGCGCGTCGGATTCCCCGGAGAGCGCCTCATGGGCGGTCGCGGCCGCCATACGCAGATGTTCGATGTTGGCCAGCCGATCCGCACGGGCGGCGAGGTCAGCGTCCTCCCCCGGCTGCGGCGCGGCTTGTTCGATGTCGGCGATCGCGTCCCGCAATCGGGCGGCTTCGTCGGCGCGCGCCTCCCGGTCAGCGGCGAGTGAGGCGAGCTCGGCGTCGAGACGCCTCCAGTCCTCGAACGCGGCGCGGTAGGCCTTCAACGGGGTCGCTACCGCTTCCCCACCGAATCGATCGAGCGCGTCCCGCTGGGCCACGGCTGATCGCAGCCGCAGCTGATCGGATTGTCCGTGGACCACGACGAGCTCTTCCGCGAGATCGGCCAGCACGCCGGCCGGCGCCGCACGACCGCCGACCGAGGCGCGACCTCGACCTTCCCGCGAGATCGATCGGCCGACGAACAGCTCGGCGCGACCGTCACCGAGCGGTTCGACGTCACCCCCCGCGTCTCGCACGCGATCGACCACCGGACCGGAGTCTGGGACGACCCAGACGCCATCGACCGACGCCTGCCCCGCACCGGCTCGGACCGCGCCGGAATCGGCGCGCTGACCGAGCAGCAGACCGAGTCCCGTCACGACCATCGTCTTGCCCGCACCGGTCTCCCCCGTGATCGCGGTGAATCCGGGACCCATGGGAAGGGTCGCCTCCGCGATGACGCCGAGATCGCGCAACCGCATCTCTTCGATCACGGATGCCCCTCCCCCTCGGGGGGCGCGGTCCGCACGGCGGCCGTCGACGGCTTGGTCCCGGGTCCCCGCCATCCTTCGACCGGCAGGCGGAACTTCCGCACCAGTCGATCGGTGAATGCGCTCTTGTGCAGTCGCGCGAGACGCACCGGCTCGGCCGCACGCCGCACCACGACACGTGCACCGGGGGGCAGCTCGTGCGACCGACGGCCGTCGCACCACAACACGCCACTGCCGTCCGTGCCTTCGATGAGTTCGATCGCGACGGCATGGTCGGGTCCGACGACGAGCGGTGTGGCGAAGAGCGCATGCGCCGACAACGGCACGACGGCGATCGCCTGCACGGTCGGCCAGATGACCGGTCCGCCGGCCGAGAAGTTGTATGCGGTCGATCCCGTCGGTGTCGAGACGACGACACCGTCGCATCCGAACGCGGACAACGGACGACCGTCGACCTCGATGGCCACCTCGAGCATCCGTTCGCGTGCGGCCTTCTCGACGGTCGCTTCGTTGAGCGCCCACGTCTCATACACGACGGCGTCCGAGCGGTCCTTGATCCGCACCTGCAGGGCGAGACGCTCCTCGACGTCGTAGTCGCGCGAGATGACCCGGCGCACGGCCTCGTCCATGTCGTCGCGTTCACTCTCGGCGAGGAATCCGACGTGGCCCAGGTTCACACCGAGGACCGGTGCCGTCCCGCCGCGCACGAGCTCTGCGGCGCGAAGGATGCTTCCGTCTCCGCCGAGGACGATGGCCAGCTCGATCTGCTGCACCTCCACGTCTCGGCCGAGGATGGCCGGGCCGCGCATGTCCGGGCGGGCCGCGCAGATCTCCTCCGCGTCGACGGCGTCGAGAACCGGCACCGCCCCCGCCGTGCGCAGCGCGGTGATGACGCTGTCCGCGGCATCACGTGTGTCCTCGCCGCCGCGGACGACGACGAGGATGTACCGGTCGGACTCGATCATCAGGCTCCTGTCACCTCCGAAACACGCGAAAGCCATTCTGTCGGATTCGCACCACGACCCGGCGCGAGGTGGACCAGGTACTCGGCGTTGCCGTGGGTGCCCGCGAGCGGTGACGCGACCACGCCGAGCGTGCCGAACCCGAGATCCCAGCCGCTCCACAGGATGTCGGCCACTGCCTCCGCGCGAAGCGCGGGGTCGGTCACGAGCCCCCCGCGGACCGCCGTCCGCCCGACCTCGAACTGCGGCTTGACCAGCAGCACCGCGTCACCGCCGTCGGCGATCGTCGCAGCCACGGCGGGCAGGACGAGGGTCAGGGAGATGAAGGACAGGTCGCCCGTCACGACCGACGGACGGTCGAGGACGCCGCTGGCGGCCCGCAGCCCCACCGCATCCATATGCCGCACGTTGTAGCCCTCGATGCTCACCACGCCGGTGTCGTCGGCGACCGCCGCCGCGAGTTGTCCGTGCCCGACATCGACCGCGATGACGGGGTCGGCGCCGCGCTCACGGAGAACCTGCGTGAAGCCACCGGTGGAGGCGCCCATGTCGAGCGCGCACCGCTCGACGACGTCCACGCCGAACGCGTCGAGGGCGGCAAGGAGCTTGTGGGCGGCGCGACTGACGTAGTGGTCGGAGCCGGCGACGACCAGCCGCGCCGACGCAGGCACCCGCACCGAGGGCTTGACCACCACCGCACCGTCGACGGTCACGAGCCCGTCGGCGATGAGGGCCGCAGCGTGGGTGCGGGACCGAGCGAGACCGCGCCCGGCCACGGCCGCATCGAGCCTCGTCGTCATGAGCGGGCGGGACGCCCGGTCACATCGGCGTCGAGCCGTGCGGAGAGCTCGTCGTGGATCGCCGCGAACGCGTCTGCACGCGTCGCCAGCGGCTGCGCCTCGATCACCTCGAGACGGGACACGAGATCGATCGGATCCTCCGACTCGCTGGTCGATGCCGGGCGGCTCGGGGGCACGGGCGACAGCGAGCTCTCCATCCCCCCATGGTACGTGGCTCAGGGACGATGGAAAGAGTCGGCGTACAGCCGCTCGGGCACTCGGAACCCGAAGATCTGCCGCCCGGTGTCCCAGATCGCGTGGGCGCCCGCGCGGAGCAGGTCGATCTGCGACCGACCCTCGGCGATGATCTGGACGTCCGCCCCGTCGATCCGCACACGCGCATCACCGACGCGCACGGTCCCGTCTTTCCTGACGACTTCGGGATACGGGTCGTGAAGGTCGCGAAGGTCCGCCAGGATGTAGGTCGGCTGCGAGCCCGCGGGAGCGGCCAGCACGTGTTTGGGCCGGTCGATGCCCGTCAGGACGAGAGCCGAGGCGATACCGGCACGGTTCGCGCCCAGGATGTCGGTGTCCAGACGGTCGCCGAGGAAGAGCGGCTTCGTCGACGCGAACCGCGCGACGGCCTCGTCGAAGATCGGCACCTCGGGCTTGCCGGCGACCGTCGCAAGGCGGCCGACGGCCGTGTGAACGGCCGAGACCAGGGTGCCGTTGCCGGGCGCGATGCCGCGAGCCTGAGGGATGGTCCAGTCGGTGTTGGTGGCGATCCACGGGATGCCGCCTTCGTCTTCGGGCGTCGCCAGCGCGTATGCCGCCTCTGCCAGCTGCGCCCAGCCGACCTCCGGCGAGAACCCCTGCACCACCGCGGCGGGTGCGTCTTCCGCGCTGCGGGTGACGACGAATCCGCCCTTCTCGAGCTCGGACACCAGACCGTCCCCGCCGACCACGAGGATGGTGGACCCTTCGGGCACCCGGCTGCCGAGGAGCCTGACCGCAGCCTGCGGACTGGTGACGACATCCGCCGGCTCAGCGGGCAGGCCGAGCTCCCTCAGGTGCGACGCCACCGAGACGTCGGTGCGCGAGGCGTTGTTCGTGATGTAGCCGAGACGTCGACTGTCTGCGGCACGCACGAGGCTCTCGACCGCGTGCGGCAACGCGCCGGCACCGGCGTAGACGACGCCGTCCAGGTCAGTGAGAACAGCGTCGACCCCCGCGAGCGGTGTGGACGCGGCGGATCGGACGAACAAGCCCATGCGTTTCCTCCGGGAGTGCTGCTGCGGAAAAGGGCTGTTAACGCGGAAATGGCCACCCTGCGTTGGGTGGCCATTTCCGGTAAGGGAAGTCCGGCGGTGTCCTACTCTCCCACAGGGTGGCCCCTGCAGTACCATCGGCGCTGAGAGGCTTAGCTTC
>NZ_JAWHUE010000005.1:0-33292 GCF_034531355.1 Microbacterium xanthum
GCCTGGATGCGCTGTGGCGCGCGTGGGAGCACCTCCGCCTCGACCCCCAGACCGGGATGAGCGTCTGGTATCGCGACCACGCCGAACACCACATGTCGATTCTGCTCAGCCCGTCAGGGCCCTTCGCGGGCGTCGGCCCCGGCAAGGATCGCGAACACACCAACGAGAAAGGCGACCCACTGCCGTACCTCGCGCCGCCAGAAGGGCTGTTCCCCGATGTCCGAAACGCCAACGATCGATGACAAGCGTGCCAGAGCGGGGGAGGTCCTACGGATGACAAACAAGAACGGCGAGGATCACATCAATACGGACGATAGAGCTCGCGAGCTCGGAGTAGCACTGAGGAGAGTCCGTCGACGGCGCGGCCAGTCGCAAGAGCAGGTAGCGCTGAACGCGGGAATATCCACGCACACGTACGGATGCTTGGAACGCGGAAAGTCCCCTTCTGGGGGATCAGCGAACCCGACCTTCGGCACTCTCATACGCGTATTTGAGGCTCTGGGAATCGATCCACCCTCCCTGGGGAACTGATGTCGGAGGGAAGCCGTGGAGTCGATCGAGACGACCCCAGTCGATCTCCCCGGCGGCGTCGGCCTGCGTCTGCACCTCGGCGAGCAGCCTCTCCCAGGTGCCGTCCTCGGCCCACCGGTTGAACCGCTTGTAGATCGAGTTCCACTTCCCGAACCCCTCCGGAACGTCGCGCCACGGTGCACCGATGCGGTACTTCCACGCCATGCCCTCGACAGCGAGTCGGTGATCGGTCCACGGGCGCGACCGCCCGATCACCGTCGGCATCAACGGCTCCATCACAGCCCACACCTCGTCAGAGATCTCCTGTCGCGTCACCAATCCAGACTCGCGCGGCCAAGGACCGAACCACTTGATCAACACGGCCTAGCGCGCCCCGAACTTCACCGAGGTGCTACCGAAGTTGATCGCCGCGACCGCCACGAGTGTGAGCAACGTCCAAGTGAACACGTTGGCGGCTATCGCGACGAGGAGAACGATCACCTAACCGCGGGGCAGGACAGCGGGTCAGAGCTGCGCTACCACGAGCGCGACAGTCGCACAACTGTATGGAGTTGCTGGTGGCCACCACAGGCCGCGCCTAGCGTTTCATAAACGATTCACACGAACGTCTAGGGAAGCTCCCGCGAAATCACAATTGACCTGTCGAAATGGAGAAGAATTGCGAAAACTGATCAGCACACTTGTTACGGTCGGATTAATTGTCGGCACTACTGCGCTTTCCTCCAGCGCCGCCACAGCCGACGAGATCGACATTGTCGGACCCACAGTCGCCCTCGATACGTCGCCCGTGCTGGTGGCCAATGATAGCCCTTCAGGCTCATCCACTTGCGTCGACATCGCGCAGCGAGCTTTGGAGAACGCAGAGGTAACCGAGACTCCAAATGGATCGGCGGAGTTCGCTTGTCTCGGAGATCAAGTAGTCGTGACAGCCAACAGCGGAACTGAGGAAGAGCTACGGGTAAACGTCGGCATCCAGTATTCCGACCAAACTACCGAGACGTCGCCCACTGACGCGTCGCAACCGACTCTCGAGGTACCGTTCACGAGCACGGCAGCCGCCAATGACTTCTGCGACTACGGCGGTTACGACCGTGAGGTTGTGAGCGAGTTGCAGGATGACACCTGGGGCTGCTTGCTCTACGGCGAGTACAACCAGTCGACAGGAGCGATCATCTGGCAGCGGCACATCGAGTACGAGTGGAACATGTACGCAGGATGGCCCTCAGCACAGAACAAACTTCGCACGATCCCTTCAACAGGGTCCCCCAAAATGACCGGGACGTTCACCAGCTTCAAGCAGAACGGGTGGTGGGCACCCCCCACGAGCCTCGCCAGCTCCACCTTCACCAACGTCGGAAACACCGCCACCGAAGGATGGGTCGTCGGGCAGCTTGACGAGGACGGCCAGTTCTCCGTTGGAATGGGCGACATCAACATCGTCGACACCCAGAAGGGGTACAACCAGTACTTCGAGGGAACGATTCACAGTCACCGCTTCACGTGTCAAAGCAGCAACCAGCGCTGCTTCTACCCGAATGGTGAGGAGGCGCCGCTTTAGTGAGCGGTCACGCATCGCTCCACTGGACATCTTCATAAGCGACGAAAAGCGTGGGTGTGTCCAGCCTGACCGCCATTCTGCGGGGGACGCTCACCGTGAGCGTCCCCCGCAGTCGCGCTTCGGCAGAGTGAACGAGGTGGAGGTCGAAACCATCTGGCACCTCTCTAGCAACACCTGTCAGTCGATAATCGTCGGAGCTGCGCCCCCAGATGGGCAATGCCAACGGGAACGCCAGCCGAGCCGCGTGGGCTTCGTAGACGAGGCTCTCGACTGGAAGAGCTTCCGTTCGTCCGTTCTTGGTGAGCGTGTGGTTGTAGCCATCGCACTCCTCGCGAAGGCCGCCCTCCTCTGACGACAAGGCATACGTCAACCGCATGGGATCCGCAGTTAACTGGACAGTCTTCGTCGCCGCCCTCTCTGTTCCGATCCGATACCTGGCTCGGGCACTGAACTTGCCGATCCGACGCCAAGACATCAACACTGACAGCGCATCCATGAATAGATCGGTCTGCGGCGAGCTTGGCGTAGAGTCCATACTCTGCACCCTATCTACGAGATTCACACGATTCCATCGAGGGGCACTGAGCGCTCGGTGCGCTCGACATCGTCGATGCGAGCGCACCGTTACTCTCCACGGTATGTCGAATCTCGTGAAGGGCAGTCCTTCACTGCTACAGCCACGGGGCAGTTTCTTATGACGCTTGAAGCGGACAGGTTCTCAGCCCGTCAGTACAAGGAATAGACGTTCGTGATGTCCTGAGCTGACGACCCCGGCGCCCTCAGGTCATCGCCTCAGCGTCCCAGCTCTGTGCGCTGCACCCGCGACCCGGCGGTCCGTGCCGGCCGTGCCTTCGTATCCCTCCCGGGCGCGCCCTTCACCGCGTCAGTGGCGGGTTTGGCATTGCCGACATCAGCGGACATCCGTGCGCTCACGGCCTCTTTGTCGATGCCCTTCGCTTCGAGCGTGTCGGCGTGGTTCCGCCGCCGTTCTGCGGAGTCGTACCGCGGCACCGCGGCGCCGCGGGCGCTCTCCGCCGCTCGCTCGTGGCTGCGTGCCTCGTCGCGGGCTTCCGTGCGGTCGTTGGAGCCCTCCGGGGCGTTCTCAGCGCGGTCGGTGGCGGCGTCGGCGCGACGGTCGGCGTTGTCGACCTCGCGCATCAGCAGCGCGGCCTCCGTCTCCTCGCTCGTGCTGCGCCGGCGTTCCGTTAGAGACTGCCGGCGTAGCAACTCGGTGTCGATGGCGGCCTGGACTGCCTGGGGGTCGCCTCCTGCCTGGTCAATGTCCACCCCGTAGCGGGTACGGACCTCGTCGCGCATACGCCCCTCGGCGCGCACCGCTTCGGGGTCCGCGTTGCGCCACGCTTTCGCCGTCACCAACGTGGTCCCAATCTGATCAGGAGTCGCGCGCTCCCACCATTCGTCGCGGTAGACGTTGCCGTATTCAGACCGTGCTATGTGCCGGCCGACGTTCATCCGTGATGCCAGCTCACGTGCCTCTTGCTCGCTGCGTGCGTGCGCACGTCGAGCGGCGTCTTCCCGCTGTCGGGAGATGATTTCGCCCACCCGGCCGGCGGCGGTGACTGCGACGCGGAGCTGTCCCTCGAACGCTTCGGAAATGCCGTCGCTCTCATCGACCATGACTGTCTCCTCTCATCGTTCCGGGCCTCGATCGGGGCTCGGGGTGGTGCCTGTGCGCGGCCGTGTCGGCTCAATCGTCGACGGCAGCGGAGAGCCCGGACCCTTGCGACGGTTCTCCTCGGCGCGGTTGATCTTGTCCATCGCTTCCTGCACGGCCTCGCTGATGAACTCCCGCGACACCAGCGATTCGGCCGTGCGCGCAGCCGGCGCGGTCGTCGTCAGGGTGGTGCCTGCGGCCGGTGGCAGCGCGTCACGAACGTTGCGCAGCCGCTCGCGGACCTCTGTCGCCAGATTCTCCGCGTGGCGGGCCTGCTGCGCGGCCCTCGCGGCGTCGTAGACCGCTCCGGTGAGGTTCATCAGTTGGCGCAGCATCGCCGCTTGCGCCGCGGTTCCCTGGCCACCGCGCACGGCGCTGGCCAGGAGCATCGCCGCCCCGCCGGCCGACACGCGACCCGCCATCTCGGGCTTCGTGTTGCCACGGTATGTCTGTGCGGACTTTGCCAGCTCGTCGGATGCCGCGGCGAGGTCGCCGGGTACGTCCTCGACGGCGATAGACCACGCCGCGAACGCGCCCGACGTCTGCCGCGCAACCCGCGCCCACGTGTCCCGGTCGTCGAGTGGAACCGACCGAAGCGTCTCGTGCAGCTCGCCCAGCTCGGCGGTGTACCGATCCCACAGCTCAGGGTCGGGCTCGGCTGATTCACGTCCCCGCGCGACGGGTCGCCGATTGCGCTTGGCCGCGTTCCACTCGGCTGCGGCATCCATCGCGCCGGTCGGACTGTCGGGCCACTCCGCGCGCAGTCGCGGCAGGGTGAGGTCGCGCCCCATGTGACCGCCGCCGTACCAAATCGGACGCTCGCCAGCCGCCGGCTTCGCAGCCACCGAGTACCCCGTGATGACGTCGGTCTGACCGTCCGCGTAGCGGGGTCGCACGACGACACCGGAGCGGCGCAGACGACGCACGAACTCAGCTTCGCTCTCGCTCGCGCTGGCGCACGCGCGCACCTTGCGGGCGAGGTCGTTGCGCGGGGCATTGAGACGAACCTCAGCACTGATCCGGGTCTGCCGTTCGCGCGGGTCGAGCTGGTGCCAGGGCGTCACGCCGCCGCCGCTCTTCTCAGCGTGAGCTTCGTACTTGCGCTGTGCTAACAGCGCCGAACGCGCTTCGACCTTGGCCTGTTCGGCGGGGCTGTAGCCGCGCGTTGCTCGCTCGCCCTGGGCCGACTCCAACAGCTCTAGGCCGTGCTTCACTTCAAGCGCTCGTGCCGCGTTCTGCGCGCGCACATAATCGAGATGGGTCGACGCCTTCGTGCCGTCCTCACGCACAAGGTTCACCGCGATGTGAACGTGGTCATTACCGGCCTTCGACAGGCCGTGGCGGACCGCGACCCAACGGCACGGTGCCTTCGTACCGTCGTTGTCGTCGAACCCCATCGCCGCGACAAAATCGGTCGCGATCGCGTTCCACTCGGCGTCGGTCTTGATACCCTCCTCAGCGCGCAGCGAGAGGGAAGCGTGCCACACGTGACCGCCCTTGACCTCGACACCGAGTTGCTTGTGCGGGCGGTCCAGGTGCCGCGCGATCGCAAGGCCGCTGTCACGGCTCAGCTCGGCGTCGTCGTACCAGGCCATGAGCGCATTGTCACCGGCCACAAGGTGCGGCTCCGTGTGCTCGTTGTGGCGACCGTCACCGACCAGATAGGTCACGAGGCCCGACATGCGATCGCCTCGCGTAATGTTCGGCATCACGTCAAGCTCAGATCGTCGGTTAGCTCGTCAATTCGCATCGCGGTCTTCCGCACCGCGGCAAGCGTCGCGGACGTCTCGGAGTGAAGCTCGCGTGTGGCGTTGGTGGCCTTCGCGATCTGGTTGACGTTGTTTGATATCGCGGCGAGGAGCCGGTGCAGTTCGTACAGCTTCGTGATCGTGGCGCGCCGCTCGGATGCCGTCTCGCCGGCATCCTGAGCCAGCGCACTCTCGACCAGGAGACGCGGGATGGTCACGCCCTGCGCGAGGGCCAGACGCAACAGCGCGCCCTCCTCCTCCGGGCTGGCGGTCACGACGTGACGCGCCATACGACCGCCGGCCACGTTCCCGCGTCGACGACGCTCGGACGGGCGACGAGCAGGCGTCTCATCAGACATGCTCACCCTCCCTTCGGCCCAGCGCAGCGACCCCGCTCCCGCGGGGACCGCACACGTCAAGTGTGCCGCACCTTTCGACCCCTGTCGAGAGGTAAAGCCCGTTTATGGCACATAAACATATAGCTTGCTCCGTCCGGGACTCCATTCAGTTGGCTTTCGTCGACAGACGAGAGTGGTCGAGGCTTCGCCTCGGCTTGCTCTTCATATGTGCACAGACGTCGACCTGCGGGGCTGAGCTTCGTACGATGAGTCCATGGCTACGCAACTGACACCAGAGGAAGCAATCGAGCGCGCACGGCGTCTGCAGGATGACCGCCTCACAGCGGTTCGCAATGTCGCGGAGGCGCGGCAAGCGCTGACCGATGTGCGCGACGAGACGGCGCGCGAGTTGGCCGATCTACAGGCGCGGATCGCTGAGCGCATCAAGACCGCGGAGCGCGAGGACGTGCGCGCCTACTCGGCCGCTCTCAGTGCCGGATGGTCTGCGGAGGAGCTGCGCAAGATCGGGTTCTCCGAGCCCGAGAAGAAGGCGCGCACCCGGCGTCGATCGACGCGCAAGCCCGCTTCCAGCTCCGCACCCGCGGCGGGTCACGATTCGCAGTCGGAGTCTTCTACGGAGGGGTGATCGCGCGCACGTTTCCGGCCTCACGTTCCGCTCTGCGGCGTGGGGCTTTCGTGTGTCCCCGCGTTGCGGGGTTGCACTCCGCTCCCGAGCCCGTCAAGGGCGCTTCGCGTCCCTTCGGGAGAGCCCTACGGGCTCCCCTTGACCGCCTCTCCGCTGCGTGCAAGGCGGCAAGTGTTCCGTTGAAAGCCGGCAGCTCGGCGTACCGCCGAACTACCTACTTTCATCGGACACACAACAAGGGAATGGAATCGAACGATGAGTGGACCCGCGCGTTCTATTGCCGTGGAGGTCGCACAGCGCATCCGCCGCGTTCTCGACACTCGCGGCCTGACGGTCGAGTGGTTGTCGGATGCAACAGGGATCAAGCTGCGCACGCTCACCCGGCGGCTGCACCTGACCAAGCCGGCAGGCCTCACCGTCGACGAGCTGAACGCGATTGGCGGTGCCCTCGACGTCGCCCCGGGCGTCCTGCTCCGTGCCGACCAGAGTGACGCTATCGCTGCGTCTGAGTGGACTCCTGATCCGCCCTGCTGAGGGCTCGCGCGACCGTGGACTTGCCGACGCTGAGCACTCCGGCGATGTGGTCCAGGCTGCGATTCTCGGCACGCATGCGTTGCGCCTGCGCGATCTTCTCCGGCGTCATCTTCGACGGCCGCCCGCCGACGCGGCCCTGCGCCTTGGCGTGGGCGAGGCCGCGCATCGTGTTCTCCCGGATCGTGTCGACGCGGAGCTGCGCGAACACCGCGACCATCCCGAACAGCGCACGGCCCATCGGCGTCGTGGTGTCGATCATCGGCTCCGTCAGGCTCTTGATGTTCACACCGCGCCGGTCGAGGTCGTGCAGCGTCTCGATGATGATCCGCTCCGTGCCTCCCAGCCGGTCGAGACGGCGCACCAGGAGGGTGTCGCCCTCGCGGAGGTAGTCGAGGCACGCGCGCCACTGGGGGCGGTCTGCGATGCGGCTGGACTCGCCGTGGTCGACGAACACACGTGACGCGCCGGCCGCGCGCAGCTCGGCCTCCTGAGCGGCGGGGTTCTGCTCGCGCTTCGACACCCGCGCGTACCCGATCACGTTCACTTCTCACTCCCCCGCATCCGACGTGCAGCAGCATCCGAGCGACGGTCGTACTCGGCCGCGTCGATCCGCCCGGCGGCGTAATCCGTGAGATTGGCGACGTGCTCCCGGTTCGGCTCCCAGCCTTCATGCCATGCGGCCGCGAGTGACTGCACGACCGATCGCCGCTGCGCCTCGTCGAGCCCGTCGAACAACTCCGGCCACCACTGCTCCAAATCGAGCTTCTTCGGTTCAGTCACGTCCGCTCCGTCCCGTGTCGTCACGTCCTCGCGTAGACCGCTGCGCCGGCCGCTCGGTCGCGCCACCAGCGCCGTGCTGAGGCGTCGAGCGCACCGCTGCCCTAGCAGTGGCGGGGAAACTCGCGCGCAGCGCGTCAGCGACCCCGCTTTCACTCATCCGAGACGCCGGAGCGTCACGGCCTAAAGGGGCGATCACCTTCCCCAGCACCGTCAGCGCCTCCCTCTGCGATCGCCCGTCATCGGGGAACGCGACTCGCACAACCTCGCCAGCGTCCTCGATCGCGAGACGGCGTACGACGCTCACCAGGTCGGGATCACTCTGACGCACCTGTGCCGTCTCGCGCAGGGCGTCGGTCGTATAGTCGATCCACTCCCGCGCCTGCGCCGCGCTGAGTGAGCGTACGTCGCGCGCGTGATCCACCGCGGCCGCGGCCCGCTCCCCCAGCGCCGTTCCGTCCTTGGCTGCGTGCAGGTCGAGGAAAACATGCCCGTCACGGTCCTGCACCACGACCCGATCGACAACCCCGGCACCGACGAGCTCGCGGACAGTGCCGCGGACGTTCGCGGCAGCCTCGTCATGTGCGGCACCTGGCGTCCACCGCCCCGTGCCGTAGTCCTTGACCTGCTCCACGTAGCGCGCCACGGTCCCCGCGCGCGACACCGGCAGAGGTACGGCGACCACACGCAACTCCGTCTCAAACCCCGCCACGCGGAACGCCTCGAACTCCCTGCGCAACATCGCCTCGTTGCGCAGCGTCGTCTCCACGATCGCGCTCGCGCCAACACCGCGCAGATACTCCGTCGACATCCCAACCCACGCCCCAGCGGCCGCCGCGGTAACCTCCGGCATCCGGAACGGATCATCACTCATCGTCTGCTCATACGCGGGATGGAACCGGCGTAGATCATCACCGTTCACCACCACCGCACCAGGCAACGCGCTCTGCATCGCCGCGAGAACTCCGCCCTTACCGGCTCCGGGCTGACCCCCGACCGACACGAACCGCGGACGACCGGGAGGGGTCGGCTCGCGTTGGGGTTCGAGATAAACGGGAACGATCGTGCGATCGAACCGGCGCCGAAGCTGCTCCGGGGTCAGCTCACTCACGCAGCCATGACCGGCGCCTGCGCCGGCATCGTCGCCCACAGCTCTCGCAGCTCGGCCCGCTTAGCTTCGATCGCCTCAGCATCGTTGGGATCGACCTGGCGCACCTGGCGCTGCATCTCAATGTGCGCGTACGTCCAATGCCGGCCCGCGGCATCGGTCGGAGCCTGGTCGACCCACGAAACGTACCGGCCCCCGATTCGCGTGGCCAGCTCGAGCAACGCGTCATACGCCATCGGATTGAAAACCCCGCCCTTAACCTCGGTCATCGCGGCTCCCCCCTCGTCAGCTGTGGTGCCGTTCCCTGCACGTGACGGCGGATCCCAGCGACCGCCTCATCCCCCGTCAGCTCATCCCGAGCGGCCTGCTCGACGATGGCGCGCAGCACCGGATCGGCGACCTCATGGCCAGCCACCGCGAGAGCTGCGTCAGCAAACGCAACGCGATCGGCCGGAGTCATGCGAGCCGCACGTACGGCGGTGAGCGTCCGGACCATGATTGCCCTTCTCGTGGCGTGGTCCCATTCTACCGGTTACGGGTCAAAAACGGTCGGAATAGGTTTCGGAACATGGAGGGTTTCGGCACACAGTTTCGGCACGGCGAGTCGACATCGCTATCCATCCGGCAGCGTTCGTGCCGAAAACGATCGGTTTTGCACCACACAACTATGCGGTGGGGAGCTAGTTGAGGGTTCAATCGCGCCACACTGGACAGACGGTGTGACTGCTTCCAAGCACTCGATACCCAGCATCGCGCCCCTAGCCGTGGTCGCTCAGACGCTCGTCGAACTCGTCGCGATGGTCGTGCTCGTCCGCCTCGTGCCGCGCATAGCTCGGCGAGTCCCAAAGCAACACCGCCGGGGAAGCCACCGGCCCGGGCATGTCACAGGGCGAGACCTGGGAGCGACCAGTAAAAAATTTGCGTCATCGACCCATCGCGGCACGCCGCACCAACAGCCACGGTTCCGACGAAATGAAGGACGACGTCCGATAGCTGCGCGTCATTCGCACGTTCGATGGTGTTCAAGGCGCCTGGATACCGGGGAGGGGTATCATCCTGGAGGGAGCGAGGTGATCATTGTGGCCGGACGCAGCGGAGGCATGAGCCTTGCGCTTCGCTGGCTGTGGCGTGTCATCCTTGCGGTGGCGATCTCTTTTGGCGTCTTCGCGATGCATTCCGGCGTGTCAGCGCCTGCGACCGACCATGCTCCGATCGCGGCAACCGTGGCCAGCCATCACACCGCCGAGCCGGCGGCTGTCGAAGAACCCGCATGCGCGGGGTGCGTCGCCCCGGACGGGCATGAGGTCGCCGCCGCGATGTGTGTGTTCGTCCTGCTCGCCGTGGGTCTGTGGCTTGCTCCTCCCCAGCTTTCCGGACTGCGTTTTGCCTCGCTCTCTCGGCGGCGGATCGGCGTGCTGCTCAGGCACACGCGCGTGCCCGCGCCGTTGTCTCTTCATCAGTTGTCGATCAGTCGGATCTGATCGTTTCTCGCACCGGGCTTGTCCGGGCTTTCGTCGCGCTCGCTGAGCGCGGTGCAGAGAAACGACACGAGGGACTGAAAAAGATGAAGAGAAGAAGTGTGCGCTGGATGGGCGCATTGGCGGTTGCGTCGACATTGGCCGTGACGGGCTGCGCGGCCGGCGCCACGGTGACCGCGCCGACGCCGAGACAGTCGGTAGAGACGTTCGCATCTGCCGACGTCATGTTCGCGATGATGATGATTCCGCACCACGAGCAGGCCGTTGCGATGAGTGATGTTCTCCTGAGCAAAGAAGACATCGACGTGCGGGTCCGCAAGCTCGCCGAGGGAGTCAGGGCTGCTCAGCAGCCGGAGATCGAGCTGATGGAGTCCTGGCTCGACGATTGGGGAATGGATGAGTTCGGTGACATGGGCCGGATGACTCCGGGGCCCGGGATGATGATGTCCGAGATGGATATGTCCGTCCTGGAGGACGCCTCGGGGACAGACGCGGAGCGCGTCTTCCTCGAGGAGATGATCGTGCATCACGAGGGCGCGATCCAGATGTCCCAGGCTCTGCTCGAAGCGGGATCGAACCCCGACGCTCGCGACCTGGCGGAGACGATCATCGTCGACCAGACCGACGAGATCGCCCTCATGCGCGACCTGCTCGCTGATTACTGAGCCCGAACCCTTTGCGGGGAAACCGCTGTTCGAAGCGGTCCCTGCCGCTGTCTAAACGAAAGGGTGCTCATGCGCCGTATCCATCGTGTCCTGGCTGTGTCCCTTGCAGGGCTCACCGTTGTTCTTTCCGCTTGCTCGCCCAGTGAGCCACCGACCACCGGAGAGGAGCACGCGGCGACGGTGTCGCACGTGCATGGCGCGGTCGTCGACCCATTGGGAGAGGGATTCCTACTGGGGACCCATGAAGGCGTCTACCGTGTCACGGCGGACGGTGAGGTGTCCGGCCGTGAGGGCAGCGTGGTCTTCGACGCGATGGGTTTCGCCCGCGTGGGAACCTCGCTGTTCGCTTCGGGCCATCCCGGACGCAACACCCCGGCCGAGTGGGGCGACCCCCACCTGGGGATCATCCGAAGCGACGACGCTGCCGGCAGTTGGCAGTCGGTCGCTTTCGCCGGGACACACGACTTCCACGCTCTGACCGGAACACCGGACGGGACTATGTTCGGCGCTACGACCGACACCGCAGCGTTGCTGATGAGCGCAGACCTCGGTGTCACGTGGAACGAGACGGGCGCCCAGCTTCGCGCGTTCGCTCTGACGGCCGACTCCTCCGGGCGACTGGTGGCTCTCACTCCCGACGGAGTGATGGTCAGTGACGATGATGGCGCGACCTTCTCGCCCTGGGAAGGCGCCCCGCTCCTGGTCGTCGCCGGGTCCTCCCCGGATGGTAGCCACCTCGCGGGCATCGATTCGTCCGAGCGGATCTGGATCTCCTCCGCCACAGACACGACGTGGGAACAAGTCGGAACCGCACACGGCGCTGCACATGCGATCACGGTCACCGACACTGGCGCTCTCCTCATCGTCGACGACAGCGGCGTGACGCTCCTTCCCTCACCGTCATCCTGACGCGCACCCGAATACCCCGGCGGGGCGCGGTCGCAAGGCCCCTGCAATCAACCCGGGACGGCTTCTAACCTGCCAAACGCGGGACCACCCACACCGCCCTCATCGAAACGAAAGGCTCAGAAATGTCCACTGATAACTCACAGAACACCGACGGGCACGAGCCCGACGCACGCTCGAAGATGACCGCGAAGACCTATCTGAAGTTCGCCGCGATGATCCTGACCGGAATGGTCGTGATGTATTGGGTCATGTTCGCCGGGTCTTGGGAGTGGTCCCACATCCGATTCAGCGAAAGCCGAGTCTTCATGGCCCTCACCATGGGCGGCACCATGGGACTGGTCATGCTCGCCTGGATGCTGAACATGTACAAGAACTGGAAAGCGAACATCGCCGTCATCGCCGTAAGCCTGCTGCTCATCGGCGGCGGCATCGCCCTCGACCGATCCCAGATCACCGTCGACGACACCGACTTCATGCAGGGCATGATCCCCCACCACTCACTCGCGATCACCCGATCCGAACGCGCGCAACTGCAAGACGTTCGCGTATGCGAACTCGCCGTGGAGATCAGTGAAGCCCAACGCCGGGAGATCTTCGAAATGGACTGGCTCATCCAAGACATCGCCGAGAACGGACCCGCCACAACCCCCGCGGAAGCGGCAGATCGCCCCGTCCCGGACTACTCCGAAGCCGCCGCGCGAAACTGCGCGACCGATTAAAGGAATACCCCCCGGGGGTACCCTGTTGGCCGTCGTAGACGGAAGGAAGATCCCATGGAATCCACCGACGCTGACCACGGAACGAGCACACGCCACTCCGGGGACCACGGCCACGCGGAGCCGCGTGAGGAACACCACGGCCACTCGGGGCACAGTGGCCACTCGGGGCACGAAGGGCATGGTGATCACGTCGGGCGGTTCCGACGCCTGTTCTGGATCAACCTGTTCCTCGCCATCCCGGTGGTGGCGTTCTCGAGCATGTTCGCGATGCTCCTCGGGTACGAGATCCCCGAGTTCCCCGGGGCGATGTGGATCGCCCCGGCCCTCGGGACGGTCATGTACGTGTGGGGCGGGTGGCCGTTCCTGACCGGCGCGGTCGACGAGCTCCGGTCCAAGTCGCCGGGGATGATGCTGCTCATCGGACTGGCGATCACCGTCGCGTTCCTCGCGTCGTGGGGCGCGAGCATCGGGCTGCTCGATCACCAGCTGGAGTTCTGGTGGGAGCTGGCCCTTCTGATCGTGATCATGCTCCTCGGGCACTGGCTCGAGATGCGCTCGCTCGCGCAGACCACTTCGGCTCTCGACTCGCTCGCGGCCCTTCTGCCCGACGAGGCCGAACGCGTCGAAGGCGACGAGACCGTCACCGTCTCCCCCGCCGATCTGGAGGTCGGCGACATCGTCATCGTCCGCCCCGGCGGCAGCGTCCCCGCCGACGGCACCATCACGGAGGGTCGCGCGCACCTGGACGAGTCGATGATCACGGGGGAATCCAAGCCGGTTCGTCGCGAGATCGGCGACACCGTCACGGCGGGGACCGTCGCGACCGACTCCGGTATCCGCGTCGAGGTCACCGCGATCGGGGACGACACCGCTCTCGCCGGTATCCAGCGCCTGGTCACCGACGCGCAGAACTCCACCTCCCGCGCCCAGCGCATCGCCGACCGAGCCGCGGCTTGGCTGTTCTGGTTCGCGCTGGGATCCGCCGTCATCACCGCGATCGTCTGGTCCCTGGTCGGCGACCCCGATGCCGCCGTGATCCGCACCATCACCGTTCTCGTCATCGCGTGCCCGCACGCACTCGGCCTCGCGATCCCCCTCGTGGTCTCCATCGCCACCGAGCGCGCCGCGCGCGGCGGCGTGCTCGTCAAGGACCGCCTCGCCCTGGAGAGCATGCGCACGATCGATGCGGTCCTCTTCGACAAGACCGGCACCCTCACGAAGGGTGAACCGACCGTCACCGACATCGCCACGGCCGGCGACCACTCCCCCGACGACCTCCTCGCCCTCGCTGCCGCGGCCGAATCCGACAGCGAGCACCCGCTCGCCCGGGCCATCGTCCGGGCCGCCGAAGACCGATCCCTCACCCTCCCGAGAGCGACAGACTTCACCTCCGAACCCTCCCTCGGCGTCACCGCCACCGTCGACGGCGACGAGGTCCGCGTCGGCGGTCCCCGCCTCGTCGAGTCCCTGGGCGAGAAGGAGATGCCCGACCTCGACCGATGGCGCGACGACGGCGCCATCATCCTCCACATCGCCGTTGCCGGGCACATCGCCGGCGCATTCAAACTCGCCGACGAGATCCGCCCCGAGTCCCGCGACGCCGTCGACGCGCTCCACGCCCTCGGCATCCACGTCGCCATGATCACCGGCGACGCCGAACCCGTGGCCCGCGCTGTTGCCCGGGAGCTCGGCATCGATCAGGTGTTCGCCGGCGTCCGACCCGACGACAAGTCGGAGAAGGTCGCGGAGCTCCAGAGGGAAGGCCGGAAGGTCGCGATGATCGGCGACGGCGTCAACGACGCCCCCGCCCTCGCCAAGGCAAACGTGGGCATCGCCATCGGGGCCGGCACCGACGTCGCCATCGCCTCCGCCGGAGTCATCCTCGCAAGCTCCGACCCCCGCTCGGTCCTCTCCGTCATCGAACTGTCCCGCCGCACCTACCGCAAGATGACACAGAACCTCTGGTGGGCCGCCGGCTACAACCTCATCTCCGTCCCCCTCGCCGCGGGAATCCTCGCCCCCATCGGGTTCGTCCTGCCGATGTCCGTCGGCGCGATCCTCATGTCCCTGTCGACCATCGTCGTCGCCGCCAACGCGCAACTCCTACGACGACTCGACCTCACCCCCGAAAACAGCGCACGCCACATCCTCCACCACGGCAAAGACTGACCCCGCAGGCGTGCCCCAGCAAGGCACCCTCCATGACATCAAGAGAAAAGCGTTTCATGCCCACTGTTCAGTGGGACGGCGGGGACGCCCGTTCCGAGACGATCGTCGGGTGGTCGAGTGCCCCAACAGAACGGTCGTCTCTCCAGCGGGCAATGCGCCTGCACCACCTGACCTAGCGGTAACCGCTGACCTGCCGGTAAGCGCTCATGGTCAAGGCTGATCGCCGCGTGGCTCTCAAACGCCGATCACGACGATCTCGCACGTCGCGCACCAGTAACCGGCCGACCCTGGGCGCAGCAACGTCGCACAGGAGGGGCACTGCGGGGTCGCCGCAACGCCGTACCCGTCGTCATGGATCATGCGCGCCACAGTAGACGAAGAGACCATCGCCGCGAGCGAGTTACTCACAGGCGAAGGCGACTCTCTTCACGAACAATCGCCTCACGCGAGAACGCGTGCACTATATAGAACCTTTGTTCGAGCGCGATTATGCTTGCCGTGGTCGAGAGGTATCACGGTGGGGACGAATAGGCGATATGCGGCGAGCGTCGACCGACGGATGGATGCCCGCATTCTGGAACGCATCGCTGCCAAAGCCGGCCCCTTGCAGTCCCTCTCCCCCGAGGAACTGCGACTTGACTCCGCCCCCGTGACAATTGACCCTCAACCGAAGCCAGCTCGCGCCTGGGTGCGCTTCGGCGGGACGCCTGCGCTCGTCGACGCAGAAGTGTGCCGATGGACGGCAGATGCATGCGCGATCCGCTTCCTCATCGGAGGCAAGGAGCTGAAAGCGTGGGTGTGGGCCTCCGCGGTCACACCGCTCACTCACGCGCAGCGGTGATCTGCTTCAATCCGGAAAGGCTTGATTTGCGGGGCGCGACCACTCACGCCCTCTTTTCCTTCGATTCGTAGTTTGGGCGGGTCTGCCTCTGTGTCGGCTCGCTGGGGGTGTGCCGTCGCCGCATGATCGGGTCGAGCGCGGGTCAGCTTTCGCGCGCGCGTGGGGCGAGATGGAGCCGGTAGGCAGTGGCAACGAGGGCGCTGCGGGAGGGCGCGCCGACGTCAGCGGTGAGTTCGTCGAGCGCCCGTCGCTGGTCACCATCGAGGCGTAGCTGGATCTGGATGCCGCCGCTGCCTCGGACGCGGCGTGCGCGGCGTTGCAGCGGGCCGCCGCTGCGCTCTGTAGGAGCGGTGGCGAACATCGCGCGCAGCTGCTCGGCAGGGATGTGGTCGAGCGCGTCGACGAGGAGTTCGTCGTAGGTCCGATCCGGTTCCCCCGCTTTCTTCGTGCGGGTCTTGGCGGCGCGGACGAGAGCGAGGATATCGGGCTCGAGGTAAACGGCGACATTCTGCACGCCCTCGTGCTGTGCCGCGGCGCGACGAACCGCGGCGGTGCGTTCGGTAGCTGGCTTGGGCGTGCGTTTCTGCCGTACTGCGGCCGGTTCGACGGCCGCAGCCGTGTCGGCCGGGGCGGGCTCGGTGGCCCGGGTGGACTTGGGCAGGAGGCCTCCGAGGCTGGTGCCCCGACCGCTACCGGCGCCTTTGAACGCGTCCGCCAGGCTGGGGCGGTCGATCTGCGGCTCGCTCATGATGCGAGGCTCACTTCCTGCTCGATTTCCGCGACGCGGGTCAGGAGTTCGCGGGCAATGTTCTCGTAGTCGGTGGCTAGTCCTGATGCGTCTCGGGCGTACAGGCCGCCGGTGGGCGTCGTGCCGCTGCGAAGCGCGCTGATGCGGGCGGCGCGGTCGTCGATCGCGGCCGCCTCTAGCTCGTGAACGAGGAGCCCGCGCCGTCGCGCGTCGGCAGCGGCGCTGTCGAGGTGGCGGATTCGAGTGGTGAACACGGGGGCGGCGTCTCCGAGTACCTGGGCGAGGCTGGCGCGAACGTCTCGTTCGAGGCGGGTAGTGCGGGAGGCGATCGCAAACAGGGCGACGCCAGCCAGACGCAGGCTGGGATTGCGCTCACGCACGTCAAGGAAGCGCTCCGCGATGCGCGTCACCCCATCAATGCTGGCCTCATCGGGTCGGGTGGGGATGATGACGGCGCGGGAGACGGTGAGCGCGGCGGTGACGATGATGCGGTCGCCGGGCGGGGTGTCGATGAGGATGAGGTCGTAGTCGTCCGCGATAGCGCGGAGTTTGGCTTCGAGGACGTCGGCGAGGTCCTCTCCCCCACGTTGTGCACGGCTAGCCATGACGGCGGCGACGTCGCCGAGGGCGGGGCCTCCGGGCACGACGTCGAGTCGGTCGCGGACGCCGCGCAGCACGGGCAGGGGTGCGGAGGTGATGAGCGCGGTAAGGAGGTCATCGCCGGCGTCGGGCGAGTAGCCGAGGTCGCGGGCGACGTTGCCTTGCTGGTCGAGGTCGAGGATGAGGACGCGGTTGCCGGCGGCCGCGGTGAGACCGCCGATGTTGCTGACGAGGCTGGTCTTGCCGACGCCCCCCTTGCCCTGCGCGACGGTGACGGTTCTGTGGATGCTCATAGTTTCTCCTGGGACGTCGTGCGGGATCGCCTACTAGCAATACTGCGGGTCTCATCGCCCGATGTCGCGCGTTGCGTGCAGCGTGTTGCATCACGTGGGGCATGGCGTGTTGTCTCGTTGCCACTCCTGCACGGTTTACCGCGTGATGTCTGGCGTGTCTTATGGCCTTACTGAATGAGGCGGGAGCGTGCGGGCCGGTGGCAGTGTAGGCAAAGTGGACCCGGCACCGTCGTAGCCCCGAGTTTCCTCCGGTTCTCAGGCCGCGACGGATACAGGGCTGTCGGTGATGGTGATTGCGTCTGCGAGGATGTGGGCGGCGCGTAGAACGTTGGCGGCGGTGGCCTTCACCGTGTCGGTGTCACAGTTGCTCCACCCGGCGACGTAGCCGACGCTGTAGGCGCTGGTGTCGAGTCCGAGAATCCCGGCGACGATGTAGGCGACGCTCTCAGCCTCGGTTTCCTTGATCCCGCGGTGCTCGACGTACTCGGCGTGATCTTCCTCGGCGTGGAGGATGACGTGGGCGGCCTCGTGAAGGGCGGTCTTGGCTGCCTGAGCGGGGGAGAGGTCCGCGTCGATCACGACGCGCTGCGTGCCGTCGGTGGTGGTGTACCCGTTCGCGCCTCCGGCGATCTGCTCGCGCTCGACGGTCCAGCCCTTGCCGGTGAGGTAGTCGGCTACGGCGTCGAAGATGCCCGCGGGGTCGTCTCCGGTGAGCTGGCGCGCAATGTCGGCCGGGTCGCCCGCTTCCTCGTCGATGAGGTCGGTCTGTCCCATGTCGAACACGGACACCGGGAAGAATCGCACCCGGCGCTGTTCCTCCTCCTCGCCGGTCTGCTCGTTCTCGACCGTCTCGCGCACGTCGCGGCCGCCGAAGATGCGGATTCCGCGCTCACCCTTGCGCACCTGGCGGTTGAGCTTCTGCCACGTCCGGTAACCGGCGACGTGGGACGCCTCGGGGCACTGGGCGAAGATCAGCAGCAGGTTTCCCAGGCTGTAGCGGTGGAAGGACTGCGCGAACGTCAGGAACCGCGCCCACGTCTCGGATTCGCGCAGCGCCTCGACCTGTTCCGCAATCGTCGCTTGCAGGGCCACGGCCTCGGCGCGACGCTCCTCGGGGCTCTTGGTGTTCTTGACTGTGCGTGCCATGTTCGGAACCTCCACCTAACGGGATTAGTACTATTTGCGTCTGTCTCACCCCCACGTTTTTTTGCCGTGAAGGCGGTTTACCGCCGCTAGGGAGGACGGCCGGAGTGCAACCCGGAGGGCGGTGGGGGAGAGAGTTTCGGCGCGATGTGAGGGAGCGCAGCGACCGCGTGCCGAAAGTCTCGGAGGAGCCGGCGGCGTAGCCGCTTGAACGGAGGTTGGCCGACCGTATGCTGCCGAAGGCTTCACGGCAAAAAGAACGGGCCGAAGGCCCTGTCAGCGCCGGCATCGCCGGCTCGACCAGCGAGCCCGTGGGCTCGCCTCCGCGCAGCGGATCGTCGCTAGGCGACTTGCCGCCGCGGTGTCTCGGCCGGCTTGGTGGCTGGGCCGTCGCAGTACCGGCACCTGACGCCGATCGTCATCCCGTGTGCGCAGTAGCCCGGATCGATCCATTCCTCGTCGACGGTTTCGACGTCGGCAGCGTCGACGAGGGTTCTCGAGCGGAGATCTCCGTCGGCGCTGCGGTCGTACGGACGCACGGCCGCTCCCTCGCGCTCCTCGACAATGATGCGACGAGCTGCGGCATAGTCCAGCCGGCCATCGGGTCGGCGCGGGTGTGGGCCGTACGCGTGAGTGCCGTCGTCAGGGACGAGGGAGAGCTGCCCCCGGCTCGGTCGACGTTTCGCGTCGGGTCGACGAGGTGCGTGCATCCACGCCTCCTCAGCCTTCCACCACGCCCACGCCTCACGCTCGACGCGGTAGCGGGTAGCGCGGGCGTCGAGTCGCCCGGCCACTCCGGCGCGCTCGGCGGCCACATCGAGGGGGACCGCGTCGACGCGGTGCCAGCCGTCACGGGCGCGCTCGACAATTCCGGCGTAGGTGAGACGGTCCAGCAGTCGACGGGTCCGTAGCGAGTCGGCGCCGATGAGGGGGGAGAGTTCGTCGAGCGGGCGAGCTGTGGTGTCAATTCGTGCGTAGAGGTTCCCTGCCAGATGCCCAAGCGCGGGGCGAGTAGCGGTGAACAGGTCATGCGCGGCAGCCGTCATCCGGGCGCGGAGCGTTGCGAGGATCGCGGTTCTCTCAGCGGCCCCGGCCCCAGGGGGGCGCGGGTCCGCTTGTGACCGGGCATGGTCCGAGTCGCTGTGGAGAGTGCTCTGAGGGTCGATCGTCCAGTGAGCGGCGCGGGGCCCGTCCGCCGCCGCGGTCTGTGCGATCCATCCGTCCTCAGAGAGGCGCAGCAGCGCCGTCCTAGCCGTCTCGCGGCCGACGCCGGCCAGTAGGGCCAGGCGGCGGGTATCGGCTTCCAAAGAGCCGCTGAGAGCATGCAGGGCGAGGACGCACAGCACGTCGAGGATGCGGCGATCGGCGGGGCCGCCTCCGCGGGCCCAGCGGCCGGCTGCGGCGTCAGCGCGGGCCTGGACGCCGCGCACATGCGCGGCGATCGCGTCGGCGCGGCGATCGAACGTGGGATCGTCCCCGATCTGGCGGTCACTGGCCGCGACGTAGCGCACGGCCTTGTCCCACTGGCGGGCAAGCACGCGGCGCTGCTCGCCACGGGGGCGGTTCACGCGGCCACGGACGGTCGCGCGCGTGCGGACGTGCTCTAGGCCGGGCGCGGTGTCGACGAGGACGGCGACGTCGGCGTGACGCCACCTGGCGGCCGCTGCGCCGATGAGGACGCGCCAGAGCGTCGCTGAGGCGTCGACGGGCGTCTCGTGCAGCGCCGCGGCGCTGACAGCGGGGAGCTCGCGGCGCGGGCCGACCAGGTGCAGACGGCCGTGCGCGTCCAGCGGGAGCGGCGCGTGCGGGTCGATCGTGCGAGCGGGCTCGGCGTCGTCGACGAGGCCAGCGAGGAGACTCACGAGCGCGCGCACCTGTGCAGCCGTGGCCGTGGGCGTGCTGAGCGCGACGAGGTCGCCACGGAGGACCGTCGAGCGCCCGCCGGCACGGTGGGGCGCTCCTGGGGGCCGCACACAGCCCGTCACAGGGTTGCTCAGGGGCGAGAGGTCGAGGGTGGGGCACACGTGCCGTGCGAGACGGGCGAGGGTCGCGACGGTTTCAGCGTCGACAGACTCGGCCAGACCGACCCACAGGTGCCGGCCGCCGGTTGGCCCGGACTCGCAAAGGATGTGCGACAAGCCGACGTCGGAGAGGAGGCCGGAGAGCACGTCGGCGTCGCGGGCTGCGGCCGCGGCGTCGCCGTGGGCGTCGAGGTCGAACGCGAGGAGCCGGAATCGCTGATCGGGGCCGGCGAGGTAGACCGCCCACGGGCGCTCAGGGGCAGCGGCGCCGATCGCGCGATCGCGGTACTCGTTCGCGATCGTCCCGTAGGCGTCGACGACAGCCACGCGCACGCGAGGCCGCGGGCTCATCGCAACGGTGAGCGCCCACGACTCGCTGGGCGCGCTATATGCAAATTCCGGGGACGGCGCTATGATGGCACCACCTTTCGAGTTCGCCCGATGGGTACGACAAAGGCCCGGTTCCCTACCGGTTCTTTTCGGAAATGCCTCGATCTACAGGTCGCCAAACTCGTAAAGATCAGGCACTCAGCTTCGGCCCCCGTCTCACAAGAGGCGGGGGCTCGCTCGTTCTATGCGGCCGGAATAGGCAGCTCCTCGTTCTTCTGGAAACGGGTCCGGTCGACGAAGGCGGGAACGCCATCGTGGTCTAGCGGGAGGGCCAGGAGGATCGCTTCGAGCGCGGCTGCCTGGGAAATTCCCAGTGCGTCGGCGGTGTCGATCACGATCTGCTTGGCGGGCTCCACGACGGGAGCGAATATCACTGGGTTGCCAACGGCGCTACCGCGGCGTCGACGTGCTCGCTCTGCCATGCGGATAACGCTAGGGCTAGTGATGCACAGGGGCCGGGAAGGCTGCGGCGTGTCGCGCCGTGCTGTAACCGACACCGTTACGCGCGAGTGACGGTGCAATAGACGTCGCCCAGAAGAATCGTTGCGCCGTCGGGGATCACGGTCCGCTCTCCGGGCGTGAGCCACTGCGGCGGGGTCGACTGTAGTTCGATGCCGTTGGCGGAATGAAGGTCGGTCACGACGATGCGTCCGGTCTCGTCGACGTCGATCGTCGCGTGAGTGCGCGAGAGCATCCGGTCGGGCGTGACGACCGTGAGCGCTTCGCGTCCGTCGACGGATTCGGGGTTGCGGCCGATGACGACGTGCGGACCGGCATCGATGCTGCGCTGGGTGTTGAACGCCAGGTGGAGCACGGGCGCTGCGGGTGTCGCTGCACGGCGGCTGATGCGCGTCTGCTCGACCTCGTTGAGCCCAACGGGACTTGGCCTGGTGACCGACGCGGCTGGGGCGGGTGCGATCCTGTTCGGTTCGTCCGGGGGAGCGACCTCAACGCGCAGCGGTTCATCGACGCTGCACTGGACGCATGCTGTGGATGTTACGGGCTGTAGCCGGCGGCAGACCCGGCAGCGTCCCTCGTCGATGCTGAGGCCGTCGGGGGCGGGAATGGTGCCGTCGGCGCCGATGAGCTGCACGTAGCCCTCCGGGCGAACTGCGAGGGCGTGTGTGCGGCCCTCCTCGGTCACGTCGAGGCGGATCGGGCGGCGTAGCTGGGTACCGATCTCCACGGCGCGCGCGATCATGCCGGTGCGAAGCGCCGCGACGGATTCTGCCTCGCATGCGCGGCTGACGCCGTTGATCGTCAGCGCGCCGGTGCCGTCGTGTGTGACGGTAGCGGTGAGGCGTGGCCACTCAGGGACGCGATACATCCCGGTGAGTGGCTGTGTGGCGTTCATAGCCCGCGGGCGCTGGCTGCGAGCCAGGCACACTGCTCTACAGGGTGCGACGTGCCGTTGATCGCACCCTCGTCCGATCTGTTCGTGAACGTGCGCGCTTCGATCTTGGGGAACGTATATACGTCGATGCTGCTCATGGTCGTCTCCTGATCTACTGTCCGAGCTGAATGCCGACCTCAGCCATGAATGGCGCGGGGTTGACGTTCTGCCCGTTGACGCGAACCTCATAGTGCAGGTGGCACCCGTCGGATACCCCGCTGCTGCCGACGCGGGCTATCTGGTCGCCGGCTTTCACCTTGTCCCCGGTCTGCACGAGCATCCCGGAGTCATACATGTGCAGGTAGCGCGTGGTCACCCCGCCGCCATGGTCAATGGAGATAACGCCGTTGCCGGCGTCATCGAAGCCGCGGAAAGTCACAACGCCGTCTTGTGGCGCCCAGATTGGGCCGTCGCATCCGCCGCCGGCAAGGTCGGTGCCGGCGTGGAGTCGCGGCGTTCCGTAGATCGGGTGAATGCGCATGCCGTAGGGGCTGGTGACGGGGCCGGCGCCGGGGGAGGCCCAGCCCTGAGCGTTCACCGTGCCGGGAACCAGACCCGCGCACACGCCCCCGCTGGCGCTGCCGTCGCCCGCGTCGAGGCCGGTACGCGCACCGCTCAGGCCCTCCACGATCTGCACCGCGTCGGCCCAGTACTTCGTGTAGTGGTACGGGTCAGCGTTCACCTGAGTCCGGTGCGCGACGATCGTCGGTTCCAGTGACTCGCGATCAGGAACTTTCGCAATCATCGCGTTGTAGAACTTCGTCGATGAGACGTAGGGGTCTAGCCGCTCTTCGCGGGTGCCCCACCCGTTCTGCTGCTGGAACAACCCGATCGACGTCGTGCGTGTGCCATCAGGGTTGGTGACTCCGCCGGTTTCCCAGTCGCCGTAGTCGATGTTCCGCAGGCTGGATTCACCCATTGCCGTCATCACGCCGATGGTTTGATCGCGTGCACCCAGGCCAAGGTCTTTGCCCGCCTGGATCACGTATGCGGCGTTGAGGAGCTGCTCTTGGCCATACCCGGCAATCTCCGTCTCCGGGACGGATGCGGGGTCGATTGTGACGCTCGACGCCGCGATGCTGACGCCCGGCCCGCAGTCGTCGTCACCTATGAGAAGGAGCCCGAACAGGGAGCCGGCAATGAGGAGCGGCACCGCCGCGATTGCGTAGACGGCACCGCCCTTGGGTCCCGCCACTAATTCACCCCTTCGGGGAGGATGAAGCGTCCGGCGAGCCACGGTGCGTCGGCGTCAGCGCGGCTGAGCACGACGCCGTAGGTGCCAGCGTTGGTGGGGACGTCGACGAACGCGACATAGGCGCTCGTGTCGTCGGTGATGACAGCGGGACCGGTCACGGTCGTCGCGATGATGCGCGACGGATCCATGTAGGCGTAATCGGCGGTGGCCTTCTGGTCAAGAAGGGGTTGCAGCTGCGCCCACCACTCGTCGAATCCCAGATTCGGGCGAGCGTAAGCGCGCATGGCCGCTTCAGCAGCGGCGATCGCGCTCTGGCGCGACTCGTCGTCCCAGACGGGCACCGGCCGCGGGCCGTGCGTCTCGCCGGAGTCCGCGTCGATGATTCCGCTCGGCGCACGAGCCATGTCAGATGTGTCGGGGAAGACCGGGCCTGACGTACTTCCGCTGGGTGTCGACTCGGGCGCGGGGGTGCTGGCGGTTCCCGTGCATCCTGCGAGCACAGCGGCAGCGGCGATCACGCTAGCGACTGTCCCGATCTTCTTCATGTCACTCGCCTTCCGGGGGCTCCGTCCGAAGCACGATTTCGGGGCCGGTTCCGCGAGGAACATTGGCACTTCGCCTCAGGGTTTCCTTCAGCTCTTCCCGAAGGATGAACCAGGTTGTTCCCACCCTGTATCCCGGTATTAAGCCGTCGCGCAGCCATCCGTATACGGTCTTGGGTGTCGTCCCGAGCCGATCCGCAACCACGGCTGCGCTCAGTGTCGGGGGGTCTTGTTCAAATAGGGAGTCAATGGCGTCGGGCACGGCCGCGTCCTCTCTGGTTCCGGCCAGAATAGCGACATTACGACTCGTTAGTAGATTAAAAGACCCTAATGTAGCGATACGGCCCAATCGTTGCCGATTCACCCACCCTCACGCAAGATGGACAAATCGCATTCGAGGGGGGAATCTTGAGCGACCCGTTCAACCCGTGGCTTTCGCGGCCGACGACGCCGCCGGCCACAGAGGCGGCGCCGATCGCGGACGTCCCCAAGACATTCGGGCCGGTGGCTCCACAACGGGGAATCCCCGCACCGGATCGCGTCGACCAGCTTCCGATCTATGACCGCAGCACCACGGCTGCCCTGTGGTGGGTGGGTGCGCACGGTGGCGCCGGAGAGTCCACACTTGCGGCGCTCTTGCCCGGCTCGCAGGCGGCGGGCCATTCGTGGCCACGCACCGCTTCCGCGTCACCGGCACCGACGGTTCTCGTGGCCCGATCAGATACGCGCGGGTTGCGTGCAGCGCAGGCCGCGATGCGCCAGTGGGCGGCGGGCCTCGTCCCGTCTGTCGAGGTACTGGGCCTGGTGGTCATGGCTGACGCTCCTGGGCGGCTGCCCCGTTCGCTACGCGAACTTATGCAGGTCGTTAGCGGCGGTGTCCCGCGCACCTGGTCGGTGCCGTGGGTTGATGCATGGCGTGTGGGAGAGCCGCCGGCTCTCTCATCTTCTCCGCGCGAAGCTCAGCGTCTCGTCGATGAGCTGACCGCAATCCTTGGTGCCGCCGGCACCCTGAACTGAAAGGCAACAGCATGCCCGTTCTCGACGTGTTCCACGCGGCGGTCGACAGCGCCGTGAACATCGCCGGCGTCATCCCTGACCCGGACCCCGTACAGCCTCCGGGCACCGAAGGCGTCACGACGATCCTGGCGTGGCTGAAGTGGGTCGGTTACGTCGTGGTCGGCGGCGCGATCATCGTCGGCGGCATCCTCATCTCTGTCAGCTTCCGCCGGGGTGAGGGTCACGACGCTCTGCCGAAGATCCTGTGGCCGATGGCCGGAGCGATCGTGATCGGTGGTGGTGCCGCTCTGGTCGGCATCCTCGCCGGGGCCTGAGGAAGGAGCCGTGATGGCTGAGGACGACGACACGCAGCAGCGCCCGTTTACTCGCCCCGGCTTCATTGTCGGGGCTGTGGTTGTGGCTGCGATCATCGTGGCCGCGATCGTTCTGACGGTTCTGAACCTGAACCGAGACGATGATGCCGCGCCGCCGGCTCCCGACCCGTCGTCCAGTGCCACCAACAGCGCCGCCCCCTCCCCGGAGCCTTCCGGGATCGCGGGCGGCGCGAGCATCTGTGGCCTGGAAGGTGTCGAGCTGTCCGGGACGGTGACAACGGCTCCTGCCGCCGAATGGGCGTTCGTTCGTACGGTGGCGTACCCGACCTCTCCTGAGTTCGGACCAGCCGGCACCGGGTCGGAGGGCTACCCGATGTGTTTCCAGCACTCACCGCAGGGGGCTCTCTTTGCGGCTGCGACCGCCCTTGCGGTCCCGGCCGACAGCGCGCTCGTGCAGCCGTGGATCGACTACGCATTAAGCGAGGGGGCCTATCGGGAAGCGCTCCTCTCTGAGGTGGGCGGAAACACCGACTCGTCAGGCGTTCGCCTGCAACTAGTCGGCTTCCGCATGCTTTCCTACGACGGCGACACGGCGCGCGTCGACCTCGCTGTGCGCGGCTCCTCGGAGGGAACGACCATCACAGCATCTACGGTCTACGAGCTGATTTGGGAGGACGGGGACTGGAAGATCAACGCCAACGTGGCCAACCCGTTCGACTTCGCCACGATCCCCGACACGTCGGGATACATCGCCTGGGGGGCATGACTTGGCTTGCGGTATCACCGATCCACTCGCCTGTGTAGGCGATGCCGTCGATAGCGCGGTGGGCGACGCCATCGAGAACATGGCGAACGCGGTCCTTGAAGGCGTCGGGAAGGCGGTCGCATCCCTCGGCACGCTGTGGGTTAACGTCGGTACGCCCAACCTCACGGGAAACGGAGGCGGCTCGTCGATCGCCGCGGGCACCACGGCTCCGAACTCGGACGGCATCGTTCAGGTGCTCGGATGGGTGACGTGGATTGCGATCGTGGTCGCAGCTATCTCGATCATCCTTCTTGGGGCGCTTATCGCAACGCGGATGCGGAATGGTGAGGGGTTCCAGGCCGCGGGCCGACTGGGGATCGTGCTCGGCGCGATATTCCTTATCAGCGGTGCAACAGCGCTCGTCACGGGGCTTCTCCCGAGCGGGCCGCAGGGCGCGGGTGGCACGGTTCTGTTTCTGCAGTCGTCGCTGTGGTGGTACATGGGAGCGGCTGCGGTCGTGTCGGTCATCATCGGCGGGGTTCGGATGGCGTGGGAACAACGGGCGGAGCCGGGCAAGGAGACGGTCAAGAGTCTGCTGACTCTGATCGTTGTCGCGGGTGCCGGTGTGACGATTGTCGGCTTGCTGGTATCGGCGTTCGACTCGTTCTCCGTCTGGATTCTCGACGGGGCGCTGAACTGCGACGTGGGGACCGACTCGGCGTGCTTCGGGACCAACATCGCGACCCTGCTCGCCCTGACAACAAACCCCGCGACGGGTGGGCTCGGCGCTCTGCTCATCATCATCTTGGGGCTGATCGCGATCCTCGCGACCGCCTTCCAAATCGTGTTGATGATCGCTCGTGGCGGCATGCTCGTCATTCTGACGGGCATCCTGCCTCTGTCGGCGGCGGCCACCAACACCGAAATGGGTAAGAGCTGGTTCAAGAAGAATGTCGCGTGGCTGGTCGCGTTCATCCTCTACAAGCCGGCGGCGGCGATCGTCTACGCCGCCGCCTTCCAGCTCGCGGGAACGAACGTTTTCCAGGATGACGGGTCGGGTTTCATTGCCGTGCTGACCGGGTTGATCCTCATGGTGCTGGCACTGTTCGCGCTGCCGGCCCTGATGCGGTTCGTCACCCCAATGGTGGGGGCTATGTCTGCGGGTGCCGGCGGGGCGCTGGGTGTTGCCGCTCTCGCCGCCCTTCCTACCGGTGCGGCTTCGATGGGTCGCTTGGCGACCGGTTCCGGCGGCGGCTCGTCGGCCGGTTCAGGTTCGACCGGCTCGGCGGGGTCGACGGGCTCCACGGTTGCGTCGGGGGCCAACGGTGGCGGGCAGTCCGCCCCGCGAGCTGCGCAGGCGTCGAGCGCAACTGGTGGCGGCGGTACGACGGGCGCTGCGGCATCCTCCGGTGCCGCCGGAGGCGGTACTGGCGCTGCCGCCACGTCTGCGGGCGGGGGCGCCGCTGCGGGTGGAGCTGCTGCCGGTGGTGGGGCTGCGGCGGGTGCTTCCGGTGGCGCTGCAGCCGGCCCGTGGGGCGCAGCCGCGGGAGCGGCTGTCGGCGCTGCCAAGCAGGCAGGGCAGGCGGCGACGGGGGCCGCTCGCAGCGTTGGTGAACAAGCGACAGGTGAGGGTGAAGGGAGCGGGAGCTGATGGCGACTGCTGAGACAAGCCGTAGGGCCGTGCGCACCTACGGGAACTGGCGTCAACCGACCTCGCCCGGTCTTCTCGGGCTCGGCACCGTCGGCACGGGCCTGATGTTCATTGCGTTGCTGATCGTGATCGTCGTGCTGATGACGACCGGGATCATTCAGGCATTCGTGACCGCTGCGGTGTTCGGTGGTCTGATCCTGCTGCTGACGATCCGTGACGCGGACGGTCGTAGCGTGCTCTCGCGCGCGGCGAACCGTGCGGCGTGGTCGTCGACGAAGCGGCGCAAGGCGAACGTGTACTGTTCCGGCCCTCTGGGGCGTTCGGAATGGGGTACGAACCAGCTTCCGGGCCTGGCGGCTCAGTCCCGGCTCTCGGAGCACGAGGACAGTTACGCTCGCCCGTTCGCGATGATCTACAACCCCCACGCGAAGACGTATTCGATCGTGATCGGGACTGAGCCTGACGGCGCGGCGCTGGTCGACCAGGAACAGGTCGACCTCTGGGTCGCCGACTGGGGTCACTGGCTCCGCAACCTGGGGGATGAGCCCGGAATGGAGGCAGCTCAGGTCACGGTCGAGACGGCCCCGGACTCGGGTCGCCGGCTGCGCCGCGAGGTGGAGACGAACACCGACCCGGATGCTCCGGACTTCGCTAAGGCGATGCTCGGGGAGGTGGTCATGAACTACCCCGCCGGCTCGTCGACAGTGAAGGCGTACGTCGCGCTCACGTTCGCGGCGGCACCCCGCAAGGGTGCGAAGCCGCGCAGCCCACAGGACATGGGGCGCGAGCTGGCCGCTCGCCTTCCTGGCCTCACCGCGACGCTGCAAGCGACCGGCGCGGGAGCGGCGCACCCGCTGTCCGCTCAAGAGCTGTGCGAGACGATCCTCGTCGCGTATGACCCGGCTGCGGCGACGCTGATCGACGACGCCCACGCCAACGGCGAGGTGCCCGATCTGCACTGGGCCGACGTCGGTCCCACGGCTGCTCAGGCCAACTGGGACAGCTACCGGCACGACTCGGCAACGTCGGTCACCTGGCAGATGACCCAGGCTCCTCGCGGTCTGGTCCAGTCCGGTGTGTTGGCACGTCTGCTTGCGCCACACCGGGACATTGCGCGCAAGCGCGTAACGCTGCTCTACAAGCCGATCGACCCCGGTCGCGCAGCGGCGCTCGTGCAGGCTGACGTGCGAGCTGCGGAGTTCAAGGCCACGTCGAGCCGCAAGCCAGCGGCGCGCGACTCGCTCGCGCTGCGCTCGGCGCAGGCCACGGAGTCGGAAGAGGCATCCGGCGCGGGCCTGGTGAACTTCGGCATCCTCGTGACGGCGACCGTCATCGACCCGAGCAAGGAGGCCGACGCTCGCGCTGCGGTCGACAACCTCGGGGCGACGGCTCGCCTTCGCCTTCGCCCGGTGTACGGATCACAGGACAGCGCGTTTGCCGCTGCGCTGCCCCTCGGGCTCGTGCTGACCAAGCACGTGTCGGTCCCCGCGGCGCTGAGGGAGCGTGTCTGATGAGCCCTGATCTGATCGCGCTGCTCGCCCTGGGCGGGCTGCTGGTGCTGGTCGTCGTGGGTGCGCTGATCTTCGTCCGTACCGGACAAACAAACACCCAATCGGGCGCTTCGGCGGCGGGTGGGTCGCTCACCGCTCGCGGGTGGAGCGGCCCCGGCGGCGGCATGTCGACCTACTTGCAACCCGTCCCGGAGTGGCGCGGCACGACGGTGCAGGCGTGCGGCCTGTGGCCGTACGCGATCGGCGCCGGTACGCCGATGGTGGGCGTCCCGCTGGGCCGTCACATTCACACGGGCGCGACGCTGTGCGCCGACCCCATTTCGTGGTTCCAGCGGGCGAAGCTCATCAGCAACCCGTCCCTGTTCGTCCTCGGTAAGCCAGGGCTCGGCAAGTCGACGGCAGTCGCGCGCATGGCGACCGGCCTCGCCGGCTACGGTGTGCAGCCACTCGTGCTGGGCGATCTGCGCCCGGACTACGTGGAAGTCATTCGCGCGCTTGGCGGTCAGGTCATCACCCTCGGACGCGGACGCGGATACCTCAACGTGCTTGACCCCGGCGAGGCGAAAGAGGCCGCTCAGCGCCTCATTGAAGCCGGCTTCCAGAAGGAGGCGAACGAGGTACTGGAAGACGCCCACGGTCGCCGCCTGGCGATGGTGTCGTCTCTGCTGACGATCCAGCGGAAGGCGCAGCCCTCCGACGTCGAGGAGTCGATCATCGACCAAGCCCTCCGCGTGCTCGATCGGAAGATGGAGGGCGTCCCGGTGCTGGGCGATCTGCTGCGCGTCGTGCAGGGAGGCCCGGAAGAGCTGCGCCAGGTGGCCGTTGACCGTGGCGACTTCAACAGATACCAGGAGATTACGCGCGGCCTCGAAGCGTCGTTGCTCGCCCTGGCAAACGGCTCGGGTCGTCTCGGTGGGGTGTTCTCTCACCACACGACGAACCCGATGGCGCTCGACCGCCCCGTGGTCTATGACATTTCCGCGATCGGTGAGGCGGAGGGCGACTTGCGAGCCGCGACGCTGCTGGCGTGCTGGTCGAACGGGTTCGCCACGGTAAACATCGCGAACGTCCTCGCGGACGCCGGCCTGGAACCGCGTCGGCACTACTTCGTCATCATGGACGAGCTGTGGCGTGCCCTGCGGGCCGGTAACGGCATCGTCGACCGCGTGGACTTCCTCACCCGACTCAACCGCCAGGTGGGTGTCGGCACGGCAATGATTTCGCACACGATGGCCGACCTGAGCGCGCTCCCGGAGGAGGACCGTTTGAAGGCGAAGGGCTTCGTGGAGCGTGCCGGCATGGTCATGTGCGGCGGTCTGCCATACACCGAAATGCCGGAGCTCACGACGGTCATCCCGTTCTCCGAAGCCGAGCAAGAGCTTCTGACCGGGTGGCAAGACCCGCCCGCGTGGGATGCCGCCACGGGCCGCGAGGTTGACCCTCCCGGCCGCGGCAAGTTCCTCGTGAAGGTCGGCACCCGACCGGGCATCCCGGTACAGGTGACGCTCACGGAGGCTGAGCGCTCCATCCGCGACACGAACCAGCGGTGGTACGAACGATCCCGCACCGCCCGCCGTGCCGTGCGCGCGGTGGAGGAGCTGGTGGAGGAGCACGAGGAACGCGAGAGGGAGCCGGTCTGATGAGCACCTCCAACAACCGTCGCCGCGATCCGGGCGGCTTCGGAGCCGAGACGCTGATGCTGCTCGTGCTCATCGTCGTGGTCGTTGGGGGGCTCATCCTCACCAACGTTGCGGTGCGCCTGGGTGCGCAGCTCGACGGCACCGCGGCCGAGCTGCCGTCCGACCCGTTCGCGCTCACCCTCGGACTCATCCTCGGGCGAGTGGCGTGGCCGGCATCCGCGACGTGGATCATCGCCGTCTTCGGCGCTGTCCTGCTCGCCCTGGCGGTCCTCGCGATCGTCGGCATTGTCCGATACCGGAAGGGTCGGACCCGCGTCGACCGCGCCAGCTCGTACATGGGCCGCGGCAAGGACGTCGCCGGCCTGAGCCGACAGAACGCGGTGGCGTCGGCCGAGCGTCTCGGCGTGACCGGCGTCGACGGCAAGCCGGTGCTCGGCGTACCGATCGGGAAGACCGTGGGCGGGATGCCACTGTGGGGCACCTGGGAGGACATGCACATTGACATTTGGGGGCCGCGTACGGGGAAGACCACCTCCCGCGCGGTGCCAGCGATCCTCGACGCCCCCGGCGGGGTGCTCGTCACATCGAACAAGCGCGACGTGGTGGATGCCACCCGCGACGTGCGCGCGGAGGCCGGCCCGGTGTGGGTGTTCGATCCTCAGGGGATCGCGCTCGAGAATCCGTCGTGGTGGTGGAACCCGCTCAGCTACGTCACCGACGAGGTGAAAGCAGCCAAACTGGCCGACCACTTCGCCTCCGGCTCCCGCGATCCCGGAGCCAAGACCGATGCCTACTTCGACCCCGCCGGGCAGGATCTCCTCGCGGGGCTCCTGCTCGCCGCGGCGCTCGACGGTCGACCGATCACCGACGTCTACACCTGGCTCACGCAGCCCTCGGAAGAGGCCCCTGCGCGCATCCTCCACGAGCACGGGTACACGCTCACCTCCGACCAGGTGCGCGGTGTCATCAACGCTCCCGAGAAGCAGCGCGGCGGTATCTACGGCACGGCGCAGCAAATGGCGTCGTGCCTCACCAACCGTCAGGTGGCGTCGTGGGTGAATTCGCTGTCGGCCTCCGACAGTCGGACTCAGTTCGACCCCGCGTCCTTCGTGCGCGACGGCGGCACACTCTATTCGCTGTCCAAGGAAGGCCGCGGAACCGCCGGCCCGCTCGTGACGGCGCTGACCGTGGCCGTCGTCGAGGCCGCGGAGGAGATTGCCGCGGCATCCCCCGGTGGCCGTCTCGCGATGCCCCTACTCGGGGTGCTCGACGAGGCGGCGAACGTGTGCCGGTGGCGTGAGCTGCCGAACCTCTACAGCCACTACGGCTCGCGCGGCATCGTTCTGATGACCATTCTGCAGTCGTGGTCACAGGGCATCGACGTGTGGGGCGAGTCGGGCATGCGCAAGCTCTGGTCCGCCTCCAACGTCAAGGTCTACGGCGGCGGTGTGGCCGAAGAAGCGTTCCTTGAATCGCTGTCCAAGCTGATCGGTGACTATGACCGTCAGGCGTCGTCGGTGTCGTCCGGTCGCGGTGGGCGCAGCGTCAACCAACAGCTCCACCGTGAGCGCATCCTGGACGTCGCGGACCTGTCGGCGATGCCGAAGGGTCGCGCCGTGGTGCTGTCGTCGGGCAACCGCCCGACGCTGATCCGTACGCAACCGTGGATGACCGGCCCGCACGCCGAGAAGGTGAAGGCCTCGATCGCCGCGCACGACCCGGCGGCGCAGCGGACGATCAGCGAAGCTCAGGAGTCCATGCGAGCTGTGGAACGTGCCGAGAACGAACGGGAGGCCGCCTGATGAGCTGGGGCAACGAGGATATCGAGGACGAGCCCGGTACCGAGGCCGAACCCTTAGACGTCGACAACACCGACACCAACGAGCTCGAGGAGCGAGAACCCGGACGAGTATTCGGAGTGAGCATCTCCGAACTGGCTCGATCCCTCGCCGGCCCCGCCGTCGAAAAGGCCGTACGCGGGGCCGTACAGAAAGCCGTCGACGCCGAGATCGCGCAGGCAGTCGTTGACGCTCTCGACCCCTCCGTGGTCGTCGAGCTGCACGCGCAAGCGGCCACCGCCGCACGCCATGAGGTGACCGCTGTGATCGCGCAGCTCGACGATGCCGCGGAGGAAGAGCCTGCGCTCTACTTCGGTTCCGTCGACGAGTTCGTGCGCGGCTTCCTGCTGCCCAACTATCGACGTCGCGTCGACGGCGGCAACAAAGCCGCATGGGCTCGGGACTGGTGGCGCTACCCCGAGGTGGTGTCACGCCTGGATGCGCTGTGGCGCGCGTGGGAGCACCTCCGCCTCGACCCCCAGACCGGGATGAGCGTCTGGTATCGCGACCACGCCGAACACCACATGTCGATTCTGCTCAGCCCGTCAGGGCCCT
>NZ_JAWHUE010000006.1:0-3086 GCF_034531355.1 Microbacterium xanthum
CTGTTAACGCGGAAATGGCCACCCTGCGTTGGGTGGCCATTTCCGGTAAGGGAAGTCCGGCGGTGTCCTACTCTCCCACAGGGTGGCCCCTGCAGTACCATCGGCGCTGAGAGGCTTAGCTTCCGGGTTCGGAATGGGACCGGGCGTTTCCCTCTCGCTATGGCCGCCGAAACACTATCGATGTTTCATTCGGTCACAACAAAGAATGGTGTCTTGTTGTGGTTGTTCCCGACCGTACATCGGGAACCACACGGTGGACGCGAGTCACGCTTATTAAGAAATGAGCGGGGGTGTTATCAAGTCATCGGCTTATTAGTACCGGTCAGCTTCACGCATTGCTGCGCTTCCACATCCGGCCTATCAACCCAGTAGTCTGGCTGGGAGCCTCTCACCCGAAGGTATGGAAGTCTCATCTTGAGGCCGGCTTCCCGCTTAGATGCTTTCAGCGGTTATCCATCCCGAACGTAGCTAATCAGCGGTGCTCCTGGCGGAACAACTGACACACCAGAGGTTCGTCCAACCCGGTCCTCTCGTACTAGGGTCAGATCCTCTCAAACTTCCTACGCGCGCAGCGGATAGGGACCGAACTGTCTCACGACGTTCTAAACCCAGCTCGCGTACCGCTTTAATGGGCGAACAGCCCAACCCTTGGGACCTACTCCAGCCCCAGGATGCGACGAGCCGACATCGAGGTGCCAAACCATGCCGTCGATATGGACTCTTGGGCAAGATCAGCCTGTTATCCCCGAGGTACCTTTTATCCGTTGAGCGACAGCGCTTCCACAAGCCACTGCCGGATCACTAGTCCCGACTTTCGTCCCTGCTCGACCTGTCAGTCTCACAGTCAAGCTCCCTTGTGCACTTACACTCGCCACCTGATTGCCAACCAGGTTGAGGGAACCTTTGGGCGCCTCCGTTACATTTTGGGAGGCAACCGCCCCAGTTAAACTACCCACCAGGCACTGTCCCTGAACCGGATTACGGTTCGAAGTTAGACATCCAGAGTGACCAGAGTGGTATTTCAACAACGACTCCACAAACACTGGCGTGTCTGCTTCAAAGTCTCCCACCTATCCTACACAAGCCACACCGAACACCAATACCAAGCTGTAGTAAAGGTCACGGGGTCTTTCCGTCCTGCTGCGCGTAACGAGCATCTTTACTCGTAATGCAATTTCGCCGAGTTCGTGGTTGAGACAGTTGGGAAGTCGTTACGCCATTCGTGCAGGTCGGAACTTACCCGACAAGGAATTTCGCTACCTTAGGATGGTTATAGTTACCACCGCCGTTTACTGGGGCTTAAATTCTGAGCTTCGCCTTACGGCTAACCCGTCCTCTTAACCTTCCAGCACCGGGCAGGCGTCAGTCCGTATACATCGTCTTGCGACTTGGCACGGACCTGTGTTTTTAGTAAACAGTCGCTACCCACTGGTCTCTGCGGCCACCACACCCTTTTCCACGCAAGGCGGTATAAGTGGATGGCCCCCCTTCTCCCGAAGTTACGGGGGCATTTTGCCGAGTTCCTTAACCACGATTCTCTCGATCTCCTTGGTATTCTCTACCTGACCACCTGAGTCGGTTTGGGGTACGGGCAGCTAGAACCTCGCGTCGATGCTTTTCTCGGCAGCATAGGATCACCCACTTTTCATCCGCATCGTGTCTCAGCCTGAATGAGTGACGGATTTACCTACCACTCGGCCTACGCACTTGCACCAGGACAACCATCGCCTGGCTTGGGCTACCTTCCTGCGTCACACCTGTTAATACGCTAGCCGCACCAGCATGGGGTCGAGCGTTCGCCAGGACGGCTTCACCCCGAAGGGATCCATCCATTCCTGGTTAGGACTCTTAGCACCACTGGATTAGCTTGGGCGGTTCTTCGCCGGTACGGGAATATCAACCCGTTGTCCATCGACTACGCCTGTCGGCCTCGCCTTAGGTCCCGACTTACCCAGGGAAGATTAGCTTGACCCTGGAACCCTTGGTCTTTCGGAGGACGTGTTTCTCACACGTCTTTCGCTACTCATGCCTGCATTCTCACTCGTGTGGCCTCCACGGCTGGGTCACCCCGCCGCTTCACTGCCCACACGACGCTCTCCTACCCATCAACACGGCTGGACCACGAAGGCCTACCAATAATGTCAATGCCACAACTTCGGTGGCGTGCTTGAGCCCCGTTACATTGTCGGCGCGGAATCACTTGACCAGTGAGCTATTACGCACTCTTTCAAGGGTGGCTGCTTCTAAGCCAACCTCCTGGTTGTCTGAGCAACTCCACATCCTTTCCCACTTAGCACGCGCTTAGGGACCTTAGTTGGTGGTCTGGGTTGTTTCCCTCTCGACTATGAAGCTTATCCCCCACAGTCTCACTGCTGCGCTCTCACTTACCGGCATTCGGAGTTTGGCTGACGTCAGTAACCTTGTAGGGCCCATCGGCCATCCAGTAGCTCTACCTCCGGCAAGAAACACGCAACGCTGCACCTAAATGCATTTCGGAGAGAACCAGCTATCACGAAGTTTGATTGGCCTTTCACCCCTATCCACAGCTCATCCCCTCAGTTTTCAACCTAAGTGGGTTCGGTCCTCCACGACGTCTTACCGTCGCTTCAACCTGGCCATGGATAGATCACTTCGCTTCGGGTCTAGGACACGCGACTGAACGCCCTGTTCAGACTCGCTTTCGCTACGGCTACCCCACACGGGTTAACCTCGCCACGTATCGCTAACTCGCAGGCTCATTCTTCAAAAGGCACGCTGTCACCCCTACTAAGGAGGCTCCAACGGTTTGTAAGCAAACGGTTTCAGGTACTATTTCACTCCCCTCCCGGGGTACTTTTCACCTTTCCCTCACGGTACTTGTCCGCTATCGGTCATCTGGGAGTATTTAGGCTTATCAGGTGGTCCTGACAGATTCACACGGGATTTCTCGGGCCCCGTGCTACTTGGGATACACGCCACGCTGAAACACGCATTTCGACTACGGGGCTGGCACCCACTATGGCCGGCCTTTCAAGACCGTTCGTCTACACGCTTCCATCACGTCGATCACCCGGCAGGATGATCAAGCACGTCCCACAACCCCTCAC
>NZ_JAWHUE010000006.1:3186-5037 GCF_034531355.1 Microbacterium xanthum
CACCTCATCAAATGTTCCACCCATGAGCAAACCCCTCCGAGACATTCGCTCGAAGCGGGCTCTGGAACCCCAAAGGGCTCAGAAGCTCCTTAGAAAGGAGGTGATCCAGCCGCACCTTCCGGTACGGCTACCTTGTTACGACTTAGTCCTAATTACCGATCCCACCTTCGACGGCTCCCTCCACAAGGGTTAGGCCACCGGCTTCAGGTGTTACCGACTTTCATGACTTGACGGGCGGTGTGTACAAGACCCGGGAACGTATTCACCGCAGCGTTGCTGATCTGCGATTACTAGCGACTCCGACTTCATGAGGTCGAGTTGCAGACCTCAATCCGAACTGGGACCGGCTTTTTGGGATTCGCTCCACCTCGCGGTATCGCAGCCCATTGTACCGGCCATTGTAGCATGCGTGAAGCCCAAGACATAAGGGGCATGATGATTTGACGTCATCCCCACCTTCCTCCGAGTTGACCCCGGCAGTATCCCATGAGTTCCCACCATTACGTGCTGGCAACATAGAACGAGGGTTGCGCTCGTTGCGGGACTTAACCCAACATCTCACGACACGAGCTGACGACAACCATGCACCACCTGTTCACCAGTGTCCAAAGAGTTGACCATTTCTGGCCCGTTCTGGTGTATGTCAAGCCTTGGTAAGGTTCTTCGCGTTGCATCGAATTAATCCGCATGCTCCGCCGCTTGTGCGGGTCCCCGTCAATTCCTTTGAGTTTTAGCCTTGCGGCCGTACTCCCCAGGCGGGGAACTTAATGCGTTAGCTACGTCACGGAATCCGTGGAAAGGACCCCACAACTAGTTCCCAACGTTTACGGGGTGGACTACCAGGGTATCTAAGCCTGTTTGCTCCCCACCCTTTCGCTCCTCAGCGTCAGTAACGGCCCAGAGATCTGCCTTCGCCATCGGTGTTCCTCCTGATATCTGCGCATTCCACCGCTACACCAGGAATTCCAATCTCCCCTACCGCACTCTAGTCTGCCCGTACCCACTGCAAGCCCGAGGTTGAGCCTCGGGATTTCACAGCAGACGCGACAGACCGCCTACGAGCTCTTTACGCCCAATAATTCCGGATAACGCTTGCGCCCTACGTATTACCGCGGCTGCTGGCACGTAGTTAGCCGGCGCTTTTTCTGCAGGTACCGTCACCCGAAGGCTTCTTCCCTACCAAAAGAGGTTTACAACCCGAAGGCCGTCATCCCTCACGCGGCGTTGCTGCATCAGGCTTGCGCCCATTGTGCAATATTCCCCACTGCTGCCTCCCGTAGGAGTCTGGGCCGTGTCTCAGTCCCAGTGTGGCCGGTCACCCTCTCAGGCCGGCTACCCGTCGACGCCTTGGTGAGCCATTACCTCACCAACAAGCTGATAGGCCGCGAGCCCATCCCAGACCGAAAAATCTTTCCAAACACGACCATGCGATCGCATCTCATATCCAGTATTAGACGCCGTTTCCAGCGCTTATCCCAGAGTCCAGGGCAGGTTGCTCACGTGTTACTCACCCGTTCGCCACTGATCCACAGAGCAAGCTCTGCTTCACCGTTCGACTTGCATGTGTTAAGCACGCCGCCAGCGTTCATCCTGAGCCAGGATCAAACTCTCCGTAAAAAACGATTGCCACACCCAGTCGGAATAAGACCAGGCACAGCGAGTTCAATCATGACCAAACGGATGCCATTGCTGACAATCCAAAATTGATCCAAAGGAATCTCAAACCACAAAAAAGTGGCCGAGGTTATTTGGCATTTGACAAGTGCACGCTGTTGAGTTCTCAAAGATCGGATGCACCAACCAGCCCACAACCAAGCAGGCCCAGAAGGGCAACTTCACAAACATACCCCA